>JBNJJK010000004.1:0-296133 GCA_051750125.1 Pseudomonadota bacterium
TAAGAAAAGCCCCGAGCACAATGTGCTCGGGGCTTTTTGCTGTGTGCCTCACCACTCGATAGGTTCGCCTGCCCAGTCCCAGAAGCTTCCCGTGTCTTCAGGTGTGCGCTTAGCCATGACATCAACTAGCTGCGAAGCGACAAATTCGGGTGTGAACAGCTTGCTACTGGGTACTCGGGTCTGGAAAGGCTGGGAAAGCGGTGTATCCGTCGTGCCAGGGTGCAGGCATAGCACAATCGACTGTTTGTTGAGGCGTGAAAGCTCGATTGCCGCGGTCTTCATCAGCATATTATGTGCCGCTTTGCTGGCACGGTAACTGTACCAGCCGCCTAGATGATTATCGCTGATCGAGCCAACGCGAGCCGACAGACTGGCAATAATGCTGGGGTGAGATCCCTGTAGAGAAGACTGAACCGCCGAGATCAATAGCGCCGGCGTAAACGCATTGGTTTGCATGACCTGGGTGAGTCCTTCAAGCGTCAACCTATCCAGGCGCTTTTCGGGGTTGATGCCTTGTGAGGCGTCATGCAGTAGGCCTATGGCATTGAAAAACAGATGAACGGGTATGTTGTTGAGTTGCCTTGCAAGCTCGAGGCGATCTTCTGCTTGAGAAACATCAAGGTGTACATGGGTAAGGCGGTCATCCTGCAGCAGAAGCGGCTGGCGACTGACGGCGAAAATACGACCTGTTTGTGGTGAGGCGAGCAGGCGTTTGACGAACGCATTACCAATTCCACCTGATGCACCCGTCACGAGGGCGGTGAACTGGTTAGGTAAATGAGGCAGCATCGATAATCCCATGGCGTAAAGAAACGAAGGCACGTTTCATGATTTAAACGCCATGTAAAAGATTTGTCTAGCTTTTAAGGGCTATGCAGATGCGTTGATCTTACCTGATTGAGCAGAGTTGCGGCCGGTGGGGGTGTAGAGCGTTTTTTCAGCTATCTGGCGGATGTAATCGAGCATTTGCTGATTATGTTGCATGCGCAACGACAGCATCTTACCGGTAAGTGCGTTCAAGCGGGCGGCGCGTTCGCTTTTTTCCAGCAGGTGCTGCCATGCGTCTGTACAGCCCGCATCCTGTGCCGCTGCCTTGGCACCCAGTGCCCCGCTTTCATACCCTAGACGCTTTTGCACACTACGCCGAAGAGATTCAATGCGCTCCAGTTCCGTCAGCAATTGCTGCTTCTGGTGCGCCACCTCAGCAAGGGCGTCGCCGTCGATATCGCCTTGGGTTAGCAGATTTTGCTCGTTGCTCAGCAATGTGATCAACGCATCGACACGCTGTTGCTGGTCAGTCAACAAGCTGGCGAGGCTCATAGCTTACTCCTGGAACTCGCGGAGATTGGCAATCAGGCCGTCCGCGATGCGGTCAGCGCGGATTTCAAGCCGGCCATCACGGATAGCATCACGAATTTCTTCGACTTTAGCGCTGTCGATATCGTAAGTTTCATCAGCACTCTGCGTGCTGAGTTGGGTAGAGCCTTTCGCTTCGCCACCTGGTGTGGCAGATGGCGAATTACCCACTTTTTGGGTATCTTCGCGCTGCTGGGCAGGATTGGAGCGAAGCAGTGGGTTATTGACGTTATCAATTTTCACGTTGTGTGCCTCATCGTCAACGTTGAGCGCGCGGTGCGCGGATTACGTGAACTATCGGCGCCCCCGAGTAAAACTTTAGCCATTCAATTAAAAATCGACAATCAGCGTACCGCGCTCAATCACGCGTGCGGTGAGCACTTCGCGAGAACCGAAACGTACCCTGACGTCCTCGTCCCTAGCGCCATCTCCCAGTGCTTCACCCTCGCGAGAAACACGAAAAGAAGCACCTTGTGCTATGACCTTGACGCGCTGCCCTCGTTCAACAAGACGGGGTGCTTGAATGAAATGCGTCTGAAACGTCGTGCCGCTGGCGATCGGGCGCCGTGCGATTGTACCCACAATGTCGTCGGGATCGGTAATCGCGCGCGAAGAGAGGTCACCTAAATTACCATCTTCCTCTGCCAGCATGTCAGGTGTTATTTGTGCACCACGCTCAATATCCACCGCTGCCACCAGGTAGCTGCCGATGACATCCACCTCTGCCTGTAAATAGCGGACTTGACGGCTATCGGTGCCGCAGCGAACGCCCACGGAAACGCGGCCCAGCGGGGCTTCGTTTTGATTGGTAAGAAACGCTTCAGGATTGGTGCAGGTAGGCAGGTGTGGCGAGGGCTCGCGAAGGTTGATCACCACTTCGCTGCCGAGCGCCTGTGTTTCTTGGTAGAGAAACTGATGCACGCTTTCCATCAGCGCAGCGTGCTTAGTTTCGGACGCGCTAGAGATCGGTATGAAAATAAATAACGATATGCTGGCCAGCAAGAGGTCACGTAAAAAACGTAACGAAATGTCTGGCCCCAAAGTAAGCGACGATCGACGCATGGGAGAGGATGCTCAATGAAGGAAGCGTAATGATACCTGTATCAATTCTAGCGAAAACGCATGAGGATTATCACAAGAAATAATGGGTGAAACGAGGGTTGTTCCATGCTTTAGGCTGACAGGCCTCGGCGTATTCTTCATCATCAATAAATTCTATTTTGCCTCTCAGCGAGCGAGGGTTGGCATGATTGACCAATTAGAATCTTCTTTGAATTACCACCAGCAAGCGCTGGGGTTGCGGCAGGCACGGCATGAAGTGCTTTCCGCGAATATTGCCAATGCCGATACCCCAAACTATAAAGCGCGGGATATCGACTTTGCCAGCGAGCTGAAAAAAGCCGTTGAAGGTGGTCAGCGTGAGCAAAGCGGCAATAGCGGTGGCTTGGCGTTGTCGCGGACATCGGATCATCATCTGGAGGGTCGAGGGCCTGCTCCCGCAGGCGGCAATAATACCGATCTGCTTTACCGGACGCCCAGTCAGCCCAGCCTAGATGGTAATACCGTCGAAATGGACCGTGAGCGTTCACAGTTTGCCGATAACGCAGTGCGCTATCAGGCAGGCCTCACGATAATGAACAGCCGAATCCAAGGGCTCAAGACTGCCATGCAGCCAGAATAATCTGGCTTGCAGAGGATAGGAGATATATGTCGATGTTTTCTGCATTTGATATTGCGGGTTCTGCCATGGGCGCCCAGTCGCAACGCATGAATGTGACCGCCAGCAACATGGCCAACGCCGACAGCGTAGCGGGCCCGGACGGTGAGACGTACCGAGCCAAGCAGGTCATGTTTGAGTCACAGGCCAACAACTCACGCTATGGCGTGGGTGGCGTTCGCGCGACCGAGGTGGTCGAAGATGACTCGCCGCTAAGGCTTGAGTATATGCCCAATCATCCCTCGGCGGACGAGGACGGCTATGTCGCCAAGCCAAACGTTGAGCCTGTCCATGAGATGGTCAATATGATTTCGGCCTCGCGCTCCTACCAAGCCAACGTTGAGGTCTTTAACACCAGTAAACAAATGCTGATGCAGACACTTTCTCTGGGTGAAGGGTAAGCCATGAATATCGATACGAGTGTACTAAGCAATGTCAACGGCGGAGGCTCGAGCGGGATGCCCGCTCAGCAGTCGGAAGAGTTGCGTGAGAGTTTCATGACCCTGCTGATCACTCAGCTGGAAAATCAAGACCCGATGAATCCGATGGAAAATGCGGAGATGACCTCCCAACTGGCCCAGATCAATACGGTCAGCGGCATCGAAGAATTGAACGATACCCTTGGTGGCATTACGCAGCAGATGGATGCTTCCCAGATGCTGCAAGCTTCAGGATTGATTGGAAATGCCGTGCTTGTACCGGGTAATCAAATAAAAGTGGGGCTTAACGAAGACGGTAGTAACTACGCAACCCCCTTTGGCATTGAGCTAAGTGAGCCTGCGGAAAACGTTGAGATCACCGTGACTAACCAAACGGGCGAAGTTGTTTATACCAATAAAGTTGAAGGGGTCGACGCGGGTGTCGAGTCATTTAGCTGGAACGGCTTGAACAATGATGAAGCCGCGGTACCAGAGGGCTCTTACAACGTCAGCTATAAAGCTACCGACGCTGAGGGTGAAGAGCTAGAAGCAGAGACACTGAATTATGCCCAGGTTCAGGGCGTAACTCCCGCTGAGTCAGGTGAAGAAATACGCCTGGACCTCGGTGCCGTCTACGGTCAAGCGACACTCGATCAAATAAAACAAATCCTTTAAGCCGTGACTTATTGATATATTGTAGGGGACTAAACCATGAGTTTTTCACAAGCGTTAAGCGGCCTGAATGCCCAGCAAGAAAAGCTGGGAGCCGTGGGTAACAATATTGCCAACTCGCAAACGGTCGGTTTTAAAAGCTCGAACGTGCAGTTTGCCGACGTTTATGCAGAGTCGCGTATTGGCTTGGGTACGCGCACCTCTTCTGTGCTGCAAAACTTCAGCCAAGGCAATGTTGAGTCATCGAACCGAAACATGGATCTGGCAATCGCCGGTGAAGGCTTCTTCCGGTTCCAGCAGCCCAATGGTGAAGTGGGCTATTCGCGTAATGGACAATTGACCATGACCGCTGATGGCGATCTGGTAAATGCCCAGGGTGCTCAGATCATGGGGTACCCAGCTGACGGTGAAGGCAATGTTCAGGGCGGCGGTGATGTTGAAGCGCTTAGCGTTGACGCGGGTGATCTGGCAGCAAGTGCCACAGAAAACCTCGAAGTATCGCTAAACCTAGATGCAGAAGAAGCTACTTTAGCGGATGTCCCTTCTGCAGAAGACGTGGCTAACGGCCTGGATTCCAGCCAATACTCTTATTCGACGAACGGCACGATTTACGACTCGCAGGGTAACGCACGCAACCTGACTACGTACTTCACCAAGACCGATGCCAACCAATGGCGGGTCGACGCCCGAATGTCCGGCGGCCCAGCAGGCGCACCGAATTATGGTTTTACCGATATTGCGGGTGAAGATTTCGAATTTACTTCAGATGGCCGTTTAAGCAACGACTTTGAAGCATTCGATTTGGACCTAGACGAGCCAGATGCGATGTCGTCGAATGGCGTTAACTACATCAACCCAACGGCGGGTGAATATGAGGGAGTTGATGCTAGCGGTGACCCTGTAACTGATGCAGCTGGCGACCAGCTTACACTTCAAAGTGAATTCGGCAACGAATTGACCAGCCAGCAAGTCCAGGTTGATTTCGCTAACTCCACCCAGTTTGCCGATAGCTCGACAGTCAATGACTTGTCTCAGGACGGCTATACCTCCGGGTCGCTGGTCGGCGTGACTATCGAAGACGATGGGTCGATCATGCGCAACTACTCCAACGAAGAGTCACGCGCGGCGGGTCAAATTGCGTTGGTGAGCTTCCGCAACCCGGAAGGGCTAAGCCCGAACGGTGACAACCTTTGGACCGCTACCGGTTCCTCGGGCCAAGAGTTGGTGGGCGCGCCGGGTACCGGCCAGCGTGGTTTGCTTGAGCCGGGCGCCGTGGAAACCTCCAACGTGGATATGGCTGGCGAACTGGTCGACATGATCGTGGCACAGCGCGCTTACCAGGCGAACTCGCAAACCATCAGTACCCAGGATGAGTTGCTGCAGACCATCATCAATCTTTAACGGCTAGCGAGATTTAAGGGAGTAAGGGCGTGGATAGAATGCTGTACACCGCCATGAGTGGCGCCAAGCATACGATGGATCAGCAGTCGGTCGTGAGCAACAACATGTCGAATGTTGCTACGGCTGGTTTCCGCGCCCAATTGCAGGCGGCGCGCTCCGTGCCAGTGGAGGGAGACGCCTTGCTGCCTACCCGCACCTCGGCAGTGACCACCACGCCGGATACCGATTATTCCCAAGGCCCTATTGAGCGCACCGGCCGTTCGCTCGATGTTGCCATGCAGGACGACGCCTGGATGGCGGTGCAGGATGCAGACGGCGGTGAAACGTATACCCGTCGCGGCGACCTGCAAATCGACAGCGACGGCGTACTAATGACGGGTGTCGGTCAGCCCGTAGCGGGCGATGGCGGTCCGGTTGTGGTGCCACAAGGGGCACAGGTTTCTATTGGCGCTGACGGCACGATCAGTGCTATCCCCCAGGGCGAAGGCCCTGAAGCGCTGGTCAATGTTGGTCGCATTAAGTTGGTGACGCCCGAAGAGGGTGAGCTAACGCGTGGCGAGGATGGCCTTTTCCGTGCGCCGCCCAATGAAGAAGGTGAGCCTGGCGCGCTGGTGGCAGATGAAGATGCCACGCTGGTGAGCGGCGCGCTGGAAGGCAGTAATGTCAGCGCGGTTGATACCATGGTGACCATGATAGATGCGGCGCGCCGATACGATATGCAAATGAAGATGTTGAGCTCGGCGGACGAAAACGCCCAGCGAGCGAACAGCATGTTATCGATTCAGGGCTGATAACGCTTTGTCAGCCAAGAGGGCAATTTTATGATCTCGTCTTTGTGGACGGCCAAAACCGGCCTGGAGTCCCAGCAGACCAAGCTGGATGTGATTTCCAACAACCTGGCCAACGTCAGCACCAACGGCTTCAAACGCTCGCGCCCGGTATTTGAAGATCTGCTGTATCAGAACATGCGCCAGCCAGGTGCACAGAACAATGTCCAGGATCGGTTACCGTCCGGTATGCAGGTAGGTACCGGCGTACGGGCAGTTGCCACTGAGCGACTGCACACCCAAGGTGGCCTTGAGCAGACCGAAAACTCGCGTGACCTGGCGATTAACGGCGAGGGCTTTTTTGAGGTATTGAGGCCCGACGGTACGACGGCCTACACTCGCGATGGCAGCTTTCAGCTGAATGAAAACGGCCAGATGGTGACCGCCAACGGCTACCCGCTGGAGCCGGCTATTTTTATCCCCGAAAATGCTCTATCGGTGAGCGTGGGTGAAGACGGCACGGTCAGCGTACGTGAGCCGGGTGACAACCAGGAAAATCAGATTGGTCAAATCAACATCAGCACCTTTACCAATCCCGCTGGCCTGCAAAGCCTGGGGGGCAACCTCTATCAAGAAACCGGTTCATCAGGGGTGCCCAACCAGAATATGCCTGGGATGAATGGCGCCGGGCGTCTGTCTCAGGGCTACGTCGAGACGTCGAACGTCAACGTAGTGGAAGAAATGGTCAATATGATTCAGACCCAGCGGGCTTATGAAATCAATAGTCAGGCTGTCTCGACCAGCGATGAGATGTTGGCGCGCTTAGCCCAGCTGTAACGCCGTTTTACTGACAGGTTGGTTCATGCTGCAACGACAAAGTATTTCGCGACGATTAGTGCTGGCCGGGCTGGTATTTTTTCTGATGGTGGTCGCTGGTTGCGCCCAGATCCCCAGGGCCTCAGTGGTGGGAGAACAGGAACAGATCGATATCATTGATCGCCCGCCACCTGTGCCTAACGGCTCGATTTATCAAGCACGCCGCGGGTATCAGCCGTTATTTGAAGATCGTCGCCCAAGAGCGGTCGGCGATATTCTGACGATTGTACTCGATGAAGAAGTGAGTGCCAGCAAGAACTCTGAGTCCAATGCCGACCGTGATGGAAGCGCCAGTCTCGAATTTGGCGCCTTGCCGGATGCCCTTGAAACGCTGGCCGAGTATGGTTTTGAGGTCGATGGCCAAAGCGATTTTTCAGGCGGAGGTGGCTCCCAAGCCAATAACTCCTTTACCGGCACGATTACCGTCTCGGTACTGGAAGTCGTGAATAACGGTAACCTGCGTGTCAGGGGCGAAAAACAAATCGCTATTAACCAAGGCACTGAGTTTATTCGCTTTTCTGGGGTTGTGAACCCACGCACCGTGACGGCGCAAAATACCGTGCCTTCCACCCAGGTGGCGGATGCGCGGATTGAATATGTCGGGGATGGCTATATTAACGAAGCACAGCATATGGGCTGGCTGCAACGTTTCTTCCTTAATGTGTCGCCTTTCTAGTCGCACCGCAGACAATGGTCATTGACATGCAACGTATGAAGACTCAAGCGCTAGCAAAACGTCTTAAGCAGCTTTGTATCCTGGGCCTTGCTTGCCTGGTGGCCTTACCGGTGCAGGCTGAACGTATACGCGAATTGGCAAACTTCTCCGGCGTTCGGGACAACCAACTGGTTGGTTACGGGCTGGTGGTCGGGCTGGATAACACCGGCGACCAGACCACGCAGGCACCGTTTACCAGTCAAAGTCTGACTAATATGCTATCGCAATTGGGCGTGACAGTTCCTTCTGGGACGAACCTGCAGCTGCGTAACGTTGCGGCCGTCATGGTGACAGCGGACCTGCCTCCTTTTTCCCGTCCTGGGCAGCGGCTCGACGTCGTTGTGTCCTCGATTGCCAATGCCCGTAGCTTGCGTGGCGGTACCCTGTTGATGACCCCGATGAAAGGGGCTGATGGCGATACCTACGCCATTGCTCAGGGTAATATGCTGGTCGGTGGCGCGGGAGCTGAAGCGGGCGGCAGCAGCGTACAGATCAACCAGCAGGCCACTGGTCGAATTCCCAACGGCGGTTTGGTAGAGAAGGAAGTGCCGCTTAACCTTGGCGGCAACGGCGGGATGCTGGAGCTACAGCTGGATGATGCCGATTATGGCACCGTCCAGCGAATGGTAACCGCGATTAATAATGAGTTTGGTCGGTCGGTGGCGTATGGACGCAATGGCCGCGTGATCGCACTCGATGGCCCGGTAGACGACAATGAGCGGGTCAATTTTATGGCCCGGGTAGAGAACGTGAACGTCACGCCCATGGAGGCGCCGGCACGGGTCGTACTCAATGCACGCACCGGCTCCGTCGTCATGAATAGCGCAGTCACGTTGCGCCAGGCGGCAGTCGCTCACGGTAATCTGTCCATCACCATCGATACGCAGTTTGGCGTCAGTCAGCCGTCGCCATTTGGAGAGGGTGAAACGGCGGTTGTCCCTGACGCTGATATCGACATAGAAGAACAGGAAGCCTATCTGCAGGTGGTCGAAGGCGCTGACTTGAATGAAGTGGTTAACGCGTTGAACGCTCTCGGCGCTACACCACAGGATCTGATGTCGATTCTTGAAGCGTTAAGAGCTTCGGGTTCACTTCGTGCAGAGCTGGAGATCATCTGATGAATGCCTCGGATATGAGCAATCAATTTGCGCTTGATGTGCAGGGCTTTCAGCGGATGCAGCACACGGCGAAAGTTGATCCGGAGGCGGGTGTACAGTCAGCCGCGCAGCAGTTTGAAGCGTTGTTCGTGCAGATGATGATGAAAAGTATGCGTGAAGCGGTCCCGACGTCCGGATTGATGAATAGCAGTGCCACCGATACTTACCAGAAGATGCTGGATCAGCAGTGGTCCCAGGTGATTGCCTCGCGTGGCGTCGGCTTGGCCGACGCCTTAGTCGAGCAACTGGAGCGGGAAGGAGTGGTGCCTAAAGGCGAAGGGGCATCGCCCACCGACGATCAACAAACTCAGGCACTGATCGCCGGTATCCCGCGGGGTACCCCGCGTGTATTGGACAGTCCTATTAATCCTGGTGGCGAACAGGTACCCGATGATGCCTCGGAGGGTGATTTTCTATCAGAACTTGATGCTGTAAGCCAAGGCCCGGTAACCAACGCAACGTCTGCTCAGCCTGATACACAGCAACAAGCGACGGGGCAACTGCCTCATGTGAATCAATTTATGGAGACACTGGCACCCTCGGCACAAGCAGCAAGCCGCAACACAGGTGTGCCTGCTGAATTGATTCTGGCGCAGGCAGCATTGGAAACGGGCTGGGGCAAGCATGAAATTGCCAAGCAAAACGGCAGCAACAGCCATAATGTGTTTGGCATCAAGGCTGGCGAGCATTGGGATGGCGACACTACTGATGTGGTAACACACGAGTACATCGATGGCCGCCGCGAAAAGGTTGTCGATAGCTTCCGCGTCTACGACTCGTACGAACATGCCTTCACCGATTACGCCAACCTGATTGGCAACAACCCTCGCTATGCTGGTGTTACCCAGGCCCCCTCAGCGGAGCTGGCAGCACGGGAACTGCAACGTGGTGGCTATGCTACTGATCCGCACTATGCCGACAAGCTGGTGAGCGTGATGGACAGTCTGGGCCCGATGCCGGATGTCGGTAATTTCCTGGCGGATTCCCGATAAGTTGGCATTCAAGTTTTGTACCGCACCGCCGATAAAAGAAATATCGGCTAAAGGAATCGAACAATGAGCATGTTTTCTGTTGGGCTAAGTGGCTTAAATGCGGCGCAAAACTCGCTGAACACGACCAGTAACAATATCAGCAACGTGAACACACCTGGCTATAACCGCGAAATCACCAAACTGGGTGAAGGTAGCGCGGGAACTAGTGGCGTTCAGGTTAATGATATTGAGCGCCAATTTAATCAGTATGTGGCCGACCAGCTCAACAGTGCCAAAACGCAGTCGAGCGCGCTGGATACTTACTATAATCAGGTAAGTCAGATTGATAACCTGCTCGCCGACCGCGACGCGGGTCTTTCGCCCTTGATGCAAAATTTCTTTTCATCGATGGAAGACCTGGCAAGCTCGCCGTCTGACCCGGCGGCTCGTCAGGGTGTAGTGGGTAATGCTGAAACGCTTAGCGCGCAGTTCCGCTCGTTCGATAGCTATCTGCAGGATATGCAGACCAATATCAATAACCAACTGAAAGACGAAGTTACCCAGATCAATAACAACACCGAGCAAATCGCCGGGCTTAATAAAGAGATTGCCCTTGCTCGTGCTCGCACTGGCGAAGCCCCCAATAGCCTACTCAACCAGCGCGACAAGCTGGTGTCGGACCTGAATGAGCGTATGGACCTGCGCCTGAATATTCAGGACGGCAAGACCTACAATGTCAGTCTGCCTAACGGGCAGCCACTGGTGACCGGTACCGACTCCTTCGAGCTGGAAACCATGGAAGCGGACTACGATCCCCAGCGGACCGTTATTGGCTACCGCGATGGTGGCGGTAACCTGACCCAACTGGAAGAAGATACCGTTCAAGGCGGCTCGCTGGGCGGGTTAATGAATTTCCGCGAAGAGACGCTGGACAAGACACAGAACCAGATCGGCCAGTTGGCCGCTTCGCTCTCCATGGCCGTCAACGAACAGCATAAACAAGGTGTTGATCTAAACGGCGATCAGGGCGAAGACTTCTTCAATCTCCGCTCGCCTCAAACCTATGGCTATGATGCGAACAGCGACGCAACCATTACTAGCGCGGAGCTAGATGCTAGCCGAGCTGACGAACTACGGGCTACTGATTACACAGTAAACTTTGACGAAGACGCTAACCCCGTGGTGACGCGTAACGACAATGGCCAAGTCGTGGATTCTGAATGGGATAATAACCAATTAAAATTCGGCGGCGTGACCTTGGAGTTTAGCGACACACCACCACCCGTTGAAGGTGATCAGTTTGAAATTCAGCCGGTTCGTCGTGCAGGAGCCAGTATGGAAGCCAATATCTCCGACCTCGACAAGATTGCAGCGGGTAGCTTCGCCGAGTTTGAGGGCGACTTGGATATTGGCAATGTCCGCATGGCTGAAGGTGCATTAGCCGCGCTACCGGAAGGCGATGCATATTCGCTCAGCGTGGCAGATGACGGAACCGTCAGTGACATAGAAGGGGCGATGACCGTTAATGGTGTAGATCTGAACGATGGCGATACGGTAGAAGCAGGGGATCGCATCGCGGTTGACGGCGTTGAGTTTACGCTTAACGAGCGTCCTGAAACAGGCGGAGCAACGTTTAGCATTAGCCAAAGCGGCGCCAACACTGGTGATAACCGCAACGCCTTGGCCATGCAAGACCTGCAAAGCCAGGATGTCGTGGGCGGTAGCGCCACAGTGAGCGGCGCTTACGGGTCGATGGTCAGCGACGTAGGTAACCGGACCAATATCACCGAAGTGAATCTGGATGCCAGGCAAGGTCTGACCGACCAACTGCGTGCCGTTCAGCAGTCAGAGTCAGGGGTGAACTTGGATGAAGAAGCCGCTAATTTAATCCGTTATCAGCAGTACTATCAGGCCAACGCGCGGGTGATTGACACCGCAGGCACGATAATGGACACCATTCTGAATCTACGCGGTTAATCGAGGATAGTCTGCCATGCGCATTAGCAGCGTTACCATGTTTGAGCAAAGCACGGCGTCAATGAATCGCCAGCAAAGCGATTTTCTAAAAGTCAGCCAGCAAATTGCCAGCGGGCGCCGTGTGGTTAACCCGTCAGACGATCCGCAGGCAGCCTCACGTGCCGTGGGCGTGGATCAGGCCAAGGCTGTTACTGAACAATATGGCGATGCCCGCACCTCGGCACGTAGCTCGCTGGCGCAAACGGAAAGTGTCCTGAATAGCGTCAGCGATGCGATTACCAGTGCCAAGACGTTGCTGGTGCAGGCCTCAAGCGACACCTTGAGCGATGTTGATCGTGAGTCCATCGCCAGTGAGTTGAAAGGCGTCTATGAGACCATGCTCGGCCAGGCGAACGCCGCCGATGGCAACGGTCGCTATCTGTTTGGTGGCTACAACGACAGTAACCCACCGTTTGTTAAGGAGGGAGGCGCTGTAGATTATAAAGGCGATAACCGAGCGCGTGAGCAGCGTGTGGATGCGTCTCGCTTGATGCCGGTGACTGAAACCGGGGCCTCGATTTTCCAGAATGTGCCCAGCAGCGCGGGCTATGTAGCGGAAGCCGACAATGCCAACACTGGTAACGTGACGTTTGGCGGTCCTCAGGTAACGGACGTTAATGACGAGGGCTATGGACAAGACTATCGTGTCAGATTTGCAGATGTTGATGGAGACCTTACTTATCAAGTTGAACGTAATGAGAATGGTACCTGGGTAGGCACAGACCCGAGTGGTGGTGATCTGCAGAGTGGTGACTGGGAGGAAAACAAAGACGCAGACGATGGCAGTCTTGCATTGTCTTTTGGGGGTGTGGGGATCACTTTAGAAGGCAACCCAGAGGTAGGTGATGAATTTCTGGTTGCACAAGCCGGTGGCGAAAACCGCGAAGCTAACCTGTTCCGCACCATGGAAGAAGCCATTCGCGTTTTAGAAAAACCCGCTGAAACCGAGGCACAAAAAGCCGATTTACGTAATACACTCAAGACCACCATGAGTGACCTGGACAATAGCCTGGATAACGTCCTCACGGTGCGCGCGTCTGCGGGTGCACGGCTCAACGAGCTGGATGTGATCGACGCCGTGGGTAGCAACCGTAGCCTCAACTACGAACAGACGCTGTCGGATTTAGTGGATCTTGATTATAACGAGGCAATTTCAGAGTACAGTTTACGCCAGGTAGGCTTGCAGGCGTCGCAGAAAGCCTTTGTCGACGTTAAGGGGATGTCGCTGTTCGATTACTTATAGCCCCTCTGACATGACGTGCGATGGAAAAGCCCTTTGTCTCATGCAAAGGGCTTTTTGTTGTGTTGTACTCAAGATAAAGGCGCCATGGTATCGATCAGGCTCTGCATAAAGTTGATGCCCTGACTGAACAGGCGCTGCAGAAAGCGTTCGATGTCGGTCATCAGCACCATCAATAATATTAGCCCCACGGTTAACGACGTCGGAAAGCCGATATTAAATACGGTTAACTGCGGTGCTGAGCGGTTCAAGATACCCAGTGCCAAGTTGATGGTCAGCAGCGATCCCACCAGCGGCAACGCCAGCAGCATCCCCGAGGCAAAGATAGTGCCAGCGTATCTGGCCAGTAACTCGAAGGCGTTGGGGTTGAGCGTCCCGATGCCAATCGGCAGGCTTTGAAAGCTCATCACCAGCGTTTCTAGCACCATCAGATGACCATTCAGCGCCAGGAACATCAGCAGCGTGATCATATACAGGATCCGCGATAACACCATGATATTGGTGCCGCTGGACATGTCAAAGAAGCTGGCGAAGGCCAGACCCATCTGCAGGCCGATGAACTCCCCCGCTGCCTGAACGACGGCGAATACGATGTGCATGACCATGCCAATCGCGATGCCAATCAGTATTTGCTCTACCATGATCCCCGCGCCGGCCCAGGACATGAGCGGAACGTCGGGCATGGGCGGCAGAATCGGCGCGATCACAACCGCTACCACAGCAGCGAGACCTACCTTGGCCTGATTGGGTATGCTGGAATGCCCCCAGAGAGGCGCAGCCGCCATGAACGCGGTAATGCGTGCGAAGGGCCAGATAAACGCCACCAGCCATGCTTGCAGCTGGGCAAAGGTGACCTCGACCATTGGCTTACATCACCATGCTGGGAATATTAGTGAATAAGCGATGGGTGAAATCAGTGATGAGGCCAAGCAGCCAAGGGCCCGCCAGTACGAGCACGGCAAAGACCGCCAATATCTTGGGAATGAACGTCAGCGTCATTTCGTTAATTTGCGTGGCGGCTTGAAACAGGCTGATGATCAAGCCGGTAAACAGGGCGGCAAGCAGCATTGGCCCTGCGAGAAATAACGTGACTCGCATGCCTTGATACGCGATCGTCATTACCATTTCAGGGGTCATCAGTAGCCTCCAGCGTCGCAGTGACGGCTATATCATATAAAAGCTTTCAGCTAACGAACCGACAATCAGTTGCCAACCGTCGACGAGGACAAACAGCATAAGCTTAAAGGGTAGCGAAATGGTGATGGGGGGAACCATCATCATACCCAGGGCCATCAGCGTGCTGGCGACCACCAGGTCAATGATCAAGAAAGGAATAAAAATCGTAAAACCGATTTGAAACGCCGTTTTCAGCTCGCTTGTCACAAATGCCGGTAGCAGGACACGCATGGGTAGGTCGTCAGGTCCCTGCATTGGCCCCACGTCGGCAAGGCGCACAAATAATGCGAGGTCAGGCTCACGGGTCTGGGCGAGCATGAACTCGCGAAACGGCACCTGGGCCAGACGCAAAAATTCCTCAAAGTTGATCGTTTCTTCGCTTAACGGTACCCAGGCCGTGTCATATACCTGCGCCAGCACCGGCGACATGATAAAAAACGTCAGAAACAGCGCGATACCCAGCAGCACCTGATTGGGCGGCGTTGCCTGTGTGCCCATGGCGGTCCGCAACAGACTCAACACGATGATGATGCGCGTGAAGCTGGTCATCATCAACAGCATGGAGGGGAGAAATGCCAGTGAGCTTAGAAATAACAGCGTTTGCAGGGAAACCGACCACTGCTGACCGCCATCTTCAAGCGGCTGAGTCGTGATGCCGGGGAGTTCCTGGGCGCTGGCTACAAGCGGGAAAAGGCAGGCGACGACAAGGACAATAAGCCACTGCCACCGCAGGTAGCGCGGCCAATGTAGCGCGACAATCCTCATGGCGTTCGATCTGTTTCAGAGGTAGGTGGGGGAGTGTGATCCCGATGCTTTTTGGTGACGTTGTGCGCGAGCGCCTGGGAAAATCGTTTGGCAAAGCTGGAAGGCACTACTTGGGGCTCATCCTCTACCGGGGCTGCCGGCGCCGGGCGCTCATGCAGTTTGGTAATCCGTCCGCTGCCAACGCCCAGCACTAGCCAGGTATCTTCGACCTGCACGATCACCACGCGCTCACGGTTGCCCACGGCGGTACTGCCGATCAACTGCAGATGACCGCCAGCGCGCTTGGCGTTGCCAAGCCGCTTGAGTAATGCAGTACACAGCAAGATGATCGCGATAACCAGCGCCAGTGCGGCTGCCGTCTTGCCGATCATGGCCATGCCGATCAGCGAGTCGCTGCCGCTGCTTAGTGCGTCGAGCGAACTGCTGGGCGTTGAGGTGGTTTCACTGCTCATCGGTTCAGTTTGTGAATACGCTCGGAGGGCGTGATGATTTCGGTGATACGGATGCCGTACTTGTCTTCAATGACGACCACTTCGCCTTGGGCAATCAAGTAGCCGTTGATCAGAATATCCATCGGCTCGCCGGCAAGTCCTTCCAGCTCAATCACCGACCCCTGCGCCAGCTCGAGGAGCTGTTTAATGGTAAGCTTGGTGCGGCCCAGCTCGACGGTGAGCTTGACCGGAATATCCATGATCATTTCAAGGTCACGCGAAGATGTTGCGCCGCTTTCCTGTGTCAGCGGACGAAACACATCGTCGCTGGCCACTTTGGCTTCGCTGGCAGGCGCGTCTTCGGGTTCGCCGGCATCCTCAGCGGTCGCTTCTTCCTCGGCAGACTGCTGTTCCGCCATGGCAGCGGCCCAGGGATCTTCATCCTCACCGTCGGCCGTATTTTCTTCCTGCTCCTGTTCCGACATGGCAGACGCCCAGTCGTCTTCAGAGATGTTCTGATCGGGTTTATTAGGATCCGTCATGCTTTAGATTCCTTGGCTTTCTGTCGCGTCGACCCTTTAATAAAGTCGTTGGACGGTACATTGTTCATCGCGGCGTGATCGATCATGCGCTTGACACGCAAGGCGCGCTGTTGTCGTTGACTACCGTATTCACATTCCATCACCGGCACGCCATCGACGTTCGCCGTGACAGTTGAGGGGATTTCTAACGGCAGTACATCACCCTTTTTCAGCCCCATCACATGGGCAATACGGCTGGGTATCTGGGCAAACTCAGCCACCAATTCGACTTCTGACTGGCGTAGCTCACTGGCCATGCGGCGTGACCAGGTGCCGTCCTGGTCATGATTGCTGTCGTTGATCGGATTCGCCAAAAGATCACGTAGCGGCTCGATCATGGCGTATGGCATGCAGATCTGAAAGCTGCTCGACAGGTTGCCGACTTCAATATTGAACTTGGTATTCACCACGATTTCATTCGGTGAATTGGTGATGTTGGCAAACTTGGACTGTACTTCCGAACGCAAAAAACTGATGTCTAACGGATAAACCACTTTCCAGGCTTCCTGGTAGGCATCGATGGCCAGGCCAAGCAACCGGTGGATAATCCGCTGTTCCGTATTGGTAAACTCGCGCCCATCTGACTTGGTAACGAAGCGTCCGTCACCGCCGAACAGGTTATCAACTACCATGAAGACCAGATTGGGCGGAAACACGATCAAGCTGGAACCGCGTAACGGGCGCATGGAGACAATGTTCAGGTTGGTCGGTACCGGCACGTTGCGCGAAAAATCGCTGAAGCTCTGGTAACGAACCGACTCAACGGTGATATCGGCACTGCGCCGAAGCAAATTAAACAGGCCCGTACGGAAGTAGCGTGCAAAGCGCTCATTAATAAAGTCCAGGGCGTGCAGGCGCTCGCGAATAACACGGTGCTGCGTGGATGGATCATAGGGGCGAACCCGGGATTCATCCTGCGACTGAGCCGATGATGCCGACGACTCGTCATCACCACTGACCCCTTTTAGGAGGGCATCAATTTCTTCCTGGGACAGTAGATCGTCCTGCGACATGAACGGCTCCAGTTCCCGAGATTATTGCACAATGAATTCAGTAAACAGCACTTCACGCAATTCAAGTGAGGGCTGATTTTCATCGAAGGGCTCGCTGAGCCTTTCATTGATGGTACTCGCTAGCTGCTGCTTGCCTTCTGAAGAGGTTAGGTCGCCCGCTTCCTGGCCGGATAAAACGGTGAGCAACCGGCTGCGAACCTGCGGCATGTGCTCCTCAAGTAGCTCGCGGGTTTTCTCATCTTCAACCCGAAGCGTAATGCCGGTATACAGCAAACGCGAGCCATGACGATCATCGGCCAGATTGACGGTAAACGGCTCGATGGTCAGAAACACCGGAGGCTTGGGCTCAGCTGCCTGTTCTTCGGCGTCTTCTGGGGTTGCGTCACGGTCATCCAATACCATATAGATGGCGGCTGCCGCTCCGGCAGAGGAGAGCAGCACTAGAATGATCATTACCCAGAGCAGTTTTTTTGGTCCGCCGCTTGATTCAGCCATTGGTCGTTCCCGTATCTCCATGCGAGGCGTTAACGTGGCATTATGCCTAAAGCGCATGCTGGTGATGAAATGAACAGGCTCGCTTGGCGAGCCTATCTTTTGGTTTAGCTTTCACTGACCCACTATGTCAGGGCCGATATCCGTTAAGCGTACAGGTCTACCCGGCCATCGAGGGAGACAGGTGCCTTCTGAGTAGGGGCGAGGCTGATGTCTTCCTCGCCGCCTTCAATGCCAGGCTGTCCCCCGGCGCCGGATTGCTGTTGTGCCAGCCCCTGTTCGCTGGACTCGTGCTGTTCGCCAACCGATGTTTCACCGAGGGCGATGCCCTGTTCGGCAAGGGCTTCACGTAGCTGCGGGATAGCCTGTTCGATGACCTGGCGTACCTGGGCGTGGCTGGATAAAAAGTGCGCCTGAGCGCCCTGCTCGCCCATTTTCAGCGAAATGGAAAGTGGGCCGAGCTCGGCGGGGTGCAACTGCATTTGCACCAGCTGGTCGCCCCCTCGCTGAGCAAACTGAACGAGCTGCTGACCTAATTGCTGCGGCCATGCCGGGCTGGTTACCGGAGTGTTAACCGCAGCGGGCGTCGGAACGGCGGCACTGCCCAGGGTCGAAGCGGGGATCGGCTGCCCCATGCCGGCTGCCGCGAGGGCCTGCCCGCTGGATTGTGCGGCGTTATTTGATGATAGGGCGCCTAACAGCGCGTCCGAGGACGTGCTGGGCAGCACAAGGTTGGCTTTGGCCGAGGTGTCAGCTGCTCGCCCTGAGGTGTCCAGCGCATTGACCCAGGTATCTGGGGTGCTGCGTGAAGCGGAGCGAGCATCTACCTGACTGGCCAGATTGTCTGCCCGGGAGCCTTTGGCAGTGTCGCCATTTTGCGCGGTGGCGCCCAGCGCCTGTGCTATATCCCCCAGCGTGCGTGATGATTCGGAGCCTTGGCTCGTAGCGGCACCCTGCGGATTTTGTGTTGCCACGAAGGCGCTGAGCAGATTTACCAACTGCTCAGCTTCGCCTTCCTCGATGCCTAGCTGTTGAGCCAGCTCGCTTGCGGTGGGTGCAGCGTCACTGCCACCAAGTGAGGGTGTCGACGCGTTGGCGGTATCGCTGAAGGCACTCATCAGCGAAAGGCGCTGAGCGATTTCATCGAGGGTCGCGTTCTCGAGGGTGCCAGATGCCTCGAGCGCAGCCATATCATCTGGCGCTGAGCCATTCTCGGCAGAGGCAAATCGAGCCACCAGCGCTTCCAGTGCCTCAGGACTGATATCCAAGCCTAACGACTCCAGCCACGCTGACAGCGAAGTTGTCGCGGTCGCTTGGCCGTTTGACGCGGGGTGGTTGCCTGCCTGAGCCAAGGGTGAGGTAACCTGCCCATCGCTGAGGCGTTGATGAGGGGAGGCAGAGGCCTGGGAAAGTGCCTGCTGAAAGAATCCGCGTGCGCCATCGGCCGTTGCAGCGCTGCCCGGCTGGTGGCTGGTCGCTTGTCCTTGCGTCGTTGAAAGCAACTGGTGAATATTCATACTCAGTTCCCCTGGCACCGCTACTGCGGCGTCTCATTACGTTGGCGAGCCAAGCGGCTAGTCACCAAATCGTCGTTGGTTTTCTGTTCACGACGCTCAAGGCGTCGATGTTCTTCCACTAACCGTCGTGAGGTCAGTGTATCGTACGAAGACAGCTTACGCTGCTCCTGTTGCCAATGTTGCTGGCGTGTCTGGACGCGCTTCTGTTGTGCCGCCAGCGTATGGCGGGCGCGTTCCAGCGCGGCATCCAGCGAGGCAAGGAATTGTTGATAGTTATACATCGTAGCGGGGTCAATGCCGTCACGCATTGCCAGCTGTAAACGTTCGGCGTACTCCGCACGGTAGCGGTTGAGCGAGTGTAACTGGGCGGTCGTCTGCTGTTCACCCTGGCGTTCTTGAGCAAGGGCAATACCTGCTTGGTCCCGGGCCTCGCGGGCTAAATCGGCAAGCATCTCTAGCTGCGTTCGGCTCATGCTGACTCTCCAACCAAGGCGTGAAGGGCTTGTCGGGAAGCGTCGACGGTGGCGCTTTCATTGATGTTTTGCTGGAGAAAATGCTCAAGCTCGGGAAAACGGCGCACCGCTTCATCGAGCTGCGGGTCATGTCCCGGGGTATAGGCGCCGACGCTGATCAGGTCGCGGTTACGCTGATAGCGGGAGAAATACTGCTTGAATATGCGTGACTCACGCTGTTGCGCTTCATCGGTGATGGCCGTCATGGCGCGGCTGATCGATGCTTCAATGTCGATGGCGGGGTAGTGACCCGCTTCGGCTAACGTCCGTGACAGAACGATGTGCCCATCAAGGATCGCCCGGGCCGAGTCCGCAATCGGATCCTGCTGGTCGTCACCCTCGGTTAACACGGTATAAAACGCGGTAATCGAACCGCCGCCCCGCTCGGCGTTACCCGCCCGCTCCACCAAACCGGGCAGTTTGGCAAATACCGACGGCGGGTAGCCTTTGGTCGCCGGCGGCTCGCCAATCGCCAGGGCAATTTCACGCTGCGCCATGGCAAAGCGGGTTAACGAGTCCATGATCAGCAGCACGTTGCGGCCTTCGTCGCGAAATCCCTCGGCCAGCCGCGTCGCGTACGCGGCGCCCTGAAGCCGTTGAAGTGGTGAGGTGTCGGCAGGCGCGGCGACCACGACGGCGCGGCGGCGGCCCTCGGGGCCGAGGATGTTATCAATGAAATCCTGCACTTCGCGTCCACGCTCGCCGATCAAACCGACCACGATGACGTCCGCCTTGGTATAGCGTGCCATCATGCCCAGAAGCACCGATTTGCCCACCCCCGAGCCGGCAAACAGGCCCATGCGCTGGCCACGGCCGACGCTTAGCAGCGCGTTGATCGACCGGATACCTACGTCTATCTGGGTGTCAATCGGTGCCCGGGACAGCGGGTTTAGCGGTGGCGTGTTGAGCGTGGCGCGCGGGGTGTCTTCAAGGTATTCGCGATCGTCAAGTGGGTTGCCGTTGCCGTCGAGCACGCGGCCCAACAGTTCATCCCCAATGGGAAAGCGGCGCGCGCTGTGGCCGCTGCCGTCGCTCAGCGGTGACACCCTGGCGCCGGGCATCAGGCCTGATATCTGCTCAAGCGGCATAAGGAATAGCTTGTCGCCGGAGAACCCGACCACTTCGGCTTCTGCGTAAGACGCGTGCTGAGTTACCTGTGCATCGCTTTTCGGCAGTTCGATTTTACAGGCGCTGCCCACGGCAACCCGCAACCCGACGACTTCGACCACCATGCCGGTCGCCCGTACCACGCGGCCACTGGTGCCCACCCGTGACAAGGTGCTGACCCGCTGCGTCGTGCGGCGGATCGCTTTTTGCCAGCGGTGTTGATGTGGGCAAGTGGTCGTCATCATCGTTCCTGGGAAGCCGACGGCTTGGGTGAGCTTGATTGCCGTTTGCGCGCCTGGGCCTGCACCGCTTGCCAACGGCTTTCGAACGTCGCATCCAGCTCGCCTTGGGCGCTGGTGACCCGGCACCCGCCGCGAGCCAGTTGGTCATCGGGCTGGAGTTTCCAGTTGGCGGCTTCCAGCTCGGTGCCCAGGTGTTCGACGACAAGTGCATGGTCGTCGGGGTTTAGCCATAGCCGCTGTTGACCGGCAAGCGGCGGTTCGGTATGCAGCAGCTCACGCACCAGCGTCAAGATGCGCTCCGGCGTTTCGTTTAGCGCTTCCGCCGCAAGCTGACGCCCGGTGGCCGTTGCCAGCTCGACCAGGTCGTGGGCAATGGTGTCATCCAGTTGGGCCAGCGCATCTGAAAACTGTTTGGCCAGTGCTTCGAGCGGGGCCAGCGTTGCTTTGGTTTGCTGGTCAAGCTCTTGCTGGGCCTGCTGGCGGCCTTCTTCGAGGCCTTTCGCCAAGCCTTCTTCATGGCCGCGGGCCAGGCCTGCCTGATAACCATCGGCTTCGGCCTGCTCGCGTAGTTTGTCGTATTCTTCCTGGCGAGCCTGGGCTTCGCGCCGCTGTGCTTCCTTGGCCGCTTTTTGGGCTGCGTCAATTTTGCGCTGATACGCAGAAGGCGTCGCAGACGCCTCGTCCTCGTCACCGCTGGCCGGACGCATGAGCTCGTCCATTTGCCAGCGCCGCCATTGATGATGGCGGTCAAACTGCGGTGATTGGGTATCAGACATACTCGTCGTCTCCACCCGCCAGGACAATTTCGCCGGAATCGGCTAAGCGGCGGACCACTTGAAGAATGGTCTTCTGTTCGGTTTCAACCTGGGAAACTCGAATCGGGCCGCGGGCTTCCATATCTTCGCGAACCAGGTCGGCAGCGCGCTGCGACATATTGCGCAGGAATTTGTCCACCAGCGCGTCCTGCGCGCCCTTGAGGGCGATAACCAGCGAGTTGGTCTCGACTTCCTGCAAGACCATCTGGATGGCGCGGTTGTCCAGATCGAGCAGGTTCTCGAACAGGAACATCTCGTCGATAATCTTTTGCGCCAGGTCTTCGCTGTGCGAGCGTACGGTCTCGATGGCGGTTTCTTCCTGCGATGAATTCATCAGGTTGAGAATTTCCGCCGCGGTCCTCACGCCACCCATCTTGCTGCGCTTGAGGTTCTGGCCGTCGAGCATGCTGGACAGCACTTCGGTCAGTTCCTGCAGGGCAGCCGGCTGAACGCCGCTAAAGGTCGCGATACGTAACACCACGTCGTTGCGCTGTTTTTCTTCAAATAGCTCAAGCACATCGGACGCCTGGTGACGGTCCAGGTGAACCAGAATGGTGGCAATGATCTGTGGGTGCTCATCGCGGATAAGCTCGGCCACCATCGAGGCTTCCATCAGGTTGAGCGAATCGATGCCCGAGGTTTCTGCGCTGCTTTCCAGAATGTCTTCGATCAGGCTGGACGCGCGGTCGCTGCCCAGTGCCTTGGTGAGTACCGAACGGATATGGTCGCTGGAATTAAGGTTGAGCGCGACAAACTCTTCCGTCTCTTTGTGGAAGGCTTCGAGTACCGCCTTCATGTCGTCGTGGGAGACTTGTTGAAGGCGGGTCATTTCCATACTGATTTCCTGGACTTCCGAGGCGTTCATGTACTTGAACACTTCCGCGGCACTGTCTTCGTCCAGGGCGAGCAACAGGATGGCGCTCTTGCGAGCACCGCCCATATTGGCAATTGCACTAGTCATTGGCATTCATCCAGCTACGCACGATCATCGCCACCATGCGGGGGTCCTCTTGCGCCATTTCACGCAGGTCGTTGAGGTTATGTTCATACAACGATGTCTTGCGCCGGCGTTTCGGCTTCTGATAGGTCTCATCGGCGTCGTCGCCAGCCTCGTCTTCGCCCACCTCGTCTTCGTCATCGCCCACCCGTGCCTGGAGCGCGCCGCCAGGTGTGGCGGTCGCCATGACAGGCGATTCGGTATAGCGCTTGATGAGCGGCCGTAGGATCAGTAGGTACAGCAGCAGCGCGGCGAGTGCGACGAGCAGGTAACGGCCTAACTGGCCAGCCAGCTCGAGCGTGCCTTGACGCTGCCACCACTCAGGTGTCTCGCGTGTGTCATCTTCGATGTCAGCAAACGGCGTGTTGACCACGTCGATAGCGTCGCCTCGGGCGTCCGAGAAGCCCATCGATTGGCGCACCAGCCCTTCGATCTGCTGAACTTCTTCAGCGGAAAGGGGAATCTGTTCCCGCTCGCCTTCCTCGTTGGTTGTTTCACGGTAGTTCACGACGACGGCTGCTGTAAGACGTTCGACCCGACCGAGCCGATGTTGAATGTGCTCTATGCTGCGGTCGACTTCGTAATTGACGACATCATCCTGTTGCAGGTTGCGCAATGGGTCGTCGGCGCCCTCTTCCTCACCTTCATCTCCATCCTCGCCCTCTTCATCAGGCTGATTGATGGGCGATGGCGCTGTTCCCGGCGGGGTGTTGCTGAGTGCGCCAGGGATGCCGGTGCCCAGCGGGTTTTCGCCGTCAAGCGACAGGCTTAACTGGCGGCTGCGAACGGCGGCTTCGTTGGGCGGCTGATTGGGGCCGTAGCGTTCGGAGGTTTCCTCACGCTGGGAAAAGTCCACTTGAGCGGCTACCTGGGCGCGAACATTGTCCTCGCCGAGAATGGGCGTGAGGATATTTTCAATGCGGCGTTGATAGGAACGCTCGACTTCCGCCAGGTATTCGAGCTGGCTGCCGTCGAGGTCATTGCTGCCCCCGGTGTCGGCTGACAGCAGGCGGCCGTTCTGGTCGACCACCGAAACGTCTTCGGGCGCCAGTTCCGGCACACTGCTGGACACCATGTGAACGATCGCGCTGACCTGGCCATCGCCGAGCAAGCGTCCCGGCAGCAATGTCAGTACCACGGAGGCCTTGGCAGGCTCACGGTCACGGATGAAGACCGACGGCTTGGCCATCGATAGGTGAACGCGGGCGCCTTCAACAGGCCCCAGTGACTCGATGGAGCTGCTGAGCTCGCCTTCAAGGCCGCGCTGATAGTTGACCTGCTCGGCAAACTGACTGATCCCGAATGCCTGGTTATCCATCAGCTCAAGGCCCACATTGCCCCCCTGTGGCAGTCCCTGTTCAGCGAGGTAAAGACGCAATGAGTGCACCTGGTCGCTGGGCACCATCAACGCCTGGCCGTTATCGCTGAAACGATAGGGCACGCCCCGGCCGTCGAGCTCGGTGATGATACGACCGCCGTCAGCTTCGTCGAGGTTGTTATACAGCACGCGGTAATCTGGGCTGCTGGCCCACATCATCAGGGCAGCAATCACGGCAATCGACGCTGCACCGGCAACCAGCAGGGCGACCATGGGGTTGCCGCGCAGCTGCGAGAGCGCGCGTTCGGAAAATGACGTTTTCGTATTATCACCACCTGCGCTGCCACGCGCCGAGGAGGTGTTCGTCTGACGGCCTGCCGTTGCACCTGCTTCGCTCATGAGTCCCTCCCGTGGGACAGGCAAAACAAGTCACGGCCCAGGCGCATCTCCAAAGAGGGCATAGGCTGTATCCGTCAATCGCGGTTATCCGCCGAAAATATGAGGCGAAATTGTGATGGACGCCATTATCCTGTGGCTGGGCAAGCCTAAAGGAACGAAAAGCTTGGCTTTTCATGCGTAATTGTACGTATGAGCTTTATCATACCAGTGCTAGGCTTCTCGCATTCAGCCACCTTACTGATTGAGGCGTAAATATGAGTACACCGGGAATACAGTCGGCACTGCAACAAATGCAGAGCCTAGCCACCCAGGCGTCTGGCCAGTCGATGCAAGGTGGTGCGCCTGCTCAGGCGGCAGGTCACGGCAGTTTTGGTGGCGAGCTGCAAGCGTCCATTCAGCGTATCAATCAGTTAAAGCTGGCGGCCAATGATAAAGCGATGGCCTTTCAGGCGGGTGATCCTGATATTGAATTAGGTGATGTCATGGTGGATATGCAGAAGGCGAGTGTGGCTTCGCAAATGGGGCTGCAGGTACGTAACCGCCTGGTGTCCGCCTATCGTGACGTCATGAACATGCAGGTGTGACCCGCAACCCAAGCCCCTTTCGCACTAGCTAGTTGGCACCTCGATCAAGCCTCGAGCGAGACAAACTGGCCGCGTAATTCCTGAAGTTGTTCGGCGATACGCAGGACTTCCTCGGCAGGAATCTGGCGAATGACGTCGCCTGAATCACGGTCGATCACACGTGTGATGATCCGCGAGTCGTTTTCGCTGATATCGAACTCCAGGCCACGCTCACGCATGACCTCGTTAATGCGCTGAACAGGTTCGACGAGCTCCCCGGCTGAAGGGTCGGTTTGCTGCGCTTCACTAAGTTGGCTGCCGGCGGCCGGAAGCTTCTCCAGTAGGTCGTCGAGGCGTTGACGCGGCGACTGGCCGTTGAGTTGCGCGGTCTGCACGCGATTAACGGCGTCGATGTTGGATGAGTTCATCTTCGTATTCCCCTGTTTTTTAGTGTCCGCCCTGGGCTTGCCAGCCATAACGGGCAACCCTGACGGGAGCGGGCTTTGTTGGAACTACCTTATTGTCATGTTTTTAAATTTCTACGCTAAAGCTATCGGCTCCACCGAAGATAACTTTAGCGACTCAGAGGCTTGCGAGTGAGTTAACTTAACTTTGCTGCCTACTAGCCGTGGGCGCTTCGTAAAACCTTGCATGAAAGAGGGGTGGCGCATCCTCGTTGTCGTCAGCTTCTGGTATTCTGCAACGCGCATAATTCGCTGAGGCAATGGGAGAGGTGAGGAGAGCATGGTGGCCCACGAGGAAGAGTATGAACGAGTCGCAAATCAGGTCGCGGTGATATCGCTGTTGGATACGCTGGTGGAAAGCGGCGGTGCGTCGCTTTGCATGGAGGAGGACGGCGCGCGGCCTGAACCCATTGTGTTGATGGAGCAGCATCCGAATCAGGCGCTGGTGCTGGATCTTTCATCGGTGGACTATCTGCTCGGACGGCTTCAGGGCGGCGCCTCTTTTTACCTGACCGGCGAGGCGCAGGGGAAAATGCTGCGTACGCCGCTGCTGTCGTTAACCGAAACCCGCCGCTCCGGCGGGCGTTTTTTATGCTGCAGTGGTTATCCTGCTTATCTGGATGTGCTCCAGCGGCGCGAGGCCTTTCGTGCCGAGCTGCGTATCGGTATGCCGGTCGCCGCCATGGTCAGCGTACCGGGCCAGGAGGCCATACGGGGTGAGCTGCGAGATTTGTCCCAGCGAGGCTGTCAGCTGGAGCTGCCGATGACCGCCAGCGGGGTGTTGGCCACGACGGAAGTGCCTTTAATGCTTGCGTTCGAGTTTCCCGATGGAACGCACTTTGAAATCCAGGCCTCGGCACGCCATCGTCGCCCCGATCCGGAGCGAAATTTGCTGCGGGTGGGCTTTCATTTTGGCGCCTGTAGCCCCGAGCAAGAGCGCCAGGTCTGGTATTTCGTCTGTGAAATCGAGCGTGAATCGTCCCGCTATGCAAAAGAGCTTCAGGATGAGCGCCAGCCTTCGCCGTTGTTTACCTCCCCTGCTGGACGAAGCGGCGCCGGCGAGCATGTTGGTCGCCGCGACGTCAAGCGCTATGCCACCCCGACGGCACGGCGCCTGGTAAAAATCGCTGCGTTTTTGGATGGCCAGATGCTGGCGTTGCAGCAAGGTAGCGATATCGATTCTCGCCAGCTGTCACTTTATGCCGATCGGTTGATGGACCTTCATGAGGAAGACCGAGAGGCCCTGCTTTTCGCTTGCCGATGCCTGTCGCCGGAGCCGCTGCTGGTGCGCCACGGTGTATCCGTGGCCGTCCATCTTGTGGATCTAGTGGGGGATGGCATGCCGCGTGATGTGCGCAAGGCGGTAGTTGCCAGTGGTCTGGTACACGACTTGGGTAAGGCGCTGGTGCCGCAGGTGCTATTTAAAGCCAAGCATTTTGAGGCAACGCATCGCCAGGCGTTGAGCGAGCACGTACCGCTCATATTGGAGCGGCTGGACAGCTGTCAGTGGCTGTCTACCAGCATTGCATCGGCGGTGATCGGCGGTATCAATGAGCGCATGGACGGTAGTGGCTACCCCAATGGGGTAACGGGCGAGTCATTGAACGAGCTTGCGAAAGCCAGCGCCGTTGTTGATGTCGTGGAGGCCTTGCGGCGTGATCGCAGCGACCGTCCCGCAAAAACAGCGCAGCAGATTTATCGCCATCTGTTGAGTCATCCCCATCAGTTCGATCCGCACTGGATCAAGCGCTATATCGAGCATTTCAAGGCCTTGCCGGTCGGTGCGCTGGTGCGCTTTTCCAGCGAGCAGCTGGCCTGGGTGCTGCGCGTCGATGAGCGTGGCAACCCGACAGAGGTGCAGATGGCATTGTCGGCGAGTGCGCCAATGCGCGATAACGTGGGCAAGGCCATCAGTGGAAATGTCGTCGAGAAGCTGGGGCGGCCGGTGAGCGAAGTAGCGGTATCGACCTAGCCAACGCGGTGGCTGAAAGACATGAAGAACATGGGCTTGACGAATAAAAAACACCCGGCAGGGGTAAAGTCGCTATGCCAAGCGCCGATAACCTTAATAGACAGGCAATCATGGCGATTGGCCTGTGGGTAATTTGCTTGGTGGCTGACCGCACCCGGTCGCCACACGATCAGGAGTATCAAGTATGACGTACTCGCGCGGTGCTGCCGCCTATGGCCGGGGAGCCAATGCCTACGCAAGGGTTGGCGTAGAAAGCGGCGTGATGTCGGCGGATCCCCATCAGCTTATCGTCATGTTGTTTGACGGGGCGCAAGCGGCAATTCGAGCGGCTCGTATCCATATGCAGGCGGGTAATACCGCTGAGAAGGGGCGGTCGATATCGAAGGCGCTGGATATCGTCAATAACGGTTTGGCAGCGGCGCTCGATCGTGAGCAGGGCGGCGAGATTGCCGAGCAACTGGCCTCGCTCTACAACTACATCGCTCGCTTGTTGTTGAACGCTAATTTGCGCAATGACGAAGCAAGCCTCGACGAAGCCGAGCGGCTGCTCGAGGACATTGCGTCGGCATGGCGTGAAATTGGTCAGCAGCAATCTGCATGAGGCAATGATGTCGGCTACCACCATGGCGCATGATGACGCTCAACAGACCCTGATTGATACCTATGCAGCGCTCCTCGATAGCGTCACGCATATGCATCAGCTGGCCGATAATGACCAGTGGGCAGACTTGATCGAACAGCGTACCCACTATGTGCTGCTGGTGGATAAGCTGCGCGAGTTAGACGCGGCAGTGACACTCGAGCCCTGGGCTCAGCAACAAAAAGCGGAGCTGTTAGAGGCGATTCTGGAGCAGGACGTTGAGATTCGCCGACAGCTTATTGCTCGCCGCGATGAACTCGGGCGCTTGATCAATGTGTCGCAACGTCAGCGCAGTTTACATCGCGCCTATGCGCCTCAGCAGGCGAGAGGCACGGCTGCCGACGGCGATGACGAACAGGCGCCGAGGTCGTCGTGAGTACGATTAATCCGCTGATCGACACCTTGCTCCACCAGGTGCTGGGGCGGAGAGGTGACGTGTCGAATCAGCGGTTAATGGACCAGCCGATCAGGCCCATTGTGCCTGGGGAAGGCCCGCGCGCCTTGATGGGCGATGCGCGCCTTGACGGGCGTGATGCGGGCTCAACGGCGCTGCGCGACACCGCACTTCGCGACATGAGAGGGCTGCCGTCCCAACTGGATGGCGGCCGGCTGCCCCAGCGCGGCGATGCTCAGACATTGCCGCCGGGCTCGACCCAGACACATTTCAGCCCAGCGGCACGTACCATTGCCGATGTGCTGCTGCGCTTCCCGGCGCCTCCCGCTGTCATGCGGCCTGAAGCGCCGTTGATGAACGCCGCCGAACCGGCGTCGCCGGGCCAGTTGGCGAGCCGGCTTGAGGCCAGCGTGCGGGATAGCGGACTGTTTTACGAGGCGCATCTCAAGCGCTGGTTTCAAGGGGACACCAGTCGGCAGCAGTTGCTGAGAGAGCCCCAGATGCAGCCTGGCCCGCGGGCCACGGTGCCCACTCCCCTGGCCTCCACGGCGCTGGGTATGGGTGTGACGCCTCAGGGGGCGGGCAGCGGGATGGGGGCGCAAGGTTTGGTGCCCAGCGGGACGGCACCACTGATGATGGCATCGCCGACCAATGCGGCCATTTTACCGAACACGCCGCTGGTCCCCGTGGCTAGTGAGTCGGCGGCGCGAGCCAACGTTACCAATGCGCCAGCACCCAGCCCGGCGACGTCGGCGGGCCCCACGGTGCTCAATGCCGCCGAGGTTGCTACGACGGCCAAAGAAACATCGCGAACCAATATTGATGCCCGGCTGGCCCGCGACGCGCTGGATATTATGCCCGGTCGCCAGCCCCGTGAAGTGGTTCATGAGAGTCTGCAAAGCCTGGTGCGTCAGCAGCTGGAAATGCTGGTGTCGCCGACGATCCGCTGGGAAGGCGACGTATGGGCAGGCATTTTCATGGCTCTGGTGGTCAACCTGCCGAACCGCGAGCAGTCCCAGAATAGCGAGGGCGAACAGGAAGCGGGAGAGGATAACTGGCAGTCTGACATGCAGCTTGATGTACCGGGCTTTGGTGCCTTCAGCGTATCGCTGCGGCTTTATCGCGGTGCTTTGAGCATTGATCTGACCGCCAATGATGCACAGGTGCATCAGCGTCTGGAAGAGGGTGTCCCCTCGCTTGAGTCGCGCCTGGAGGCGCTGGATCTGCGCAAGGTGCAGGTGCGTGCCCGCTACGTGGAGGCGACGGATGTCATCGGATGAGTCGCGGCGCCAGGCCGTTGCGTTGGCCTACCAGGAGAACGAGCGCGCGCCACGGGTGGTGGCCAAGGGCTACGGCGAGCTGGCCGAGCGGATTATGGCCGAGGCTCAGCGCCAGGGTATATATGTACATGATGCGCCGGAGTTGGTCGCGCTGTTGATGCAGTTGGATCTGGACGCGGAAATTCCGGCCAATCTTTATCAGGTAATCGCCGAATTGTTGGTATGGGTATTTGAGTTATCGGAGGCTGGGTTAAATAAGCGCGGAAGCGCCGAGTAGCCAATACATACGTTGTATGCAACCATGAGTTTGGGTCAGTTACAAAGTCATTCATGGCGCTAGTACAACGCTAACAAAAGCGCCTGTGTCGTTCGATAGGCCAATATGAGTCAAACCAGCTTTTTAGATGAAATACAGGAAATTAATTTAGCGTACCTGCTGCTCGCCCAGCGCTTGTTGAGCGAAGACCGTGAAGCCGCCATGTTCCGTCTCAAAATCGACGGCGAGTTAGCGGACATGATCGTGTCGCTCAATGCACGACAGCTCACGAAGCTGGCGCGGACCAATCAACTGATCTGCCGATTTGGGCAGACGGGGGCCGAGCGATTGCATCAGGTCATTAACAATCCGCGCGACCAAGGTCTCGCAAGCTTGCATGCTTCGATGCTACTGGCGGGGGAGGGATATGAATCGATGCCGCCGGAGGACAGCACGTGAGTCAGAAAAGCTTAGTAGACGAAATGCATCAGGTGCAGCTCGCTATTGAGCTGATAGAACTCGGGGCCAGGCTTCAGGTGTTAGAGACGGAGACGGAACTGAGCCGTACTCGCCTCATCAAGCTGTACAAAGAAGTAAGAGGAATGTCGCCGCCAAAAGGCATGCTGCCGTTTTCGACCGACTGGTTTATTACCTGGCTGCCTAACGTGCATTCTTCCTTATTTTACAATATTTACATTAGCTTGGTGAAAGAGGCTGGCTGCGAGCGCATCGATGCGTTTGTGAAGGCCTATCGGCTATACGGCGAGCAGATCGACGTTGAAGGGGTGGAACCGGTTTTAGGATTGACGCGCGCCTGGACACTGGTGCGGTTTTTTGAAAGCGACCTGCTTCAACTTACACCGTGTACGCGATGCGGTGGACGCTTTGTCGCTCATGCTCATAGCCCTCTGCATGATTATGTTTGCGGGATCTGCCAGCCGCCATCCCGGGCAGGCAAGACGCGACAAATGTGTAAACCGGCGTCGAACACGACGTAACGTTTTGATGTAACGGTGTCCCGTTGGTTCCGTTACCGACCATTGAAATAGTGAAGGACACTGCTTGTGCTGATCCTCTTAGGCTACATCGTCGTATTGCTTTCGGTATTTGGTGGCTACGTGCTGGCAGGTGGCAGCATGGGGCCTCTGTTTCAGCCTCTTGAGCTGCTGATGATTGGTGGTGCCGGCGTGGGGGCCTTTCTAGCCTCCAACAACGGCAAGGCGATCAAGGCCACCTTCAAAATCATGCCCAAGCTGAAGCGCACCAAGAAGTACAACAAAACCATGTACATGGAGCTGATGGCGCTGCAGTACAAGCTGCTGTCCAAAATCCGCCGCGAGGGCATGCTGGGTATCGAGCGGGACATTGACAACCCCCAGGAAAGCCCACTGTTTCAAGAGCATCCGACGGTGCTGTCCGACCCGCACATCATGAACTTCCTCACCGACTACCTGCGCCTGATGGTCAGCGGTGGCATGGAGCCTATGGAAATCGACGAGCTCATGCTCCACGAAATCGAGGCGTTCGAGCAGGAAGCGCACATTCCAGTCGATGCCATTGCCAAGGTCGGTGATGCGATGCCTGCTTTTGGTATCGTGGCGGCGGTCATGGGGGTGGTCAAGGCGCTTACTTACGCCGATGCGGGCCCCGAGCAGATGGGTGAAATGATTGCCCACGCCCTGGTGGGTACTTTCTTGGGTATTTTGCTGGGTTACGGCTTTATCAGCCCAGTGTCCAGCACCATTGAGCGGCAAGCCAAAGAAGCGGAAAAAATGCTCCAGTGCATTCGCGTTACGCTTCTGGCGAGCTTACACGGCTATGCGCCGCAATTGGCCGTAGAGTTTGGTCGCAAGGCGCTACACAGCACGGAACGTCCTACCTTTAACGAGCTGGAAGACTACGTACGCGACGCGAAAAAGGCTGGTAGTGCATGAGTACGGCGGGAGATAAGCGTCCGATCATTATTCGGCGCAAAAAAGTCGTGCATAAGCATCACGGAGGCGCATGGAAAATTGCCCTCGCTGACTTTATGACCGCGTTGATGGCGCTGTTTCTGGTGCTCTGGATCCTCAGTGTATCCAGCGATGAAGAGCGTCAAGGCGTTGCCGAATATTTCAGCACGCCGCTGACGACAGCCATCACCGGCGGTGATCGCTCCGGCAGTACCAGCGCCATTCCCGGCGGCGGGCCTGACCCGACCCACAGCGATGGCGAGCGCGCGCGAATTGACCTGATGCAGGTGACGCGCCCAAGTCACCAAGAGCGGCGCTTTTTCATGGACGTGCAGGAACGCATCGAGCGCGCCATTGAGCTCGACCCCGAGTTGCGCGAATTACGCTCTCAACTGCGCTTTGACTTGACCCGCGAGGGTCTGCGCATCCAGGTGCTGGATACCGAGCAGCGACCCATGTTCGAGCTGGGCAGTGATCAAGTGGCCCCCTATATGCGTAATCTGTTGCGGACCATTGCACCGTTGCTCAACGAGCTACCCAACGACCTGAGTATTGGCGGTCACACTGACAATGTTCCCTACGCGGGTGGTTATCGAGGCTATAGCAACTGGGAGCTTTCCAACGATCGTGCCAACGCCTCCCGCCAAGAGCTGGTTGCCGGCGGGCTTGATCCGGATCAACTGTTGCGCGTTTCCGGCTATGCAGACAGGGTGCTGCTGCCCGACACTGACCCCGATGACCCCATTAATCGGCGTATCGAGCTGGTCATTTTGCTGCCTGAAATCGCCGAGGCGATCCGCAACCCAGTGGTGATGGAGACTGACATTTCCACGGTGTTATCCGAAACGGCGGAAGAGGTTACCGAGTCGCCCAGCGAGGACGCACCCGCGCAGGCGATTGACCTTGAACAACCAGACTTAGAACAAGAGGCGACGAACGCCGAATGACACGGCGTTCGTGGTAATACTTTTACGTGAAGGTAGGGGACGGTGCATGGATATAGCTGATTTTTTTGACACCTTTTTTGAAGAAGCTGAAGAGCTGTTGGCGGATATGGAGCAGCACCTGCTGGAGCTGGATGTTGATGATCCTGATAGCGAGCAGCTCAACGCCATTTTCCGTGCCGCACATTCGATTAAAGGGGGCGCAGGCACCTTCGGATTCAGCGTGCTTCAAAAGACAACGCATATCCTCGAAAACCTCCTGGATTACGCCCGTAAAGGGGAGCTAGCGCTACGGGCTGACCTCGTTGATACATTTTTAGAGGCCAAAGATATCATGCACGAGCAACTCAATGCCTACCGCAACGAGGAAGAGCCCGATCAGGAGACGTTCGAGCGGATTTGTCAGACGCTGCAGCAAATCGCCCTGGAAGAGATTGGCCAGCAGTTGGACGCGCCTACCGAAACAACGCCGCTGACGAGCACGCCCGCGCCTGCTGAGGAGACCTCCGTCGAGGAAGAGCCTGCGGCCAGTACCTCCGAGGGCCAGCTGAAAGTCGCGCTGATTAACGTCGACGACAAGGATCGGGTGCTGCTCGTCGAAGAGCTCGAGCAGCTGGGTGATATCCAGTCCCAGTCGGGGGATGACAAGCGCTACGAGGTCATTCTCAGCGGTAGCGTGAGCGCTGACGATATTGAAGCGGTGATGTGCTTTATTATCGAGCCCAACCAGATCGACATTCAGCCGATTGCCGCCAGCGAGGCAAGCCCTCAAGCGCCCAAGGCTTCCGCGCCGCCAGCTGAACAGAAAGCACCTGACGCAGCGGCTGAAACCAAGCCGTCGGCGCCAGCCAAAGCGACTGGCGGCGATGAACCGGCCAAGGGCAAAGCCAAGAAAGCTGCTGCCGAGTCGTCGTCCATTCGCGTATCGGTGGATAAAGTTGACCAGATTATCAACCTGGTCGGCGAGCTGATCATCACCCAGTCGATGCTCGATCAGACCGTAAGCGACCTTGATGATCAGTCAGTCGGCAACAGTTCGCTGCAAAATGGCATGAGCCTGTTGCAGCGCAACGCCCGGGACCTGCAGGAATCGGTCATGTCGATCCGCATGATTCCCATGGAATTCGTATTTAGCCGCTTCCCGCGCGTCGTCCGAGATACTGCCGGCAAGCTGGGCAAGGAAATCGAACTGGTCACCGAGGGTAAATCTACCGAGCTTGATAAAAGCCTGGTGGAGCGGATTACCGATCCGCTCACCCACCTGGTGCGCAATAGCCTCGACCATGGCATCGAAATGCCCGATGTGCGCGAGTCGATCGGCAAGCCACGCACGGGTAAGTTGACGCTTTCCGCCCGTCACCAGGGCGGCAACATCCTGATCGAGGTACGTGATGACGGGGCGGGCCTTGACCGTGATCGGCTGCTTGCCAAGGCCAAGGAAAACGGCCTTAACGTCTCCGATACGATGACGGATGAAGACGTCTTCCAGCTCATTTTCGCGCCGGGGTTCTCCACAGCAAACGAAGTCACCGATGTATCGGGGCGTGGCGTGGGCATGGACGTGGTCAAGCGTAACATCCAGGGCATGGGCGGACGCGTCGAGATTCAGTCCAAAAAGGGCGAAGGTACCATCACCAGCATCGTGCTGCCGCTGACGTTGGCGATCCTGGACGGTATGTCAATCAAGGTGGGTAGCGAAACCTTTATCCTGCCGCTTTCCACCGTGCTGGAATCGTTGCAGCCCAACAAGGACGACATGTATGCCATGGCGGGCGATGACGTGGTCCTCAAGGTACGCGACGAATACCTGCCGGTGATCGCGATTCACGAAGTGCTGGACGTCGAAAACGCCATCACCGACCCGACTAAAAGTATCGCCGTCATTGTGCAGGGCGAAGGACGCCGCTACGCCATGCTGGTGGACGAACTGATTGGTCAGCAGCAGGTAGTGGTCAAGAACCTGGAAGATAATTACCGCAAAGTGCCCGGTATCTCGGCGGCAACGATTCTCGGAGACGGCAGCGTGGCGCTTATTTTGGATATTTCCGGCCTGCATCGACTAAGCCGGGCAAAAAAAGAGGCCGGCAAGCCGGCCAATACGCAAACAATGTCTTTCTACAAGGAGTCTGAACCGTCATGAGCCAAGCAAACAATGGGGCGGTCCTCGCGACTGAAGCAGATAATCGTGAATTTCTGGTGTTCTCGCTAGGCGAAGAAGAGTACGCCATCGATATTTTGAAAGTGCAGGAAATTCGCGGCTATGAAAACGTCACGCGTATCGCCAACGCGCCTGACTTTATCAAGGGTGTGACCAACTTGCGTGGGGTGATCGTGCCGATCGTTGATCTGCGCATCAAGTTCCACCTTGAAAATGTCGAGTACGGTGGCCAAACCGTTGTCATCGTGGTCAATGTGGCAGATCGCGTCGTGGGCATCGTGGTGGATGGCGTCTCCGACGTCATGACGCTGACGCCCGACCAGATCAAACCCGCACCGGAGTTTGGCGTGACGCTATCGTCTGACTTCCTGAGCGGCCTCGGCAGCCTGGACGACCGCATGCTGGTCATCGTGGATATCGACAAGCTGCTGACCAGTGAAGAAATGGCCCTGGTAGATAGCGCCAGCCACCACTAAGAAGCACGGTCGGCGGCACAGGGAGTGGTGCTTGATTATTCGGTTGGCTACTCACCCGCAAGGGAATGGGTGAGTAGCTGATAGCGAGGAGATCGGTGAGTGGCCCAGGTAATACGTCAAGTAATGAATAACATGACCGTGCGTCTGAGTTGGGGGCTGGTGCTGGTCACGTTTACGGCTATGGTGCTGCTGGCCTGCGGGATTGGCCTTTACGCTCTGCATCATGGCGCCAACATTGTCCAGAATAGCGATGCGGCCTCGCAGCAGCAGGCGTTTACTACCTTTGCCGCGCAGATCCGCTGGGTGTTGTTGGGTGTGGTGATGGTCACTATCGCCACGGTGATCATCGTGGTTTGGGGGGTGGCGACCAATGTGCTGCGCCCGCTGGACAATCTGGTGGGCTACTTTGAGCGCATGGCAAAGGGCGACCTGAGCCAGCGGATTACCGCGCCGGGCAATAACGAAATTGGCCGCCTGTATATCGCCATGGCGCACATGCAGGAATCGCTATCGCATACGGTGGGCGTTGTGCGCACCAGCGGGACGTCGATTTACGAGCGCTCGCAGCATATCGCCAGTGGCAACAACGACCTGTCATCACGCACCGAGCAGCAAGCATCCTCGCTCGAGGAAACGGCCTCCAGCATGGAGCAACTCGCTTCGACGGTGGGTCATAACGCCGATAACGCCCGCCAGGCGAGCCAGTTGGCAGGAGATGCCACCCTGACAGCACGCCGCAGTGGCGAAGAAGTCGGCGAAATCGTCAATACCATGCAGGATATCAGCGCCAGTTCGCACCAGGTCGCCGATATCATCACGCTGATCGACAATATCGCTTTCCAGACCAATATCCTGGCGCTCAACGCCTCGGTGGAGGCGGCGCGGGCCGGCGAGCATGGCAGGGGCTTTGCCGTGGTCGCCCAGGAAGTCCGCAGCCTGGCCAGCCGCAGTGCCAACGCAGCCAAGGAAATTCGTACCTTGATAGACGCCTCGTTGAGCAAGGTCGATGTCGGTACGCAACGCGTCAATCAGGCAGGTCAGACAATGCAGGACCTGGTCGCGGCCGTACAGCGGGTCAGCGATATCATGGACGAAATTGCCGCGGCCTCTGAAGAGCAGAGCAACGGCATTGGCCAGGTCAATCAAGCCGTGGCGCAAATGGATCAGGTCGTTCAGCAAAATGCAGCGCTGGTTCAGCAAGCATCGCGCAGCGCCAACGAACTGGAAAGCGAAGCGGGAAGGCTGCGCGAGGCCGTTGAGCGTTTTCAGGTAGCCGAATCGTTAACGTCGCCCAGGCCGCCCGCGCGGGCGGCGACCTCATTGCCTACACCCCGGCCGCGGGCTGCTGCCCCAGCGACGGCCGTTGCTGAAACGGCTGAAGAGTGGGAAGCGTTTTAAGCGTTCAAGAAGCAACCTAAAACGCTCAAGTAGGCGAACGTCAGGCCGATAACATTATGACTGACGCCGATCAGATCGCCGCGACGGGCACGCTGTGTCGCCCCGCGGCGTGCTTTCAGTCCAACAGTCGGTTGTTTCTCAGACTCTCTGTGTCGTGCAACCACCCCGTGGGCTGACAAGCACGCGGGTCAAGGCTTTGTAGAGGAGTGGCACATATTTTGACCGAGCAACGTGAAAGAGTCGACATCGGCCAATGGGCGTCCGGCAGCCAAATCGAGCGCGACCTGGAGCTGACCGATGCTGACTTTACCCGTGTTCGCGAGCTGATCTATCAGCGTGCCGGCATTGTACTGGCCGAACATAAACGCGAAATGGTTTACAGCCGTTTGGCGAAACGGCTACGTCATCACGGGATGACTCGGTTCAGCGATTATCTGGCACGCCTCGAGCGTCAGCCAGACGCCAAGGAATGGGAAGCGTTCACCAACGCGCTAACCACCAACCTCACGGCATTTTTCCGTGAGGCGCACCATTTCCCGTTACTGGCTGACCATATTAAGCACAAACAGGAGCCCGTTTCGGTGTGGTGCTCGGCGGCGTCTACCGGCGAAGAACCTTACTCGATTGCCATGACGCTGCTTGAAACCCTTGGCGGGCGAGCCGCCCAGTCCAGCGTTATTGCCACCGATATTGATACCGACGCGCTGGATAAGGCGCGCCGTGGCGTCTATCCCCAGGAGCAGGTGCGCAAGCTGGACGAAGCGCGCGTCAAACGCTTCTTCCAGAAGGGCACGGGCAATCATCTGGGTCTTGCCCGGGTGCGGCCCGACGTATCATCGCTGGTCGAGTTCATGCCCATGAACCTGCTGGCGCCACAGTGGCCGGTAAAAGGCCCGTTTGACGTGATTTTTTGTCGCAACATCATGATTTATTTCGATAAAGAAACGCAGGCAAAAATACTGAAACGCTTCGCTCCCCTGCTCAAGCCCGACGGGCTTCTGTTTGCAGGCCATTCGGAGAATTTTTCCTACATCAGCGATGCATTCAAGCTGCGTGGACAGACGGTGTATACCCTCGCCAACCGGTAAATTATCGACGTGCTTAGCGCCGCCTGGCGGATGGCTAACTCAATGGGCTCGCGCGGCAGAGAGCTTGACGGACGGAAAGGAGGCGTGCCTTGAGTGCAGCCAAAATAAAAGTGTTATGTGTTGACGACTCGGCGCTAATTCGCGATCTGTTGACGGAAATTATTAATTCCCAGCCCGACATGGAAGTGGTGGCGGTAGCACCGGACCCGATTGCAGCCCGTGATCTCATCAAACAGCATAACCCGGATGTACTGACGCTTGATGTGGAAATGCCGCGCATGGACGGGCTGGATTTTCTTGAGCGCCTGATGCGTCTGCGCCCGATGCCAGTACTGATGGTCTCGTCGCTGACCCAAAGCGGTTCGGAAATTACCCTTCGTGCCCTTGAGCTGGGCGCGCTGGATTTCGTTGCCAAGCCCAGTCTGGGTATTCGCAGTGGGATGATGGACTACGCCAACGAGATCGCCGAAAAGCTACGTGCGGCGGCGCGTTCTCGGCCGCGTCAGGCGCGGCACAAAAATACCCCACCGCCCGCCCAGCTAAAAGCGCCGATGGTGTCGAGTGAAAAGCTGATTATCATCGGCGCCTCCACCGGCGGGACCGAAGCTATCCGCGCCGTGCTCGAGCCACTACCGGCCAATGCCCCGGCGATCCTGATTACCCAGCATATGCCGGGGGGCTTTACCCGCTCGTTCGCCGAGCGGCTTGACCGTCTGTGCCGTATTACCGTCAAGGAAGCCACCGACGGTGAGCGTGTATTGCCCGGGCATGCCTATATTGCCCCGGGAGACCAGCACCTTACGCTCGCGCGCAGCGGGGCCAACTATGTGGCGCGTCTCAACGACGGGCCACCCGTCAACCGCCACCGCCCGTCGGTGGACGTACTGTTTCATTCCGCTGCCGACCAGGCCGGTAAAAACGCCATCGGCGTGCTTCTCACCGGCATGGGTAAAGACGGCGCCGCCGGGCTGCTGGAAATGCGCCAGGCCGGCTCGGCGACCATTGCCCAGGATGAGCAAAGCTGCGTGGTGTTTGGTATGCCCCGCGAGGCGATTGCCATGGGCGGCGCCGTCGAGGTCACGTCGCTGGATGAAATTCCCGCGCGCCTGATGGCACTGATCGCCTCGTCCGGTCGGGCGCAGCGGGTATAACGACAACCTATAACGAACGCAAACAACGAAAATAATGGGCAGCGTTAGCTGTAAGGGAATGGCATGAACCAGATGTTACGTAATTTGAGTGTCAATGCGGCGGTTGTTGCGGCGCTATTGTTCTTTGTATTGGCGATGGTCGCCAATGTGGCGATGAGTTTTTTAGCCGAGCAGGCGACGGACCGGACGCTCACGACGCTCGAGCGTATCAACGTGGAGCAGCTGAACGAGATCAACCGTGCTGATGCGCTATGGAGCGGCGCACTGGTCGACCTGGAAGTGGCGTCCAATGACTTTATGCTGGGTCGGGCACAGCAGGCCGACGAGCGTCTATCGGCGGCCATCGAACAGATCGATCGCGCCGAAGAGCGGCTCAACAATTTCTCCGCCGTGCCGCGTACCGACAACGGCGCCGCCCTGGGCGAGAAAATCGATACCGTGTTTGCGGCGGTTATTGACCTGTCCCGCCAGCAGGCCGAGGCGTTGGATCAAATGAATACCACTGGTTTCAACGATCTACGCAGTGAGATGGAACCTGTTGCCAACGAGCAAGAGGCGGCGCTGACCGAATTTATGCGTTATGCCTCAGAGCGAGGGGATGCTCTGCAACAAGAGCTCGACGATATCAACGGTTTTTACAGCATGATCGAGTGGGCGATTCTTGCGTTTACTCTGGTGCTGGTCCTGCTGATTTATCTGGGTCTGCGCAGCGTGGTGGTGCGACCTTTAAACCAAGCAGTGATGACGCTCAACACCATTGCCGATGCGGATCTCACCACGCCGATTCCTTCCGGTGGCAAAAACGAAATTGGCCGGCTTTACACCGCCATGCAACGCATGCAGATCAGCCTCAACGATATGGTGGCACGGGTGCGTGAAGGCAGCCGTGAAATTCACCACGGCACCCGGGAGATCGCCAGCGGCAACGCCGATCTGTCGTCGCGTACCGAACAGCAGGCGGCGTCTATCGAAGAAACCGCCTCCAGCATGGAAGAGATGACCGCGACGGTGAAACAGAATGCCGACAATGCGCGTCAGGCCAGCACCCTGGCGGCGGATGCCTCTTCTACTGCGGAGCGTGGTGGAGACGTGGTCCAGCAGGTGGTTGAGACCATGCATGGCATTTCCTCCAGCTCGCAGAAAGTGGCGGATATCACCAGCGTTATCGATTCCATCGCCTTCCAGACCAATATTCTGGCGCTGAACGCGTCGGTCGAGGCTGCCCGCGCGGGTGAGCAGGGGCGTGGATTTGCGGTGGTCGCCGGCGAAGTGCGTAACCTGGCCAGCCGCAGTGCCGATGCCGCCAAGGAAATCAAAACCCTGATTGATAATTCGGTCAGCCAGATTCAGCAGGGGTCGACGCTGGTTGAGAAAGCCGGCACCACGATGTCTGATGTGGTCACCGCCGTGCGCCGTGTCACCGATATCATGGACGAAATTTCCGCGGCGTCGCAGGAACAAAGCGATGGAATCGAGCAGGTAGGGCAGGCGATCGGTCAAATGGACCAGGTAACCCAGCAAAATGCCTCGCTGGTGCAGCAGGCCACGGCCGCCGCTTCTTCGCTCGAAGAACAGGCCAACCGTCTTGAAGAAGCTGTGGCCGTGTTTAAGCTGGTGGGCATGCAGATATCCCAGCAGCAAGCCAGTGCGCAAAGCGCAGCCCCTAAAGCGGTGGCCGCTCCGGCCCCGACACCATCATCCAAGACGCCCAGTCGTCGTGTGTCATCGCCCAGCGGACACGACGATTGGGAAGAATTTTAACCCGCCCCGACTGATAAGAGGATGACCCCATGGCAGATAAGAACATGAGCTTTTTGGTGGTGGATGACTTCCCCACGATGCGCCGGATTGTGCGCAGCTTGTTGAAAGAGCTTGGCTTTACCAACGTCGACGAAGCCGAAGACGGGCAAGATGCCCTCAACAAGCTACGTGCCGGTAACTTTGAGTTTGTCGTCTCCGACTGGAACATGCCTAACCTGGATGGTCTGGAGATGCTCAAGGAAATCCGTCAGGATGACGCCCTCAAAGAGCTACCGGTACTAATGGTGACGGCGGAAGCCAAGAAAGAAAACATCATCGCGGCGGCTCAGGCAGGCGCTAATGGCTACGTGGTGAAGCCGTTTACCGCCGCTACCCTGGAAGAAAAGCTCAATAAGATCTTTGATAAATTGGGTAAGTAACGCGGCGAGGCCTACGGGCCGGGATTACGAGGAGAGAGCACCATGAGCCAGAATGAGCAGTCCGGTTCTACCCAACTGTCCGAAGAGGCCGCCGAAGATCTGATTCATCGCGTCGGTAAGCTGACACGTATGTTGCGAGACAACATGCGCGAGCTGGGTTTGGATAAGGAAATCGAGCGAGCGGCGGAAGCGATACCCGATGCGCGTGACCGGTTGCACTACGTGGCCACCATGACTGAGCAGGCGGCAGATCGTTCGCTGAATGCGATTGACCGGGCCCAGCCGCTGCAGGACCAGCTCAGTGATCAGGCTGAGGCATTGGACAAGCGCTGGGCAGAGTGGTTTGAAGCGCCCCAGGAGTTGGACGCGGCCAAGGCGTTGGTCAAGGATACCCGCGGCTATCTGGGCAGCGTGCCGGACATGGCGGCATCGACCAACAAAGAGCTGATGGAAATCATGATGGCGCAGGATTTCCAGGACCTCACCGGGCAGGTCATCAAGAAGATGATGGACGTCATCCGTGAGATCGAACATCAGCTGGTTCAGGTGCTCATCGACAACGTTCCTGGCGCACAGGCACGAGAAACGATGCAACGCAAGGCCGAAGATCAGTGGAAAAACGAGAGTGCACGGCGTAACGAAGACCTTTTGAATGGGCCTCAAGTGAAGGACAATGCACCTGATATCGTGACCGGGCAGGATCAGGTCGACGATCTCTTGGACGAATTGGGCTTCTAACGCACGCTGTGAACCTTTGCTCGCGCTACATGAAGTGTCGCTCAGCCGTCCTTAGGGGCGGCTGTTCACGTGTTTAGCCGCGATAAATTACCTGGCCGGATGACCGTATGGCAGAAGACGACAGCGACCAGGAAAAGACCGAAGAGGCCACGCCCAGGCGGCTGGAAAAGGCGCGCGAAGAAGGGCAGGTTGCCCGCTCGCGGGAGCTGACCACCTTTTTAGTGCTGCTGGGCGGGGTTATCGGCCTCTGGACCATGGGGAAAATGCTCTACAACCAGCTCGGCATGGTAATGGAGCGGTCGTTTCTGTTCGATCGGAGTCAGGCCATGGAAGACATGCCCATGCTGACCAATGCGCTGGATCTCGGGCAGCGCACGCTGTTTGCCATGATGCCGCTGTTTTTGCTGCTGGCGCTGATCGCGCTGATCGCACCGACCTTGCTCGGTGGCTTTCTAATTTCAGGGAAATCGCTACAGCCCAAGTTTTCCAAGCTGAATCCAGTCTCGGGGTTGAAGCGTATGTTTGCTACCCAGGCGTTGATCGAGCTGGCCAAGGCCATTGCCAAGTCCCTGCTGGTGGGCGGGGTTGGGGCAGCGTTTTTATACTTGAATATTGGCAAGTTCATGTCGCTGATGGACCAGCCCGTCCAGCAGGCGTTGGCCAACGCCCTGACGATGGCTGCCCAGGCAGCGGGACTGATGGTGCTGGCGCTGATCGTGGTCATCTTAATCGACGTGCCGTTCCAGCTTTGGAGCAATGCCAAAAAGCTGCGCATGAGCCAGGAAGAGGTCAAGCGCGAGCACAAGGAATCAGAAGGCGACCCGCAGGTGAAGGGGCGCATTCGCCAGCAGCAGCAGGCCATGGCGCGGGGGCGGATGATGAGCAAGGTGCCCGATGCCGATGTCATCATCACCAACCCGACGCATTACGCCGTTGCGCTGTCGTATCAAGAAGGCCAGATGGGCGCGCCACGTTTGGTGGCCAAGGGTACCGACGCGGTCGCGGAGCGCATCCGCGAAATCGCCAATGACGCGCACGTGCCACGATTAGAGGCAGCGCCATTGGCGCGCGCGCTGTATCATCATGTCGATCTGGACGCTGAAATTCCGGCGAACCTATATACGGCCGTGGCCGAGGTCATGGCCTGGGCCTATCGTTTGAAAACTGTAGCGCAACAAGGAGGCGAGGTGCCCCCTACACCCGATAACCTGCCGGTTCCGCCGGAAATGGAAACCCCCGGGCGCGGAACCGGTGGCGATGAGGCTCGCACATGAAAGGCTTTAGCCAAATAATGAGCAAGCAGAACTGGGTGAGCGACGTCAAGGTACAGTTGCTCGCCGGGCCGCTGCTCATCCTGATGATCCTGGGCATGATGATCGTGCCCCTGCCGCCGTTTGCGCTGGATCTGCTGTTCACCTTCAATATCGCCATGGCCATTATGGTGTTGATGGTCAGCATGTTCGCCCAAAAGCCCCTCGATTTTGCGGCTTTCCCGGCGGTGTTGTTGTTTACCACGCTGCTACGGCTCTCCCTGAACGTGGCGTCGACCCGTGTGGTATTGATGGAAGGTCACCAGGGCGGCGCCTCTGCCGGTAAGGTCATTGAGGCGTTCGGCGCCTTCCTGGTCGGCGGTAACTTTGCCGTGGGCCTGGTGGTCTTCTTAATCCTGGTGATCATCAACTTCATGGTCATCACCAAGGGCGCCGGCCGGATCGCCGAAGTGGGTGCTCGCTTCACGCTGGATGCCATGCCCGGCAAGCAGATGGCGATCGATGCCGACCTCAATGCCGGTCTGATCGGTGAAGAAGACGCCAAGAACCGTCGTTCGGAAATCGCCCAGGAAGCCGACTTTTACGGCTCGATGGATGGTGCCAGCAAATTCGTGCGCGGCGACGCAGTGGCGGGCCTGGTGATCATGGTGGTCAATATCATTGGCGGCCTGATGATCGGCATGCTGCAACACGACATGAGCTTTGGCGATGCCGGCCGCACCTATATGCTGCTGGCGATCGGCGACGGCCTGGTCGCGCAGATACCGGCTCTGGTCATCTCCACGGCTGCCGGCGTGACGGTGTCGCGGGTGAATACCGATCAGGATGTTGGTCAGCAGATGATCAGCCAGCTGTTCGTCAACCCCCAGGTGATGATCCTGGCGGCAATGGTCATGGGGCTGCTGGGCATTGTGCCGGGCATGCCCAACATGGTCTTTATCCTGTTTACCCTGCTGCTCGCCGGGCTTGCCTGGTTCATTATGCGCCGTCAGGAGCAGGCACTGGTCAAGGAGGAGATCTCCGCCGCGCCGCCGCCTACCCAGGAAGCGCCGGAGGCTAGCTGGGAGGATGTTCAACTGGTCGATACGCTCGGCCTGGAAGTCGGTCATCGCTTGATTCCGCTGGTCGATTCACGCCAGAAAGGCGAACTGCTCGGCCGCATTAAAAGCGTGCGCAAGAAGTTTGCTCAGGAAGTCGGCTTTCTGCCGCCGGTGGTGCATATCCGCGATAACCTGGAGCTGTCGCCCAACGCCTACGTGCTGTCGATGAAAGGCGCCGAAATCGGCCGCGCGGATGCCTATCCGGGCAAATGGCTGGCCATCAATCCGGGGCAGGTGTCGGGAGAATTGCAGGGCACGCCCACCGAGGACCCGGCTTTCGGCCTGCCGGCGGTATGGATCGAGGCAAGCCAGCGCGAGCACGCCCAGGTCTACGGCTATACCGTCGTCGATGCCAGCACCGTGATAGCTACCCATCTCAACCACTTGTTGCACCGTCATTCGCCCGAGATGTTGGGCCGCCAGGAAGTCCAGAAGCTGCTCGACAAGCTGGGCGGTGAGCAGAAGTCGCTGGTGGAAGAAGTGGTGCCGAAAGCCATTTCGCTGACCGTGCTGCAGCGCATCCTGCAGAACCTGCTGGATGAAGACGTCTCGATTCGCGATATGCGGACCATCCTCGATACGCTGGCGGAATACGCGGGCCAGCAGCAGGATGCCAATGAGCTGACGGCGCTGGTACGTGTGGCGCTTGGGCGTTCGATTACCCAGCAGTGGTTTGCCGGCCAGGATACCCTGAACGTGATGGGCCTGGATGCTCAGCTAGAGCAGGTGCTGGTTCAGGCCATGAACGGCAACGGCGCGATGGAGCCGGGGCTCGCCGAAACGCTGATGACCCAGGCCCAGCAAGCGCTGGAGCGCCATGAAAGCAGTGGTGAGCCGCCGGTGCTGGTGGTCCAGCATTCCTTGCGCGCGGTACTATCGCGGTTTTTACGCCGTCGCTTGCGTCATATGGCGGTCCTGTCCCAGGCTGAAATTCCGGATGACCGCACCTTGCGGGTGACCACCGTGGTCGGGGGACGCTAATGCAGGCGGCGCTGTTTTTTCAGGGTTCAGGGGTAGACCATGAGTGTTAGACGTTTCGTAGGCGCCAACAGTCGCGATGTGATGCGCCAGGTGCGCGAAGCGCTGGGCGAAGACGCCCTGATTGTGGCCAACCGTCGCACCGAAGGCGGCGTCGAAATCCTGGCCATGGCCGATGAAGCCGTCGACCATTTCGAGCCCTCACCGCCGCCGCCCAGCGAGCCGGCGGCAACACCTAAAGACCCGCTCGAATCCATGAGTGAGCGCTTACTACGTGAAATGCAGGATATGCGTTCGCTGCTGGCCACCCAGCAGACCGATCGCCGTTCGGCACCGGCATCCACGGCTAGCGGCAGCGACCGCTGGCGCCAGTTGCTCTGCGGCGTGGGCTTCAGCGCCGAGCTGGCCGACGACATCCTGATAGACCTGCCAAGTGGACTTGCATCACCCGCCGCCGATAGCGAGCAGGCGCTGGCCTGGCTGCGCGAGCGGCTGATGGCTAGGCTGTCGGTGCTCAAGAACGAGCCCGAATTTTTCGACGAAACCGGCATTGTCGCGCTGGTGGGGCCCACCGGCGTCGGCAAGACGACCACCACCGCCAAGCTGGCGGCGCGCTTTGTCATGCGCCACGGCACGCGCCCCGTGGCGCTGGTGACCACCGACAGCTTTCGTATCGGTGCCCACGAGCAGCTGCGCATTTATGCCCGCCTGCTCGATATTCCCATGTACGCGCTGGATGCTGAACAACCCATCGATGACCTGTTGAGCCGCCTGCAGGGCAAGCAGTGGGTGATCATCGATACCGTGGGGATGAGCCAGCGTGACCAGCGCGTGATCGAACAGATCGCCCACCTGCAGGGCGGTCGCTCCAGGGTCAGACTGGTGCTGTTGCTCAACGCCGCCAGCCAGCCTGAAACCCTGGAGGAAGTGGTGCTGCGTTATCGACAGGCCGCCCGGGCCGCCGGCGCTGAGCTTGATGACTGCATCATCACCAAGCAGGATGAAGCCGGCCGACTAGCACCGATACTCGATATCGTCATGCGGCATGGCATGCGCGTGCTATTTGGCTCCTACGGCCAGCAGGTCCCCGAGGATATGGCCGTGGCCGACCCCGCCGCCATGGTGGATCAGGCGCTCAATAGCGCCGTGTCCAGCGCCACGAACGCACCGGCTGCGGCGGCACCGATCAGCATGCCGCGCTGGTCGCGGGATGTGCTGGGCCAGGGACGCCGCCTATCGTCACTGTTTGCCCGCCTGCGCGAGCGGATGGTCGGCTTCGAGCGTCTGGAAGGCGTCTGGGATATCGCCAATCTGCCCAGCGTCCTGCAAGACCAGCGTCTCGATGAGCTTCTGCAGGGCTACCCTCCGCCCCAACGCATGCTGGGGATGGCCTGGTCACCGCGGCGCAACGAACGCGGCTGTGATTGGGCGATGCCCGATATCGGGCTGGATGCAGACGGCGCCTGGATGGCGCTGCCCTGGCTCCAGCACCGTCAGCCTGCCGGCTGGCAGCCACGCATGGCCACTTTCAGCGAGCGCGATGGCGTCGCCGTTCACCTGCTGCCAGCATTACCCGACGGTGACACCCTGAGCTGGTTAGAGCACCAATACCTGACCTGGGTCAGTCTTGCCCCCCCGGCATTGCGGGTACACTTGCACGGCGAACGCTATGCGCTGCGCCAGCTGTTTGCCGATAGCACGCTCAACCATCGCGTCAACGTGCGTTTTAGAGGCCAGCCCATGGCGCTGTGGACCGCCTATGTCGAAGTCAGCGACGCAGAGGGGCGGGCGCTACTGGCGTGGTACGGCGAAGTGCGCGATCCGGAAAGCGCCAAGGTGGTGACCCGCCGCTACTGGCTGACCCCCGCGCGGCTGGGCAATGACGTGTTGAGCCTGTTGGTGACCCAGCTGCAAAGCGAAGGGCTGGCGGCGCTGACGCGGCGCGCCTGGCAGCAGTTGAAAGACGCTGACAGCGGCGAGGTCAGTCCCGAAGTACGCTTGCTGATGGCCAGCGGTATCGCCGCGGTGGCGGGGCATCTTGACTGCGCCGACGATGAGGCCGCCGTGGCACTGCACAGCGATGTATTGAACCTGCTGGCCAGCCGTCGGCGGCGGCGCGATACGGCGCTGCTCGACGCGCTGGTCTATGCCTTCATGGCAAGGGACGCGATCCGCCAGCTGGGCAGCGTCAACCGTGAGGGCTTGGCATGAGCGCCCGGGATCAAGCCGCCGGGTTGCGCAAGTGGGCGGATCTGCAGCGTCAACAGCGCGGCGATCAAGCGCCTCCCGAGGCGGTGGACTCACCCGGACCCATGGCCTACCAGGATCCCATCGTACCCAGCGCGGCGGCGATGACGCCCCCCGTGACCCCGCCGGCGCCGAAAACGCCTCTGATGGTGGTCGGCTTACCCGCTGGCGGCCCGGCTCAAGTGCGCAAGGTCAGCGCCAGGCTTGGACAGTGGGCGGCGCTGGGTCGCGCCTGGGCAAAGGATCCCGCCGACTGGGATATCCATATCGTGATGCCGGATGCCCCGGAGCTTGCCACGCTTAGTCAGACCCATCGGCGCTGGGCGCTGTGGGTCAACAGCGATGCCGAGGCGTTCGGGCGCATGTACCATGTCGTCAAGCAACTGAGTCAGCATAACGGCCCGCAACGCTTGCTGGCGCTGCACGAACCGCATCTGCCCAGGCAAGGGCTATTGGAAAATCTGCGCCAGGCGGCCGATCATTATTTCGGAATCGAGCTGCTGCTGTTGGCCCGCTGACCCCGGCTAACGCCGGTAAAGCGCCTAATAAACGGGGCTAATTCGCTCATGAAAAGGAACGAACCATGCTAGGCTGGTGGCGTTATGTGATTAGCATTTTGGTACTAGCTCTGGGTGTCGGCTCCATGGCGCAGGCGGCGAGCGGCAGTTGGGTCACGCAAGTGCCCGGGCTGATGGTGACCATGAGCGACCGTGCCAGTCAGAGTGACATGGTGCGCCCTTCGGCGGGGATTACGGCGCCGGGGTCGGTCATTGAACGCATCCAGTGGCAGTACCAGCATGCGCCCGGCGCCGCACTGCAGGCTTGGCTATGCCATCCTGAGCGCTGCGTGCCATTGTCCGGGATGCGGGGAGAGACCCGCGCGTTATCCGGGCTGGAAGCGACAACGCCGCTGCATTTTCAATTTGTGCTACGGCCAGGGCAGCGGCCCGTCAGCGTCAAAGGGCTGCAGATGATTATAAATTACCAGTGAGTCAAAGGTGGTTTAGCCGCGAGGCAATAGGATGTACACAGCACAAGGCAGGATCAAACAAAGTGAGCTGATGACGGAGTACATGCCACTGGTGAGACGTCAGGCCTTGACGCTTCAGGTCAGGTTGCCGGCCAGCATCGAGTTGGACGACTTGATCCAGGCGGGCATGATGGGACTGCTGGAGGCACTGGGACGCTTCGATGCCACGCAGGGGGCCACCTTTGCGACGTTCGCCAGCCAGCGTATCCGCGGCGCCATGGTGGACGAGCTACGTACCCGTGACTGGCTACCCCGCAGTGTCAGGCGTTCAGCCAGGGCCGTGGATGAAGCCGTCCGGCGGCTTGAGCAATCGCTGGGTCGCGCGCCTGAAGAAATGGAAATCGCCGAGGCGCTGGAGATGCCGCTGGGGGAGTATCAGCAGCTGCTCCACGATACCAATAGCGGGCAGTTACTGCCCTTTGAAGAGCTGGTGGCCGATGGCGCCGAACCGCACAGCCGTGAAGCCGGCAGCTCGCCGTTCGATCACCTGCTCGATTCCCAGCAGCGCGAAACCCTGGTGGCCGCCATCGAGGCGCTGCCCGAGCGTGAAAAGCTGCTGATGGCGCTGTATTACCAGGAAGAGCTGAACCTCAAAGAAGTCGGCGCCGTGCTCGGCGTCACTGAGTCACGCGTTTCCCAGCTGCATAGCCAGGCGGTTAGCCGCCTGCGTGCAAAGTTGAACGACTCGGCGTAGTCGTCATGGTGCCGGCGGCGCAGCTCGCGGCCATGACGCTGCTTTAACGCCTGGATTAATGCTTTAAGGAGCACCCCATGAACCCATCGACGCTGATCGGTATTTTCGCCAGCATACTGCTGCTGGTAAGCGTCCTGTTTTTTACCGCCGAGTCACCGGAAAGCTTCCTCAATTTGCCGGGGCTTGCAATCGTGGTGACCGGCACACTCGCTGCCACTTTCATCAGCTATCCGCTCAAGGAAGTGCTGCGCGTGGTGCGCCTGGTGGGGCTCGTTTTCCGCCGTGAAAATACCTATGTGCGTGACGATATCAATGAGCTCGTGTCCATGTCGCGGCTATGGTTCAAGGGCGATGTGCGCGCCGTTGAGCGCGAGCTCGAGAACACCCGCAACCCCTTCTTGCGTACCGGCATCCAACTGGTCATTGCCAATACCAAAGAGGACGAGATCTTCGACATGCTGCGCTGGCGCATTGCGCGGCTCAAGGCGCGGGAGCACGCCGAGGCGCAGATTTTTCGAACCATGGCTACCTATGCCCCGGCATTCGGCATGATCGGCACGCTGGTGGGCCTGGTGAACATGCTCGAGGTCATGGATTCCGGCAACCTGGACGTGATCGGCCCGCGCATGGCCGTAGCGCTGCTGACCACCTTCTATGGCATCCTGCTGGCCAATCTGGTTTTCAAGCCTGTCGCCGTGAAGCTGGAACGGCGCACCGAAGAGCGTCTGATCACCATGAACATGGTGCTGGAAGGCATTTCGCTGATCACCAAGCGCCGCCTGCCGTCGTTCATCGAAGAAACGCTCAATTCGTTTATCGCCAACTACCACGACGAAATCCGTGAGCCTGACGTCAAGAAGCCGCGCGCCTCAGGCAGCGCCCCCGCGAAAGGGTAGCCGACGTGCTCGACAGGGATACGCGCCATACATTGGAAGCGCCATTGCCAAAGGGCAGTGACGATGATGGCTGGCTGACCAGCTATCTGGATGTGCTGACGTTGTTGCTCACCCTGTTCGTGCTGCTCCTTTCGTTGGCCCCGCCCGGTGGCAACGACGAGGGTGCCGCCGGCAGTGTCGCCGAGGTGTCCCCCGGCGCCATTGAAGATCTGCCCCTGGCTACCCTGGCGGCCGGTATCCAGCCGCGGCACAGCGGCTTGCAACCGCGCTTTGATGGCATCAGTATTCCCGGGGTGGATGTCTCCCAGGGCCAGGAAGGCGTGACGCTGCGTATCAATGACAGTTTGTTGTTCGATAGTGGGCGCGCGCGCCTTACCGGGCAGGGCCGCGATCTCGTCGCCAGCCTGGTAGAAGTATTGAATGCGTTTGAAGGCCAGGTATCGGTTGAGGGCCACACGGATAACGTGCCCATCTCGACCTCACGCTTTCCTTCCAACTGGGAGTTGTCATCGGCGCGGGCCATTGCGGTGGTGCGCCATCTGGAGAGCCTTGGGCTCAATGTTTCTCGTATGCGGGCCGTCGGCTATGCCGATACCCAACCCATGGAGAGTAACGCAACGTCGCCGGGGAGAGCCGCCAACCGTCGCGTTGAACTGCTGCTGCGGCAGCCGTCGAGGGGTGAATAGAATGACTGGGGCCCCACGTGTTTACCAACACGAGATTGCAACCGTTTGGTGCGTTACTGGTGTTGGATGCCGAGTGTCGGCAACTTCAGGCGCATAGCGCCAACCTGTCCGCATTACTCAATGCACCGCCCGCGCTAAGCGGCGCGGTATCGCTTGCCTGTCTGCTCGGCAAACGCCTGAGCCAGCGCATACGCCGCGAAATGAAGGGCCAGCAGCGGCTTCCCGGGCCGCTGGCGTTCACTCGCCATCATGAGGGCAAAAGCGAACGTTTCCAGCTGTTTGCCTACCGCCACGCGGAACAGGTGTTGGTTGAGCTCGAACCGCTCAATCCGATTGGCAAGCGCCGCCTGCTGGGAACGGTCAACGAACGATTGATGCGCCTGGCCGAAGCGACCCATCAGGAAGCGCTGCTCGACATGCTGGTCAACGCCATCCAGGCATTGACCGGCCATGACCGCGTGTCTGTCTGTCACTTCGATCGCGACTGGCACGGTCTGATTGTGGCCGAAGCCATAGGCGGGCGCTTGACGTCACTGCTGGGCCAGCGCTTTCCCGCCAGCGACTTTCCAGTCGCGCTGCGGCGTAGCTATGAACGCCAGCCCGTGCGCTTGATTCAGGACGTCGAGGCCGCGTCCGTCGACCTGACCGCCGTCCATAACGGTCAACCGCTGACAGAGGCGGGCGTCCACGACAGCCTGTTGCGTGCCCCGGCGCCGTCGCGCCAACGTTATCTGCGGCGCATGGGCGTGCGGGGGTCATTAAGCATCGCCATGCAGGGCGATACGGGGCTTTGGGGCATTGTCTTCTGCCATTCTGCGGCGGCGCACCCGGTGCCGCCCTCTGTTCGCGATGCGGTGCGTACGCTGGTGCATATGGCAACCCAGCGACTGCTTCTTCTGCGCGCCCGCCAGGAAGCGCGCTACCTGCAGCGGGTTCAGGACAGCCTGGGCCTGGCGGATGCCATGCGTGACACGCCGCTGAGCCCCGCCACCCTGGTGAACTCCCAGGCGGAAACCTGGCTTTCACTGTTTCGGGCTCACGGTGTGGCGCTGTGGCTGCCCCAAGCGGTCCACAGCGTCGGTCAAACGCCTGCCATAGGTACCGTCCACACGCTCGTTGAGCGGCTGAGCAGCACCCACCCCCATCGCGGACCGTGGTGTACCCGCGAGGTCGCCCGCGATCCCTTGACCGCCCAGCTCGAGATGCCCGAACAATGCGGCGTGCTGGCCATTCCGCTGCCCATGAGCCGCCACCAGCGGGCCTGGCTGATGTTTTTTCGCCCGGAGCAGATAGAAACGCTGTGCTGGGCGATGCAGCCAGCGACAGAGCTGCAGCCGGTTTCCGCCGCCAGCGAAGACGGCTCCATGGCCTGGCGCGAGGAAGTCGTCGGCAAAAGCGAAGCCTGGCAGCGCGTCGAGCGTCTGGGGGCGATGGACCTGGGGGAAGACCTGACCCTTGCCATTGCCGCCTATGAAATCCACACCCTCAACCAGCACCTGGAGCAGGATCGCAAAGCCCTTGCCGCCGCCAATCAACGCCTGGAGCAACTGGCCCATTTCGATCCGCTGACCCAGATATGGAACCGCTATCGTATCGAACAGGCCATCGAGGCGGAGCTGGTGGCGGCAAACCGCTACGGGGCGAGTTTTGCCCTGCTGCTGTTCGACGTCGACCACTTCAAGCAGATCAACGATACCCACGGCCACTCGCTGGGCGACGATGTCCTGGTGACCATGGCCCGCCAGGTCGAGGCATCGTTACGCGGCTGTGACCACCTGGGTCGCTGGGGCGGTGAGGAGTTTCTGGTGTTGGCGACCCACTCCGAGGCGCGCGCCGCCGTGGGGCTTGGCGAACGGCTGCGTGAGCTGGTCACGGGGGTCAAGGTGGCCGGGCTCTGCCAGACGGTGACCATCAGCGTCGGCGTGGCCGTGTGGCAGCCCGGCGACAGCGGCAAAACGCTGGTGGCGCGCGCCGACCATGCGATGTACCAGGCCAAGCACGGCGGGCGTAATCGCGTGGTGCTCGCCGATTAAGTCGTCAATGGCTCAGGAGGCTTGCGCGCACTGGCGTTGCATTCGCGTAAGCGCCTGGCCTGCGCCCTCAAGGCTGAACGTCATATACCAGGGTTCCTGCTCGCCCTGGTCAAAGCCCAGGAATATCTGTTCGCCATCGCCCATGTCGGCAATCAGCTGGTCGATATCGTCCAGATAAAAATGCGCGTAAAAGCCGTCATCGTCACGCTCGGTAATGAATTCGGCCACGCTGTGGATACGTTCGCGTTCATCGACGCGCAACCGGGCGGGTACCAGGTTAACCGTACGGCTTTCCCCCTGGGCATCGCCCAGCGCCACGCGCATTTCCAGCCAGGGCAGGTCACAAACCCCCGGGGTGGCGTTGACGCTCAGGGTGGCATCGGAGTAGCTATGCGTTTCCACCGCGCGAAAATGCCGCTCGTCGCCAAGGGTCAACGCCATCGACTGCCAATGCTCGTGGCGCTGTTCGTCTTCCACGTTAAACGAGACGGCGTGCGCCGACGGCAGTGACAGAAGCAGTGTCGTGCCGAGCGTTGCGCACGCCAGTGTGGTGTACAAGCGAGACGTTAACAGCATAAAAAGGCCCGTGGTGAGGAAAACCTTAGCCTATCGTCTGATGGTCGAAGGCAAAAGACTAACGCGCTGATTTTCCTATATATGGTAGAAAAAATTTCAAAAAGCAGCCGATGTAGTGCAAAGTCAAGGCTATACTTCATCGGGTTGCCCCGTATAATCGCCCTAGTTAAGCGTCATTTTGACCGCCGTTAAGGAGTTGCGCGACATGAGTACTGCTACCCAGGCTATGAACACTTCTAACGATGTACCGCTGCAGGCGCCATCGCAAGAAATTTGGGACGCCAAATACCGTCTCAAGGATCGCCATAGCCAACCGGTGGATCAAGACGTGGGCGCAACCTTCGAACGTGTGGCCAAGGCGCTGGCGGACGTGGAAGGCGACAACGCGGCCGAATGGCTGCCCAAGTTTCGCTGGGCCCTGGAGCATGGGGCGATCCCTGCCGGGCGGATCCTCTCCAACGCGGGGGCGGAAGCCTACAAGCCCGCGGTCAGCCTGATCAACTGCACGGTGTCGCGCACCATTCGCGATTCTATGCGTGATATTCTCGACTCCGTGGTGGACGCGGGAATGACGCTCAAGTCCGGCGCCGGCATCGGCTACGACTTTTCCACGCTGCGTCACAAGGGCGCCTTTGTGTTCGGCGCCGGCGCCGGTACCAACGGGCCGCTGGCGTTCATGGATATCTACGACAAGATGTGTTTTACCGTCGCCTCGGCGGGCGGTCGTCGCGGTGCGCAGATGGGCACCTTCGACGTCGGACATCCAGACGTGCGCGAGTTTATCCAGGCCAAGCGCGAAGCCGGGCGCCTGCGTCAGTTCAACTTGAGCCTGTTGATTACCGACGAATTCATGGAGGCCGTGAAGCACAACGCCGACTGGCCGCTGGCCTTCCCGCTGCACCCTGGCGAGAAAGACGACGTCAGCGCCGAGGACATCATCTATCGCGACTGGCCGGTAGTCGAGGACGGCTACACGGTCGACGATGAGGGCCGCGTGGCCTGTCGCGTTGTCGAAGTCATCAAGGCGCGGGAGCTGTGGGACACCATCATGTCCTCGACCTACGACTACGCGGAGCCCGGCTTTATCCTGATCGATCAGGTCAACCGCATGAACAACAACTGGTTCTGCGAAGATATCCGCGCCACCAATCCCTGCGGGGAGCAGCCACTTCCGCCGGAAGGCGCGTGTCTGCTGGGCTCGGTGAACCTGACCAAGTTCGTCATCGAGCCTTTCAGCGACAAGCCGCGGTTCGACTGGGACCGCTACCGCAAGGTGGTGGCGATTTTCACCCGCATGCTGGATAACGTGGTCGAGATTGCCGGCTTGCCGCTGCCCCAGCAACAGCGCGAAATCGAAGCCAAGCGCCGCCATGGCATGGGGTTTCTGGGCCTGGGCTCGACGCTGACCATGCTCAAGATTCCCTACGGTTCCCAGGCGTCGCTGGCCTTTACCGAAGAAGTCAGCCGTCATCTGGCTCTTGAGGGCTGGAAGCAGGCGTTGGAACTGTCACAGGAAAAAGGCATGGCGCCGGTGCTCGCCGAAGAGCACGTGATCACCCCGAAGATGATGCGTGAGCGTCCGCAGCTGGCCAAAGACGGCTATGAGGTAGGCGACAAGGTGCCCGGTCGTATTCTCCACGCCCGCTACAGCCAGTACATGAACAAGGTGGCCGAACTGGAGCCCGAACTCGTGGCGCAGCTCGCCGAGCACGGGGCTCGCTTTACCCACCACAGCTCCATCGCGCCGACCGGTACGATTTCGCTGTCGATGGGCAACAACGCGTCCAACGGCATCGAGCCGTCGTTCTCGCACCGCTATTTCCGCAATATCATCCAGTCGGGCAAGAAAACCAAGGAGCAGGTCGAGGTCGTGTCCTTCGAACTTGCCGCCTACCGCCACTTTATTGCCGCCGATGCGGTGGACAGCGACCTGCCCGATTACTTCATCACCGCCGACGCAGTATCGCCCGAGCAGCACGTCGCGGTTCAGGCCGCCGCCCAGCAGTGGATCGATTCGGCGATTTCCAAGACGGTCAACGTGCCTACCGAGTTCGCGTATGAACAGTTTCAGGACTTGTATCTGCAAGCCTATGAAAGCCGCCTGAAAGGCTGCACCACCTTCCGCTTTAATCCGGAAGCCTTCCAGGGCGTACTGGTGCGTGAAGACGACCTGAAAAGCACCACCTACGTGTTTGAGCTGGAGAACGGCGAAACGCTCGAACTGACCGGCGATGAAAAAGTGATCTACGACGGTGAAGAGCACAATGCCGCCAACCTGTTTGATGGCCTGAAAGAAGGCACCTACGGCAAATGGTGATGCCGGGCCGCGCCCCATCACGCTCAGCCCATGCACACCTTTGCTAAGTGGAGAACGTTATGACTGTTGAAATCACCTCGAAGATCGTTGGTTACCGTATCAAGCAGCAGGAGCCGGTGGCGCCCAGCCCGGTGCTGGCCGATGAAGACCCGCTGACGGTGCGCATTCCGTCGCGCCCGGAAGGCACGCTGGAAGCCGTCTCGGAAAAGATTTCCTACGTCGGCGCCGAAGGCCGCAAAAAAGTCTACCTGCTGGTGTCTTTCATGCCGGTGGAGGGCGTTGTCGGCGGTAAGCGTGTGGTCATCGAGCGGCCGGTGGAGTTTTTCTTCCCCTCGGGCCAGCTGTCGAGCGAGCACCAGTGGATTACCGCCACCATGCGCAGCCTGTCGCTGGCAGCGCGGGGCGGCTATGTCACCCAGGCGGTGGCGGATCTGCGCAAGGTGGCCTGGGATAAGGGCCTGGTACGCTGCGGGATGAACCGCTGGAACAAACCCATGTTCCATGATTCCGAAGTGGCCGCCATTGCCTGGTCGATCCAGCAGATTCTGTATCGCCGCGGCTTCCTGGATCAGGACGGCAATCAGGTGCCGGTGGAGAGCCTGGTAGAGCGTTACGCGCATCGCATGCAGCACGGCCACGCTTGGCAGCCACCCGCAGATGAGGCGCCCTCCGAGGTTGGCAGCGGGGCGGTCGAGCCCATCGGTCAGGCGGCGTCGACCACTGACCAGGCTAGCGGACCGGCGGTCGTCGGCCACTGCCCCGAGTGCCGCGGTGAACTGATCATGATGGATGGCTGCCCGACCTGCTATGCGGGCTGTGGCTGGTCGAAATGCGGCTGAGGCAGTGCTGTTGAGGTGATCGCCAGGCGCCAAACAAAACGCCGCGAGCTTTGAATAAGCTCGCGGCGTTTTTCATCGCATGGCGATGGCGTCGGTTGTTCAGGCTGAGGCGCTGAATAGCGGCCGCACGTTATCGGTCAGGTAGGCGGCATCAAACTCACCTTCCGCAGAGAGGGCGTCCAGGTCAGGGATCGTGACGCTATGCCGGTCCCGGAACACCAACCCGTCCTCGCTTAGCGCGCTGAACGTCCGGCTGACGTGAACCGGGCTCAAGCCAAGGATGTCGGCCAGCTGCTCCTGGGATAGCGGCAGGCGAAAATGGCCGCTGATATCGTCGTTGGTCTGGCGCAGGCGCAGGTACATTTCGTGGAGGAAGTGGGCCATTTTCTGACGCGCGCTGCGCCGGGCAATATTCACCAGCCGCTCGGTGAGCAGGGCCTGCTGGCGACTGCCGATGGCGAACATGACCGAGGTTAACGGCAGCGACTGGCGAAAAAGCTCGAGCATTCGACGGTGGGGAAAATGGCAGACAACACCATCGTTGATCATACGTACGTTCTCAAGCCGCTGGTTGAAGGCAAACTCGCGTAGGCCAATGATATCGCCCGGCAGGAAGACTTCCAGGATCTGGCGGTCACCGTTTTCCAGATGGCGATACGAGTAAGCCCAGCCGCTTTTCAGTGTACAGAACTCATTGGCCGGGTCGCCTATCTCCCAGAGTAGCGTGCCCGCTTTAATATCAGTGGGACTCTCCTCCAGCGAGATGAGCAGTTGTTTCTCGTCCTCATTAAGCGAGCAGTAATGGCTGAAATGCTTAATGATGCAGCTTTTTTCTTGGCCCACGGCTAACGACCTCTAAAATGATTTTTACTTAAAATCGATGACCCAACCGTCCATTACTATAAACGACGCTGGTTGAAAATGCTTAGCGCGCTGTGTCAGGCGAGTTTCGCAGCGTGGCAGCGGCTCATACAAGCCCATCATTGTTGACCATCAGGCGGAGGCGCGTTGGTGACGGGCGAGCAGCGGCGCCAGGAAGCGCCCCGTATGCGAGGCCTCCTGTCTAGCGATCTGCTCCGGCGTGCCTTCGGCGATGATACGGCCGCCCCCGGAGCCACCCTCCGGACCCAGGTCGACGATCCAGTCGGCGGTCTTGATGACATCCAGGTTGTGCTCGATCACCACGATGGTGTTGCCGTGATCGCGCAGGCGATGGAGCACCGTCAACAGCTGGCGGATGTCCTCAAAGTGCAGGCCGGTGGTCGGCTCATCCAGGATATACAACGTCTTGCCGGTGTCGCGCTTGGCCAGCTCCCGGGCCAGCTTGACCCGCTGGGCTTCGCCGCCGGACAGCGTTGTAGCGCTTTGCCCCAGGCGTATGTAGGACAGCCCCACGTCGAGCAGCGTCTGCAGGCGACGGGCAATCGCCGGTACCGGGCTGAAAAACGCCAGCGCGTCTTCCACCGTCATGGCCAGCACTTCGTGGATGGTCTTGCCCTTGTAGTGGATATCCAGGGTTTCGCGGTTGTAGCGTTTGCCCTTGCAGACGTCGCAGGGCACGTAGATATCCGGCAGAAAGTGCATCTCGACCTTGATCATGCCTTCGCCCTGGCAGGCCTCGCAGCGGCCGCCCTTGACGTTAAAGCTGAACCGGCCGGGCTTGTAGCCCCGTGAGCGCGCTTCCTGAGTGCCGGCAAACAGCTCGCGAATGGGCGTAAAGATTCCCGTGTAGGTGGCCGGGTTGGAGCGCGGCGTTCGACCGATCGGGCTCTGGTCGATGTCGATCACTTTATCCAGCTGGTCGAGCCCCTCGATACTTTGGTACGGCGCCGGGGTCAGCGTGGTGGCCCGGTTCAGTTCGCGGGCGGCAATCGGCATCAACGTGCCGTTGATCAGGGTCGATTTACCCGAGCCCGAGACCCCGGTAACGGCGATAAACAGCCCCAACGGCAGCGAGAGCGATACGTCCTGGAGGTTGTTGCCGGTGGCCCCACGTACAGTCAGCTGTTTTTCTGGGTTGCCGGGAATGCGGTAGGGCGGCACGGCGATTTCCCGGGTGCCGGAGAGGTATTGGCCGGTTAGCGATTTGGGGTTGTCCATCACGTCCTGGGGCGTGCCCTGGGCGACAATTTCACCGCCGTGGACGCCGGCGCCTGGTCCAATGTCGAGGACATGGTCGGCGGCGCGAATGGCCTCTTCGTCGTGTTCGACGACGATCACGGTGTTACCCAGATCGCGTAGTCGTTCCAGGGTTTTCAGCAGCCGGTCGTTGTCACGCTGGTGCAGACCGATCGACGGCTCATCCAGGATATACATCACGCCGACCAGGCCGGCGCCAATCTGGCTGGCCAGGCGAATCCGCTGGGCTTCGCCGCCCGACAGGGTGTCGGCGCTGCGCTCCAGGTTGAGGTAGTCCAGCCCGACGTTGACCAGAAACTCCAGGCGCGCGTGGATCTCGTTGACGATCTTGTCAGCAATCTCGCCTTTGCGCCCTGGCAGGCTAAGATCGGCAAAATAGTCCCAGGCCTCGCCAATCGGCAAATGCACCATATCGGCAATGTTGCGGTCGTCGACGTAGACGTGGCGCGATTCCTTGCGCAGCCGCGAGCCCTGGCAGGTCGCGCAGGGCTGCACGGCGATGTACTTGGCCAGGTCGTCGCGGACCATGTTGGACTCGGTTTCCCGGTAGCGGCGCTGCATGTTGGGCAGCACGCCTTCAAAGGCATGCTCACGGGTCACCTTGCGGCCGCGGTCGCCGACATAGACGAACGGAATCGCCTCGTCGCCGCTGCCGTGGAGAATGATGTCCTGCTCGTGACGGGCAAGCTCGTTCCAGGGCGTTTCCAGCTCGAAGCGGTAGTGTTTGGCGAGCGCCTGAAGCTGGGTAAAGTAATAGATGTTGCGCCGGTCCCAGCCTTTGATCACACCTTCGGCAAGCGACAGCTCCGGGTGGCTGATCAGCTTGGCCGGGTCGAAATACTGCTGCACGCCCAGGCCGTCGCAGGTGGGGCAGGCGCCCGCCGGATTGTTGAACGAGAACATGCGCGGTTCGAGTTCCGCCAGCGAGTAGCCGCACACCGGACAGGCAAAGCGCGAGGAAAACGCCAGGTCTTCCTGTTCTCCGTCCATGAAATGGATCATCGCAGTGCCGTCGGCCAGGTTGAGCGCCGTTTCGAACGACTCGGCCAGCCGCTGGGCCAGATCATCGCGCACCTTGAAGCGATCGACTACTACGCTGATGTCGTGCTTCTTGCGCTTGTCCAGCGGGGCAATGCCATCAAGCTCAAGGACCTGGCCGTCGATCAGGGCGCGCACGAAGCCCTGGGCACGCAGCTCGGCCAGCAGCTGGAGGTGTTCGCCCTTGCGGCCCTTGACCACCGGGGCCAGCAGCATCAGCTTGGTGCCCTCGGCAAGGTTCATCACCTGGTCGACCATCTGCGAGATGGTTTGCGCTTCCAGGTCCTCACCATGTTCGGGGCAGCGCGGGGTGCCTGCGCGGGCAAACAGCAGGCGCAGGTAATCGTAGATTTCGGTGATCGTGCCCACGGTCGAGCGCGGGTTATGCGAGGTGGACTTCTGCTCGATGGAAATCGCCGGCGACAGCCCTTCGATGTGATCTACATCGGGCTTTTCCATCATCGACAGGAATTGGCGCGCATAGGTAGAAAGCGATTCCACGTAGCGGCGCTGGCCCTCGGCGTACAGGGTGTCAAACGCCAGCGACGACTTGCCCGATCCCGAAAGGCCGGTGATCACAATGAGCTTATCGCGGGGCAGCTCCACATCGATCTGCTTGAGGTTGTGGGTGCGTGCACCCCTGACCAGAATGCTGTCCATCAACACCTCGAATCGCGCGGCAAAAGCGTGATTATACGGCTGTCGGCCCCCTCCCGGCAAAACGGTTTCGGTTATCCGTGGACAGGGTCGACGTTTCGCCGAATCATCCAACGCGCTAGAATGGGCGGCTATCTCGCCCCTGGCGGGCATTTACCATTGACAGTGATTATCCTGAGGACGACCCCAAGGGCTTTATGCGCAAGGTTTCTGCACTATTGCTGACCTCCGAGCGCCGCGCTATCAGTGGCTTGGCGGGTCTCTATGCGTCTCGTATGCTGGGACTGTTCATGGTGCTGCCCGTGCTGGCGCTGTATGCCGACACGCTGGCGGGGTCGACGCCGCTACTGATCGGGGTGGCGCTCGGGGTCTACGGGTTGACCCAGGCGCTTCTACAGATTCCGTTCGGCTTGTGGTCGGACCGCATCGGCCGCAAGCCGGTGATTGCCATCGGCCTGGTGCTGTTTGCGCTGGGCGGCGTCGTGGCAGCGTTTGCCGATACCATCGGCGGCATGATTGCCGGCCGCGCGCTGCAGGGCAGTGGGGCAGTGGCAGCGGCGATCATGGCGCTGCTGGCGGACCAAACCCGCGAGCAGGTGCGTACAGCGGCCATGGCCACGATCGGCTTGTCGATTGGCGTGGCGTTCGCCCTGGCCATGGTGATTGGGCCCTGGCTGGCCGCCTGGGCAGGGCTTGCCGGCGTGTTCTGGCTGACCGTTTTGCTGACGCTGCTGAGTCTGGTGGTGCTCTGGCAATGGGTGCCCCCGGCGCCGCGGCGCGTTCAGCATCGTGATGTGGGAATGGATCGCCAGCAGTTGCGCAACGTCCTGACTCGCCCCGACCTGTGGCGCCTGGACATGTCGATTTTTGCCCTGCACTTCGTGCTGATGGCGATTTTTGTGGCGGTGCCGTTTCGCCTGATTGAAGCCGGTATCAGCGCCGCGCATCACGGGCTGGCCTATCTGGGCATCATGGCGCTGTCGTTTGTGGCGATGCTGCCGCTGATGATCGTAGCCGAGAAGCGCCAACGCATCACCCGGGTTTGCGTAGTGGCGATTGGGGCCATTGCGGTCAGCCTGGCGGGTCTAGGGCTGCCGGTCTCCGGCGGCTATTGGCTGTTTGCGTGGCTGTTTGTTTTCTTTACCGGCTTCAATCTGCTCGAAGCCACGCTGCCGTCGATGCTCAGCAAGCTCGCGCCGGCCGGGGCGAAGGGCACGGCCATGGGGGTCTACTCCACCAGTCAATTCCTGGGGGCGTTTCTGGGCGGTACCCTGGGCGGCGTGCTGGCCAACTACGGTGGGCTGGATGCGGTATTTCTCGGCTGCGCACTGCTGGCGCTGGTATGGTGGGGCGCGATGCTGAACATGCCATCGCCGCCGCCGCTGGCCAGCGAAGTGGTAGCGCTGGATGACACCGGGACTGATACTATGGAGGTGCTGCTGGTGCACCTGGCGGACGTAGCGGGCGTCGAGGATGTCATGGTCGTGCCCGAAGAGCGGCTCGCGTATTTAAAGGTCAATCGACAGCAGCTTGATAAAGCGGCACTTGCTAAGCTGGTAACGCCCCCAAAAACGTAAACGGGGCAATGGCGCGTCGCCGGGACGCTGTCGACGTTTATCGATATCAATTGAAAGGAGCGCCTTATGGCTCGTGGCATCAACAAGGTCATCTTAATCGGCAACCTCGGGCAGGATCCTGAGGTGCGGTTCACTCCCTCCGGCACCGCCGTCGCCAACCTTAACCTGGCGACCACCGATACCTGGATGGATCGTCAAAGCGGTCAGCGTCAGGAGCGCACCGAATGGCACCGGGTCGTGATGTTCAACAAGACCGCCGAGATTGCCCAGCAATACCTGAAGAAAGGCTCCAAGGTATACATTGAAGGGCGCCTGCAGACGCGCAAATGGCAGGACCAGAACGGCCAGGATCGCTATTCGACGGAAATTGTCGCCAACGACATGCAAATGCTCGATGGCCGCACCGGTGACGCGTCGCAGCAGGGCCAGTACGGTCAGGCAGCCCCTGCGCAAAATGGTGGTTACGGCCAGAACCAGCCGCCCGCAGGTGCACCACCCCAGCAGGGCGGTGGACAGGCGCGTCCCGCGCAGCCGGCCCCACAGCAGGGCCATCAGGCCCCTCAGCCGAACCAGCAGAACAGCAGCTATGGGGCGCCTGATCCCGGTAATTTTGATGATTTCGACGATGAGATCCCGTTTTAAGTGACGGTCATTGAGGCGCGTAAAGGTAAGGGAGACAGGCCGTCTTGAAGCTTTTGATACTCGATGCGGGGCACTGCTTGAGCTTGGCGTTAGCGCGCGAGGCGAGCCGCCGCTCCGATACGGAGCTGGTCATTGAGCAGGCGTCGCAGGTCAGTGCCGAGCGCCTGCGAGAGGTAGCGCCTGATGCGGTGCTTATCCCGCCGTTGGCACATCCGCTAAATATGGCCCCCGCCGACGTGACGGCGCACGCCGATGCGGTGGAAAAGTGTCTCGAGGCCTGCCAGTCAGAGGACGTGGCACTCGTCTGGTGCGTGTCGGATCAGCTTTACGAAGACGGTTTCGACGTGCCTATCGATGAGCACGTCGTGCCGGCTCCCCGGGACGAGAGTCTGCGTCGACTGGTGCAAACCGGCAACCGGATTCGTGCCGACTACGACCGCCATCTGATCGTGCGCCTGGGGCCGCTGTTTGCGCTGGAGGGCAGCCATGCCTGGCTGAACGAGCTGCTCGACAGCCTGGTGATGGGCGACAACGTACGCGCGGCCGAGGACGTCATCTTCTGTCCCACCTCGGCGGATGCCGTCGCCCTTGCCTTGATCGGTATGCTTCAGCAGCAGTCCTGCGGCGCCGATGCCTGGGGCGCCTATCACCTGGCCGGCACCGAACCGGTCAGCGCCTTTACCTTCACTTCCATGGTCAGAACCCAGCTGTCGACCCACCTGGAAGGGCGAGGCGAGCAGGTGATGCTTGGCGATGTCCAGGCGTTAAAGCATCATCACGATGCCAAGCTGCGCCGGGTGCTGAATTGCCGCCGTGTCCTCGACGTGTTTGGCGTTCATCAGAAACCATGGCGTCTGGAAGTCGGCCGCCTGCTGGATGCGTGGTGCCTGACGCGGGACGGCCAGGATGTCGACGACACAGGAGCGTCGTCTTGATACAAGTGGTACGTAGCGTCGTCTTCTATGCGGGATATTTTGCCGCCCTGCTGGTGATCGGGGCGCTGTTTCTGCCCATTGCGCCCTTCCTGCCTCTGGCAGGGCGTTATCGTCTGCTGAATTTATACAATTATTTTCTGATGTTCTGGTTTCGGATTGCCTGTGGCGTGCGCTACGACATTCAAGGAGCGCATCACCTGCCCGAGGGGCCCTGTGTGATTCAGGCGAACCACCAGAGCGAATGGGAAACGGTATTCCTGCAGGTGATGAAGCCGCCTGTCTGCACCGTGCTCAAACAGGAGCTGCTGCTGATCCCCGTGTTTGGCTGGGGGCTGCGCCTGCTGCGGCCCATCAGCCTCGACCGGTCAAAGCCGGCGCGGGCCATGAAGCAAGTCCTGACCCAAGGCGTCGCACGCTTGGGCACGGGGCTGTCGGTGCTGATTTTTCCTGAAGGTACACGGGTCGAGCCAGGCGAGCGCAAGCGCTACAACAAGAGCGGCAGCGTGGTGGCATGCCGCGCTGGGGTACCGGTGTTGCCGGTGGCTCACAATGCCGGCGAGCGGTGGCCGGGTCGCCACTGGGTCAAGCGTCCAGGCGTGCTGCGCGTGCGCATCGGCGAGCCGATCCCGACCGCCGGGCGAACCTCGGATGAAGTGCTGGCCGACGTGGAAGCGTGGATCGAGGGGCAACTGGTGCACATTTCGGACGTGCCCAGGCCACAGTAGCCGTTATTTCAGCAGTCGCGCATAAAAAACGCCCCCTGTGAGTCGTCACAGGGGGCGTTATGCGGATAGCTATCCGATTAGTCGGCGTAGCGCTGAAACACCAGGCAGGCATTGGTGCCGCCGAAGCCGAAGCTGTTGGACAGCACCCGATCAATCGTCACGCCATCGCGGCGCTCGGTGACGATATCGAAGCCGTCGGCCTGCTCGTCAAGCTTCTCGACGTTGGCTGACGCGGCCACAAAGCTGTGTTGCATCATGAGCAGCGAGTAAACTGCTTCCTGAACGCCTGTGGCGCCCAATGAGTGACCGGTGAGCGACTTGGTCGAGCTCATCGCCGGTGTCGAGTTGCCGAAAACTTCGCGGACCGCCTGCAGTTCGGCGACGTCACCCACCGGCGTCGAGGTGCCATGGGTATTGATATAGTCAATGTCGCCTTCGACAGTGGCCATCGCCTGGCGCATACAGCGGGTTGCCCCTTCGCCCGACGGTGCGACCATGTCGTGGCCGTCGGAGGTGGCGCCATAGCCGACCAGTTCGCCGTAAATCTTGGCGCCGCGCGCCTTGGCGTGCTCCAGCTCTTCGAGCACCAGCATACCGCCGCCGCCAGCAATGACAAAGCCGTCGCGGGCTTGGTCATAGGGGCGCGAGGCTTTTTCCGGCGCATCGTTGTAGTGCGTGGATAACGCGCCCATGGCGTCGAACAGGCAGGAAAGCGTCCAGTGTTCCTCTTCGCCACCGCCGGCAAAGACCACGTCCTGCTTGCCGAGCTGAATCTGCTCCATGGCGCTGCCAATGCAGTGCGCCGAGGTTGCACAAGCCGACGAAATTGAATAGTTGACGCCCTTGATCTTGAACGGCGTTGCCAGGCAGGCCGACACGGTGCTGCCCATGGTCCGGGTTACCCGGTAAGGGCCGACACGGCGCAGGCCTTTTTCACGCATGACATCCGCGGCTTCCACCTGGTTGGCGCTGGAGGCGCCACCGGAACCGGCGATCAGGCCGGTTCGCTCGTTGGACACCTGATCGGCAGGCAGGCCCGAGTCTTCAATGGCCTGCGCCATGGAGATGTAGGCGTAGGCCGCCGCATCACCCATGAAGCGCAGCAGCTTGCGGTCAATGAGCGACTCGAGATCGATATCGACACTGCCCGCTACCTGACTGCGGAAGCCGCGCTCGGCGTACTCTTCTTTGAAGCGAATGCCGCTGCGGCCGCTCTTGAGCGCCTCAAGGACCTGTTGTTGGTCGTTGCCCAGGCAAGACACGATGCCAAGGCCGGTGACTACCACTCGTCGCATGGGAGCCTCCTGTTAAAAATTCGCGGTGGAGGTAAATAGGCCAACGCGCAAATCATTAGCCTGATAGATGTCGCGACCGTCTACTGAGACGGTGCCGTCAGCCATGCCTAGAATCAGCCGACGCGTTATAATACGTTTCATATTAATACGATATGTTACTTTTTGCGCGTCAGGAAGTATCTGGCCGCTGAATTTTACTTCGCCGCAGCCCAGTGCACGGCCTCGTCCAGGATGGCCAAGCCAGCCAAGATAGAAGCCCACCAGCTGCCACATGGCATCAAGCCCCAGGCAGCCTGGCATTACCGGGTCGCCAGGAAAGTGGCAATCGAAAAACCACAGGTCGGGCGTGATATCCAATTCGGCAATCAGCTCGCCTTTGTTGTACTCGCCGCCTTCTTCGTGAATGTGCGTGATGCGGTCAAGCATCAGCATGTTGGGTGCTGGCAGTTGGGCATTGCCCGGGCCGAATAGTTCGCCGCGCGAGCAGGCCAGCAGTTCTTCGCGATCAAAGGAATGTTGCTTGGTCACTGAATCGTTCCGAGTATCAAGATGATTGTTGGCCGCGTGCGGCACCTGGAGCCGAGGCATAGCGCCGGCGCATGCTATTGCAGTCTAGCAGCGAGGCACGACCCGCAAAGCCTTGCCTAGTCTACTTCCCGAGACCGCCGATTGCACGTAACCGCCCTATTATCGCTATGTTCTACAGATTTTTGATGAGCCGCCGACAGTACAATAAGGCGAAAAGTGTAGAGCCGAATGATTGGTTTTGCACAATAAACGACGTATTGACGTAAGATTGACTATTCAGGCGCCTGATTAGGCGGCATGATGAGGTTGATTTAATTCTTTGTTGGGAGCAGCTTTAAGCCCGTTTTTATAGGATGTCGTAAATTAGCATGTGGCTTCCCGTTTCGCTTAACCGTCCATTGATCTGGGCGGCGTTGATCGCACTGCCCGCCTGCATCTGGATACCCGATGCGTCGCTGCGCATGGTGGCGGCCACGGTCGTGACGTTCGGCCTCTGGGATGCGTGGCGACAAGTCCGCAAGCAACGGCTGTGGATGCGCTTGTCGCAGGATGCCATGGGGCTCGCCAACGATGCCATGGTCATGAGCGATGTGGACAATCGCGTCATTGCCGTGAACCCTGCGTTTACCGAGATCACCGGCTACGAAAGCCATGAAATGGTAGGACGCAAGCTCGAAACTCTCGCCGCGCCCCGTCACGATAAAACCTTCTACCAGCATTTCTGGAGCACCCTGAAAAGTACCGGGCGCTGGGAAGGCGAGTTGTGGAATCGGCGCAAACACGGCGATGAGTATCCCGAATGGCTCAAGGTCCGTGCCGTCACCGACAAGCGCGGCAGGATCACCCACTTCATCAGTCTGTTCACCGATATATCGGCACAAAAGGCCCGCGAGCGTGACCTGCGTCGCATTGGTTATGAAGACCCGTTGACCGGCTTGCCGAATCGGCGCCGGCTTCACGACCTGATGGAATCGCGCCTGCGTCAGCTACGTGCAGGTGAAAGCCTGGACATCGCGCTGGTGGATATCGATGGGCTCAAATCGGTCAATGACAGCATGGGCGTTGAGCAGGGCGACCGCCTGCTGGCGCGCTTCGCTCAGCGACTGACCAGTCACATGGCCGGCAGCGTCGTGGGCCGTTTGGGCGGCGACGAGTTCATGGTTATCCGCACCACTACCTACGATGATCACGACAAGTGGATCGCCAACCTGCGCGATCACATGAGCAGTCCGTTCGAGATAAACGAACAGTCGCTGCGCTTAGGCTTGACGGTTGGCAGCTGCCGAGCGCCGGAAGATGGGCGCGATTCCGGCGTGCTGTTTCAGCGCCTGGAGTCGGCGCTATACAACGCCAAACGGCTGGGGCGCAATCACAGCCTGCGCTTTCGGCCTGCGCTGGATAAACAGGACAACCCCCAGCTGGCGCTGGTCAGCGACTTGCGCGCCGCGCTGGTCTCGGGCGACCAGCTCGAGCTGTATTTTCAGACCCAGCATCACCCCGGTACCGGCGAGCTGCTGGGCATGGAGGCCTTGCTGCGCTGGCAGCATCCTCGCGATGGAATGATCTCGCCCGGTGAGTTCATTCCCCTGGCGGAGCGCCATGGCCTGATGGCGGAGCTGGGCAGCTGGGTGATCGAAAAGGCCTGCGCCCAGCAGGCGCACTGGGCCAATACCGAGATGCCGACGTTGACCATGTGGGTCAATATTTCGGCGCTGCAGCTTTTCCATGGTGACCTGGAAACCCTTTTGGCCACCTGCCTGAAACGTTACCGCCTTACCCCGGCGCATATCGGCCTCGAGCTGACCGAATCGGTGCTGCTGGACGAACGCGCCGGCGATATGGGGCCTCGCCTGAAGGCCTTGCGCGCTCAGGGCTACGCGATTGCCATTGACGACTTTGGCACCGGGTATTCCTCCCTTGGCTACTTGAAGCGCCTGCCGGTGGACAAAATCAAGCTCGACCGGGCGTTCATCCGCGAGCTGCCGGGTGATCAGGCGGATGCCGCCATCGTCAAAGCGGTGCTGTCGATGGCCGAAGGCCTGTCGCTGGAGGTAGTGGCTGAAGGCGTCGAAACGAAGGAACAGTGCGACTTTCTGGTCAAGGCGGGCTGCCATATCGTTCAGGGATTCTACTTCGCCCGCCCGATCCCCGCGCGGGAACTCGAGCAGCGCTGGCTAACCAAGCCGCCGCCAGCGCGCAGCAATGCCATGGCCAACGCGGGCCCCTAGCCTGTCGCTTCGGCGCCCACATAACGCTGCTGCCAACGCTGGTAATAGCGGCAGACGCCTAGGCACAACACGGCCCATATCAGCGCCTGCGCGGGTAACAGCCACGACGCCAGGGTGACATCGGTGAGCGCCGCCCCCGCAAAATACGACAGGGGGCCGCCCACCGCACCCAGTGCCGCGGCCATCCAGGGCCATCGCCATAGCCAGGCAAGCGAATGGTGCACCAGGGTGGCGAAGAGCGGCCACAGCATCCACAACCACAGCGGCAACAGACCGGCGATAAGGGTGCGATCCTCAAACATTAGCCCGCCAGCCAGCTGCAGGCCGCCGTCAATCGCCAGTCCCAGCATGGCAAAGACCGCCACCAAACGCCATTCACCGGGTTTGCCCACGTACTTCAAATGTAGCGCGAGCCAGGCGCTGCCAGCGATAGCCGCTACCCAGGAACCGCCCACCACGCATAGCGTCCAGATCACTTCAAACCCCAGGGCATTGACGGCAATGGCCATTAGACGCCGCCGGGCGAGCATTACAGGGCTCCGGTCAGAGGCGATGGCTTGGCGCCAGGTTTTGCCAACACCAAATGACAGGTGCCGATCGAGCGTTCGAGGAAGCCGCCTTCGCAGTAGCACAGATAGTAGCGCCACATGCGGGTAAAGCGTTCGTCGTAGCCCAGCGCGTGGATATGCTCCAGGTGGGCCTCGAAACGGTGGCGCCATTCGCGAAGGGTGCGCGCGTAATGCTGGCCGATTTCATCGAGCGATACCATGTTCAGCGAGGTCTTGCGCATCAGGCTGCTGGCGATGGCGTGATGCGACGGCAGAAAGCCGCCCGGGAAGATATATCGCTTGATGAAGTCCATGTCGCGTTTGGCTTCTTCGAAGCGCTGGTCGCGGATGGTGATCGCCTGAAGCATGGCCTGACCGTCATCGGTCAACAAGCTGTCAACCTTGTGCAGATAGGTATCAAGGTATTGGTGGCCGACCGCTTCAATCATCTCGACGGATATCAAGCGGTCGAAGCGCCCGGTCAGTTCCCGGTAGTCCTGTTTCAGCAGCGTGATCCGTTCTTCCAGCCCCTCTTCCTGAATGCGGCGGGCCGTATAGGCGTACTGCTCCTCGGAAATCGTGGTGGTGGTCACCCGGCAGCCGCGGGTCTTGGCCGCGTGGATCGCCAGACCGCCCCAGCCGGTGCCGATTTCCAGCAGATGATGCTCGGGCTGCACGTCGAGCTTATCGAGCATGACATCCAGCTTGTAGGTCGAGGCCTCTTCCAGGCTGGCGTCCGGGTAGGGGAACACGGCGCTGGAGTACATCCAGTGGTGCTGGTCGAGAAAGGTCGCGAACAGATCGTTGCCGATATCGTAGTGCGCGGCGATATTGCGCTTTGAGCCGGTCAGACTGTTGCGCTGAAAGCGGTAGACCCAAGCCATCAGCCAGCGGGTAACGCGTGCGCTGCCATTTTCCAGGTTGCCGTTGACCTGATCCAGGTTGACCGCAAAGAGACGTACCAGGGCGACCAGGTCATCGGCGTCCCAGTCGTTGTCCATGTACGACTCGGCGGCGCCCACGGTGCCGCCAAAGGCCAGCCGCTTCCAGGCGCGGGCATGGCGGATGACCACGGTGACGTGGAGATCGCCGCCTTGGCCCAGGTGGTGGCACTGGTTGCCTTCGATCAAGGTAATGTAGCCACCGGTAAACGCATCCAGCTGCGCGATCAAGCGCGTTTTCAGCCAGCGTGTCAGACGGCCCTGGGGCGCGGGTTGGATATCGGGCGGGGTGGAACGCAGGGTCGTCATTTCGAGGTCTCCTTGCGCTTGGGGTGGGAATAGACGGGTATGCGTTTCAGCCACAGCCGCAATGCTTCGAAATGAATGCCGGCGACCGTTTTCAGGCTGATCCATGGCTGACGGGCCAGCGTGGTGAGCAGCACTCTTGGCGTTGCCGGGGCCGCTTCCAGCGTCAGGGTGGCGTCGAAATGGCGCTGGCCGGCCTGCCAGTTCTCCATGTGCAGGAGAAGCTGGTCATCGGGGGTGTTAAAGCGCCAGCGGTAGGTCATGTCCATGGGATTGAACGGCGAGACGTGCATGGCTTTGTCAAAGGTCGCGTAGTGGCTATGGCGTTTCGGATCGACACGGCAGGCGTAACAGGTGCGCTCGCGCCAAGGCATATTGGTGACTTCGCCGAGCACCGCGGCCAGCTGACCATCGCGGTCGTAGGCGTAGTACATCGTCAGCGGGTTGAACATGGCGCCGAGCGTACGCAGCTGGGTCAGCACGCAGATTCGGCCCTCAGGGGCGCTGCCCAACTGGCGGGTCAGTTCGTCGCGCACGGCGGTGGCCAGCGGGCGGTCGCTGGGGCCGAGATAATCTTCGCGACGAAAGCGCGCCAGGGCCGGCCCACGGGCGCTGAAGCCGGCCACGCCGTCAAACAGCGCCGGCAGCTCATCGAGGTCCAGCCAGGCCATCCACAGCTGATAGCTAAAGGCGTGGCCACGCGGCGTAAAGCGTCGGTGGCGGAGGGTGCCGCGATAAATACGCGAATGTGGCGTCGTGGTCATCCCGCGTCGCTCCCCTGGTAGGCATCAAACAGCTCGCTGGTGGGCAGCGCGGTCGGCGGTCCCGGCGGCGTGGCCGCTTCATCGCAGCCCAGCGAACGGGCAACGCGCAGGGCGCTCCATACGCCGTCTTCGTGAAAACCGTTGCGCCAGTAGGCGCCGCAGAAATGCGTGCGCCGGGCAGGCGCTGAAATCTCGCCGTGGCGCTGTTGCGCGGCCTGCCCGGCCAGGGTGAACTGCGGGTGGGCGTAGACGTAGCGGCCTAGGATCCTGGCTGGGTCGATGCTTTCCGAGTCGTTCAGTGTGACGCAGAAGGTAGTGTCGCTTTCCAGCCGCTGGAGAATATTCATGTCGTAGGTGACCGATACCCGTTCGTCGGCGCCGCGACCGTCAAGGCGGTAGTTCCAGCTGGCCCAGGCGCGTCGACGGCGCGGCAACAGCGAGGTGTCGGTGTGCAGTACCACCTCGTTATCCTGGTAGGGCATCGCGCCGAGAATCTCGCGTTCGTCCGTCGTAGGGTCGCCGAGCATGGCTAGCGCTTGGTCGGCATGGCAGGCCAGCACTACGTGATCGAAGCGCTGGGTGCCCACTGGGGTGGTGAGCGTCACGCCGGTGGCGTGGCGGTCGATGCGGGTCACCGGCGTGTTGAGATGAATTCGCTCAGCGTAGGGCGCGGTTAACGCCGGTATATAGCGCCGCGAGCCGCCCACCAGGGTGTACCACTGGGGGCGATGGTTAACCGATAGCAGTCCGTGGTTGCGGAAAAACCGCACGAAGAAGGTCAGCGGGAAAGCGCGCAGGTCGCCGATGCTGGCCGACCAGATGGCGGCCCCCATGGGTAACAGGTAGCGCCGCTGGAAGGCCTGGCCGTAGCCGTTCTGGTCCAGATAGTCCCCGAGTGTCATGCCCGGCGGCAGGCGGTCGTTTTCCAGATCGCGCGTCGCCTGCTTGTTGAAGCGCATGATATCGGCCAGCAGGCGGTAGAAAGCCGGGTTGAGCAGGTTGCGACGCTGAGCGAACAACGAGGTCAGGGTATGCCCGTTGTATTCGAAATCCACGCTGGTTTCATGCACCGAAAAACTCATTTCGGTGGCTTGGCTGGGTACTCCGAGGGCATCCAGCAGGCGCTGAAAGTGCGGGTAGGTCCAGTCGTTGAACACGATGAAGCCGGTATCGATGGCGTAAGGGCGGCCTTCGACGTCCACGTCCATGGTCGCGGTATGCCCGCCCAGGCGTGTGTCCGCCTCGAACAGCGTGACCTCGTGCTGGGCAGATAGATACCATCCAGCCGCCATGCCGCTGATGCCGCTGCCGATAATGGCGATGCGTTGAGACGCCGTGTTGCTCATCAGGAAGCCTCTTGCGGTCGGGTCATGCGCAGGCCGATCCGGCGACGCAGGGCTGGCGGCAGGATGCCGAGAAACTTGACCAGGTAGGTAAAGCGGCGCGGAAAATGAATATCCAGATGACCTTTTACCAGGCCGTTGATAATGGCCTCGGCGGCGGCATCGGCGCTGACCTGCATGGGCATGGGGAAGTCATTGCGCTCGGTCAGCGGCGTCTTGACGAAGCCAGGGTGAATCAGGCTGACGTCAATACCTTCCTGGTCGAGGTCAAGACGCAGCGATTCGAGAAAATAGCTGACGGCGGCCTTGGACGCCCCATAGGCCTCGGCCCTGGGCAGCGGCAGGTAGGCGGAGGCGCTCGAAGTGGCAGCGAGGCGGGCGGGTTTGCCTTCCTGGCGTGCTGCGCGCAGCAGGGGGAGCGCGGCTTCCACCCCATACAGGGTGCCGAACAGGTTGGGCGTGAACACCCGCTCGACCAGGTCCATGTCGAACTGTTGCGCATCGAGGTATTCGCAGGTGCCGGCGTTGAATAGGGCAAGGTTCAGAGCGCCCAACCGCTCGCCGATCTGCTGGCCGGCCGCCAGCACGGCCTTGCGGTCGCTTACGTCAAGGGCCAGCGGGTAGGCATTGGGGTGACCTTCGCAGAGCGCGTCCAGTGCGGCCTGTTTGCGCGCACTGACCACCACGTGATGGCCCTCGGCGATGAGTTTTTTGGCCACGGCTTCGCCGATGCCCGAGGTGGCACCCGTCAGCCAGATGCGCTGGGGCGTTGTCCATGTGCTCATCGTGCCTCTCCAGTTGCACCCTGCAGGCACGATAGTTCGGGCGTGCGAGGCAAGGTGTTCATTAATCCAGGCGCTGCTTTAACCAACGGATGACGCGGCCCATGAGTGGCAGGTGCTCATACAGCATGGCGCCGGCATCGAAGTAGTCGCGATGTTGTGATACACGTCCATCGTCGGCAAACGTCAAGGCACTGCAGCCATCGACTTCGATAGGGCGGCCGCCTGCCAGGCGAGGGTGCGCGAACGTCATGGTCCAGGTAACAAACGCCTGGTTACCCTGGCGTTGACGACGGTCGTAGACGAACTGGCAGTGCGTGACGTTTTCATACATCGCCGCGAAGTAGCCTTCCAATGCATCGCGGCCCTCAACGTGGTGCAGCGGATCGTTGAAAACAATATCCTCAGTATATACCTCGTATAGTTTTTCTGTACAGGTATTGTCTAGTTTATTGAAGAAGGCGCAAAAATCTTCCAGTGCCTTGTCCTGTGACATGACGACTCCCGAAGCAGTTAGGCGTGTAAGGGCCGTTAGCGCTGGGTTAGGTGGACAGCGCCTTGAAGGCATCGAGCGCCCGCTGGCGTGCGGCCTTGTGCTCAACGATCGGCGCAGGATAGTCGAGCCTGGTCAGCATATCCCGGGGCGGCGCATGGCGCGCCTTGGCCGGCAGGCTTGCCAGTTCGGGCAGCCAGTGGGCAATGAACTCACCGTCCGGGTCGAAGCGCGTGGATTGCGTGGTGGGGTTGAAGATACGGAAATATGGTGCCGCATCGGTACCCGTGGACGCGGCCCATTGCCAGCCGCCGTTGTTGGCGCAGAACTCGCCGTCCACCAGGTGGCGGAGGAAAAACGCTTCGCCGCGGCGCCAGTCGATCAGCAGGTGCTTGCTCAGGAACATCGCCGTCACCATGCGCAGGCGGTTGTGCATCCAGCCGGTGGTGACCAGTTGGCGCATGGCGGCGTCCACCAGCGGGTAGCCGGTACGCCCTTCGCACCAGGCCTGAAAGCCTTCATCGTCATCGCGCCAGGCAAGCCCTCGGGTATGGGACTGAAACGGCTGGTAGCGGCACACTTGTGGAAAACCCACCGCCACGTGCTGATAGAACTCCCGCCAAATGAGCTCGCTCACCCAGGCGCTCAAGCCCTTGTCGCCATCGGCCAAATGGCCATCGTTCTCGCTCATGACCGCCTGAAAGCACTGGCGTGGCGATAGCATGCCCAACGCCAGGTAAGGCGATAGCTCGCTGGTGCCGCGAACCTTGGGAAAGTCGCGCTGATCGTGATAGTGGCGTCCGCGGAAGCGTAAAAAACGTTCCAGATGGTCGCCGGCGGCGTGTTCACCGGCAGGCCACTGGCGGCCATCAACCGGGGTGTCTTTGAAGGTGGGTAACGGGGGGAGTGGGTCGCTGTCGATGCCCAGCGGCGACTGGACCGCCGGCGTGTCGCGCAGCGCCAGCTGTTCCGGCGTGATGTGCTTGTGCCAGGCTTTGGCAAACGGCGTGAACACGCCGTAATAATCGCCCTTGCCGGTCAGCAGTGATCCTGGGGCAAAGGCCACGGCGTCGTGGTGGCCGTGGGCTTTGATGCCCGCCTGCTGGAAGGTTTCGCGCACGGCCTGATCACGGCGCTGCTCGTTCAGCGGGTACTCGATATTGAAGTGAAGCTGGTCGACATCCTGCTCGCGGGCAATCTCCAGCAAGGTGTCAGGGGCCTTGTCAAACGTTTCAATATCGCGATGCAATAAGGGGATATTGAGCCCTTCGAGCGCCTCTTTGACGGCCGACACGCCGCGCATCCAGAAGTCGATCTTGTTGGCCCCGTGGCCGTGGGCCTGCCATTGGGCAGTCGAGCGCAGAAATACCGCTACCACCGGCCCTTTGGCCGCAGCGGCCGCCAGCGCGGTGTTGTCGTGAATGCGCAGGTCGCTGCGTAGCCAAACCAGCTGTCGAGACATGGACACTCCTGCCGGACGGTTCAGAGAAAGGCACCGTCGCGGCGACGGTGTCCGCTAGTGGCTCAAAGAACGCCCGATTCGCGTAGCAACGGACGCAAGCGGGCAATGGCCTGTGGTAAATCGTCGCCCAGCATATGCACGGAGGAATCGCGCAGGTCGGCATCGCGCAGGCGGGCGACTTCGCCGCATACGCCAATGGGCACGTTAAGCGCCGCGGCGGCGTCGGGTAGTGCCTGGCGGATATAGCGATCGTCTTCCCGCTGGCCGCTGGACAGCAGCACCATCGATGAGTGGAGGCGCGCGACGGCTTGGGGAAGGTCCTCGAGCGGCAGCGAGTGATCCAGCAGCTGGACCCGGTAGCCCTGCTCGCTGGCCATGAGCGCGGCCATCAGCACCCACAGCGGCCCTGGGTCATCTGGCATGACGTTGAGCAGAATCAACGGGCCACGGGTGGCCTGGTTGGCGTAGTGCAGACGAATGCCGACCTGGCTGCGCAGAAACGACTCGAAGGTGCGGCGCACGAGTTCGTCGGGCTTGACCGCCCACTTGGCCTCCAGCGTCAGTACGACCGGCTGCCAAAGCTCGTTAATGGCGGTGCTCAGCGGGTACAGCGCCAGGCTCTGATGATAGAACGCTTCGAGCCTGGGCAGGTCGAGCGCTTCAATCGTGGCCTGCAGCTGCTGGCGCTGGCTGGCCCAGTCGCCCGCATCGGGTACCGGGGCTTCCACGGTATCGGGTTGGTCGAGCAGGTCCGCGACCTGACTCACCGGCACGCCACGATTGAGCCACTGCAGAATGCGCTCTATGCGCGTGATGTCGTCCTGGGCATATAGGCGATGACCCTTGGGGGTACGCTGGGGGCGAATCAGTCCGTAACGTCGCTCCCAGGCGCGCAGGGTAACCGAGTTCACACCCGTCAGACGGGATACTTCCCGAATGGGATAAAGGGGGGTATCGGGTGGGTGGGTCGCCTTGTTGCTCATGGGCGCCAGTGCCTCTTAGTTGTGTGCGGAGCCAAGCCGCATGCGTCTATCGTGGGTTGCTGCGCAGGGCAATGTGGTTTGCTATCCATAGCAATTACCTAATTAACCGATCAACAAATGTGAATAACTAACGTTCCTTTGTACAACTTGTGGCGCCAAGGTACAACCTTTGCATGCATCACCTTAGACGTAAGGGGTCTACCTCGGTTGAACCGACCGATCTACTAGTGCTTGAGCTAACAGGGTTCCCGAACACCACGCGGACTCCACGCGACTGATGGTGAAGCTGTCACCGCACATCGCCAAGCCGCTGTCGTTGTATAGGTATAGCCGGTCGTCGGCCTCGCTCGGCTGGGCGTAACGCCAGCGATGGGCGCCACTGGCTACGCGTTTCGGAAGGGGTGTGCCGGGCGGATAAAGTAGTTGGAAGGCGGCCCACAATTCATCGGCAATCGTTTGCGGATCGTTTTCCAGATGGCGGTCGCTCCAGTCCAGCTGCGCCATCAGGCTGAGGCTTTCGGGCTGATGCTCGCGCCCGGGTTTGGTGTGATTACGCGACACCAGCCGCAGTGCCGGATGGTCGACCCGCGCCATGTGCCACTCCTGGAGTGCATCGGGCGGGGCGGGTAACGGCCGCTCGAGGATTGCCCAGGCCGCCCAGCAGCCGCGCTGGGGGCGCTGGCGGCAGGCCTCGGCCAGCGTGGTGTCCCAGTCAGCAACCAGCGGCAGCGTTTGCGGTGGCGGCGTGGTGAACACCACATGCTGATAGGGGCCGAAGGTGTTGCCGGCGGTGTCGACCAGTTGCCAGCCTTCCGGCAAACGCTTCAGTGCCTCGATACGGGTCGCGAGCCTCAGTTTGCTGTGGTCATGGGCCTGGAAGGTATTGGCCAGATGACGGGTGATGGCGCTCATACGGGGAACGCCGGTATAGCGGGCATGGGGATCATGCTGCAGCTGCCAGCCGTTTGAACTAGCCTGATAGCTGATGATCGGCCAGCGAGCGGCCAGCCCGGCGGTGGTCCAGTCGGTAAGGGCACCCTGAAAGGCCGGGTCCCGCGCGGAGAATGCCTGAGCGCCCAGATCCAGATGTCCCTGATCGAGGCGCTTGGTTGACATGCGCCCCCCCGGGCCGCGCCCCTTGTCAAATACACTGACATTAACGCCGCGCTCGGCCAGGGCGTTGGCGCAGGCAAGTCCGGCCATGCCGGCCCCCACAATCGCGATCGTCAAAGGCGATGAAGTCTGTGCTGCTGTCATGCTGGCCTCTTGGGCATATCGCCTAGTGGGGCGTATAGAAATGCCGGATAAACATGTACGAAATGATCTATTTGTAATAGTTTTGTATAAATAGGCTGCAATGTAAACCTTTCACGGCGTCGCTTGTGCGTCGATATCAGAGGGAGAAACACCATGCGTGTACTAGTGACCGGCGGCAGTGGCTTTGTCGGCCAGCGGCTCTGCCCAATGTTGATCGCCCAGGGGCATGAGGTGCAGGTGGTTTCCCGCACCCCGCACAAGGTACGCGATCGGTTGCCCAAGGAATGCGATATCCGCGATAGCGCCCAGGCGTTTATCGATACCCCGCCCGAGGCTCTGGTCAACCTGGCGGGCGAGTCCATCGCCGCCAAGCGCTGGAGCGATCAACAGAAAGACCGCCTGATCCGCTCGCGGGTCGAGATGACCGAGCAACTGGTGTCGCTGTGTGAGCAGCTGGGCGAAAATGGCCAGCCGTTGCCCAAGGTGCTCGTCAGCGGTTCGGCTATGGGCTACTACGGCGATCAGGGTGATCAGCGGGTCACCGAGGACACTCCGCCCCAAGACGAGTTTGCCCACCGGCTGTGCGCCCAGTGGGAGGCGGCGGCCGAGCCCATCGAGGCCATGGGCGTGCGCCTGGCGATCCTGCGTATCGGGTTGGTGCTGGGCCCGGACGGCGGCACGCTGCAGAAGATGCTACCGCCGTTCAAGCTGGGGCTGGGCGGGCGTTTTGGCGACGGCAAGCAGTTCATGCCCTGGATTCACCGCGATGACCTGGTCAACGCCATCCTCTTCCTGCTCAGCGATGATTCGCTGTCGGGGCCTTTCAACGGCAGTGCGCCGCATCCGGTGACCAACGCTGAATTTACCCGGACCCTGGCCAGGACGCTGCATCGCCCGGCGGTATTGCCGGTGCCCGCCTGCGTGTTGAAGGCGGGGCTGGGTGACATGTCCCAACTGCTGCTGACCGGTGCCGATATGCGCCCGGCGCGCCTTATCGAGGCCGGTTTCACGTTCACCTACCCGACCCTCGACAAGGCACTTCAGGCGATTCTTGACGACTAGCCGTTGGGATCCACGGTAATGATTACCCGCACGGCATCGAGCCGTAGGCGGGTGTTTTCGATGGCGTCGCTGAGTTGCTGGCGCTCCTTCTTCAGCGCGTCCAACTCTTCATTGCGTACCGACGGGTTGTGTTCCGCCAGCGCCGTCAAGCGGGCAAGCTCGGCGTCCAGTTGAGTGCGCATGCGGGCCTCGGCGGCCTCGACAATGCTGGGCAGCTCGCGTTCGGCTTCGCTTTCGCCCTGGGTGAGTATGCCGCGCAGCTGGTCGTGACGGCTTTTGATCAGGTCGCGGGCCAGTGATTTGTTGACCTTCTGCAGGTTTTTCCCCAGGCCGGTAAACGAAATCTTGTCGGTGAGGTTGGCGCCGGACTCATCCAGCAACACGCGCACCGCGGTGGGCGGCAGGAAGCGATTCAGGTGCAGCGACCTGGGCGCCGGGCAGTGAGTGCGGAACACCAGTTCCGCCATCAGCCGGTCGCTGGGAATCGCCGGGTGGCCGAGTAACGCAAGCGCGGTGTTGCCCATGGTGCCGTCGAGGATGCGACCCATCATTTCGCGCAGCAACGGGTGCTCCCAGGAAAGCCGCTGGACGTCATCCCGGGCGAGGGCCAGCTGACGGTCGAACGTCGCCGAAAAGCCTTCCTCGCCTTTGACCAGCCCCGGCAGGCCATCCAGCATGTGCTGGCCGGGCTGCAGCAGCATCAGGCCGTTGCCGATTTCCTGGCTGTCGACGCCAAACACATCCAGGGCGCGCTCCACGTAGCGGGGCAGGGCGGTGTCGTCGTCCAGCTCGCGCACCGCCTCGATCACCTGCTGGGCACGCTCGGGGCGGCAGGCGTTGAGCTCCAAAAGGCGATTGCGGCCGGCATCCCGCTCGGCCAGCTTGGCGATGAACATCTCGCGGGTTTCGCCGATGATTTCATCCAGCATCTCGTCGTCGAGCAGCGCATCGGCCAGGGCATCGCCGAAGGCGTTAAACAGGTCGCTGCCGATACCGTGGGGCGCGCTGAAGGCATCCATGCCCTCGTGATACCAGCGCATCAGCCGCTCGCCGGGGCTGCCGGTAAAGGTGGCGATGTGCATCTCGATGGCGTGGCGCTGGCCGATCCGGTCGAGACGGCCAATGCGCTGTTCCAGCTGGTCGGGATGTTGGGGCATGTCAAACATCACCAGGTGGCGGCAGAACTGGAAGTTGCGCCCTTCGGAGCCAATTTCCGAGCACACCAGCACCTGGCAGCCGTCTTCCTCGTCGGCGAACGCTGCCGCGGCGCGGTCGCGTTCGACCAGCGACAACCCCTCGTGGAACACCGGGGCGTGATAGCCGCCCAGCACGCGGAGGCCTTCGGCTAGCCCCTCGGCGGTTTCGCGGTGGTGGGCAATCACCAGCACCTTGTCGCTGGCAAAGCCGGCCTCGCTGTCGTCGCTGAGTTTCTCCAGCAGCCAGGTGACCCGCGGGTCGATGTGAAACCAGGGTTCGCTGTTGAGCGGGTCGTCGCTGAGCGCGCGGTAGGCGGCATCCGGGTAGATCAGTACGTCCGGGTGATCCATGCCGGTTTCGATCAGCAGCTCGTCCAGGTAGTCGTCGTCGCGCTCCAGGCGGCGCAGCGTGCGGCGGTAGGCCGGTGGCAGGTCGAGGGCCGTCAGATGCAGGCGACGCTCGGGGAAGCCACCCACGTGGCGGCGGCTATTGCGGAACATCACCCGCCCGGTGCCGTGGCGGTCGAGCAGCGCGTCGCGCAGCTGGCTGCGGGCGGCGTCCTGCTGGGCGGCGCTGGCCTCGTGGTTGCACAGGGTTGCCAGTAGCGCCTGGCTGTCGCGGTCGTCAGCAACGGCCTCGACGTAGACCCGAGCGTCAGGCGAGGCGGGCAGTGACTCGAGGGCATCGATGGCGCCGGCCACCGCCCCGTAATGACGCTCTTCGTCCTTGAAGCGTGCCAGGTCGTGGTAGCGCTCGGGGTCGAGCAGGCGCAGGCGGGCAAAGTGGCTTTCAATGCCCATCTGTTCGGGGGTAGCGGTGAGCAGTAGCAGGCCGGGAATATCCGCCGCCAGCTGTTCAACGCACTGATAGCCGGGGCCGCTACCCTCGCTGCTCCAGTCGAGATGGTGGGCCTCATCGACGATCAGCAGGTCGAAGTGGCTGGCAAGCGCCTGCTCCTGTCGGTGGGTGTTGGCAAACAGCCAGCCTTGGCTGGCGAGTACCAGCTGGGCGCTTTCGAAGGGGTTCTCGCTGCCGTGGGCCTGGCTTTGTTGCTCGTCGAGTAAGCTGACGTTGAGCGAGAAGCGCCGTAGCAGTTCGACCAGCCACTGGTGGGTCAGGCTGTCGGGCACCAGAATCAGCGCCCGTTCAGCCCGACCAGCGACCAGCAGGCGGTGCAGAATCAGCCCGGCCTCAATGGTTTTGCCGAGCCCCACCTCATCCGCCAGCATGACCCGAGGGGCATGGCGACGGGCGACTTCGTCAGCGATATACAACTGATGAGGCACCAGGTCGATGCGCGGTCCGGAAAAGCCCAGCGCGCTGTGCTGTTCGATACGCTGATGGTGATGCAGGGTACGAAAGCGCAGGTCGAACCAGTCGTTGCGATCCACCTGACCGGTCAGCAGGCGGTCGCGGGCCTGGTCGAACTGCATGGTGTCGGCGAGCTTGGCCTCAGGGAGTTCACGCTGCTGGCCCTGGCTGTCCTCGCCCACGTAGGTGATCAGGCCGTTGGCCGTTTCGCTGTCATCGACGATCATCTGCCAGCCGTCGGCCGACACGATGCGGTCGCCCGTGCCGAACATGACGCGGGTCAGCGGGGCCTGGCGGGTGTTATAGGTGCGGGTTTCCTGGCTGGCACTGAACAAGATGGTAACGCTACGGGCGTCGCAGTTAAGCACGGTGCCGAGCCCAAGCTCAGCTTCGCCGTCGCTAATCCAGCGTTGGCCGGGGGAAAAATCGCTCATGATGCCTCAAGGAAGTCTGCAATACAGGACGTACGCTGCCGGTCGCGGGGCCGGCAGCAACAGGGCGGGCGATTCTAACGCAAAGCTGCTGGAGGATTAAGGTGTATCGTCGTCAATCTTCAAGCCAGCGGTCCAGGTGGGCCTGGGTGAGCTCGCCGACGTGAATGTCCAGGGCATTGCCGTCGCCGTCGAACAGCACGGTGGTGGGTAGCCCAGGGGCCTCGACGATCGACAAGAGCATCTGCCCGGGGTCGCGCAGGGCGTAGCGGAAGCGTAGCTGCTGCTCGTCCAGATAGCGCACGATGGGCAACAGTTCCTCGCCCTGGTTGGCGACCACAACCCCCACGCCCTCGCGCTTATCCGCCTCGGCCAGCAAGGGCATTTCGCGTAGGCAGGGCGGGCACCAGGTGGCCCATAGGTTGACGATGATCCGGTCGTGGTCGTCGGCAAGCGATGGCAGATGGACCGAGTTGCCGTCGATGTCTTCAAGAGTCACGTCGGGCAGGGCCTTGATGCTCATGTCGTTGCCCAGCGGGGCCAGCGTCACCAGTACCAGCCATAGGCTTGAAGCGCCCACCAGCAGCGCTATGGCACCGCCCATGGCGATCAGCCGGCCGCGTAGCGTCCAGGCTGTCCATGCCAGCCCCGCGACCAGGCCCCAAAGCCCCTGATAACCCGGCTGCCAGACTTTAAGCGCCGCCAGCGGGGCAACGCTGAAACTCTCTATATGCAGCGCCACATGGCCGAAGCGGGCGGCGATCAGCCAGACGGCTACCAGGCCCAGAAACCAGCGCTGATGGCGGCGCTCGGGCAGACCCAGTAGATAGCGCGTGCTGACCAGCAGGGCCAGTGCGCAGGCAATGGCGTAGAGGCGAGGAAGCGAAATCAACAGCGGGCCAAGGGTGATGGCGTTCATGGTTTTCCCGTTGAGCAGGTACACTGGCGCACCATACCATGGAGCCGGTCATAACGGAGACACCTATGCCTCAAGTTGCTTTTGACAAACTTCGCGCACTTGCCATCGGTTCGCAAGCGCTGGGCCTGACGCTCATCATCGCGCTGGAGACCTGGCTGAACGATGCGGCTCGCCCCTGGCAGGGGGCGGTATTGGCGGCCATGCTGAGCACCGCCTTGACCATCGCCCTGGTACGGCTGTACCGGCGCAATTTATCGCGCAAGCGCTGGGCCGAGCGCGTCGAGGACGACCGCGACGTCTAGCGTTGGAAAACGTTGCTTGTATTTTTCGCGTTCCAGTTCCAGATTAATAGCAGACCCCAGCGTGTACCGATGGGGCGCTAAATCCTACAGGGAGCGATTAATAAGATGATGAATAAGCGCATAATCGCCACGGCAGTGGCCGTTTCTTCACTGGCATTGGCAGGTGCGGCCCAGGCTGAGGTCAAAGTGGGCTTTTTGGGGGGCTTTACCGGGGGGATTGAGAGTTTGACACCGCCCATCTTTGATGGCGCGCAGCTGGCGGTTACCCAGATTAATGAGCAAGGCGGCATTCTGGGCGGTCAGACCCTGGAAATGCCGTCGGGCGATACGACCTGTTCCGACGCATCGGCTGCCTCGAACTCGGCGGACCGAATGGTCAACTCAGAAGACGTCACGGCGATTGTCGGGGCGCTGTGTACCGGTGCCACCATTGCGGCCGCCAACAATGCGGCCATTCCCGGCGGCGTGGTCATGGTCTCGCCAGCGTCTACCGCACCGGCGGTGACCGAGCTTGACGATAACGATCTGGTCTTCCGCACCGTGCCTTCCGATGCTTTCCAGGGGGAGATGCTGGCCAAGCTACTGATCGAGAAGGGCATCGACGAAGTCGCCGTGACCTTCGTCAACAACGATTACGGTCAGGGGCTATCGGATGCGTTCGCCGAGACCTTTGAAGCGGAAGGCGGCACTGTCGTAGAAAGCCTGGCCCACGAGGACAACCGCTCTGACTATCGCTCTGAGCTGGGCACGCTCTCCTCCAGCGGTGTGGAAACGCTGGTTGTGCTGGCCTACGCCGATACCTCGGGTCAGACCGTGCTGCGCCAGGCTTCGGAAAGCGGCGTGTTCACCCAGTACGTTGGGGCCGACGGCATGGTGGGCAATAGCCTCGTTGAAGCCGTAGGCGCCGATGTGCTGGAAGGCATGATCGCGACCCGCCCCGGCAGCCCGGACCTGCCCGGCACCGATATTTTCATTGAGGCGGCCGAAGCTGCCGATATCGACCCTGAAGCCGTCTTTGCCGCCCAGGCCTATGATGCGGCCTTCCTGGTGGCGCTGGCCATCGAGCAGAACGGCAGTGCCGAGCGCGAAGGTTTATCCGAAGCACTGCGCGATGTGGCCACTGCACCGGGTGAAACCATCCTGCCCGGCGAGTGGGAGAAAGCCGTTGAGCTGATTGCCCAGGGTGAAGAGATCAACTACGAAGGGGCATCTGGCAGCCACGAGTTTGACGATAACGGCGACGTGCCCGGCATCGTGGTCGAAATGACCGTCGAAAATGGCGAGTTTGAGCGGGTAGGTGAATTGGAAGAAGACGAGCTTTAATACACTTCCCGTGAGGTCGAAACCGCCCGAGCCAAGTGCTCGGGCGGTTTTTTTGGCTCAGTCGTGGTGCTTGATGCGCTCAGGCAGCAGCCCCTTAGGGGCAAAGCGCAATACCAGCGTGATCAGCACGCCAATCACCAATACCCGGGCCTGCAGGGCGCGACTGTCGATATTGCTTGGCGCCTGCCAGTCAAAGGCAAAGGCACCAAAGGCCACGGCGAGATCCATCAGGTAGAGTGCCAGCGGTTCCGACATGATCCAGATAATGTACACCGCGATGGCGCCGAAAATGGTGCCCAGGTTGTTGCCTGGCCCGCCCAGAATCACCATGACCAGCACCAGGAAGGTATGATTCAGCGGCAGGTAGCCGTTGGGGTCGAACAGGCTGTTGAAGCTGGCCATCATGCCGCCGCCGATGCCCATCAGAATGCAGCCCAGCACAAAAATCTCCAGGCGACGCCGGTTGATATCCTTGCCCATGGCCGCCGATGACACCTCATTGTCGCGAATGGCACGGATCATGCGGCCCCACGGGGCGTGATAGGCGCGGTGGAGCAGAAAGAAGATCGCCGCGATAATCACCGCTGTCAGCGAAAGATAGATCGCTCGGGACAATGTGAAGCCCAGGGCGGCGGGGCCGGGGGTCGGCCATGGCAGCGGCGACACCGTAGCGGTGCCGCGGGTAAGCCAGTCGGAATTCTTCAAAAAGGCCTTGATGATCTCGGCGATCCCCAGGGTCGCGATGGCCAGGTAATCGCTGCGCAAGCCAAGGCAGACGTGACCGATAAAATAGCCCACGCCGCCCGCCAGGGCGCCGCCGATGATCCAGCCTGTCCAGGCCGGCAGGCCGAGCCCGCCCACAAAGCCCGCCTGGGACTCGATCGCGGCGGTCACTTCACGTAACTGGCTGATCACCACCATATAGAGCACGATGGCCAGCAACACGGTGAGCACGGTGCGAACCCGCTTGGGCACCCCCAGCCGGGTAAGTCGCGAGGCCGCCACCACCAGCAGCGTAGCGCCGATGGTGTAGAGCAGTACCTTGCCAAGCTCGGCGGGGAGTTCGCTATCCCAGAACGCCTCGTTGACCGGTACGCTGAACAGCATGGCGCTGACGCCGCCCAAGGCGACGAACCCCATGACCCCGGCGTTGAACTGGCCGGCATAGCCCCACTGAATGGTCAGCCCCAGGGCCAGGATGGCGTAGCACGCGGCTTCCACCAGCATGCGCGTGCTGTAGGCAGGCCCCATGACGCCATAAACGCCGACAGTGGTGATCAGCAGGATGCCGAACAGGCAGAGTTCGCGTAGCGGCAGGCGCGATGTCTGGGGTGTCGCGTCCTGTGGGGTGTAGTTGTTATCAGCCATCAGATCACCTTGCCTTTGAAGATGCCGGTGGGGCGCCAGACCAGAATAGCCACCAGGATGAAGAACGGCACCACGATTTTATATTCGGTGCCCACGAAGGCCAGGTTGGACGGTAACTCGAGCCAGGTGGGCAGGCTGTCGCGGAAGGGGCGCAACAGGACGGCCCAGTTAAACACTGCCAACGTTTCGGCAAAAGCGACCACGAAGCCGCCGGCGACGGCGCCGTAGGGGTGGCCCACACCACCGACGATGGCGGCGGCGAAAATGGGCAGCAGCAGGAAGAAGCTGAGGTCGGGCTTGAACGTTACATCCAGCGACAGCAGGGTGCCGGCAATAGCGGCTAGCCCGCCGGCAATCACCCAGGTGACGGCGACGATCGTGTTGGTGTTGATGCCCGAGGCCTGCGCCAGTTCGGGGTTGTCGGACATCGCGCGCATGGCCTTGCCGAGGCGCGAACGGCTCAGGAACAGGTGCAGGGCAATGACCGCGACCAGGGTGATCACGAACAGATAAATCTGCGGCTCGGTAATCACGATGGGCACCCGAACGTTCTCAAACGGCAGCATGCGAAAAATCGCCTTGCGGTCGTCGACGTAAAGGCCTTGCCCGCCGGTGCCGGAAAACAGCCGAATCAGCCCTTGCAGAATCAACGTCACGCCCAGCGAGGCGATGACCATGACGATGGGTTTGACCCCGTGGGCACGCAACGGCTTGTAGAACGCCTTGTCGATGCCTACCGCCAGGCAGGCCGTTAGCAGCATGGCCACAGGGAGCATGATGAGCGCGGTGGGCACGCCAATGCTCATGCCGATGCCGGGAAAAGCGGTGGTGAGCACCAGTACCATGAAGGCACCAAAGGTCATCATGTCGGCGTGGGCAAAGTGGGCAAAGCGCATGATGCTGAAAATCAGCGTGACGCCGATCGCCCCGATGGCGTAGATGGCGCCGGTGACACTGCCGGCGATCACTACGTTGTTAATAAAGAAAACCAGTTCATTCACGTTATTGTCCCCTGGGCTAGCCGCCCAAAAAGCTTTTGGCCACGTCTGGATCGGCAAGCAGTGCGGCGCCGGTATCGGTGAAGCGGTTCTGGCCCGCGGCCAATACAAACCCTTTATCGGCAATGGCGAGTGCCTGCTTGGCGTTTTGTTCGACCATCAGGATGCCGACCCCGGCCTCATTGATGTGCTTGACCCGGTCAAAGATCTCATTCATGTAAAGCGGCGAAAGCCCGGCGGTGGGTTCGTCAAGCAGTAGCAGGCTGGGTTCGGCCATCAGCGCACGGCCCATGGCGACCATCTGGCGCTGGCCGCCGGACAGTTCGCCCGCCGGCTGATGGCGTTTCTCCTTGAGCGGGGGAAAGAATTCGTAGACCTGGCCGAGCATGCGCTTGACATTCTGGGGCTTCAAAAACGCCCCCATCTCCAGATTTTCCTGCACGGTCAGGCTGGGAAAAACGTTCTTTTCCTGGGGCACGAAGCCCATGCCGCGCTCGACGAGCTGGTTGGGCGCGAGGTTTTGAATGGGCGTACCGTGAAGCAGAATATCGCCCTGATTGACGTGCAGCAGCCCGAAAATCGCTTTCAGCAGCGTCGATTTACCCGCCCCGTTCGGACCGATAATCACCCCGACCTCGTCGGCTTCCAGCGACAGGTTCACCCCGTTGAGGATGTTCATGCTGCCATAGCCGCCGTAGACGTCGCGTGCTTCAATTAAAGGCATGGTGAAAAAGTCTCTAATTTAGGGCCACCTGGAGGGTTGTGGCATTGTTGGAAGCGTTGTGCCTTCATCCGTCACGCTGCCCCGGCGCCGAAATAGGCGTCAATGACCTCGGGGTTGTTCTGGATATCCTCAATATGGCCTTCGACCATCACCTGCCCCTGGGCAAGCACGATGACCGGGTCGCAGAGCCGGGCGATCATGTCCATGTCGTGCTCGATGACCAGGAAGGTGTAGCCCATCTCGCGATTGAGACGCTCGATGTTGCCGATCAGGTCGCCAAGCAGCGTCCGGTTGACCCCGGCGGCGATCTCATCCAGCAGCACGATCTTGGCATTGGTCATCATCGTGCGGCCCAGCTCCAGCAGCTTCTTCTGCCCACCGGACAGGTTGCCGGCGAGCTCGTTACGCACGTGATGAAGGCCGATAAAGTCGATGACCTCGAGCGCGCGGCGGCGTACCTCGGCTTCTTCGTGGCGTACCAGGCCGGGTTTGAACCAGGTGGTGAACAGGTTTTCGCCTGCCTGCTTGGGCGGCACCATCATCAGGTTTTCCAGCGCGCTCATATGGCTGAACTCGTGGGCGATCTGGAAGGTGCGCAGCAGTCCCTTGTGAAAACGCTGGTCGGCGCTTAGCGCGGTGATATCCTCGCCGTCCAGCAAGATGCGTCCGCTGTCGGGTTGCAGTGCGCCGGCCATCAGGTTGAATAACGTCGACTTGCCCGCGCCGTTAGGGCCGATCATGCCGGTAATCGAGCCTTTCTCAACGCGGATGGAGCAGTCGTCAATGACCTGCAGGCCACCAAAGGCTTTATTGACCTGCTGAACCTCAATAAGCGGGGTCATGGGTTTCCTCATCTGCTAGGCAAGGCGGTAACCGCCTAGATGTCAGTCCCGGAGTCGTCGTGGGTAAAGAGCGCCTCCGTCGGGCAGGCGTGAAGAGTCGGTCACGATCCAAACGCTTGTGTGAATGGGATGATAAAATAATCCCCTGTGCCAGGGATAGCGCTACTTTGCGCTACCCTTGACCGGCTTTCCAGCCGTCAACCGTTAAGGTTGCGTTGGGGGAAGCGGCTTGGCAAACAGGTGTGGTTCACTTGATAGCCAGATGACAGGCAAAAAAAAGCCCGCATTCAAGCGGGCTTCGGTATGCGACTTACTTCTTGCTTGAGCGCTTGCGCTCGTTTTCTTTTAGCAACTTCTTGCGCAGACGGATATGGCTGGGTGTGACTTCCACCAGCTCATCAGAGTCCAGGAACTCGATGGCCTGCTCCAGGGTGAAGTTGATCGGCGGCGTCAGCACGATGTTTTCATCGTTACCCGTGGAACGCATGTTATCCAGCTTCTTGCCCTTGGTCGGGTTGACGACCATGTCGTTGGCACGGTTGTTGATACCGATCAGCATGCCTTCGTAGACTTCGGTGGCGTGATCGACGATCAGCTTGCCGCGTTCCTGAAGGGTGAAAAGGGCGTAGGCCAGCGCCTTGCCGTCGACCATCGATACCATGACACCGTTACGCCGCTCGATTGAGGCATCGGGCTTCAGCGGGCCGTAGTGATCAAAGCGGCTGGTCAGGATGCCGGTGCCAGAGGTCAGGGTCAAAAACTGGCCGCGGAAGCCGATCAGACCGCGCGCCGGGATAATGAAGTCCAGGCGAACGCGACCCTTGCCATCCGGGTTCATGTTGGTCATTTCGCCCTTGCGATAGCCAAGCTCTTCCATGATGGCGCCCTGGTGCTGCTCCTCACAGTCGATGATGACCTCTTCGTAGGGCTCCTGCTGTTCGCCGTCGATTTCACGGATGATCACCTCGGGGCGGCCAACGGCCAGCTCGAAGCCTTCCCGACGCATGGATTCGATCAGCACCGAGAGGTGCAGCTCGCCGCGTCCCGAGACCTTGAATTTTTCCGGGGTTTCGCCCTGCTCGACACGCAGCGCCACGTTGTGGATCAGCTCCTGTTCCAGGCGATCCTTGATATTACGGCTGGTGACGAACTTGCCGTCTTTACCGGCGAACGGCGAGTCGTTGACCTGGAAGGTCATCGATACAGTCGGCTCGTCAACGGTCAGCGGCGGCAGCGCTTCGACGTTATTGACGTCGCACAGCGTGTCGGAAATCGCCAGGTTCTCGATGCCGGTGATGCAGATGATATCGCCTGCCGTGGCTTCGTCGGTCTGTACCCGGTCGAGGCCCATGTGGGTCATGACCTGGCCGATCTTGCCCTTGCGCGAATGACCTTCCTTGGTCACCACGGTAATCTGCTGGTTCGGCTTGACGCTGCCGCGGCTGATGCGGCCGAGGCCGATGACGCCCACGTAGCTGTTATAGTCCAGCGCCGAAATCTGCATCTGGAAGGGCCCGTCGTTCTCGACCTTGGGCGCATCGACGATATCGACGATGGACTGGAACATGGGCGACATGTCGTCTGCCAGTTCGTCAGGATCAGGGCCGGCAATGCCGTTGAGCGCCGAGCAGTAAATGATCGGGAAGTCGAGTTGCTCGTCGGAGGCCCCCAGGTTATCGAACAGATCGAAAATCTGGTCGATGACCCAGTCGGGGCGCGCGCCGGGGCGGTCAATCTTGTTGACGACCACGATCGGCTTCAGGCCGCGGTCAAAGGCCTTCTGGGTCACAAAACGGGTTTGCGGCATCGGGCCGTCAACGGCGTCAACCAACAGCAGGACCGAGTCGACCATCGACATGACGCGCTCGACCTCGCCGCCGAAATCGGCGTGCCCGGGCGTGTCCACAATGTTGATGTGGTAGTCGGTGCCGTTGCCATCCTGCCACTTGATAGCCGTGTTTTTGGCCAGGATGGTGATGCCACGCTCCTTTTCCTGGTCATTGGAGTCCATGATCCGCTCTTGGCCTTCGGCCTTGCGGTCGAGCGTGCCGGACTGGCTTAACAGTTTGTCGACCAGGGTAGTTTTACCGTGGTCAACGTGGGCGATGATGGCAATGTTGCGAAGATTCTCGATCACGACGCGATCCTGCTAGAAAAATAGGGCGGCATTATAGGGTCTCGGTGCGGTCCACTACCAGCACTGTATTATTTAAAGCATCAATACAATAACCTTTTGGCAGCAGTTTTCGCGCTGATGGCGCATCCGGTAAGATAGTTGTTTTCCCAGATGGGGCAAGGACATGAGCATCGGCCACCTGATGCGGTTGCTAAGCGACGGCGACGTTCATTCCGGTGAACAGCTGGGTAACGCGCTGGGCGTCTCACGCGCTGCGGTGTGGAAGCAGTTAAAGAAATTGGAAGCGCTCGGCGTCGAACTGGTGGCGGTGAAGGGGCGTGGCTATCGATTGGCTCAGCCGCTGGAGCCTCTGGTCGGCGCCAGGATCGTCGAGCGCTTGCCTGCCCAGGCGCGTCATCATCTGGCGCGTCTGTTTGTCGAGGACCAGTTGCCGTCGAGCAATGCCTACCTGCGCGAGCGGTTCGAGCAGGGAGCCGGCCATGCCGAGGTGTGCTTTGTCGAGCTGCAGACGGCCGGTCGCGGACGGCGCGGGCGTATATGGACGACCCCTTGGGGGCAAAGCCTGATGCTTTCCGTTGGCTGGCGCTTTGAGGCTGGCGTGACCGCACTGGAAGGCTTGAGCCTGGCGGTAGGCGTGGTCATCGCCCAGGTTCTGGAACACCACGGCGTGGCCCCGCAGCTTAAATGGCCCAACGACGTTCTGATGGCCCAGCGCGATAGCGACGAGCTGGGCAAGCTGGCCGGCATTCTGGTAGAGGTCACCGGCGATGCCGCAGGCCCTTGCGAAGTCGTCATCGGGATGGGCATGAATCTGCGTTTGCCCGAGACCATGCGCGAGGCCATCGAACAGCCGGTGGCGGCGCTGTTTGATGAACTGCCGTCGCTGTCACGCAATCAGCTGGCCGCGGACGTGGTCGCCGGGCTGCTCGACATGCTGGCGGGCTTTGAGCAGCAGGGTTTTGCGCCCTGGCGGGAGGCCTGGAACCAGCGCCACGCATACGCTGACCAGTCCATTCGGGTTATCCAGGGGAGTCAGGTGGCTGAGGCAGTTGCCGGCGAGGTCGACGATAGCGGCAACTTGTGGGTAACCGAGTCGGGCCAACCAAGGCGCCTTTCCGGCGGTGAAATCAGCGTACGTAGGCGCTTATGATACTTGACCTAGATATTGGCAATACGCTGTCGAAGTGGCGGCTGAAAGATGCTGATAGCAGTGAAATTCGCTCACGAGGCGCGGTGTGGACCCGTGAAGAGTGGCGCCCTGGGGCCGATATCCCGGATCTTGACGTGGTCGAGGCAGTACGTATTTCCAGCGTGGCCCGTGCGGCGGTACTCGACGAGACCGTGGGACTGCTGCGTCGTCGCGTGCGACATGTGCATGTGGCCCGCTCGACCGCTGAGGCGCTCGGCGTGGTGAACGGCTATGAAGAGCCCGGGCGGCTGGGCGTTGACCGCTGGCTGGGTGCCCTGGCGGGGTATCAGTTGGCAGGCGGCTGCTGTGCGGTCGACTGCGGCAGTGCGATCACCATCGACTTTGTGCTGCCCGGCGGGCAGCATCTGGGCGGCTTTATCGTGCCGGGACTGAGGTTGATGAAAGAAAGCCTGAAGCTGGGTACGCGCAATGTCGCCATCGACCCCGAAAGTGAGGCAGATGAGCTGCTCGAACCGGGGCGTCGCACGGTGGATGCCGTCAACCATGGTATCTACATGGCGGCCGTGAGCGCTATCAACCGTATCTATAGCGAAGTATGCGACCAGGAGGGCGTGGCGCTACCGATGCTACTGACCGGGGGTGACGCGCGGGTCATCTCGCGCGGCGTTCAGGTGCCCCATGCGGTGTGGCCGGATATGGTGTATGGCGGGCTTGAAGCGCGCTTTCCGCTGACGCTAGCCGAGCGGGCCGGTAAAATGGCCGGCGCACCGCGCGTGCCGGAGCCGGTGTCGCTGGAAAAAATCCGTGCAGCCCTTGCATTCTCAATGTTGCTTTGACAAAATGCAGCGCGTTCCAAGGCAGGCGGTCAGCAAGTCGGCAGCGTTAATCGCCTATGTTGTTGAAGCCAGAGCATTGTTAGCTTGTTAGTGCTATCAATGACTTGACACTGCTTTGGGGCTTGGCATAATGTGCCGCCACAGTTGGAGAGGTTCCCGAGTGGCCAAAGGGAGCAGACTGTAAATCTGCCGCGAAAGCTTCGAAGGTTCGAATCCTTCCCTCTCCACCAGTTTCAAGCGTCAGCGGCAAGCGCCGGTGTCGTAGAATGAAAGGCCGGAAGCGGGCGTTATAGTGAATGAGCACGCATCGGATGATCATTCTAAAGCAGGTTAGGCGGGCGTAGTTCAATGGTAGAACCTCAGCCTTCCAAGCTGATGGTGCGGGTTCGATTCCCGCCGCCCGCTCCAGTTGGTATTTGGCTCATGTAGCTCAGGGGTAGAGCACACCCTTGGTAAGGGTGAGGTCGACGGTTCAAATCCGTCCATGAGCTCCATATTAAAAAGAAAGCGAGCGATGCTCGCTTTTTTTGTCGCTATCACCAGGCGTGCTTGCATGAGGGGTGGTGGTGTTGAAAGGGGTTGTAAGGTGGCGGTTTCTCCGCTACCATGACGCCCGCTGTTGCGTAGGCTGTTTAAATTGTCTATGCAGATGTTGATACAGGCCAGTAGCTCAATTGGCAGAGCAGCGGTCTCCAAAACCGCAGGTTGGGGGTTCGATTCCCTCCTGGCCTGCCAGTCTTCCCCAGGCTGGTATGTCTTTAAAGAATTCCTTTGTCGCTCGCTGCACCCTGAGGAGTCTCGTTTTTATGAAGCCGAGTTCTGTAAAACATGGCGCCGAGGTGCAACAGACGCGCCATGACGGGCTCAAGTGGGCAGCGGTTGTCGCGTTGCTTGTCGTTGCCGTTGTGGGCAATACCTATTTTGCTGATATTGGCCTGATCTACCGTGTGTTGGGCGTTGTGGTGCTGTGTGTGTTGGCTGCCTTGTTGGCGTTGACCACCACCAAGGGCCGCGACCTGGTAGAGCTGGCGCGAAGCGCTAAGAAAGAGATTCAGCGCGTTGTATGGCCAACTCGGGCCGAAACTATTCAGACCACGGCCATTGTCCTTGTCGCCGTGCTGGTGGTTGGGCTGATGCTTTGGTTGATTGACACTCTTCTTGGCTGGGCGATGTCCGGCGTTATTGGTTAGGAGCTTTCATGTCCAAACGTTGGTACGTCGTTCACGCCTATTCCGGCTTCGAGAAGCATGTGATGCGCTCCCTGATCGAGCGCGTCAAGATGTATGGCGTTGAAGATCGCTTTGGCGAGATTCTGGTGCCGACCGAAGAAGTCGTTGAAATGCGTGACGGCAAGCGCCGCAAGAGTGAGCGCAAATTCTATCCCGGCTATGTACTGGTCGAGATGGAGATGGCCGACGATACCTGGCACCTGGTGAACGAAACTCCTCGCGTGATGGGGTTTATCGGCGGCACCAAGGAAAAGCCCGCGCCGATCACCACCCGCGAAGCCGATGCTATTCTGCGGCGTGTGCAAGACGGTACCGACAAGCCGCGGCCCAAGACCATGTTTGAGCCGGGCCAATCGGTTCGCGTGGTCGATGGACCCTTCGCCGACTTCAACGGTGTCGTGGAAGAAGTCAATTACGAGAAGAGTCGCCTGCAGGTCAGCGTGCTGATCTTCGGGCGTGCCACGCCTGTCGAGCTCGAGTTCGCACAGGTAGAGAAAGAGTAAGTCGATTCGTGTCAGGTGAAGCTTTCACCTGACAAAGACCGGGGAGCCGCAAGGCGTTACCACCCAACTGGAGTGAAAACGATGGCCAAGAAAGTACAGGCTTACATCAAACTGCAGGTCGCTGCAGGTAAAGCCAATCCAAGTCCGCCCGTCGGCCCTGCGCTGGGTCAGCACGGCGTGAACATCATGGAATTCTGTAAGGCGTTCAACGCCGAGACTCAAGACATTGAGCCCGGTCTGCCGACGCCTGTCGTGATTACGGTCTATTCTGACCGTAGCTTCACGTTCGTTACCAAGACGCCACCCGCGGCGGTGCTGCTCAAGAAAGCAGCCGGCATCAAGTCGGGTTCAGGCGAGCCGAACAAGAAGAAGGTCGGTACGGTAACGCGCGAACAGCTCGAAGAAATCGCCAAGACCAAAGAGCCTGACCTGACGGCGGCTGATATGGATGCAGCGGTTCGCACCATCGCGGGCAGCGCCCGTAGCATGGGCCTCAACGTGGAGGGTCTGTAATCATGGCGAAATTGACTAAGCGTGCGAAGCTGATTCGCGAAAAAGTCGACACCAACAAGGCCTACTCCATTGAAGAAGCGGTAGCACTGCTCGCTGAGCTGTCGACCGTCAAATTCAAGGAGTCGGTGGATGTCGCGATCAACCTGGGCGTTGACCCGCGTAAATCCGACCAGGTGGTGCGTGGCGCCACCGTCATGCCTAACGGTACTGGCAAGGACGTGCGCGTTGCCGTCTTTACCCAGGGTGCCAATGCCGACGCCGCTAAAGAAGCCGGTGCCGACATCGTAGGCATGGACGATCTGGCCGAGCAGGTCAAAAAAGGCGTGATGGATTTTGATGTCGTTATTGCCTCGCCGGACGCCATGCGTGTCGTTGGCCAGTTGGGTCAGATTCTGGGCCCCCGCGGCCTGATGCCCAACCCGAAAGTGGGCACCGTGACGCCTGACGTTGCGACCGCTGTGAAAAACGCCAAAGCCGGTCAGGTGCGTTTCCGTACCGACAAGAACGGTATCATCCATACTACATTGGGTAAGGCGGATTTTGACGCGGCAGCGATCAACGGCAACCTGGAAGCGCTGGTCGCCGACCTGAAGAGGCTCAAGCCGAGCACTTCAAAAGGTATCTACTTTAAGAAAATGACCCTGTCCACTACCATGGGCCCGGGTTTGACAATCGACCATTCCGCGTTCGTTTAAGCGGTTGATCGTCAGGTTTTAGCAACAACCGAGCAATAACTTTGCGGTCCCTCGGCAAATGCCGAGGCGCCGTCAAAGACCGCAGGTGCCGTGCCTTGCATAGAGGCATGACTTAATCGCTCTTCGAGCGCCTGCGCAGATGGTGTGGCCGCCAGTGGGTTAGCAATGCTTTCTTTTCTGGTGAGCACCATCCTCTAAGGCTTCCTGCTTGCAGTATGGGTAGGAAGAGATGGTAACCACCGGAACCTTTACCGGGTTCCGGCACGAAGGAGTGATCACTGTGCCACTAGCACTTGAAGGCAAGAAAGCGATTGTTGCCGAGGTCAGTGAAGCGGCCAAGGGCGCACTCTCCGTCGTAGTTGCCGATTCTCGCGGTGTATCGGTCAGCAAGATGACCGATCTGCGTAAGCAGGCACGCGAGAATGGCGTTCAGGTACGTGTTGTACGCAACACTCTGGCACGTCGCGCCCTCGAAGGCACCCAGTGGGAATGCCTGACCGAGAGCTTCGTTGGTCCAACGCTGTTGGCCTTCTCGACTGACCATCCGGGCGCTGCTGCTCGTTTGTTCAAAGAGTTTGCCAAGAACGACAAAGACTTCGAAGTGAAAGCGCTGGCCTACGAAGGTGAGCTGATTCCGGCTGCTGACATCGACCGTCTGGCAACGCTGCCGACCTACGACGAAGCAATCGCCAAGCTGATGTCGGTAATGAAAGAAGCCTCCGCTGGCAAGCTGGTTCGTACCCTGGCCGCCCTGCGCGACCAGAAAGAAGAAGCGGCGTAAACGCTTCTTTTGGGCAGCATGATCTGCCGATGCAGACGGCTGCTTGAACCGGCCAATGAATCCTGAGTCGTCGGCAAACCGAGACTCCCGCAAAGTTAGGAATGAAACAATGGCACTGACCAAAGACGATATCATCAATGCTGTAGCCGACATGTCCGTCATGGAAGTTGTCGAGCTGATCGAAGCAATGGAAGAGAAATTCGGTGTTTCTGCTGCCGCGGCCGTTGTCGCTGGCCCGGGTGGCGGTGAAGCCGCTGTCGAAGAAGAGCAGACCGAATTTGACCTGGTGCTGACCTCTGCCGGTGACAAGAAAGTTAACGTCATCAAAGCAGTGCGTGAGATCACCGGTCTTGGCCTTAAGGAAGCTAAGGGTGCCGTTGACGGCGCACCGGCGACCATCAAGGAAGGCATGTCCAAGGAAGATGCTGAAACAGCTAAGACGAAGCTGGAAGAAGCGGGCGCAAGCGTCGAGCTCAAGTAATTCTTGTGCCGGATGCTTTACGCGCTGCGTAAGCTTCCACGGCTGGCGGCGGGAAATCCCGCTGCCGGCCTTTTTCTGTTGTAACTGAACGGTTAAGCAGAATCGTTGTAGAACGGTTATCGAAAGACTGTTATCGACCAAGATTTTTGACGGCGAGCTACCAAACCTGGAGCTTGCTGTTCGCGTCTGACACGCCTGCAGGGCAGATGACCACGCATCGGTCACCCATGGTGAACAAGCTGGGGAATACAGATGGCTTACTCATATACTGAGAAAAAACGCATCCGCAAGGATTTCGGCAAACTGCCACAAGTGATGGATGTGCCTTACTTGCTGGCCATCCAGCTTGATTCCTATTACGACTTTCTCCAGCAAGATCGTTCGCCCGACGAGCGGCACGAAATTGGCCTGCACGCGGCGTTCAAGTCCGTGTTTCCGATCGAGAGCTTCTCCGGAAATGCGGCGCTTGAATATGTCAGCTACCGGTTCGGTACGCCGGCGTTCGATGTTAAGGAGTGCCAGCTGCGCGGGGTTACTTACTCCGCACCGCTGCGCGTCAAGGTTCGCTTGATCATCTATGATCGCGATTCCTCGAATAAAGCAATCAAAGATATTAAAGAGCAAGAAGTCTACATGGGGGAAATCCCCCTGATGACGGAGAACGGTACCTTTGTGATCAACGGTACCGAGCGGGTTATCGTTTCCCAGCTCCACCGCAGTCCCGGTGTCTTCTTCGATCATGACAAAGGCAAGAGCCACTCGTCGGGTAAGCTGCTCTATTCAGCGCGGGTTATCCCTTACCGTGGCTCCTGGCTGGATTTCGAGTTCGATCCCAAGGACAACGTCTTCGTGCGTATTGACCGTCGCCGAAAGCTGCCGGCGTCCGTGCTGATGCGTGCGTTGGGAATGAGCGCGGAAGAGATTCTCGACGAATTCTTCGAAACCAGCGTTTTCCACGTGGAAAAGTCCGGCTTCTCTGTGGAGCTGGTGCCGTCGCGTCTGCGCGGCGAAACCGCGACGTTCGACATCAAGGACAGCAACGGCGAGACCATCGTCGAAGAAGGCCGTCGGATTACCCAGAAGCATATCCGCCAGCTCGAGAAAGCAGGTCTCGAGCGTCTGGATGTGCCGATGGAATATCTGTTCGGCAAAACGCTGGCCAAAGATCAGATCGACGGCAAGACCGGCGAACTGATCTGCCCCTGCAACACCGAAATTACCCCGGAAGTGCTGGAAGCCATGGCACACGGCGGTATCAAGCGCATCGAGACGCTGTATACCAACGACCTCGACTGCGGCTCGTTCATTTCCGATACGCTGAAGCTGGATACCACTGGGTCGCAGCTGGAAGCGCTGGTGGAAATCTACCGCATGATGCGCCCCGGTGAGCCGCCGACCAAGGAAGCTGCCGAGACGCTGTTCCATAACCTGTTCTTCACTGAGGACCGCTACGACCTGTCGGGCGTGGGCCGCATGAAGTTCAACCGTCGTCTGCGTCGCGAGGGGGATACCGGTTCCGGCGTGCTGGACCGTAAAGATATCCTCGACGTGCTGCGCGAGCTGATCAATATTCGTAACGGCTTTGGTGACGTTGACGATATCGATCACCTGGGTAACCGCCGTATTCGTTGCGTCGGCGAAATGGCCGAAAACCAGTTCCGCGTTGGCCTGGTACGTGTCGAGCGTGCGGTCAAAGAGCGTCTTTCCATGGCGGAAAGCGAAGGCCTGATGCCGCAGGATCTGATCAACGCCAAGCCCGTGGCGGCGGCGGTGAAAGAGTTCTTTGGTTCAAGCCAGCTGTCCCAGTTCATGGATCAGAACAACCCGCTTTCCGAGGTTACCCACAAGCGTCGTGTGTCAGCACTCGGCCCGGGTGGTCTGACCCGCGAGCGTGCCGGCTTCGAAGTACGTGACGTTCACGCCACGCACTACGGCCGTCTGTGCCCGATCGAAACGCCGGAAGGCCCGAACATCGGCCTGATCAACTCGCTGGCCACCTACAGCCACACCAACAGCTATGGTTTCCTGGAGACGCCGTACCGTAAGGTGGTGGATCGTCAGTTGTCCGACGACATCGTTCACCTCTCGGCGATCGAGGAAGGCGACTACGTGATTGCCCAGGCCTCGGCAGCCGTCGACGAGTCCGGCAAGCTGAGCGATGATCTGGTGCAGGTACGCCACCGTGGTGAAACTACTTTCATGCGTCCCGAGCAGGTGACGCTGATGGATGTGTCGCCACGCCAGGTCGTCTCGGTCGCGGCAGCCTTGATTCCGTTCCTCGAGCACGATGACGCCAACCGCGCCCTGATGGGCTCCAACATGCAGCGTCAGGCGGTGCCGACCCTGCGTGCCGAGAAGCCGTTGGTGGGTACCGGTATGGAGCGCTTCGTTGCGCGTGACTCCGGTGTCTGTGCCGTAGCGGGCCGTGGCGGGGTTATCGATTCCGTGGACGCGCGCCGGGTGGTGGTCCGGGTCAATGAAGATGAAATTATCGGCGGTGAAGCCGGTGTGGATATCTACAACCTGACCAAGTACACCCGTTCGAACCAGAACACATGCATGAACCAGCGCCCCATCGTGCGGCCTGGTGACAACGTGGCCCGTGGCGATATTCTCGCCGACGGCCCGTCCGTGGATATGGGTGACCTGGCGCTTGGCCAGAACATGCGTATCGCGTTCATGCCCTGGAACGGCTACAACTTCGAGGACTCCATCCTGCTCTCCGAGCGAGTGGCCCAGGAAGACCGTTTCACGACGATCCACATTCAGGAACTGACCTGTGTGTCACGCGACACCAAGTTGGGGCCAGAAGAGGTCACCTCGGATATCCCCAACGTCGGTGAGTCGGCGCTGGGCAAGCTGGACGAAGCGGGCGTCGTCTACATCGGTGCGGAAGTCGGGCCGGGCGATATTTTGGTCGGCAAGGTAACGCCCAAAGGCGAAACCCAGCTGACGCCGGAAGAAAAGCTGCTACGTGCCATCTTCGGCGAGAAAGCATCTGACGTTAAAGACACCTCGCTGCGTGCCCCAACCGGCATGAAAGGCACGGTGATCGACGTTCAGGTGTTTACTCGCGACGGCGTTGAGAAAGATTCGCGCGCCCTGTCCATCGAGCAGATGCAGCTGGATGAAGTGCGCAAGGACCTGCAGGAAACCTATCGTATCGCCGAAGATGCTACCTTTGAGCGTCTCAAGCGTACCCTGGAAGGTCAGGTGGTTAACGGCGGGCCCAACCTCAAGAAGGGCGATACCCTTGATGAGACGTACCTCGACGAACTGCCGCGTCAGCAGTGGTTCAAGCTGCGTCTGCAGGATGAGTCCTACAACGAGCTGCTGGCCCAGGCCGACGAGCAGCTCGAAAACCGTCGTAAAGAAATGGACGAGCGCTTTGAAGACAAGAAGCGCAAGCTGACCCAGGGCGACGACCTCGCGCCGGGCGTGCTGAAAATCGTCAAGGTCTACATGGCCGTCAAGCGTCGCATCCAGCCGGGCGACAAGATGGCCGGTCGTCACGGTAACAAGGGTGTCATCTCGGCGATCATGCCGGTTGAAGACATGCCGTTCGACGAGAAAGGCGAGCCGGTGGACGTGGTACTGAACCCGCTGGGTGTTCCGTCGCGCATGAACGTCGGTCAGATTCTCGAAACCCACCTGGGGATGGCGGCGCGTGGTCTGGGCGTCAAGATTGATGCCATGCTGCGCGATGCACGCGGCCAGCAAGTGGCCGAGATCCGTGACTTCCTGGGCCAGGTGTACAACACGCCGGGCACCCGAGTGGAAGACATTGATTCGCTGAGCGATGATGAAGTGATTGCGCTGGCGAAAAACCTCAAGGCGGGCGTGCCGATGGCAACGCCGGTGTTTGACGGTGCTCAAGAGCACGAAATCAAGCACCTGCTCAAGCTGGCGGACATTCCCGAGTCGGGTCAGATGACATTGTACGATGGCCGAAGCGGCGATGCGTTTGATCGCCCGGTCACCGTTGGTTACATGTACATACTGAAGCTTAACCACTTGGTCGACGACAAGATGCACGCGCGTTCTACCGGTTCTTACTCGCTCGTCACCCAGCAGCCGCTGGGCGGTAAGGCGCAGTTCGGTGGTCAGCGCTTTGGTGAGATGGAAGTGTGGGCGCTGGAAGCTTATGGCGCGGCCTACACGCTGCAAGAGATGCTCACCGTCAAATCGGACGACGTCGAAGGCCGCACCAAGATGTACAAGAACATCGTGGATGGCGACCACACCATGCAGGCAGGCATGCCGGAGTCCTTCAACGTACTCGTGAAGGAAATCCGCTCGCTGGGCATCGATATCGAGTTAGAGAGCTAGGAGCCGTCCCATGAAAGATTTGGTGAAAGTACTCAAATCGCAATCTCAGTCCGAAGAGTTTGACGCGATCAAGATTACCCTGGCGTCGCCGGACATGATTCGCTCCTGGTCGTTCGGCGAGGTGAAGAAGCCTGAGACCATCAACTACCGTACCTTCAAGCCGGAGCGGGATGGCCTGTTCTGTGCCAAGATCTTCGGCCCGGTGAAGGACTACGAGTGCCTGTGCGGCAAGTACAAGCGCATGAAGCACCGTGGCATTATCTGCGAGAAGTGCGGCGTTGAAGTGACCAAGGCGGCCGTGCGTCGTGAACGCATGGGCCATATCGAGCTGGCGTCGCCGGTGGCGCACATCTGGTTCCTGAAGTCACTGCCGTCGCGTATCGGCATGTTCCTCGATATGACCCTGCGTGATATCGAGCGCGTGCTGTACTTCGAAAGCTTTGTGGTGATCGATCCCGGCATGACCACGCTGGAGCGTGGTCAGCTGTTGAACGATGAGCAGTATTTTGAAGCGCTCGAAGAGTTCGGCGACGATTTCGACGCCCGCATGGGTGCCGAAGCCGTTCAAGAGCTGCTCAAAGACATCGATCTGGAAGAAGAGATCAATCATCTTCGCGAAGAAATTCCGCAGACCAACTCTGAAACCAAGATCAAGAAGCTTTCCAAGCGCCTGAAACTGCTGGAAGCCTTCTATCACTCCGGCAACGCGCCGGCGTGGATGGTCATGGAAGTGCTGCCCGTGCTGCCGCCGGACCTGCGTCCGCTGGTACCGCTCGACGGCGGCCGCTTCGCGACCTCGGATCTCAACGACCTTTACCGTCGTGTGATCAACCGTAACAACCGCCTGAAGCGTCTGCTCGATCTCAATGCGCCGGACATTATCGTGCGCAACGAGAAACGCATGCTTCAGGAAGCCGTCGATGCGCTGCTGGATAACGGCCGTCGCGGTCGTGCGATCACGGGCTCCAACAAGCGCCCGCTGAAATCGCTCGCCGACATGATCAAGGGTAAGCAGGGGCGTTTCCGTCAGAACCTGCTGGGTAAGCGCGTCGACTACTCGGGCCGTTCGGTAATTACCGTGGGTCCGACCCTGCGTCTGCATCAGTGCGGTCTGCCCAAGAAGATGGCGCTCGAGCTGTTCAAGCCGTTTATCTACTCCAAGCTGCAGTCGCTGGGCTACGCCTCAACGATCAAGGCCGCCAAGAAGATGGTCGAGCGCGAGCTGCCGGAAGTGTGGGACATCCTCGCCGATGTTATCCGCGAACACCCGGTACTTTTGAACCGCGCGCCCACGCTTCACCGTCTGGGTATCCAGGCGTTCGAGCCGCTGCTGATCGAAGGTAAGGCCATTCAGCTGCACCCGCTGGTGTGTGCCGCCTACAACGCCGACTTTGACGGTGACCAGATGGCGGTCCACGTACCGCTGACTCTGGAAGCCCAGCTTGAAGCCCGCGCGCTGATGATGGCGACCAACAACGTGCTGTCGCCGGCTAACGGCGAGCCGATCATCGTGCCCTCGCAGGATGTTGTTCTGGGTCTTTATTACATGACCCGCGAAAAGGTCAACGCCAAAGGCGAAGGAATGATGTTCTCCGGCCTCAATGAGGTGGAGCGTGCCTTTGGTACCCAGTCGGTTTCGTTGCACGCGCGCGTCAAGGTGCGTCTCGACGAAGTCGATGTCGACGAAGAAAGTGGCGAGCGATCGTTTCACCGTCGTGTCTATGACACCACGGTAGGCCGTGCGCTGTTGTTCCGCATTCTGCCGGAAGGTGTGCCCTTCGAGCTGATCGATCAGCCGATGAAGAAGAAGGCGATCTCCAGCCTGATCAACGAAGTCTATCGTCGTGCCGGCCTCAAGCCGACCGTCATCTTCGCTGACCAGCTGATGTACACCGGCTTCCGTTTGGCCACCTGGTCCGGCGCCTCCATCGGCGTTAACGACTTCGTTATTCCCGATGCGAAAACCGAGATCGTCGACGCCGCTGAAGCGGAAGTTAAAGAGATCGAAGACCAGTTCTCCTCCGGTCTGGTAACCGCGGGCGAGAAGTACAACAAGGTCATCGATATCTGGTCCAAGGCCAACGACAAGGTGGCCAAGGCGATGATGGCGGGTATCTCGAAAGAGACCGTCATCGACCGCGACGGCAACGAAGTCGAGCAGGACTCGTTCAACAGCGTCTTCATCATGGCCGACTCCGGTGCCCGTGGTAGTGCCGCCCAGATCCGCCAGTTGGCGGGCATGCGTGGCCTGATGGCCAAGCCGGACGGTTCGATCATCGAAACGCCGATCGTCGCCAACTTCCGTGAAGGTCTGAACGTTCTGCAGTACTTCATCTCGACCCACGGCGCGCGTAAAGGTCTTGCGGATACCGCATTGAAGACTGCCAACTCGGGTTACCTGACCCGTCGTCTGGTCGACGTGGCCCAGGATCTGGTGATCACCGAGAGCGATTGCGGCACCGAAAACGGCTTGACACTGCACCCGATCATCGAAGGCGGCGACATTATCGTGCCGCTGTCCCAGCGCGTCCTGGGTCGCGTGGTGGCTATCGATGTGGTCGACCCGAGCACGGAAGAAGTGCTTATTCCGCGCGGTACGCTGCTCGACGAGAAGTGGTGCGCCGAGCTCGACACCATGGGCGTCGATGAAATCATCGTACGCTCGACGATCACCTGTGAAACCCCGCATGGCGTGTGTTCCGCCTGTTACGGGCGTGACCTGGCGCGCGGCCATCAGGTCAACATCGGTGAGTCGGTCGGCGTTATCGCCGCACAGTCGATCGGTGAGCCGGGTACCCAGCTGACCATGCGGACGTTCCACATCGGCGGGGCGGCATCGCGTTCGTCTGCCGTTGACAGCGTTCAGGTCAAGCACGGCGGCAAGGTGCGTCTGCACAACATCAAGCACGTTGAGCGTGCTGACGGCAAGCTGGTGGTGGTCTCTCGTTCGAGCGCCCTGGCCGTTGCCGATGATCATGGCCGTGAGCGTGAGTACTACAAGCTGCCCTACGGCGCCGAGCTGTCCGTACGCGACGGCGACGTAGTCGATGCCGGTACGGTCGTGGCCAAGTGGGATCCGCACACCCACCCGATCGTTGCCGAGGTGGAAGGGCAGGCGCAGTTCATTGATCTCGACGAGGGTGTCACCATGCACCGCACCGTCGACGAGATGACCGGCCTGTCGTCCATCGAGGTTATCGAATCAGCCGCACGCCCCATGGCCGGTCGCGACAAGCGTCCGATGGTCATGCTCAAGGACGCCGCGGGTGAGTACGTGTCGGTCTCCGGGTCGAACACGCCGGTGCAGTACCTGTTGCCGGGCAAATCGATCATTTCCGTTGATGACGGTTCGACGATCGGTGTGGGTGAAGTCGTGGCCCGTATTCCGGTCGAAGCCTCGGGCAACAAGGATATCACCGGCGGTCTGCCACGGGTGGCCGACCTGTTCGAAGCGCGGAAGCCGAAAGAGTCGGCGATTCTGGCCGAAATCAGCGGTGTCATCAGCTTCGGCAAGGAAACCAAGGGCAAGCGTCGCCTGACGATTACCCCGGAATCCGGTGACCCGTTTGAAACGCTGATCCCGAAATGGCGTCAAATCGCGGTCTTCGAAGGCGAGGCCGTCGAGAAGGGCGAGGTCATCTCGGATGGCCCGAGCAACCCGCACGATATTCTGCGCCTGCTGGGCGTGGCCGAGCTTGCCAAGTACATCACGGCAGAAGTTCAGGACGTTTATCGCCTCCAGGGCGTTGGCATCAACGACAAGCACATCGAAGTGATCGTGCGTCAGATGCTGCGCAAGGTGGAAATCACCGACTCTGGCGACTCGGACTTCATCACCGGTGATCAGGCCGAGCTGGTTCGCGTGCTGGAGCAGAACGAGCGTCTGGAGAAAGAAGAAAAATTCCCGGCCAAGTACCAACGCCTGCTGCTGGGTATTACCAAGGCCAGTCTGGCCACCGAGTCGTTCATTTCAGCGGCGTCGTTCCAGGAGACGACCCGCGTATTGACCGAAGCAGCGGTGACCGGCAAGCGCGATTATCTGCGCGGCCTGAAAGAAAACGTCGTAGTGGGTCGACTGATTCCGGCAGGTACCGGTCTGACTCACCACGCGGAACGTCGTCGCAAGCGCGAAGACGTAGAGCGTCTGTTCAACCCCTCGGCGACCGAGGTAGAGCAGGAGCTGGGAGCTCAGTTGACCGCGTTGGATTCCGACGACGAGCTCTAACATTGCTACCTGGCCTTTTATGAAGCCCTCGTCTTGCCGGTTTTGCGACCGGCAAGACTTGACGGCGACTAGGGTCAGCCATTAGAATGCGCAGCCTTTAACAGTGGGGTGGGTACGCCCGCAGCCGCTGCAAGGCCAAGGCAACCATTGGAGTCAGCTAAACACCATGGCAACGATTAATCAGCTAGTGCGCAAGCCGCGCAAGCGCCCCGTCACCAAGAGTGACGTGCCTGCGCTTCAGGCTTGTCCGCAAAAGCGCGGCGTATGTACGCGCGTTTACACCACTACCCCGAAGAAGCCTAACTCGGCGTTGCGTAAGGTTTGCCGTGTGCGCCTGACCAACGGTTTCGAGGTGTCTTCTTACATTGGTGGTGAAGGTCACAACCTCCAGGAGCACTCTGTTGTGCTGATTCGTGGCGGTCGTGTTAAGGATTTGCCCGGTGTGCGTTATCACACCGTTCGTGGCGCTCTTGACACCTCTGGCGTACAGAATCGTAAGCAGGGTCGTTCCAAGTACGGTACCAAGCGTCCGAAGTCTTAATTCGCCGCTGGTCGCTGTCGCCTAGACGACAGCCGTACGTAATGTTTATCACGCATATGATGGTCTGATAAGAGTAAGGTCGGGCGGTGATTGGCTTTAACGCTGGTGCGAGTCCCGAGTTTACCTGAAGGATCCTTAAATTGAGGGCTTATCATGCCTAGAAGAAGAGTTGTAGCGAAGCGCGAGATTCTGCCGGATCCCAAGTTCGGAAGTGAGCGCCTGGCCAAGTTCATGAACCACCTGATGTTCAGCGGCAAAAAGTCCATAGCTGAGCGCATCGTGTATGGTGCGTTGGACAAGGTTGCCGAGCGTAGTAAAGAAGAGCCGCTGGAGATCTTCGACAAGGCGCTGGAAGCTATCCAGCCGATGGTCGAGGTGAAGTCGCGCCGTGTCGGTGGTGCGACTTATCAGGTGCCGGTTGAAGTTCGTCCGTCACGCCGCCAAGCGCTCGCCATGCGCTGGCTGGTAGACGCGGCGCGTCGTCGCGGTGAGAAAACCATGGTGCAGCGTCTTGCAGGCGAAATGCTGGATGCCGCTGAAGGTAAAGGTTCTGCCGTCAAGAAGCGCGAAGACGTGCATCGTATGGCAGAAGCCAACAAGGCCTTCTCGCACTACCGTTTTTAAGATCAGCGTTTCTAAATTCGGCGTTTCTGAATTTGCGTTCGTTGCTTTGTTTGCGCTACTTCGACGTCTTTCGATGCCGATCAGCAATAAGCCGCCGCTATCTTGAAAGATGGCGGCGGTGGCATAAGCAAAAACGCTCATCCAGATTCACGAGCATCGCCAACAAACGGGAGTTTCACCGTGGCTCGCAAGACACCACTTAATCGCTATCGCAATATCGGTATCGTCGCTCACGTTGACGCGGGTAAAACCACGACAACCGAGCGTGTACTGTTCTACACCGGCCTTTCCCATAAAGTGGGTGAGGTGCACGACGGTGCAGCGACCATGGACTGGATGGAGCAGGAGCAGGAGCGTGGTATCACGATCACCTCCGCTGCAACTACCTGTTTCTGGCAGGGCATGAGCAAGCAGTTCCCTGAGCACCGCATCAACATCATCGATACCCCGGGGCACGTTGACTTCACGATCGAAGTCGAGCGTTCCTTGCGTGTGCTTGATGGTGCGGTCGTTGTACTGTGCGGTTCTTCCGGCGTTCAGCCGCAGACCGAAACCGTATGGCGTCAGGCCAACAAGTACGAAGTACCGCGTATGGTCTTCGTCAACAAGATGGACCGTACCGGCGCTGACTACTTCATGGTCGTCGACCAGTTGAAAGAGCGTCTGGGCGCCAATGCCGTGCCAATCCAGATCAACTGGGGTACGGAAGAGAACTTCAAGGGCGTTATCGACCTTATCCAGATGAAGGGTATCCTTTGGGACGAAGAGAACCTGGGCATGAATTATGACCTGGTTGATATTCCCGAAGAGCTTCAGGAAACCGCCGAAACCTACCGCGAGCAAATGATCGAAGCCGCGGCAGAGGGTTCTGACGAGTTGATGGAAAAGTATCTCGAAGGTGGTGAACTGACTACCGAAGAGATCAAGGCGGGTCTTCGTGCGCGCACCCTGGCCAACGAAATCGTCCTCATCACCTGCGGGTCTGCCTTCAAGAACAAGGGCGTCCAAGCGGTGCTGGACTGTGTCATCGAGTACATGCCGTCGCCGACTGAAGTTAAGGCGATCGAGGGTGAGCTTGACGATAAAGACGGTACTATCGATACCCGTGAGGCGGACGATAACCAGCCGTTCGCCGCGCTGGCGTTCAAGATTGCCACCGACCCCTTCGTGGGTACCCTGACGTTTATCCGCGTCTATTCGGGTGTGTTGAATTCTGGTGATGGCGTCTACAACTCGGTCAAGAGCAAGAAAGAGCGCGTCGGACGTATCGTTCAGATGCACTCCAACTCGCGCGAAGAAATCAAGGAAGTACGTGCCGGCGACATCGCCGCCTGTATCGGTCTGAAAGATGTCACCACGGGCGATACCTTGTGTGATATCAACCACAAGATCGTGCTTGAGCGCATGGAATTCCCGGATCCGGTTATTTCGGTAGCCGTTGAGCCGAAATCAAAAGCCGATCAAGAGAAGATGGGTGTCGCACTGGGTAAATTGGCCCAGGAAGATCCGTCCTTCCAGGTGAAAACCGACGAAGAGACTGGCCAGACCATCATCTCGGGTATGGGTGAGCTTCACCTGGATATCCTCGTCGACCGTATGCGTCGTGAGTTCAAGGTTGAAGCGAACATCGGTAAGCCCCAAGTGGCCTACCGTGAGACGATCCGTGGCAGCGTCGAGCAGGAAGGTAAGTTCGTACGTCAGTCTGGCGGTCGTGGTCAGTACGGTCACGTTATCATGCGTATCGAGCCGTTGACCTACGAGGAGAAAGGTGAAGGAGATGATGAAATCTTCTTCAAGTTCATCTCGGAAATCGTCGGTGGTGTGGTTCCCAAGGAATACATCCCGGCAGTAGAGAAAGGGGCATACGAACAGTTGAAAAACGGCGTCATTGCGGGTTACCCGATGATAGACGTTAAAGTGACGCTGTTTGATGGCTCTTATCACGACGTGGACTCCAACGAGACTGCGTTCAAGATTGCTTCTTCTATGGCAGTGAAAGAAGGTGCCAGGAAAGCCAAGGCCGTGCTGCTGGAGCCGGTGATGAAGGTCGAAGTCGTGACCCCCGAAGAGTTTATGGGTGACGTCATGGGCGACCTGAACCGTCGTCGCGGCCTGGTGCAGGGCATGGATGATTCCTCTTCTGGTAAAATCATTCGTGCAACGGTGCCGCTGGGTGAGATGTTCGGTTACGCAACCGATCTCCGCTCGCAAACCCAGGGCCGTGCGAGCTACTCTATGGAGTTCGCGAAGTACGATGAGGCGCCCTCCAGCGTCGTTGAAGCCGTCATCAACCAAAACGGTTAACCGTTAGCTAACGTAAAGAGGTTATAGCAGTGGCTAAGGAAAAATTTGAACGTTCCAAACCGCATATCAACGTCGGCACCATTGGTCACGTCGACCACGGTAAAACGACTCTGACTGCGGCCTTGACCCGCGTTTCCGCTGAAGTATTCGGTGGTGACTGGAGTGAGTTCGACGCTATCGATAATGCGCCGGAAGAGCGTGAGCGCGGTATCACAATCGCTACCTCTCACGTGGAATACCAGTCCGAGACGCGTCACTACGCGCACGTTGACTGCCCGGGGCACGCCGACTACGTCAAGAACATGATCACCGGTGCTGCGCAGATGGACGGCGCAATCCTGGTATGTTCTGCCGCCGACGGCCCGATGCCGCAGACGCGTGAGCACATCCTGCTGTCTCGCCAGGTAGGCGTTCCGTTCATCGTCGTGTTCCTGAACAAAGCGGACATGGTCGATGACGAGGAGCTGCTCGAGCTGGTCGAAATGGAAGTTCGCGAACTTCTCGACCAGTACGACTTCCCGGGCGACGACACGCCGATCATCACCGGTTCTGCGCTGATGGCGCTGAACGGCGAAGACGAGAACGGCATGGGCACTACCGCCGTCGCTAGCCTGATCAAGGCGCTCGACGAGTACATCCCCGAGCCGGAGCGTGCTATCGATCAGCCGTTCCTGATGCCGATCGAAGACGTGTTCTCCATCTCTGGTCGCGGTACCGTTGTGACCGGTCGTGTAGAGCGCGGTATCATCAAGGCGGGTGAAGAAGTCGAAATCGTCGGTATCAAAGATACCGTCAAGACGACGGTTACCGGCGTTGAAATGTTCCGCAAGCTGCTCGACGAAGGTCGTGCAGGCGAGAACGTTGGCGCTCTGCTGCGTGGTACCAAGCGTGATGACGTTGAGCGTGGTCAGGTTCTGGCGAAAACCGGCACCATCACTCCGCACACCGTCTTCGAAGCAGAAGTCTACGTGCTGTCCAAAGAAGAAGGCGGTCGTCACACGCCGTTCTTCAAGGGTTACCGTCCGCAGTTCTACTTCCGTACCACTGACGTAACTGGTACCTGTGAACTGCCGGAAGGCGTTGAGATGGTCATGCCGGGCGACAACGTTAAGATGGTTGTTACCCTGATCGCTCCGATCGCCATGGATGACGGCCTGCGCTTCGCGATTCGTGAAGGCGGTCGTACCGTCGGTGCGGGCGTTGTGGCCAAAATCATTCAGTAAGTTGATTCGCTGAATGTGAAAGGGGGCTCGAGAGAGCCCCCTTTTCTGCGCACCCTTAGCAAATGTTTGACATGGGCTTTTGGCGTGCCTATAATGCGCATCCTTTGAATGCGTGGGTAGACGGCTCGCGCCGTCGACATCCATTGGAGTTTAGGGCAAATGCAGAACCAAAAGATTCGCATTCGGTTGAAAGCGTTCGACCACCGCCTGATCGATCAGTCCACAGCGGAGATCGTTGAAACCGCTAAGCGTACTGGTGCTCAGGTTCGTGGGCCGATTCCGCTGCCGACCAACCGCGAGCGCTACACCATTCTGATCTCACCGCACGTCAACAAAGATGCGCGTGACCAGTATGAGATTCGTACGCACAAGCGTGTGCTCGACATCGTTGAGCCGACCGAGAAAACCGTTGATGCGCTGATGAAGCTCGATCTCGCCGCTGGCGTGGACGTGCAAATCAAGCTCGACTAATCACACTAGACACTTGCGGCCCAGCGCTCATCGAACAAGCAGTGAGCAGCAGCCGCCGCGCCGTGAGGCGCCACACAACGTGCTAGTGGAATGCTCTGGAAAGGGCAGCCATAGCGGGTGATAGCCCCGTACACTATAGGAGAACTGAGAATGACTATCGGTTTAGTCGGTAAAAAGGCCGGGATGACCCGTGTCTTTACCGAAGACGGTGCATCCGTGCCCGTAACCGTTATTGAAGTTGATCCTAACCGTGTTACACGCGTTAAGTCTGTCGAGTCTGACGGCTACGCGGCGGTTCAGGTAACAACTGGCTCTCGTAAGGCCAAACACCTCAGCAAAGCCCAGGCGGGTCAATTTGCGAAAGCGGGTGTTGAGGCTGGTCGTTCACTGATGGAGTTTCGTCTGGAAGAAGGCGAGGAAGCTCCTGAAGTTGGCGGCGAACTCACCGTATCCCTCTTCGAAGCTGGTCAGATGATCGACGTGACCGGCACCTCTAAGGGTAAAGGTTTCCAGGGTGCTGTTAAGCGCTGGAACTTCCGTACCCAAGACAACAGCCATGGTAACTCCCTGTCGCATCGCGCGCCGGGTTCTATCGGCATGTGTCAGACACCAGGTCGCGTATTCAAAGGCAAAAAAATGGCCGGTCAGATGGGTAACGCCCGCTGCACCGTGCAGAGCCTTGAGATCGTCCGTGTCGACGCCGAGCGTAACCTGCTGCTGATCAAGGGCGCCGTGCCGGGTGCAACCGGCAGTGACGTTATCGTTCGCAGCGCCGTGAAAGCTGGCTGAAGGGGATAATTACCAATGAATCTGAATCTTGCTGCAGGCGCGGGTACCGTTGAAGTAGCCGACGCCACCTTTGGCAAAGAATTCAACGAAGCGCTGGTTCACCAGGTCGTCACCGCCTATCTGGCTGGTGGTCGTCAGGGCACCCGCGCTCAAAAGAACCGTTCCGACGTCCGTGGCGGTGGTAAAAAGCCGTGGCGTCAGAAGGGTACCGGCCGTGCTCGTGCTGGTACTATCCGTTCGCCGCTTTGGCGTAGCGGCGGTGTCACCTTCGCGGCACGTCCGCAGGACTTTAGCCAGAAGGTGAACCGCAAGATGTACCGCGCTGCCATGCGCTCCATCTTGTCGGAGCTGGTACGTCAAGAGCGCCTGGTCGCGGTTGAAGAGTTCAACGTCGAAGCGCCGAAAACCAAGCAGGTCGCTGCCAAGCTGAAAGAGCTCAACCTTGAAAAAGTGTTGATCGTCACTGAAGAAGTCGACGAAAAGCTCTATCTAGCCGCACGCAATCTTCCCCACGTTGACGTGGTGGACGTTGCGGCCGCTGACCCGGTGAGCCTGGTTGCCTTTGATAAGGTCCTGGTCACCGTCTCCGCCCTGCGTAAATTCGAGGAGAAGCTGGCATGAACCAGGAACGCGTATTCAAGGTTCTGCTTGGACCGCACGTGACCGAGAAGGCCGCGATGGCTGCCGAGCGCAACCAGTACGTTTTCAAGGTAGCAACCGATGCTACCAAGCCCGAGATCAAGAAGGCCGTTGAAGTACTGTTCGGCAAGAAGGTCGGCAGCGTTCAGGTACTGAACGTCAAGGGTAAAACCAAGCGTACTGCAAACGGCGTTGGCTTGCGTAAGGGTTACCGTAAAGCGTATGTAACCCTGGCTGCGGGTGAAACGCTCGAAGACTTCTCTGGCGCCGAATAAGGGCAGGAGTACGGATAATGGCAATCGTCAAGACCAAACCCACATCCGCCGGTCGTCGCCACGTCGTCAAGATCGTTGGCGAGGAACTGTACAAAGGCCGTGCTTACGCACCGCTTTTGGAAAAACAGTCCAAGTCCGGTGGCCGTAATAACTACGGTCGCATCACCACCCGCCACGTGGGCGGTGGTCACCGTCATCACTATCGGTTGATCGACTTCAAGCGCACCAAGGATGGCATTCCTGCCACCGTTGAGCGTCTGGAGCACGACCCGAATCGCAGTGCGCACATTGCACTGCTGAAATACGCCGATGGCGAGCGTCGTTACATCATTGCACCGAAAGGTGTCAGCGCGGGTGACGTGCTGGAATCTGGTGTTAACGCGCCCATCAAGAAAGGCAATGCCTTGCCGCTGCGCAACATTCCGCTCGGTTCGACCGTTCACGGTATCGAACTGAAGCCGGGTAAAGGCGCGCAGATTGCTCGCAGTGCCGGTACTAGCGCTCAGCTGGTCGCCCGTGAAGGCAACTACGCCACCCTGCGCCTTCGTTCCGGCGAAATGCGTAAGGTGCTGGCCGAGTGCCGAGCGACCTTGGGTGAAGTGAGCAACTCCGAGCACAGCCTGCGTCAACTTGGCAAGGCCGGTGCGAAGCGCTGGAGAGGTGTGCGTCCGACTGTTCGCGGTGTCGCAATGAACCCGGTGGATCACCCGCACGGTGGTGGCGAAGGCCGCACCAGTGGTGGTCGTAACCCGGTTACCCCATGGGGTGTACCGACCAAGGGTTATAAGACTCGCAAGAACAAGCGCACCGACAAGCTTATCGTTCGTCGCCGCAAGGCCAAGTAACAGACATTAAGGGGTAACGGCTGTGCCACGTTCACTAAAGAAAGGTCCCTTCATTGACCTTCATCTTTTGAAGAAGGTAGAGGCTGCAGTGGAAAAGAACGACCGCAAACCGATCAAGACCTGGTCGCGTCGTTCGATGATCCTGCCAAACATGGTGGGTTTGACCATCGCAGTCCACAACGGTCGCCAACACGTCCCGGTGCACGTCTCCGAGGAAATGGTTGGTCACAAGCTAGGCGAATTCGCTGCCACTCGCACTTATCGCGGGCACGTGGCGGACAAGAAAGCCAAACGGTAAGCCAAAGAGGATTGAGAGATGGAAGTCACAGCTAAGCTGCGTGGCGCTCGTTTATCCGCCCAGAAGGCCCGTTTGGTGGCTGACCAGGTGCGCGGTAAACCGGTCGCCGAGGCACTCGACCTGCTGACCTTCTCACCGAAGAAGGCTGCCCAATTGGTCAAGAAAGTGCTTCAGTCCGCCATTGCAAACGCGGAAGAAAATAACGGCATGGATATTGACGAGCTGCGTGTCTCGACCATCTGCGTCGATGAGGGCATGACGCTCAAGCGTATCAAGCCGCGTGCCAAAGGGCGTGCGGATCGTATCTTGAAGCGCACCTGCCACATCACCGTCAAGGTAGCCGAGAAGTAGGAGTCGACCGATGGGTCAGAAAGTCAATCCAACAGGCATTCGACTGGGCATCGTCAAAGACCATGCTTCTGTCTGGTATGCCGAGCGCGGCGCCTATGCCGATAAGCTCAATAACGATCTCGAAGTGCGCAGCTTCCTGGAAGAGCGTCTTAAAAACGCCTCCGTTAGCCGTATTCACATCGAGCGTCCGGCGAACAACGCCCGCATCACCATTCACACGGCCCGTCCGGGTATCGTGATTGGTAAGAAAGGTGAAGATGTCGACCGTCTGCGTCGTGATCTCACCGAGATGATGGGTGTTCCTGTTCACGTGAACATCGAAGAAGTTCGCAAGCCGGAGCTGGACGCCAAGCTCGTCGCTGCTAACGTAGCGGGTCAGCTTGAGCGTCGCGTGATGTTCCGTCGTGCCATGAAGCGCGCGGTACAGAACGCAATGCGTCTTGGCGCTGGCGGCATCAAGATTCAGCTGTCAGGTCGTCTGGGTGGTGCTGAAATCGCACGTACCGAATGGTACCGCGAAGGTCGCGTTCCGCTGCACACGTTGCGTGCGGACATCGACTACGCCACTTACGAAGCTCACACCACCTACGGCGTTATCGGCGTCAAAGTGTGGATCTTCAAGGGTGAAATCCTCGGCGGTATCGAGGAAGTACGTGCCAAGGCTAAGCAGCAGCAGCCTTCCGGCAACGCGCCCAAGAAAAAAGGTTCCAGGTAAGGGGAGAGCGAGTCGATGTTACAGCCCAAGCGTATGAAATTCCGCAAGATGCAGAAAGGCCGCAACCGTGGCCTGGCTCATCGCGGAAGCAAGATCAGCTTCGGGGAGTACGGTCTGAAAGCTACCGGTCGCGGCCGCATTACAGCGCGCCAGATCGAAGCCGGCCGTCGTGCGATCACACGTCACGTTAAACGTGGCGGTAAGATTTGGATCCGCGTTTTCCCTGACAAGCCGATCTCCAAGAAGCCGCTCGAAGTTCGTATGGGTAAAGGTAAAGGCTCCGTCGAATACTGGGTAGCCCAGATCCAGCCGGGTCGGGTCCTGTACGAGATCGAGGGTGTGCCTGAAGAGCTTGCACGTGAAGCGTTTGAGCTCGCGGCACAGAAAATGCCCATATCCACCACCTTTGCGAAACGGACGGTGATGTGATGAAAGCCCAGGAAATTCGTGAAAAGTCCGCAGGAGAGCTCCACGAGCAGCTCCTCGAGCTACTCCGAGAGCAGTTCAACCTGCGCATGCAGAAGGCCACTGGCCAACTGAGCCAGACTCATCTGCTCAAGCAGGTCCGTCGGGATATTGCCCGTGTGAAGACTGTGCTCAACGAGAAGGCAGGTGATTGAGATGGCCGAAGAGAAAAAAGCACGTACGCTCACCGGCAAGGTGGTGAGCGACAAGATGGAAAAATCCATCGTCGTTATGATCGAGCGTCGTGAGCGTCACCCGATCTACGGAAAATACGTTAAGCGCTCCACCAAGCTGCACGCCCATGATGAGGCGAACCAGGCTAAGGCAGGCGATACGGTTTCCATTCAGGAGTGCCGTCCGCTTTCCAAGAAGAAAGCCTGGACGCTGGTCGAGGTGGTCGAGCAGGCCAAGGGGTAATCCATGTGCCTGTTTAACCAGTGCAGTCAGATTAGGTTTGGAGAAAACCGATGATTCAGACTCAGACAATGCTGGATGTCGCCGACAACAGCGGAGCGCGCCGGGTGCAATGCATCAAGGTGTTGGGCGGTTCACACCGTCGCTACGCTCGCGTTGGTGACGTCATCAAGGTTACGGTGAAAGAAGCCATTCCGCGTGGCAAGGTCAAAAAAGGCCAGGTACTTAAAGCGGTGGTGGTTCGCACCCGTAGTGGCGTCCGTCGTAGCGACGGTTCGCTGATCCGTTTCGATGGAAATGCGGCGGTTTTGTTGAACAACACCAACGAACAGCCAATCGGTACTCGTATTTTCGGGCCGGTCACTCGTGAGCTTCGTAACGAGAAGTTCATGAAGATCATTTCCTTAGCGCCTGAAGTGCTGTAAGGAGCGAGGCGGATATGCAAAAAATCAAACGTGACGATGAAGTCATCGTCATCGCCGGAAAGGATAAGGGCAAGCGTGGCACCGTTAAGCGGGTATTAGAAAACCGCTTTTTGGTGTCCGGTGTGAACATGATTAAACGTCACACCAAGCCAAATCCCATGGCGGGAAATCAGGGCGGTATCGTCGAGCGTGAGGCTCCGATTCACGCGTCCAACGTAGCCATCTTCAATTCGGAGACCGGTAAGGCGGATCGCGTCGGCTTCCAAGTGAAGGAAGACGGTACCAAGGTACGTATCTACAAGTCGACGCAGACGCAGATCGACGCCTAACGCGAGTCGGGTAGCAAAATGGCGAACTTGAAAGAACGTTATCAAAACGAGGTAGTAGCTCAGCTCAAAGAGCAGTTTAGCTATGCCAACGTAATGCAGGTGCCCCGCATCACGAAAGTGACGCTCAATATGGGCATCGGCGACGCGGTCAGCGATAAAAAGCTGATCGACAATGCCATCGGTGATCTGGAGATGTTGTCCGGTCAAAAGCCGTTGGTGACCAAAGCACGTAAGTCCATCGCGGGCTTTAAGGTACGTGAAGGTTGGCCGATTGGTATCAAGGTGACCCTGCGCGCTGAGCGCATGTGGGACTTCCTGGACCGCCTGGTCAACATCGCGATTCCTCGCGTGCGAGACTTCCGTGGTCTTAACCCGAAGTCCTTCGATGGTCGTGGCAACTACTCCATGGGTGTGCGTGAGCAAATCGTCTTCCCGGAGATCGAGTATGATAAAATCGATCGAATCCGGGGGCTGGATGTCACCATCACTACTACCGCCAACACCGACGAGGAAGGTCGCGCGTTACTATCCGCGCTGAACTTCCCGTTCAAGAAATAAGGGTTGGATCATGGCAAAGAAAAGCATGGTAGAGCGTGAGCTTAAGCGCACCAAGCTGGTCGAGAAATACGCGGCCAAGCGCGCTGAACTCAAAGCAATTATCATCGATGTGAACGCTTCTGAGGAAGATCGCTTCGAGGCGACGCTTAAGCTGCAGCAACTGCCGCGCGACTCGAGCCCGGTACGTCAGCGTAACCGCTGCCGTATCACGGGTCGTCCGCACGGTTTTTACAACAAGTTCGGCCTTGGCCGTAACAAGCTGCGTGAAGCCGCCATGCGTGGCGACGTTCCTGGACTGAAAAAGTCCAGCTGGTAACGTCACGTAGATTCATCAGGAGCGCACATTAAATGAGCATGCAAGACACTCTGGCGGATATGTTTACCCGTATCCGCAATGCGCAGATGGCCACCAAGGAGACGGCTACCATGCCGTCCTCCAAGCTGAAAGTGGAAGTGGCCCGCGTGCTGAAAGAAGAGGGCTACATCACCGATTTCACGGTGACTGAAAGCACCAAGCCCGAATTAACCGTGACTCTCAAGTACTTTGAGGGTAAGCCGGTTATCGACCATATCCAGCGGGTTTCCAAGCCGTCCCTGCGCCGTTACATGGGCAAGGATAACCTGCCTAAGGTCGCCGATGGTCTGGGTATCGCGATCGTCACGACCTCTAACGGGGTTATGACCGACCGTGCCGCTCGCCAGGCGGGTGTTGGTGGCGAAGTCATCTGCACCGTATTCTAGGAGGCTGGAATGTCCCGCATAGCGAAATATCCGGTTAAAGTGCCTGCCGGCGTTGAGATCAAAATCGACGCTGACCAGCTGACCGCCAAGGGCGGCCAGGGCACGCTGTCAATGACCATTCACCACGATGTGGTAGTGGCTCAAGAAGATGGCCAGCTGACCTTCGCCCCGAGTGAATCTGCCAAGAGCTGGGCAATGGCCGGTACTACCCGCGCCTTGGTTCAGAACCTGGTGACGGGCGTATCCGAGGGTTTTACACGAACTCTCGAAATTGTTGGCGTCGGTTATCGTGCCCAAGCAAAGGGCCAGACGCTCAATCTTTCACTGGGCTTCTCGCACCCGGTCGACTACGAACTGCCTGAAGGTGTCTCAGCGGAAACGCCGAAGAACACCGTGATCGTGCTGAAAAGCGCGGACAAGCAGCAGCTCGGTCAGTGCGCCGCGGAAATCCGCGCCTTCCGTCCCCCCGAGCCGTATAAAGGCAAGGGTGTACGGTACGCCGACGAGCAGGTGCGTCGCAAAGAAGCCAAGAAGAAGTAAGGCAGGGTTATGAACGCGAAGAAAGAATCTCGTCTCCGTCGTGCCCGCCGCGCTCGCGCCAAGATCCGCGAGCTGGGCGTGTATCGCCTGTGCGTCAACCGTACCCCGCGTCACATCTATGCGCAGATTATCTCGCCGGATGGTGGCAAAGTGTTGGCCAGCGCGTCTACGCTGGACAAGGCACTGCGCGAGGGTGCGACTGGTAACTCAGAAGCTGCCACGAAAGTCGGCGAACTGATTGCCAAGCGCGCTAAAGAAGCAGGCATCACCCAGGTGGCCTTCGATCGTGCTGGCTTTAAGTATCACGGTCGCGTCAAGGCTCTGGCCGACGCCGCGCGTGAAGGCGGCCTGGAATTCTAAAGGGTTTTTACGATGGCGAAGAACGAACAGCAAAGCGGTGATCTGCAGGAAAAGCTCGTGCAGGTCAACCGCGTCGCCAAGGTGGTCAAGGGTGGTCGTATTTTCGGCTTCACCGCACTGACCGTCGTTGGTGATGGTAAAGGTCGTGTCGGTTTCGGTCGTGGTAAGGCGCGTGAAGTGCCGATCGCGATTCAGAAAGCGATGGATCAAGCTCGTCGCAATATGGTCAAGGTCAACCTTTCAGGCCACACGCTGCAATACCCGGTTAAAGCCCGTCACGGTGCTTCCAAGGTATACATGCAGCCGGCATCTGAAGGTACCGGCATCATCGCCGGTGGTGCTATGCGCTCTGTACTAGAGCTCGCTGGCGTCCATGACGTACTGGCCAAGTGTTACGGTTCCACCAACCCGGTTAACGTGGTACGAGCGACTGTAAAAGGTCTCTCTTCCATGCAGGCACCGGAAGACGTGGCCGCCAAGCGCGGTCTGTCTGTCGAAGCGATCACGGGGTAATACACCATGGCAGCAACGATCAAGGTTACCCAGATCCGCAGCACCATCGGCGTTCTGCCCAAGCACAAGGCCACGATGAGTGGTTTGGGTCTGCGTCGCATCGGTCATTCGGTTGAGCTGGAAGACACCCCCGCCGTACGCGGCATGATCCACAAGGTGAACTACCTTGTGCGCGTTGAGGGAGAGTAATCCATGAAACTCAATACCTTGAGCCCGGCAGCGGGCTCTAAACACGCTGAAAAGCGCGTCGGTCGTGGTATCGGTTCCGGTCTGGGTAAGACCGGTGGCCGTGGCCACAAAGGCCAGAAAGCACGCAGCGGCGGCAGTGTGAAGCCAGGTTTCGAAGGCGGTCAGATGCCGTTGCAGCGTCGTCTGCCGAAGTTTGGCTTTACCTCGGCCAAGTCCCTGGTGTCAGAAGAAGTACGCCTGGCTGAGTTGGCCCAAGTGGCCGGTGACGAGGTAACTCTCGACACGCTGAAGCAGGCCAACGTGCTGAAGGATTCGACGCTACACGCGAAGATCATCCTTTCTGGCGATCTGAAAAAAGCGGTTACCGTTCGCGGCATCAAGGTCACCAAAGGTGCCCGTGAAGCGATCGAAGCCGCTGGCGGCAAGGTAGAGGACTAAATGGCCAAGTCAGGAAACATGCCGGCGATGGGCAGCGGTCTGAGTGAACTGTGGGCGCGTTTGCGCTTCGTGCTCCTCGCCATCGTGGTGTACCGTATCGGTGCCCACATTCCCGTTCCCGGTATCAATCCTGACCAGCTTGCTGCCTTGTTTAGGGAGCAACAGGGCACCATTCTGGGCATGTTCAACATGTTCTCGGGTGGCGCCCTGGAGCGCATGAGCGTCCTCGCCCTGGGTATTATGCCCTATATTTCGGCGTCGATTATCATGCAGCTGATGACTGCGGTCTCTCCTCATCTTGAACAGCTCAAGAAAGAGGGCGAGGCCGGCCGCCGCAAGATTAGTCAGTACACCCGCTACGGCACGGTGCTGCTGGCGTTCGTCCAGGCTGTCGGCATGTCCGTCGGTCTGGCGAGCCAAGGTATCGCGTACACCGCCGACTTCAGCTTCTATTTTACCGCCGTGATTACCTTTGTATCAGGCGCGGTATTCATGATGTGGCTAGGTGAGCAAATTACCGAAAAAGGCATCGGCAACGGTATTTCGCTGCTGATCTTTGCCGGTATTGTGGCTGGGCTGCCCAGTGCGGTAGGCCAGGCGTTTGAGCTGGCTCGTAACGAAGGGGCCTGGAACGTATTGCCGCTGTTGGCATTATCGGCACTGGGTATTGCCACCGTGGCCTTCGTGGTGTTCATCGAGCGCGGCCAACGTCGTCTCAAAGTGAATTATCCACGCCGCCAAGTCGGCAACAAGATGTATGCAGGGCAAAGTAGCTACCTGCCGCTGAAAGTGAACATGGCAGGCGTTATTCCCGCCATCTTCGCCTCCAGTATCCTGCTCTTCCCGGCCTCGATCGGCCAGTGGGTGGGTGCAGGCGATGGCATGGAGTGGTTGCAGCGCGCCTCGCAGGCATTAGGCCCCGGCCAACCGCTTTACATCTTGCTTTTTGGTGCGGCAGTGGTATTCTTCTGCTTCTTTTACACAGCGCTGGTCTTCAACCCCAAGGATGTAGCTGACAATCTGAAAAAGTCAGGTGCCTTCCTGCCGGGTATTCGTCCTGGCGAGCAGACCGCTCGCTACATTGACAAGGTCATGACGCGTTTAACGTTGTTTGGTGCCTTGTACATCACTGCGGTTTCCCTGATGCCCCAGTTCTTGATCGTAGCGTGGAACGTGCCGTTCTTCTTTGGCGGTACCTCGCTGCTGATCGTGGTTGTGGTCATCATGGACTTCATGGCCCAGGTGCAATCGCATCTCATGTCGCATCAATATGACTCAGTGATGAAGAAGTCCAACCTGAAAGGCTACGGTAGTGGCGGCATCATGCGCTAAGGCGTGTGCCGTCCGTATTGGAGAGAACGATGAAAGTTCGAGCTTCCGTAAAGAAAATGTGCCGTAACTGCAAGATCATTCGTCGCAATGGCGCTGTACGCGTCATCTGCATCGAACCACGGCACAAGCAGCGCCAGGGTTAATTTCCTGGTCTGTATTAAGCGGGTGCCGGCATACCCCTTGCCTTCGGGCAGCTAAAGGGGTATGCTGTTGCGCCTTTTAAAGATGATTAACGAGCAAGCCGCTCAAATTTCGGAGTAAGCTGATGGCCCGTATTGCAGGCGTCAATATCCCGGACAACAAGCATGCGGCGATCTCGCTGACCTATATCTTCGGGATTGGCCGTACTCGTGCAGAGCACATCTGTGCTGCTGCCGGTATCGCGCTGACTGCCAAGATCCAGGACCTGTCTTCTGAAGAAGTCGACACCCTGCGTTCTGAAGTTGGTAAGTACACCGTAGAAGGCGACCTTCGTCGTGATGTCACGCTTAACATTAAGCGTCTCATGGACTTGGGTTGCTACCGTGGTCTGCGTCATCGTCGTAGTCTTCCGCTGCGTGGTCAGCGGACTAAGACTAACGCGCGTACCCGTAAGGGCCCGCGTAAGCCGATCCGCAAATAACACGCACGTTCTGGCGTAAAGACAGGAATAGACATCAACATGGCTAACCCGCGTAGTAACCGTAAAAAGGTTAAAAAGCAGGTAGTGGATGCCGTAGCGCATATCCATGCCTCTTTTAACAACACGATCGTGACGATCACAGACCGCCAGGGCAACGCTCTGTCATGGGCGACTGCCGGTGGTTCGGGTTTTCGTGGTTCTCGCAAGAGCACCCCGTTCGCTGCTCAAGTGGCAAGTGAACGTGCAGCAACTGCTGCAGCCGAGTATGGTGTGAAAAACGTCGACGTGCTGGTCAAAGGCCCCGGTCCCGGTCGTGAATCCGCCGTGCGCGCACTGAATGCCGCCGGCTTCCGCGTGCAAAGCATTATCGACGCGACGCCCATCCCCCATAATGGCTGCCGTCCGCCGAAGAAACGCCGCGTTTAAGGAGACAGATTCATGGCCCGTTATATTGGACCGAAGTGCAAATTGTCTCGTCGTGAAGGCACAGATCTCTTTTTGAAGAGTGGCGTGACTCCCTTCGAGAAAAAGTGTAAATCCGAGCAGATCCCGGGTGTACACGGCCAGCGTCGTCAGCGTCTTTCCGACTACGGCTTGCAGCTTCGCGAGAAGCAGAAAGTACGCCGTATGTATGGCGTACTCGAGAAGCAGTTCCGTAACTACTACAAAGAAGCCGCTCGCCTGAAAGGCGCGACCGGTGAGGTATTGTTGCAGTTGCTCGAATCCCGACTGGATAATGTCGTCTACCGCATGGGCTTCGGCTCGACTCGCTCTGAAGCGCGTCAGCTGGTCAGCCACAAGGCGATTGCCGTGAACGGTCGCACCGTCAACGTAGCTTCCTACCAAGTGAAGCCGGGTGACGTTGTTTCCATTCGCGAAAAGGCGAAGAACCAGGCTCGCATCCAAAACGCGTTGTCCATTGCGGCCAACCGTAGCGATGTGGCGTGGATCGAAACCGACGCCAAGAAGATGGAAGGCACTTTCAAGGCTCTGCCTGAACGCGGTGACCTGACTGCCGACATCAACGAAAACCTGATCGTCGAGCTGTACTCCAAGTAAGCAGTGTGAAGTAAACAGTCTCTGCTTCTTTGTAGCCCGGGCGGTTCTCCGCCCGGTTGCTCCTGAGTACCAAGTATCCGTTTGGCAGCCTGAAAGGTGTTCATATGCAGCGTTCAGTGACAGAGTTTCTCCGTCCTCGTGACATCAAGGTCGAAGAAATCAGCGCACATCACGCCAAGATCGTGCTCGAACCGTTCGAGCGTGGTTTTGGTCACACCCTGGGGAATGCACTGCGTCGCATTCTGCTCTCGTCCATGCCCGGCTGTGCCGTGGTAGAGGCCGAGATTGCGGGTGTCGAGCACGAATACAGTGCCCTCGAAGGGGTGCAGGAAGATGTCATTGAAATCCTCCTGAACTTGAAAGATGTTGCGATCAAGATGCACAGCCGCGATGAGGCGGTGCTCTCGCTGAACAAGCAGGGCCCAGCCGTCGTCACCGCTGGCGACATTGCGCTTGATCATAGCGTCGAAATCGTCAACCCGGACCACGTCATTGCACACGTCAATGAAGGTGCCGAGCTGAAGATTCAGCTTAAGGTAGCGCTGGGTCGTGGTTACGAACCGGCTGACGCCCGTGGCTCTGATGAAGAGTCCCGTGCTATTGGCCGCCTGCAGCTGGATGCCACCTTCAGCCCTGTCCGCCGTGTTTCCTATGCGGTCGAAGCCGCTCGTGTCGAGCAGCGCACCGACCTCGATAAGCTGATTATCGATCTGGAAACCGACGGTACCCTGGATCCGGAAGAGGCAATCCGCCGCAGTGCGACCATCCTGCAAGAGCAGCTGGCCGCCTTCGTCGACCTGGAAGCAGATAAAGAGCAGGAAGTCGAAGAGGAAGAGGATCATGTCGATCCTATCCTATTGCGCCCCGTAGACGATCTTGAGTTGACCGTTCGCAGCGCGAACTGCCTTAAGGCCGAGAATATTTACTACATCGGTGATCTTATTCAGCGCACTGAAGTTGAGCTGTTGAAGACGCCGAACCTCGGCAAGAAATCCTTGAATGAAATCAAGGATGTATTGGCAGCGCGCGGCTTGTCCCTCGGCATGCGGTTGGAAAATTGGCCGCCGGCTAGCCTGAAGGACGACAAGGCCTCCGCGTGAGTGTCGACTCGAGTCCCAGTTTGGTAAGGAATCACAACCATGCGTCATCGTAAGAGTGGTCGTCATCTGAATCGTACCAGCTCGCATCGGCAGGCCATGTTCAAGAACATGTCTGTCTCGCTGGTCGAACATGAAGTCATCAAGACAACCCTGCCCAAGGCCAAGGAGCTGCGTCGCGTTATCGAGCCGCTGATCACCTTGTCCAAGCAGGATAGCGTTGCCAATCGTCGTTTGGCTTTTTCCCGTACGCGCTCCAAAGAAGCGGTCGGTAAATTGTTCAACGAGTTGGGTCCGCGTTACGCCGAGCGTCCGGGCGGTTACGTCCGTATTCTCAAGTGCGGTTACCGCACCGGCGACAACGCGCCTATGGCATTCGTCGAGCTTGTCGATCGTCCCATCGTTGAAGAGGCGGCTGCAGAGGAGTAATTCCCTGCCGGTCTGCCGAGTCAACGTCAAAACCGACCCCTTGTGGGTCGGTTTTTTTATATCGCCGCTTTGTGGCTTCAACGTATATACTCAAGGCGTTAACCTGTCATGCAGGTAAAATAAGATGGCGGTGTTGGAAGCTACTTTCAGGGGGCACGTATGTTAGCGAAGCATTGGGGGTGCCGGGGGCGCCTGCGTGGAAGCGCGTTACTGATAGGCCTGTTGCTTGTCGTCACCGCCTTGCCGCTTCACGCGGCCAATCCCCGCTATGCGGGAATGGTCGTCGATCTGGATGAAGGCGAAGTGCTGTACGCCGAAAATGAAGACGCCAGGCGCTATCCTGCCTCGCTGACCAAGGTCATGACGCTCTACCTGGCGTTTGAGGCGCTTGAGCAAGGTCGGTTACAGCTCGATCAAGCGCTCCCTGTGTCCTCCCAGGCAGCCTCCATGCCGGCTTCAAAACTATGGCTTTCCCCAGGCAGTTCGATTCTGGTCGACGAGGCCATCCGTGCCCTGGCGGTGCGCTCGGCCAATGACGTGGCCGTGGTCGTGGCCGAGGCGTTGGGCGGCAGTGAGCGTGGCTTTGCCCAGCTGATGACCGCCAAAGCCCGTGAGCTTGGCATGCGCAACACCACCTTTCGTAACGCCTCGGGGCTTCCCGATGATCGCCAGATCACCACGGCACGCGATATGGTCACGCTTGCCGTGCGCGTGATGCAGGACTTCCCCGACTACTACCATTATTTTGGGTTACAGGAATTCACCTACCGCGGCACCCGGCACACCAGTCATAATCGACTGGTGCGCAACTACCCCGGCGCCGATGGCCTGAAAACCGGTTTCATTCGCGCCTCAGGGTTCAATGTGATCACCACGGCCAAGCGTGGAGACCGTCGGTTGATGGGTATTGTCATGGGTGGGTTCACCGCGCAGTCCCGGGATAAACACATGGCCAGCCTGCTGGACCGAAGCTTTGCCCGGGCCGGGCTACGCGATCAGCAAAACTTTGTGTCCGATCTTAACTTTTCCGCCGAGTACATGGCGTTTGCGCCGTCGTCCACGCCTGCGCCAAGCCGTGATGCGGCACCTGCCGCGGCGCCTATCTCTGATCCTGATCAGCCTGCGGTAGTAGCCTCCTACACGCCGGCTTCAGCACCCTCCGAGTCGGTCTCGGCACCGGCGGCAGACGAGCAGGAACGCCAGCCTCAAGAGGATCCGCTGCAGGCTTTTATTGAGCGTGAGCGCGTCATGGCGGCGAGTGCGGCGGCCAGCGGCTGGGGTATTCAGGTCGGCGCCTTCAGCCAGGAGGATCAGGCCCAGCGCTACGCCCGTGAAGCCGCTGATTATTTATCCCGTGACGTGGGTGGCCAGGTTGCCGTCGATGCATCGGTTGGCCAGAGCCCGGTATTTCGCGCCCGGCTGATGGCGCTGGAAGAACAGCAGGCCCGCCAGGCCTGCGAACAGCTACGCTCCCGGGGGATGGACTGCATGGTGGTCAACGCCAGTCTGTAATGCGGTATGGTGTAAGCACCCCGCCAAAGGCTATTTGGCGGGGTGCTTTGCTTTTAGGCGGGGAATAAAAAGGAGGTCACGGTGACTACGTCCCTGAAAGGCATTCTCTGCATGTGTCTGGGCGTCCTGTTTCTGGCGCTGGGGGATGCCGTTTCCAAATGGCTGGGGGAGGTCCATTCGCCGCTGCAGATCATTTTTTTCCGTACCCTGATCTCGCTGCCGCTGATTGCCCTGCTCGCCCACTTTGCCGGGGGGCTGCGCAAGCTGCGCACCAAGCGGCCGGGCGTACACCTGCTGCGCGGGCTCATCTATACCGCCACCATGGTGTGCTTTGTGCTGGGGTTGACGCTGCTGCCGCTGGCCGAGGCCACCGCGATTGCCTTTGTGGCACCGCTGTTTGTCACCTTGCTGTCGGTCCCCTTGCTGGGTGAGCGCATAGACCCTCCGGTGCTGATTGCCTCCCTGGTGGGATTCGTCGGTGTGCTGATTGTGGTTCGTCCCAATGGCGATGCTTTTCAGTTGGGCGCCCTGGCGCTGGTAGGCGCGGCGTTGTTCTACGCCTTGATGATGATTACCGCCCGGCGTTATGGCGCCCGCGAACACCTCTGGGCGATGCTGTTTTACATGACCTGTGTGCCCTTGGTGGTGACCGCGGCGACCTTGCCGTGGGTCTGGCAGACGCCGCAGCCCTGGCACTGGGCAGGATTCTTTGCCTCGGGCGTGCTGGGCGTGGCGGCCACCGCCTTTATTACCCTGGCCTTTCGCTTTGCCCCAGCGGCGATTGCCGCGCCGTTTGATTACACCGCCATGCTGTGGGCCGTCCTGCTCGGCTGGTGGTTCTGGGGGGAGTTGCCCGACCTGTGGGTATGGGTAGGCAGCGCGTTGATCATGGCCAGCGGCCTGGCGATTGCCTACCACGATCGGCGCACTACCCTGAAGCGTCGTCCAACGGCCTAGCGTTGCGTCTAAGCGAACTGGTAGACATCCATGGCGAGAACGCCATGCTCCACGCTGTGGTGCAGCTGTGTGGCTTCGCCACCGGCACCCATGGCCACCAGCAGTGGCTGGAAGTGCTCAGGCGTCGGGTGGTTTTGCCGGGCATAGGGCGCGTATTCCCAGTCGAGCAGGGCTTCCCGGTCGCCGTTGCTGAGGCGCGCGTTGACCCACTGAGCAAAGGTATCCACCCAGGGCGGCATGGGGCTATCCGGCGGCATGATTTCATAAAGGTTATGGGTCAGGCTGCCCGAGCCGATCACCAGGATGCCCTCATCGCGCAGCGCCGCCAGACGTTCACCCAGCGTCACCAGCGCTGCGTTACGCCAGCGCACGGGAAGCGACAGCGATACAACCGGCACATTGGCGTCAGGAAACATCAGCGAAAGGGGCACCCAGGCGCCGTGGTCCAGGCCGCGTTCGACCCGCTCGGCGCCGAGCAGACTGGCCAGTCGCTCTGCCAGCTCAGGGTCGCCGGGCGCCGGATACCGGCAGTCGAAAAGCGCCTGAGGGAAGCCGCCAAAATCATGGATCGTCTCCGGCTTGGCACTGACACTGACCTTGAGTGCGGTGCTCTCCCAATGGGCCGACACCACGACCACTGCCTTGGGGGAAAGGCGCTTGCCCAGCCCGCGTAGAAACGCGTGGGCAGGCGTCTTGTTCAAGGCCAACATGGGCGAACCATGGGAAATAAACAGGCTAGGTAACATGGGAATCTCCATCGCGGGGCCGGCACCGGCAACCAGGCCAGTGCCAGCGTCTAGGTTACGCCAGGCGGCGGTTCAACACCCAACTGCCACTGCCCAGGCCTGCCTGAACGAGGAGCGCAATCGCCCAGAACACCGGAAATTCCCAGCCACCGCCGGGATTGGAGAATACCCAGCCATTGCCAAGGTGTACCCAGGCAGCGCCCAGCAGTACCGGTACCAGGGCCAGGCTCACCCAGCGGGTATACACGCCGAGCACCAGGGCGATGCCCCCGCCCACTTCCGCGGCGATGGTCAAATAGGCCATGAAGCCGGGCAAACCCAGCGATTCGAAGTAGGCGACGGTGCCGGGTAGGGTGAACACAAAGACTTTCATCAGGCCGTGGGCCAGGGCCATCACGCCCAGGCTGATGCGCAGCAGGGCAGTGGAGTGAAGGTGTAGGGAAGAAGCAGGGGTCATGACAGTCTCTCTCGTGGCAGTAGGCATCACGCTGGATACGATGGCACCACTATACGACCGCGCGGGGGCTCGATAATCCCTTGGCCAGGCACTTCACTGTTGCGCGAAAGGCGACAATCCCATTTCCGTTTCCCACGACGGCGGATCACCCCAGGCGTCCGCCAGTACGTCGATGAAACGCGCCACCTTGGCAGGCAGGTGGCGCCGGGCGGGATACAGGGCATGAATCTCCAGCAGCGTTGGTGGCGCCTCCAAGAAAATGGGCACCAACCGCCCGCTGGCGATGCTCTCGGGCAACAGGAAGCTGGGCTGCTGGGCAATCCCCAGGCCTGCCTCGGCGGCCTGGGTCAGCATATCGCCATTGTTGCTCTCGAGTGGCCCCGAGACGGCCAGCGTTTGCTTGCCGACTTGCCAGTGGGCGCTGTTCTGGCCGCTGCGATAACGCAGGCAGCGGTGCTGCGCGAGATCTTCAATGCGCTCTGGCGTGCCGTGCTGCACCAGGTACTCAGGTGAGGCGCAAAACACCAGCTGACAGCGGGTAAGGCGCTTTGCAATCAGGCTGGAGTCGGGCAGGCTGCCAATCCGGATGGCCAGGTCGTAGCCTTCTTCCAGCAGGTCTACCCGACGATCATTCAAGTCCAGGCGGACGTCGAGGCCGGGATGAGCCTGCATGAACCGGGCGACCTGTGGCGCGAGGTGGCGGGTGCCAAAACTCATGGGGCCATTGATGCGCAGCCGCCCGCTGACGCTACAGGTGCCGCTGCCCACTTCAGCAGCCGCTTCTTCCAGCGCAAGCAAGATACCCTGCGCCCGGGCCAGGTAACGCTCGCCGGCCTCGGTAAGATGCAGCCGCCGCGTGGTGCGCTGAATCAACCGCGCGCCCAGCGCTTCTTCCAGTGCCATTACCTGTCGGGATACCCGCGTTCGAGAAAGGTCGAGCGCTTCAGCGGCGCGGGTGTAGCTACCCAGTTCGGCGACTTTGACGAAAGCCGTGATGTCATCGAGTCGGTTCATTGTTCGCTAAACGCCAGCGCCGCCTGGCGTGGGTCAGGCTGACCGCAGATCGCCGAGATGACCGCAAGCCCATTGGCACCGGCGCGCCGTACGGCGCTGGCGTGGCTGGCATTCAAACCGCCGATGGCCACACTGGGTAGCGAGCAGGCATTGACCAGGGAGGCCAGGCCGCCAAAGCCGATAGGCTGGGCATGGTCCCGCTTGCTGGGTGTGGCAAACACCGGCCCGATGCCCACGTAATCGAGCAGGTCGGTGGGCACCGTCTGAAGCTGTTCAACAGTGTTGATCGATAGCCCCAGGATAGCGTCCGGGCCCATCGCCTGGCGTGCCTTGTGTACGTCGGTATCGCTCTGGCCGACGTGCAGCCCATCCGCCTGGCTGGCCAGCGCCACCTCGAGGCGGTCATTGATGATCAGCGGCACCCCGCTACCCGCCAGAATGGCTTTCAGGCGCCTTGCCTGGTCGATCATCTGCGCATCGCTTGCCTGCTTGTCACGTAGCTGGACGATGCTGACCCCGCCGCGCACGGCCTCGCTGACGGTGTTTTCAAGGCCGTAGTGCCGGCACAGCGCCGCATCAGTCACCAGGTAAAGGGATAGATCAAGCGGCATGCGTCACCTCTTGCTGGGCAAAGTGGCTGAGGTCATCGGGGGGCAACTGATAAAGCGTGTCCAGAAAGGCCACATAAAAACTGCCCGGCCCGGCGGCCGACTCGCCCGCGCGCTGGCCGGCCAGGGCAAAACACGCTACCGCCGCGCTGGTGGCCAGGAGTGGCTCGCCCGGCGTGGCCGCGACAAACGCCGCCACCAGGGCGCTAAGCCCGCAGCCCAGGGTGGTAACGCGTGGCATCAGCGGGTGGCCGCCGTTGATCGTGTAATGCTGGTGGCCATCGGTAATCACGTCCCGCTCCCCGGTCATGGCGACCACACAGCCGTGTTTATTGGCCAGCGCCATGGCGGCGGCCAGGGCATCCTCGGTCGCGGCGGTCGCATCCACGCCCCGACCCTGGTGGGCCAGTCCATTGAGCGCGAGTATTTCCGAGGCGTTGCCGCGAATAACGCTGGGTCGGTGGGCCAGCAAGTCGGCGCAGACCGTCTGCCGATAAGCGGTGGCGCCAACGGCCACCGGGTCCAGCACCCAGGGGGTACCATTGGTGTGAGCGGTCTCTGCAGCGAGCTGCATGCCCTCAACCCAGGGCGAGGAAAGCGTACCGATATTGACGGACAACGCATCGGCCAACTGAGTAAATTCCGCCACTTCCTGGGTGGCGTGCAGCATGGCGGGCGATGCCCCGGCGGCCAGCAGCACATTGGCCGTGCTGTTCATCGCCACGTAATTGGTAATGCAGTGAATCAGCGGGGTGGAATCACGCAGGGATGATAGATAGCTGCCAAGAGAGGATTGCGTCATGGTGTCCTCCCGACGTGGGAGGTGGTGCGAGCACACCACGACTCCCTACGCCGGTATTAGCCGGTTCAGGTTATAAGGGTGCTTCTCAGCTCGCTGATCACGAGCGCCCCTGTCGTGCGTTTACTATCCGTGGCTTTGGCGTGTCTGTAAAGCCTTGGCGGACGGCCTAACGAAACGCGATGCGCGTCCCGTAGGTAAGCATTTCGTCAGGCGTCATGGCTTTGCCTTCGACGCCGATCATTTCGTCGCCGCACTGGTCGGCAAAGGTCAGCACGCCGTGGGTCAAACCCAGCTCCCCCAGGGTGTCGCGGATTTCGCCGGTACCGAGGAATGTACTGACGTGACCGTCGGCATTGGACAGGTCGGAAACGCCGTCGGCATGATGAAAGCGTACCTTGTAGATGCCGTCCATGGATTCCACTTCCACAATTGGCGAGAAGCCGTTGCGTAACGCCTGGGATAGCTGCTTTAACGTGATGTGATCGCCAAGGGCCATATCGATCGAGGTCATGACCTGCTCCTGATGAAACGCCTTTACTTGGGCATTAACGGATGTACTGTATAGTTGCGATAATAGAAGTGTAGAGTGTTTGCATCAAATATCCAGCCAGATCCCCGGCGCCTCAATGCACCGCATCCAACGCATGTTGGCGTAGCGTGACCAGCCCGATGATATCGAGCGTTTTCTGGTGGGTGCCAGAGAGGATAACCGGCGGGGCCAGCCCCACTTCGGCGGCTTCCAGCCAACGGGACGCGCACAGGCACCAGCGGTCGCCAGGTTGCAGACCGGGAAAACCGAATTCAGGGCGCGGCGTCACCAGGTCGTTACCCTGCGCCAGCGAAAAGGCCAGAAACTCCTCGGTCAGCATGGCGCAGACGGAGTGAACGCCCACATCATCCGGCCCGACGCGGCAGAAGCCATCTCGGTAAAAGCCGGTTTTGGGAGCATGACAGCACGGAGTGAGCGGTTCACCCAGTACATTGAGGTCGCGGGCCATAAGGCCTCCTGAAAGTTAAAGACTGGAATTCTGAGCGACTGCCCTCATGAAGAAGCAACAGCGTTGTAGTAGCGTATTAACGACATTCGTTGAATAGATACAGTATAGCCTTGTACACAGTGTCCCAAAGGTCAAAGGAGATAGCGCATGCCCATGCACGGTGAGCAACACCCCGGCGTCAAGCCTGCCCCGGCGCAGACCCAGGGTTTCCGCCTGAACCACACCATGCTGCGGGTAAAAGACCCCGAGCGAGCCCTGGCGTTTTATTCCCAGGTATTCGGCATGCAGGTGATGCGGCGGCTGGATTTCGAGGAAATGCAGTTCTCGCTGTACTTTCTGGCCAACCTGGAAGACGGCGACAGCGTGCCCGAAGATACCCAGGCGCGCACCGCCTGGACCTTCAGCCAAAAGGGTCTGCTGGAACTGACCCACAACTGGGGAACGGAAAACCAGCAGGATTTTGCCTACCACGACGGCAACGCCGAGCCTCAGGGCTTTGGCCATATCTGCTTTAGCGTGCCCGATCTGGCGGCAGCGCAGACGTGGTTCGACGAGCACGACGTCACCTTCGTCAAGCGCGCCGACCAGGGCAAGATGAAGGATGTGGTGTTCGTCAAAGACCCCGACGGCTACTGGATCGAAGTGATTCAGGCTGACCTGATGGCCGGTAAAGGCGAATAACATGGCGCATCTGCTGTTCCGTCTGCGTCATGTCACCGACGAGGAAGCCATGGAAGTGCGCCAACTGCTGGACGCCCATGGCATGGATACCTACGAGACGCAGGCGGGCTTTTTTCGGCTGGGCGTGGATGCCATCTGGCTACGCGACCTGAGTCAGCTCGCAGAAGCCAAGGCGCTGCTGGCCGACTATCAGGCCGAGCGCCAGATTCGCGCCCGGCAGGCCCACCAGGAGGCCGTCGAGCGGGGTGAGGCGCCGACGCTATGGCGACGCTTCACCGCCCACCCCCTTCAGGTCACGCTGGTGGGCGTGGCCATTGTTCTGTTGATCGCGCTGACGCTGTTGCCGTTTCTCGCGTTAGGCTGATTCGGACTGTGCGGGAGGCAGGTGACCGCGTTTGAGGTATAGCTGAACCCCCTCAGCGCCGGCGGTCAGCGTGAGTGCCACGCCGCTGGGGTAACGGCACCAGCTGCCCGCCGGATAGTCGCGCTCTCCGTCGCTCAGCGCCCCTTCCAGCACAAACAGTTCCAGCCCGCCCGTCAGCACCGGGTAGCGAATCGCATGGCCGGGCTCCCAGCGTTCCAGACTGACTCGCTCCTGCTTGAAGGTGTGCAGCATTTTGTAGGTAATGCCGGGACGGCGGTCCGGCTGCCAGGGCAGGCGATGGGCGGGGACGGCCAGCTGCAGGACATCATTCGGGTCAAACTGATGCAGCTTGACCAGAATCAGCGCGCCTTCCTCGCCAATTTGCGGCGTGTGCCCGGTACCGATGGGGTTGCGCAGATAGCTGCCGGCCGCATATCGGCCATGCTCATCGGCGAACACGCCTTCCAGGACCAGAATTTCTTCGCCGCCGCCGTGGACGTGCCGATCAAACTGGCTGTTGGGCGCGTAACGCACAAGGCTCGTGGCACGCGCCACTTCATCACCAATGCGGTCAAGCATCATCCGCTCGACACCGGCGCTGGGCGAGGCAACCCACTGATAATCGTCCGGAGTTACGCAGGCGAAGTGGGAAAAATCGGCGTTCAAACGCATGGGGCTGGCTCTTTGCAGGCAAGGGAATGCTGCCAGTCTCCATATCGAGGTCGCAAAATGCAACTTTCCCTACGCCAAACGCTATCCGAAGGGGTTGCCATCAATGCGCATCGGCCAGTGCCGACAGAAGTTGGTGTGCCGCCTGGATGCGCGCCTGATTTGGATAGTTGCGATTCGCCAGCATGACGATCCCCAACTGCTCGCCGGGCACAAAGGCCACGTAGCCACCGAACCCGTTGGTCGAGCCGGTCTTGTTGTACAGCGCGGCCTGCCGGGGCGGAAGCGGCGGGTTCAGGTTCTCCACCGGGTTGGGCTCGAGGATCATGTCGAGCGAGTTGCCTGCCAGCAGCGTGTCGATGTCGACCGGATACGCGTAGCTTTCCCAGCCAAGCCCCTGGTGCAGCTCGCCGACCCTTAAGTAGCCGTGGCGCGTGGTGTCCATGGCCTGTTGAAGGGGAGCGTCCAGTTCAGCGCCGTCCATGTTCGCCTCCACGAACCTGAGCACGTCGGCGGCCGTCGACTTTAGCCCATAGGCTTGCGCATCCAGCATGCCGGGGTTCACCCGTATCGGTTCGTCTTCCTTGTTGTAACCGTAGGCATAGTGCGCCTGCTGTTCGTCGGGCACCTGGTAATAGCTGTTTTTAAGCCCCAGGGGGGCAAACAGGGTTTCCGCCATCAGCGTCTCGAACGGCTGGTCGAGGTGCTGTGCCGTAATGTAGCCGAGCAGGCCAAGGCTCGGGTTGGAGTACAGCCGATGACTGCCCGGGGCGGATTCGGGCTGCCACTGGCGATAGTAGTCGATCATCGCCGCTTCGCTTTGCACATCGTCGGGGAACTGCAGGGGAAGCTCACCCGCCGTATAGGTGCCCAGTTCGCGCAGCGTGATCTCATCGAAGGCGCTACCTTCAAGCGCAGGCAGGTGCTCGCTGGCCGGGTCGGAAAGCGACAGTTCACCGCGGGCATCAGCGTAGGCCGCCAGTGTGGCGGTGAAAATCTTGCTCACCGAACCCAGCTCGAACAACGTCTCGTCGGTGACCGGTTGGTCGGCTTCCTGATTGGCAACACCATAATTAAAGTAATGCGGCTGCCCGTTCACGCTAATCGCGACCGCCATCCCGGGGATACGGTGCTCCTCCATCAGGGCGGTGATGGTGTCATCCACCAGCGGCTTTATCCGCGCGCTTTCGGTGTTATCCAGCGCCCACGCAGAATGGCCGAGCCAGAGTGAGCCGGTCATGATAAGGGCGACGTTTGCTGCTACTATTTTGCGCATACCTGGGTCCTGTTCCGGTGAGTACGAAGCGGCGGTCTGGCGGTCATTGCCAGCGCCCATGGGAATGATCGTTGCTAACATAGGCGGCGCCGTGGGAATTGACAAACGGTGTTATTTTGCCCGAGGCATTAGAAAAATTTGGGGGTAGGCATGGCGCGTTCCAATCTGCCGCTGAAGGCGCTACGCGCGTTTGAAGCGTCGGCCCGGCATTTGAGTTTTACCCGGGCGGCGGACGAGCTGTGCGTGACCCAGGCGGCGGTGAGCCATCAGGTCAAGCGGCTCGAAGACCACTTGAAGGTGCCGCTGTTCAAGCGCTTGCCCAGAGGGTTGATGCTGACTCAGGAAGGCGAGCGGCTACTGCCGATCATCAAGACGTCATTCGACCAGATATCTCACACCCTGGAGCGGGTGGCCGAAAGCAGCCATCGCGAGGTGCTGAACGTCGGTGTGGTGGGTACCTTTGCTGTGGGCTGGCTGCTGCCTCGGCTGGATAATTTCCAGCGACAATTTCCGTATATCGACGTGCGCCTCTCAACCCATAACAATCGGGCGGAGCTTGCCGCCGAGGGGCTCGACTTTGCCATCCGCTTTGGTACGGGCGCCTGGCACGGCACGGCGGCTCAGCCACTGCTACCGGCCTCCCTCTCGGTGATGTGCGCCCCGGCGATTGCTAACCGACTCACAACGCCGGCCGACGTGCTGGGGGAAACCTGGCTGCGCTCGTATCGCGCCGATGAGTGGGATGAATGGTTGCTGGCGGCAGGGCTGCCGAGTGGTTATCCGACTACGAGAAGCATCGTCTTCGACTCCTCGATCGCGATGGTGGAGGCCGCGATCCAGGGAATGGGACTGGCGCTGGCCCCACCGCTGATGTTTTCCCGGCAGCTGAACAGCGGGGCGCTGGTTCAGCCGTTCGAAACCGCGGTCAGCCTGGGTGGGTACTGGCTTACTCGCCTGCAAACGCGCCCGGAAAGCCACGCGATGGCCGCTTTCCGGGCGTGGCTGCTCAAGGCGGTCAACGCCTGAGCAGCGCGCGCTTATCCAGGCGAATCAGTGATCGTGGCCGTGATCATCCTCATGGTCGTGCTCGTCCGCAGCGCCATGCGCTTCATGGTCGGGGTCGGCCAGCGCGTCGTGCAACACCTTGGCGTTGTGGCGCATCATACCTAAGTAAGTACTTGCTTCGCCTTCGGTGCTCAAGGCATCAGCATACAGCGTGCCCGCCACGCTCAGCCCAGTTTCTTCGGCCAACTGGTCGAGTATCGACTGATTGGTCATGTTCTCGTGGAACAGCGCCTCGACGTTCTCCTCTTCGATCACGTCGATGAGCTCGGCCATGCTGGCGCCGCTCGGGTCGGCTTCCGTGGAGAGCCCTACCGGTGATAGAAAACGCACGCCATAGGCGTCAGCAAAGTAACCAAACGAATCGTGGCCGGTGATCACGCTGGTGGAAGGGGGGATCTCCTCGATCAGCGCACGGATCTCGTCGTCGGTTGCCTGAATCTCGGCCAAATAGCGCTCGGCGTTTTCCTCATACGCCGCGCGGTTGTCACCATCGGCCTCGATCAGCCCATCGCGGATGTTCTCGACGTAGGTTTCAGCGCGGGATAAATCCTGCCAGGCGTGCGGGTCGTCATCGCCGTGGGCGTGTTCGGCTTCATCACCGTGTGAATCGTGGCCATGATCATCGTGACCGTGCTCGTCATGATCATCCTGGCCGGCCCGGGTCAGCGGCTCGATGCCTTGGGTCGCGGTGACCAGCGCCCCGGTGTAATCGCTGGAGTCGACCAGGCGCTCCATCCAGCCTTCGTAGAGCAGCCCGTTGAAGACCACCAGGTCGGCATCGGCCAGTGCGCGTGCGTCACCAGGGCTTGGAGAATAAACGTGGGCGTCGCCGTCAGGGCCGACCAGCGAGGTCACCTCCACGTGCTCGCCGCCGACCTGTTCGACCATATCGGCCAGAATCGAAAAGCTGGTGACCACTTGCACGCGCTCGGCGGCCACGGCGGTGGGCAAGGCCAGCAGCGCAGACACGCCAACCAGCCAGCGGGAGAAAGGTAACGGCGACATAAAGGCTCCTTGTGAAGGTGAACGGGCAAGGCCCGATGATTAAGCGCTTGGCTCGGCCGAGAGCGGCGCGGTCTTGCGCCGCCAGCGGGCCGCCAAGCTGTGATAACGACCGAACAGGGCAGAAAGCAGATATCCGCTGCCGGCCAACAAGATGATGCTCGGCCCCGAGGGAATATCCAGATGGAACGACAACAGTAGCCCGCCGGTACTGGCGATCATGGCAAGCGTTACGGCAATGCCGATCAAGCCTTCCAGGCGTTTGCTCCAGAAGCGCGCCGAGGTGGCGGGCAGCATCATCAGGCCCACCGCCATCAGCGTGCCCAGGGTCTGAAACCCGGCGGTCAGGTTGAGCACCAGCAGCCCCAAAAACACGCTGTGCACCCAGCCGCTGCGGCGGCTCTGGCCGCGCAGGAACAGCGGGTCCAGGCACTCCACCACCAGGGCGCGGAAAATAACCGCGAGAGTGAGCACAATCAGCGTGCTGATCCCGGCGATCAGCAGCAGCGCCGTGGAGTTGATCGCCAGGATGGAGCCGAACAGCACATGGGTGAGGTCGACGCTGCTACCGCCGATCGAAATCAGCATCACGCCTGCGGCCAGTGAAATAATGAAAAAGCTGGCCATGGCGGCGTCTTCGCGCTGGCCGCCCATTTTCGACACCGCCCCGGCCAGCAACGCGACCATCACCCCGAACAGCACGCCGCCAATGCTCATGATCGGCAGCGAAAACCCGGCCAGCAGAAAGCCCAGCGCCACCCCGGGCAGAATCGCATGGGCCATGGCGTCGCCAATCAGGCTCATGCCGCGCAGCACCAAAAACACGCCCAGCGTGGGCGCCGCCAGCGACAGCGCCAGGCCGCCCACCACCGCGCGTCGCATAAAGCCGTAATCGAACGGGGCGATAAACCAGGCATCAAGCAGTGCCAGCATGTCGACCTCCCAGCGTGAACGGCACCACCTGAGCGGGCGCGTGCTGGTGGGTAAGTGCGCTGGGCGACATCCAGCGGCCATGGCCGCCGTTGAGCATCAGCACTTCGTCGGCCAGGCGCTGCAGGTGATCCATATCGTGGAGCACCAAAATCAGCGTCGCGCCGTTGTCGGCCATCTGGCGCAGAATGCGGATCAGAATATCCACCGTCTCGCTATCCACGTTGGCAAACGGCTCGTCGAGCAGCAGCAACTCAGCTTCCTGCATCAGCGTGCGGCCGATCAGGGCGCGTTGGCGCTGCCCGCCGGAAAGCTCGCCCAGCGGGCGGTGGGCCAGGTGAGAAATACCCAGTCGCGCCATGATCTCGCGGCCCTTGCGGTAATGCGCCGCGCAGTAACCTTTCAGCGCCCCGTGGCTTGGCCAACTGCCGGTCATCACCAGCTCTTCCACGCTCATCGGAAAGGTCAGATCCAACGCCAGCTGCTGGGGCAGCCAGGCGCGGCGCTCTTTCGGCACGGTGCACACCACCTTGCCGCTGATCGGGCGTAGCTCGCCCATGATGGCCTGAATGAGCGTGCTTTTACCCGCGCCGTTCGCGCCTATCAGCGCGGTGATCGCGCCTGGCTGAAAGTCGCCTTCCACATGCTCCAGTACCGAGCGGTGCCCCTGCGCTAAATGCAGGTCATGCAGCTGCAGGCGTGATAGTGAGCGCTGACTCATAACGCCCACCCGTTGGCCCACAGCACCATCAACCACAGCACCAGCAACGGCACCGTTACGGACAGCAATCGCCGCACCGCCGACAGCGACATCAGCGAAAAATGACAAGGCCCTTCCTTGTTATGGCGATGTGAATGCTCACTCATTAAGCCGCCCTCATGACTAATCAAATAGGTTATAACATAACAATTGGCGAAGCCAATAAATTTGGCGATTATTTTACTCGCTCAGCGGCACAGGGCAACGCCAAGAATGCAACGACACCTCAAATGTGCCGAAGCGGTCATTCGGGGACAAGTGGGCGGGGAGTAAAGATGACATTGAACGGTTAAAGTGATCCCTCGTTCAAAACGAGGGATCACTATGTGCATCGTTGTTTAAACTACCCCTTACTCCTCAGGACTCGGCTCCATGGCGCGCTTGTCGTCGGGTAGCCGGACGGTATCGCCGATGTTGAGCTTGCCGTGGCTGTCGAGGCGTTTGCCGTGCGAGTCGATGATGGCCACCACATCGCCAATGCTGACGGCGTCGTCTTCGCGGTAGCTGCGTACGTCGATACGTACCGAGCAGCCCTGATAGCGTGCCGAGAGGATGTCACCAGTGTGCGGCGTGGGGTCGAGGTTGGGGTCGTTGGCGTAGTGTTGGGTCACGCTGGCGGTGCCAGGGGTGTCCCATTCGATATGTCGATGCATAAACGGCTCCTTGTTAATAGTGCGTTCAGTGTCGGTCAGAACGCGCGTGGGCGCCATGGGCGTGTCGCTTATCAGCTATTTTCGTCGCCAGCGGTTGGGCCTACGTGCTGGAACATGAAGGTCAGTGCGGCCGGCAGGCTGGCCCGCCATACTTTCCAGGTGTGGCCGCCGGGATACAGGTCGAGGTTGACCGCATTGGGCTGGATTTGCTCCATGGCCTGGCGTAGCTGCCGGGCGTGAAACTCGGCGTCGAACACGTCGCGCCGCCCTGCGCTGATATATAGCGGCACGTGGGGTACGTCGCTTTCCTCGGCAGCGGGGCGTGGCGTTACCTGAATACGATAATCCTCAAGATGCGCAGTGTAGTTCAGCTGATCCCAGAGCTCGCGGTCAAACTCGCCCTGTTCGTCAAGAAACGCGGGGTGGCGATGGGCCGATGAGTTACTGGGTGGGTAGGGCGCGTAGCTGGCCGGGCTGAGGGCGGCGACTGCCGCGAAAAGGTCGGGGCGCTCCAGGGCGAAGTTAAGCGCGCCAAAGCCACCGGCGGAAAGACCGCCCACGCCGCGCATCGAGCGCTCGTCGCCTACGCGGTAGCGTTCCTCAACGTGGGGCATGAGGTCATTGAAAAAGGCGCTGCGGGCCGCTTCGTTGTACCCGTCCACCCACCAGCTGCGGCTGCCTGGCATGATAAACACGCTGGGCGGGATGTGTCCGGCGCTTATTAGCCGGTCGGCAGTCTGTTGCAGGTTGCCCTTGGCGACCCAGTCGCGCTCGTTGCCGAACGAGCCGTGCAGCAGGTACACCACCGGATACACCGTCTCGCCGTTTTCTTCATAGCCGTCAGGTAGATACACCGTGTAGGGGTATGGATAGCCGAGGGTGGGAGAGTCGAACTGATGACGCTCTACGCTGCTTGCAAGCGCGTTCGAGAAGGTGGCGAGCAGGCCTGCGAATACACCAAACAGGCTGATGGCACTGAGCCGCCAAAAGGGGCGTTTTGTCATGAGCACCTCGTCTGTTGGGAATTATCGTGCATCGCTGAGGTCGGACAGCGCACGACGCAGGATGTTCAGGCCGCTATGCGTCAAGCGTAGTGCAACTACACAGAGGCGGGAGGGCTCATGCAGAAAGTGGAAGAGATCTTTTGGCTGAGGGCGTACGGCTGTATTGCCGTTTTTTTGTTTCACTTGATGGATCAAGTGAATAATTACGTGGATAACCTCATCACCGATTTCATGCGTATTCCGCTGGTGCTGGGCACGCCGATTTTCCTGTTCATCTCGGTGTTCGTGTTTGCTCTTCGATACGATAAAGCGGTGCCCGAGGGGTTTATCCGTCAGCGCTTCAAATACATCATGTTGCCGTATCTGGTCTATGGGTTCATTTATTCAACCGCCGAGTGGGTGACGGCGTGGGCGGAGGGTGACCCGGTTAATTTCTGGGCCAATGCGGTCCATTACTTTGTTTACGCCGGCTGGCACGGTTACTTCCTGATTATCGCCATGCAGTTCTACATCGGCTATTGGCTGTTTACCCGCTGGCGCCTGTGGCGGGTCAATCCGGTCCCTTGGTTCTGGCTTTCCTGTTTGATCAGCATGGGCTATTGGGGGACGGCCTACTGGTATGGCGTCGACCCGCCTGGGTACCTGCTGTGGGTGGCGCCGCTGGGCTGGCTGTATCTGTTTTTCCTGGCTCTGGTGCTGGTGCGTTACTACCCGCTGGCGCCCAACGGTATCAAAGCCGAACGCCCTAAATGGATAAAATACCTGGCTCACCCGGCCTGCCTGGGGCTCTTTGTGGTGGGGCTGTGCATGGCGACGCTCGCCCACTTGCCTGAGTTCACTTCAAAAGAAGTGTGGGTGATTCCCTTCTTCGTGCTGTTTACGCTGTTTGCGACGCGGCGCGTCAAAGGCTACATCGCGCCTAACTGGGTGCGTCGGATCAACGTCTATTCGTTTGGCATTTACCTGGCACACCCGATGTTCTTCATCGCCACCGATTTGATCATCGCACCGCTCTCGCTACCTATTTGGCTGTACGCGCTGATTCTTGCAGTGGTCAGCATGGTCGGCTGCATCCTGCTCAGCAATCTGGTCAACAAGTCCAATATCGGCTCGATGATGTTTGGCAAACAGTTGAATGTGCCGATGCGTTAGGCGATATGATCCGTAGAAAGCGGCAGGTCGTCGGTGTTGAGGGTGTGAATACGGGTTGGGCAGGCGTGGAGCCGTTGTAGGAAGTCGTGGATGGCGCTGCGATCGAGATCGGGGTCGAAGCCGCCCAGGCGCTCCAGCCACGTTCGTCGGACCGCAATGTAGGGGGGCGAATGCAGCGTGGTGGCCAGAAAGCGCTGCAGCAGGCGTGCGGGTAAAGTGGGCTCGCTTGAGCCGAGCACAACGGCATCAATGGCGTAGCTATCCAGCATGGGGAACAGCGAGTGCCATAGGGTTACCGGCAGGGCCGTGGCGTGCAGAGCAAACACCAGCCATTCCGCTTGGCTGGCATTGGCCGCGTGGTTGAGCCGTGCGCCCAGCTTGGCGTTGGGCAGCGTTGTGCACTTTGCCGCAAAGCGTTGCTCCAAGAGCGTTAAACGGGGGTCATGACTCAGGCTGACGATCTGCAGCGAGCAGGCAGAATGGTCAGCGGTGGCTCGGTAGATGGTCTGCAGATGGCGGGGCAGTTGAGCTCCCGTCACATAGGTGTCAATAATAAAACAGACCGACTTCATGGGGAGCCCTCCGGCCTCGTGTCCAATTTTGTCTTATTGTAACTAATTGTGTTTAAAAGTTTAATATAGTATCTATTGTTTGGTAAGCAAGCAAATGACAGTTTTTCTATCGTTGGTCTATTTGCTTACGCACAAAAATGGTGCGAAGAGGTTTATTTTTGATTTATTTTGGTGCAATTGCCCGGCTGGAAAGGCTGGGTGGTAGGTCTGCGGTCTGATATGCAACATGAAGATGCAAGTGATTGGTTTTTTAAGCCGTTATAAAACAAATATTTACTGATTTTTAATGCCATATTGGTGCAAAAATGGCACGCAACCTGCATTGCTTCCGGTAGCGGCTAGTCGTTCATAGGCAAAACGCCATGCGGCGTGCTACAACATTAGCCGGTTTCGTTATCGCTAGACGTTCTGTTGAAGGCAACAAACAAACGTTGAGTGAATAAGCAAGGCAGGCGTGCCATGATGCACGCGTCATGTCGAACAACATTTATCGGTAGCTTACTGTCGTTAGCTTTAAGCCACGCTCATACCGGAGGACACTATGTCAGCCAAGACTCTCGCGCTAATCGAAGAGCATGATGTTAAGTGGGTAGACCTGCGTTTCACCGACACCCGCGGTAAAGAACAGCACGTGACCGTGCCTGCCCGCGACGTCGACGAAGAGTTTTTCGAAAACGGTCAGATGTTCGATGGTTCGTCCATCAACGGCTGGAAGGGTATCAATGAATCCGACATGATCCTGCGTCCGGAAGACGGTACTGCCTACCTCGACCCCTTCACCGAAGACGCGACGCTGGTGCTCCGCTGCGACATCATCGAGCCGGCGACCATGCAGGGCTACGACCGTGACCCGCGCTCCATTGCCAAGCGTGCTGAGGCGTACCTGCAGTCAACCGGTCTTGGCGACACGGCCTTTTTCGGCCCGGAACCCGAGTTCTTCATCTTTGACGAAGTGCACTGGAAATCCGATATCCAGGGCTCCATGTACAAGATCACCTCTGAAGAAGGTGCTTGGGCCACGGATAGCCAGGTAGAAGGCGGCAACCTGGGTCACCGTCCGCGCGTCAAGGGCGGCTATTTCCCGGTACCCCCGGTCGATAGCTTCCACGATATTCGCGGCGCGATGTGTAACACCCTGGAAGCGATTGGTCAGTCGGTGGAAGTTCACCACCACGAAGTGTCCAACGCCGGTCAGAACGAAATCGGTGTGAAGTTCAACACGCTGGTGAAGAAAGCCGACGAAGTCCAGGAAATGAAGTACGTGATCCACAACGTGGCGCACGCTTACGGCAAAACGGCGACCTTCATGCCGAAGCCGCTGGTAGGCGATAACGGCTCGGGCATGCACGTTCACCAGTCGTTCTGGAAAGACGGTAACAACCAGTTTGCGGGTGACGAATACGCCGGCCTGTCGGAAATGGCCTTGTACTACATTGGCGGCATCATCAAGCACGCTCGCGCGCTGAACGCCTTCACCAATGCGTCGACCAACTCTTACAAGCGTCTGGTGCCGGGTTTTGAAGCACCGGTCATGCTGGCCTACAGCGCCCGCAACCGTTCCGCTTCTATTCGTATTCCGTATACCGCGAGCCCGAAAGGCAAGCGTGTCGAAACGCGCTTCCCCGATCCGACGGCCAACCCGTACCTGGCCTTCGCAGCGATGCTGATGGCCGGTATCGACGGTATCAAGAACAAGATCCACCCTGGCGATGCCATGGACAAGAACCTGTACGACCTGCCGCCGGAAGAAGGCAAGTCCGTACCGACCGTGGCGCACAGCCTGGATCAGGCGTTGGAAGCGCTGGACACCGACCGTGCCTTCCTGACCGAAGGTGGCGTGTTCACCGACGAAATGATCGACGCCTACATCGAACTCAAGATGGAAGACGTGGAGCGTATCCGCATGACTACGCACCCCATCGAGTTTGATATGTACTACAGCTGCTAATCTCACCCATGTGGTGCTGATAAGCCTAAACCCCGCCACGGCGGGGTTTTTTTATTAAGGGGGCGCGCATGTTGCGCAAGGCATTGAGTGGCTGGAGAAAAGCCGGCGCGGTTACCGGCGTTGGCCTGCTGCTGGCGGTGGCGGCCGCAGGGGCTAGTGCGTCGTCAACGGTCTACCGGGTGGTCGATGATAACGGCAACGTCACGTTTTCCGACTCCCCAAAAGACGGCGGCGAGGCCATTGAGCTTGCGCCGCTGCCAGGTTTGCCGAGTCAGGCATCGAAGGCGCCGGACGCGCGCCCGGCAGCGGCGTCGCCGGGGCCGCCTTTCATGCCCTACGACCGCTTTCAGATTGATTCGCCCGGCACGGGCGCGGAAGTCGGCGCGGCTACGCCGGTGACGCTGCGAATTGTGCCGCCGCTGCGCGATGATCATCGCGTCCAGCTGCGCGTCAACGGGAAGGTGAGCCAATCGGCACTGCACAGCGATGTTTTCTGGCTGGCAAATTTGCCCGCCGGTCGGCATCAGCTCCAGGCGGACCTGCTGGACGGCCAGGGGCGTCGCCAGCACCGCACGCCGGCGGTGACCATCGTGGTGGCAGATTAGTGCAGATGCGCCATTATGGTGCATAGGCGGCGCGACACGGTCGGCGGTTTGCGCCATAACGGCCCGCTCTGCACCGCCACGCGGCGCAAGTAGCGTGCAAATCAGCGCAGTAGCGCATTTGGCGCGCTTTTTGCAGTTCCCTCTACATCTTTCCAGCGGAAGGTTGACCCAAGGTAATGGACGAGGCGACTTTGCAAGACACCACCATGCACCAGCGATTACTGGAACATCTCACCACAGCGGTGCTGCTGCTGGACGGCCGCCTCAACGTGTGCTGGATGAACCCGGCGGCGGAGGCGCTGCTGGCGGTGAGTCTGAGTCGGGTAAAGGGGGCCAGTCTTGATACCCTGCTCGGCGGTGATGAAAGCATTGACGAGGTGCTGGCCAAGGCCCGCGATGCGTTCCATCCCTTCACCCAGCGCGAGGCTCGCATCACTCCGCTGAACAGCGACCCGCTGACCGTCGATTACACGGTGACGCCGCTCTCCGAGACCGAGCTGCTGCTCGAGGTCGAGCCGCGTGACCGGCTGATGCAGATTTCCCGCGAAGAAGCGCTGACCACCCGACAGGAAACCATCAAAGTGCTCGCCCGTGGCCTCGCCCATGAGGTGAAGAACCCGCTGGGCGGGATCCGCGGCGCCGCGCAGTTGCTCGAGCGCGATCTGGATAATCCCGCGCTGCGCGAATTTACCCACATCATCGTTGAAGAGGTCGACCGACTGCGCGATCTGGTGGATTCGATGCTGGGGCCCAACTACATCGTCAGGCACGAACCGGTCAACATCCACAAGGTGCTTGAACGGGTGCGCTCGCTGCTGATTGCCGAGCACCCCCACGTCGATATCCAGCGTGATTACGACCCCAGTCTGCCCGATTTGTCCGGCGACGAGGACCAGATGATCCAGGCGGTGCTGAATGTGGCGCGCAACGCGGTGCAGGCCATGAGCGACGCGGAAACCCCGGCGCCCACCCTGGTACTACGTACCCGGGCGCGTCGCCAGTTTACCCTGGGGGCCGAGCGCCACCGGCTGGTCAGCGAAGTGGCCATTCTCGATAACGGTCCCGGCATTCCCATTGCGCTGCAAGAAACCCTGTTTTATCCGATGGTCTCGGGCCGTGCCGAAGGCAGCGGCCTTGGCTTGTCGATCGCCCAATCCATCCTGCACCAACATCAAGGACTGATCGAATGCGACTCACGCCCAGGACACACCGAATTTCGTCTATTGATTCCACTGGTTATTAATTCCACCGGAGAAGCGTCATGACTGAGCCTGCCCGTAATGATGTTGCTCGGGTCGTCATCGTTGACGATGACCGTGCGATTCGCTGGGTCCTAGAACGCGCGCTGGCGCAACCCGACCTCGAGGTCGAATGCATCGAGCGAGCCGACACGGCCCTCACGCGTCTTCTTGAAAGCCCGCCGGACGTGCTGGTGACCGATATTCGCATGCCGGGAATCGATGGCCTGGATTTGATGGCCCGGGTGCGCGAGGCCCACCCCGATTTGCCGGTCATCGTGATGACCGCGCACTCGGACCTGGACAGTGCGGTGGCGTCCTATCAGGGCGGCGCCTTCGAATATCTGCCCAAGCCGTTCGATGTCGACGAGGCGCTGGCCCTGGTGCGCCGCGCCGTGGCCCATGCCCGCGAACGCCAGCGGCCTGTCTCGGTGCCCGAAGGGCTCAACGCCGAAATCATCGGCGAAGCCCCCGCCATGCAGGAGGTGTTCCGGGCCATTGGGCGGCTTTCCCACTCGCACATTACCGTGCTGATCAACGGCGAGTCGGGCACTGGTAAGGAGCGTGTTGCTGAAGCGCTACACCAGCACAGCCCGCGCGAGGGCAAGCCCTTCATTGCGCTGAACATGGCGGCAATTCCGCGCGATCTGATCGAGTCTGAGCTGTTCGGCCACGAGAAGGGGGCGTTCACCGGTGCGACCTCGCAGCGCCAGGGGCGCTTCGAGCAGGCCAATGGCGGCACGCTGTTCCTGGATGAAATTGGCGACATGCCGGCGGAGACGCAAACGCGCCTGCTGCGCGTGCTGGCCGACGGCGAGTTCTACCGCGTGGGCGGGCATACGCCGACCAAGGTCGACGTGCGCATTATCGCGGCGACGCACCAGAACCTTGAATCATTGGTGGATGATGGGCGCTTCCGGGAAGACCTGTTTCACCGCCTGAACGTCATCCGCATTCATTTGCCCAAGCTGGCCGAACGTCGCGAGGATATCCCGAGGCTGACGCGGCATTTCCTGGCTGAAGCGGCCAAGGAACTGTCGACCGATGTCAAGGTGCTGACGCCCGAGGCGGAAGCCCATCTCACCAGGCTGCCGTGGCCGGGGAACGTCCGCCAGTTGGAAAATATCTGCCGCTGGCTGACGGTAATGGCTTCAGGCCGCGAAGTGCTGGTGGAGGATCTGCCGACCGAGTTGCGCTCGCCGAGTGCGTCGGAAACCAGCGCCTACGGGGACTGGCGCAGCGCGTTTCGCGATTGGGCGGATCATGCGCTCGCAGAAGGCCATACGCATTTGCTGGAAGAGGCCGTACCGGATTTTGAGCGTATCCTGATCGAGACCGCCCTGAAACATACCGGCGGCCGCAAAGGTGAAGCGGCAGAACTGCTTGGGTGGGGGCGTAACACCCTGACCCGCAAGCTGAAAACGCTGTTACCCGCGCTGGCAGACGAATAGCCGGGCGGTGTATCAGCGGCGGAGTTATTTGCCGTCTTTCTTTAACTGTTCTATTTCGGCCAGCAGTGCATTGGCTTCTTCGGTCAGCGTGGCGTTAGCGCGCATGTCACCGTTGCGCGACGCTTCCATGGCGGCTTGAAGCTTGCGCTCGTAGTCCTGCTGTAGCTTCTTCTTGGGGTCGCGCTTAAAGGGACCAAACATGGACGCTCTCCTTCTATGTGTACATTGTTTGTACACCTTTTGGGCGAGTTTGTCGACTATTGTGTGCTAGGCGTTGCCGCTAGCGTCGGGAGTAGGCGACGGTGCTGGCATGCAGCAGGGCGCTGCAGCGGGTCAGGAAGGTGTCGAAGTCGCTGAGCAGGGTATCCAGGCTTTCGTGGAGGCGATGGTCGTCGTCGACCATGCGCAGCGACAGACGCTGGCGTTGCGCGCGCTCGATCACCGGGCCGGGGGGAATGACATCGTCCTGCCAGCCATGGATGATATGCGTGCAGCGCGCCCGGATGGTGGGCGAGGTCTCGGGGTAGTGCGCCAGCCCCAGGGCCGGGGCCAACAAAAAGCAGCCCAGGACAGGCTGCTGTGAACTGACCGCTGCGCTTAGCCAACCACCCAGGCTTGACCCGGCAAGCACGCAGCGTTCAGGGTCATCGCCCCGGGCCTCAAGCGTCGCCAGCAGGTGCTGAAGGCGCTGTTGTGGCTCGGGCTGACCACGGTAATCCATCATCACGGCCTCGCAGTCGTCGAGCTTTTCGGCGATGCCTTTGAGGGCCTGCATTTTCAGCGCGCCGGGGCCGCTTTCTAGCCCGTGTGATAGGTAAACCGTTAGCATAATCGTGTTAACTCGCTGATTGTTGGATGGCTTCCCCACCTTGCTCGATGTCTTCACCAGCACCGCGAATGGTATTGCAGCCGCTCACGAGCAGCAGGACGGTGATAAACATAATGCCAAGGGCTGTCACGCGTTTCATAGAAGCCTCCTTTGAGGCAGGTCGTCCCCTCATGGGGTATTAGCTAGATTAGCAAAGGTTTGCTATTTAACGACACCGCCAGTATGTACCTGTTTGCCCATATTGCCTTGCTGTTTTGTCGCATGTGTCACGCTGACACAGTATTTATGTGCCACCCAAGCGATTGTTGGCACACTGCATTATAAATTAAATGTATGTTTTAAATAGATTATTTCGTTTAATTAGCGTTGTTGGCCCAGTGCGTGCTTTATACAGGGTGTATGGGGAGTCAATAATGTTTTCAGTCACTTGTCGTTAGTTATGTCACGGTCAATGGTAGTAAAGGGTAAATGGAGTCGCTGGTATGGAAGGTTCATGAGTAAGGAAGCGTAAATAAGTCACGTAGGTCAGGAGAGTGTCTGTAGCGTAAACGGAAGGCAGGAAGCCATTAGATAACGAAAGGAGTATTCAAAGGAATCGTCACTCTCCGCTTTAGCGCCGGGACGCGCTAAACATCACCGCCATGGATGGCAACGATGCGAATTGACCACTTTGTTTCGGCAAGGTGGTTTTTTTGCGTCTGAGCCATGCTAAACGCCTGAATGCCCATGGTTTAACTGCTTACAGCTGCTTTGCATAACATTTGTACAGCTAGGCGGCCTATTTTAGTCTATCCTTATGAGTCAGACGAAAAAGCGGTCATAACAAAACCAGAGCCGCGGCATACTCAAAGGGACGAGCGTATGACCATAGGATTGATGTTAAGCATGTTTGTGCTTTTTTCTGCCTTTTCTGCCGTGGGCGTGTACATGGCCGTCAAGACCACGCTCACCACCCTTGTCGATGACCGGGACGATCTGCCGCCGGAATGGTAACGCCGCCTTGTGCGGCCTTGCCCACTCCCTTCGTTGTGCCTGGTTCAGCCCATCAGGTACATACTCAGCAGCGCGAATCCATAACCCATGACCGCACCGGCGACCACGTCGCTCACGTAGTGCAGGCCCAAGCCCACACGCGATATGGCAATCAACACCGCCAGGGGTAACACCACCGGCAGCAGCCATGGGGTATGCGCGGCGACCAATACGCTGAACATCACGGCGTGCATGGTGTGCCCGCTGGGAAAGCTGTAGCGATCCCGGGCAGGAGCGCTGCGCTGAATACCGCTTTGATAGGTGATGAAGGGGCGCTCGCGGCATAGGTGGGTTTTAATCAGGCGGTAGATGCCAATCGCCACACAGGCGGTCACAGCGTACTGCATGAGATGCCCTATGCCCTGAGGCTGCAGCCACGGCTGCGCCACGATCAGCAATACCCACACCGGCCAGTCTCCCAGCGTGCTGGCGGTCTGAAGCGTCATCCGCCACGGGCGAAACAGCGTCAGCCGGGTGATGCGCTGGCAAAACTGCCATTCGAGCAGATCAAGACGGTCGAATACGACAAGGGGGCGGGGTCGCATGATAAGCCTCCTGGGCTTGTTGAAGATGATCAATAAATTGCTGGGCGATACCCGCCCAGCTCTGCTCGAGCGCCCTCAGGCGTGCCAGACGACTGTATTTGGCATAGTCCGCGGGGTGTTGACATAGCGTGACCGCAGCCTGGCAAAAAGCCGCCGGGTCGTCGATGGGCACGGTAATGCCGTTGTAACCGCTTTTTATCAGCTCGGCGCTGGCCGCGTGGTGGAAGGCGACCACGGCCAGCCCGCTCGCCATGGCTTCGTTGACCACGTTGCCCCAGGTTTCCGACAGCGAGGGGAAGATGAATAGGTCGGCACTGGCGTAATGCCGGGCGAGCGCGTCGGGGTCGATGAAGCCGGTAAAATGAGCATCGGGAAGCGCGCTTTCGAGCTGTGCCCGAGCGGGGCCATCGCCGACGATCACATGGGCCATGTCGGGGCGCACGTTGCGCATGGCGTGATAGGTTTCCTGGAGCAGCGCCAGGTTCTTCTCGGCGGCCAACCGGCCAACATACAGCGCCACCGGCTGATGGTCGTTGACGCCCCAGGCGCGCCGTAGCGACGGGTCGCGATGGGCGGGGGAAAAGCCTTCGCCATCGATGCCCCGCGACATCACCTTGACGTCCTTGATGCCCTGCTGGCGCAGCTGCCTGGCCTGAAGGTGAGTGGGCACCAGCGTTAATGCGCAGCCGTTATGAAAATGGCGCAGGTAGCGGCGGGTCGCGGCGGCGAGCCAAGGCACCCCATAATCGTTGCAGTAGTGGTCAAAGTTGGTATGCCAGCCGGCCACCAGCGGAATCCCCAGCCGCCGCGCGGCCTGGCGCGCCGACCAGCCCAGCGGCCCCTGAGTGGCCAGGTAAATGACATCGGGGCGGTTGGCCTGCCAGAACTTGCGTAGGGTCGCCGGGCGGCAAAACCCCAGATGCACCTCACGATAGCCGGGAACCGACCAGGACGGCACTTGTAGCTCGGCCAGCGCCTGAGGCACCGGGGCCGGGCACGCTGGTTTGGGGCGCACGACATCAATGTCGACCCGGTAATGCGCAAGCTCTCGACTCAGCCGACCCAAGGTGTGCGCGACGCCGTTGATCTCCGGTGCCCATGTTTCGCTGACGATGCAAAGCCGCATATGCCATTCGTCCTGTTAGCCATTTAGCTTAAGCTTGAGCGTCCGGCATGACGCGTCCAAGACAGCCCGGTGAATAATCGATGACAGCTACGCAGCTCACGGTGGCCGGGCGGTCTTCGTTGGCGGCTGACGGCGCGGGCGTTTACAGGCGAGGCGCATGCGGTCGCCGTGGCGATGTTACGATGCCCAGGCTATCCATGATCCAGTAACAAGGAGCAGACCATGAAATCGACGGTGTTAATTACCGGGGCCAACCGGGGTGTCGGGCTGGCGCTTGCCGAGCACTACGCTGAGGCGGGCTATCGCGTTATCGGGGTCTGTCGGTCCTCTTCCGAGGCGCTGGCGCAGGTGGCCGACCAGGTCATCGAGGGCATCGATGTTACCCAGCCGTCAGACGTCGAAAGGCTGGCCGAAACGCTCAAGGGTCAGACGCTGGACCTGCTGATCAATAACGCCGGCCTGTTACGCGATGAGTCGCTTGGCGACATTGATTTCGACAGCATCCGCCAGCAGATGGAAATCAACGCCTACGCGCCTCTGCGGGTGGCCGAGGCGCTGCTGCCGTTGCTCAAGCAAGGTAGCAAGATCGCCAATATCACCAGCCGCATGGGCTCGATCGCGGATAACGACTCGGGCGGTCGCTACGGTTACCGTGCCTCCAAGGCGGCGCTCAATGCGTTTGGCAAGTCGCTGGCGGTCGACGTCAAGCCGCGCGGCATTGCCGTTGCACAGATCCATCCCGGCTACGTGCAAACGCGCATGGTCAATTTTGGCGGGTTGATCAGCCCAGCCGATGCGGCGCAAGGCATCGCCTCCCGCATTGACGCGCTGACGCTCGACACCAGCGGTGGGTTTTGGCACAGCAATGGCGAATCACTCCCCTGGTGAGGGCGGCGGTCGGCGTGAGCGCGCCTGTTCGCGCCGACGCTGCAGAAACAGCGCATTGCCGTTGGCGAGCTGCACCAGAAAGGCAACATCTTGGTCGCTAAGTGGTTTGAGGGGTGGGTTTGCCATGGTGTCACCGTTGTTGTTTGACCATAACGGCACGCTAGCGGTGAACCATGACAGCTTGATGAACGACATCCGGCCACGTTGTTTGACGGGTCGCTGAGGTGGCCCAGACGGGTTTACTTGAATCGCTGGGCCACTTGAACGCTATTCGACCAGGATGCTGCTAAAGCCGCCAAAAATGACGCGCTTGCCATCAAAGGGCATGGGGTTGACGTCCATCTGTATGCGGGGGTCCTCCATGACCTTGGGCATGCCCGCATTACGTACCTCTCGAGAAGGCCATTCGATCCATGAAAAGACCACGGTTTCATCGGCTTCGCGCTTGACTGCCAGAGGGAAAGACGTCACTTCACCGTTGGGGACATCGTCCCCCCAGCATTCCACGACCCGCAGCGCGCCGTTTTCCTTGAACACCTCGGCGGCAGCACGGGCATGTTCGATAAAGCGGGCTTTATTGGCGGTGGGCACGGCAGCGACAAAGCCGTCCACGTAGGGGTAAGCGTCAGTGCTCATAGCGATTCTCCAGTCTTGGTTTTCGGGGGAAGTTCTCGCGTGGGGCGAACCTCAATGCTGCCCAGCCGGGCGGGCGGGATACGGCTGGCCAGCTGCAACGCCTCGTTAAGGTCGTGGGCTTCGAGCAGGTAGAAACCCGCCAGTTGCTCCTTGGTTTCCGCAAAGGGGCCATCGGAGATCAATGTCTCGCCATCGCGTACGCGCACCGTGGTGGCGGTCTCGGTCGGTTGTAACGGCTGGCCACCCAGGTAGTGGCCGCTGGCACTCAGGCGCTCCACGCCCGCAACGCACTCCTGGTTGAGGTCCTGCCATTCCTGTTCGCTCATGGCGTTGATAATCTGCTCCTGGTAATACACCAGCGCTACGTACTTCATGGGGAATCTCCTTCTGTGGCCAAGGGGCAGTTGTCTGAAGAAACGTTGACCATCCAGCGAATGCCGAAGCGGTCGGTAGCCATGCCGAACCCCGGGGACCAGAAGGTGGTCTCAAAGGGCATGGTGATCTTTCCGCCCTCGGCCAGTTGGGCAAAGGTTCGTGCGGCCTGCTCGATATCCTGATATTCCAATTGAACCTCTACCCCTTGAGGCGGTGTATAGCACTCAGCTGCCATATCCGCGCCCATCAAGCGGCGACCGCGTAGGTTCAGCGAGGCATGGATGATGCGGTCATGAAGGTCCGGCGGTGTGTGCTCGGCGGCGGGCGTTTCCGCGTAGGTCAGCAGGCATTCCAGGTGCCCGCCGGTCACGTCGGCATAAAACTGCATGGCCTCCCGGCAGGTACCGGGAAAGGCGACATGCACGTTCATGGCATCCGGGACACGCGCGAGGCTTCGGTGCTGTTCCAGTCCGGCCCCGGGTTCAAAATCTTCCAGCGAAAAATAGCGCCGTAGCTCAAGGGTGGCGTTGCCATCGGCATCCTGGGGTGGCCACTGCTGTGCCCATTCAATGGCCGCCTTCAGGGAAGGTGCTTCGAGCACGCTATAGCCCGCAATACGCTCACTGGCAGGCGTCAGTGGTCCGGGGATGATGGTGGGCTCAGCGTTTTCGAAACGGATCAGACACCCGTCGCTGGTCGGGCGTAAGCCATCGCCGCTCAAGAAGACGCCTGCCTGGGTCATGCGCTCGTTATAAGCGGCCATGGCGGCCAGCATTTCCTGGGAGGGCATGACGCCATTTTCAGTGTTGGCATCGGCGCGGCGTATCAGCATGAATTTCATTGAGAGTCTCCTGGATAATCAGCGAAGTGACTCTCTTTAGTCGTTTGATGGCTCCGCAAATCGACACAGGCCGGTTAATTTTTTAGGCAGGCTGCTCTAGCTCGGCTAAACGTTTGAGCAAAAAGCGCTTCTCCGGCTCCAGCGTGGCCAGTTGCAGCGCCTGTTGGTAGGCACTTCGCGCGGCCTCATGCTGTCCTTGGCGACGCAGTAAATCGGCTTTTGCCGCGTGAAAAAGATGATAGCCGGAGAGTTGCGGGTGATGAGCGATATCGTCGAGCAGTTGCAGGCCTTGGGCGGGCGCGCCGTTCATGGCCACGGCCACCGCCCGGTTCAACGCCAGGATGGGCGATGGAAAGCGGCGGCAGAGGGCGTCGTAGAGCCTGACGATACGCCCCCAGTCGGTCTGCGCGGCATCGCCGGCCTGGGCGTGAACCGCCGCAACCGATGCCTGAAGGGTGTAGTACCCGGCCGGCGTGAGTGCCAGTGCCTGTTCGAGCCAGGCGATGCCGGCATCGATGTCTGCCTGGTGCCATAGGCGCCTGTTTTGGGCCTCCAGTGTGATCAGCTCGCCATCGTTATCCTGGCGGGCGTCCCGTCGCGAATCGTTAAGCCGCATCAAGGCCATCAACCCAAACACCTCGCCTTGGGGCAGTAGCCTTGCCAGTTCATTGCCCAGTCGCATGGCCGCTTGGGTCAGGCTGATATCGACCACGCTGGCGCCGGTGCTGCGCGAGTAGCCTTCATTGAAGACCAGATAAATGACCTGCAGCACATCGGGTAGGCGCTCGGGAAGTTCGTCCTGGCCAGGCACTGCATAGGGGATATGTGTATCGCGAATCTTGCGCTTGGCGCGCACGATACGCTGGGCTAGCGTCGTCGGTTTCATCAGCAATGCGCTTGCCACCTGCTCGGTGGTCAGGCCGCACATCTCGCGCAGGGTCATGGCCACCCGTGCTTCCATGCTGAGGCTTGGGTGGCAGCAGGTGAACAGCAGCCGCAGGGCATCGTCTTCGATGGTGGTTGGCTCGAGGTCCAGCGTCCCGTCTGGCGGTAACAGCAAGTGGGCCCGGCGGCGCGCAGTGCTACGCTGGCGAATCTGGTTGACGCCGCAATGATACCCGGTGCGAATGAGCCAGGCCTGGGGGTTGTCGGGTCTACCGTTAACCGGCCACTGCTGAACGGCCGCCACAAAGGCGTCCTGCATGGCTTCTTCGGCAAGCTCAAAGTCGCCTAATAGACGTATCAGCGTTGCCTGAACGCGCCGGGAGTGGTCCCGATATAGGCTATCAACGCATGTCGTTTCAGTACTCATGGAGGCAGGTCCGTGCGCTACCCAGGTCAAGGATCAGGAACGCATTGTTCCCGCTATCTCAAACGTAGCGCATGGTGTCGCGGTGGGTTATTTTTTCTTGGCTAGGCGTTCAATCCTCCGTGCGTCGGCCCGTGGCGCTGTTGAAAGGGTGCAGCGCGTCGCGGGTGACGTACAGACGCAGCGTTTCCCCCTCCGCGACCGGCGGCTGGCCCGATACGCGAATCACCGTTGGCTGGTCGCTGTCGGCAAGCTTCACGTAAAGGTGGCTTTCGGCACCGGCGGCTTCAAACAGCGCAAGCGTCGAATCGACCGCCAGGTGAGGCGCGGCGGGCGGTGTCAGGTGCATGTCATCCGGGCGAACACCGACGATATCGGTGCCTTCGGGCAGGTTGTCCAGCAGGCCGTTGGCGCCCTGTGTTTTCAGGTAATCCACCGGAAGCATATTCATGGCGGGGGAGCCGATAAACCCGGCGACGAACAGGGTGGCGGGGCGGGCGTAGATCTCCATGGGCGTGCCCACCTGCTCGATCTGCCCAGCGTTCAGCACCACTAAACGATCACCCAGGGTCATGGCTTCCAACTGGTCGTGGGTCACGTACAGGCTGGTGGTCTTGAGACGCCGCTGCAGCTGCTTGATTTCCACCCGCATCTGCACGCGCAGCTTGGCGTCCAGATTCGAGAGTGGCTCGTCGAACAGGAACGCGGCGGGGTCGCGGACCAGGGCGCGGCCCATTGCCACCCGCTGGCGCTGGCCGCCGGATAGCTTGCGTGGTTTGCGATCCAGAAACTCCTCGATCTCGAGCATTTGAGCGGCAACCCGGACGCGTTTTTCTATTTCGTCTTTTTTAAAGCCCCGGTTCTTCAGGCCGTAGGCGAGGTTGTTGTACACCGTCATATGCGGGTAGAGCGCGTAGTTCTGAAACACCATGGCGATGTCGCGTTCGGCGGGTTCGAGCTTGTTCACCACTCGCTCGCCGATTTTGAGCGTTCCCTCGGTGATGGTTTCAAGCCCCGCCACCATGCGCAGTAGCGTGGATTTGCCGCAGCCGGAGGGCCCCACGAGCACTACAAATTCACCATCTTCGATGTGTAGGTCGATGCCTTTGACGGCGTGCACATCGCCGCTATAGGTTTTCTTCAGCCCTTCCAGGGTAATGCTGGCCATCTTATTTCTCCGTCTCGGTCAGGCCTTTCACAAACAGGCGTTGCATAAACAGGATGACTAGCACCGGCGGCAGCGCGGCCATCACCACCGCGGCCATTATCAAGTGCCACTGGGGGTTCTCCTCCGAGGTCATGCGCTGAATACCCATGACGATGGTGGTGTAGTCGGGGTCGGTGGTAATCAGCAACGGCCAGAGGTACTGGTTCCAGCCGTAGATAAACATGATCACGAACAGCGCGGCGATATTGGTCACCGAGAGGGGCAGCAGGATGTCCTTGAAGAACTTCATCGGTCCGGCGCCGTCGACTCGGGCGGCCTCAAGCATTTCTTCGGGGACGGTCATGAAGAACTGGCGGAACAGGAAGGTCGCGGTGGCTGAGGCTATCAGCGGAATCGACAGGCCGGCGAAGCTGTTGAGCATGCTGAGATCGGCCACTACCTGATACGTTGGGATAATGCGCACTTCCACCGGCAGCATCAGGGTGACGAAAATCAGCCAGAAAAAGAACATCCGAAACCGGAAGCGGAAGTAGACGATGGCAAAGGCGGACAGCAGCGAAATAAACAGCTTGCCCACGGTGATCGCCATGGCCATCACGAAGCTGTTCCAGAGCATCTGGGCGGCGGGCGGGGAATTCGCCGTCGAGACGCCGGATTGCCACATTAATTTATAGTTTTCGACCCCGTGGCCACCGGGCAGCAACGGGATGGTGCCGCGCAGCAGCTCATCGGGGGCCTGGGTCGAGGCCACAATGGCGACATACACCGGGAAAATCACCAGCGCCACGCCAATGATCAACACGGTGTGGGCGAAAAAATTGGCCCAGGGGCGGTTTTCAACCATCACGACACTCCAATCAGGCCGAATTAATAATACGTTTGCTAATAATTAACGCGCCGCTCGATAAAACGGAATTGAATGACCGTCAGCGTCACCACGATGACCATCAGAATGACCGACTGCGCTGCCGATGAACCCAGGTTGAGCCCCACAAAGCCGTCGGCGTACACCTTGTACACCAGGGTATTGGTCGCCTGAGCCGGGCCGCCCTGGGTGGTGGTGTGAATAATGCCGAAGGTGTCGAACATGGCGTACACCACGTTGACCACCATCAGGAAGAAGGTCGTGGGTGACAGTAGCGGGAAGATGATCGTCCAGAAGCGTTTGATGGGGCTGGCGCCGTCAATGGCGGCCGCTTCAATCAGCGATTGCGGAATGGACTGCATCCCCGCCAGGAAGAACAGGAAATTATAGGAGATCTGCTTCCAGGCAGCGGCGAGAATCACCAGCAGCATGGCATCACCGCCCGAGTTGCGGTGGTTCCACTGGTAGCCGACTATTTCCAGCATGTAGGGCACGATGCCGATAGAGGGGTTGAAGATGAACCACCACAATACCCCTGCAAGCGCGGGGGCAATGGCGTAGGGCCACACCAGCAGCGTGGTGTAGGTGCTGCGCGAACGAATCATTCGGTTGACGGTGCTGGCCAGTAGCAGCGCTACCGACATCGATACCAGCGTGGTGCCTACCGCAAATATCGCCGTCACCGACAGCGAATTGAGATAGCTGCCGTCGCGGAACAGGCGGACAAAGTTCTCAAGGCCCACAAAGGTGGTTTTCAGGCCAAAGGCATCTTCGCGCAGAAGCGACTGATAAAGCGCCTGGCCCGCAGGCCAGATAAAGAAAATCAGCGTGATGATCACCTGGGGTGCCAGCAGCGCGAAAGGCAGCCAGCGCCCCGGAAAGGTCATGCGTTTTGTTTGCATGGGCAGCTCTTGAACACAGCCGAAACGAAAGCGCCGCCTACCCTTGGGCAGGCGGCGACGTCAGTGCCTGTTTACTGGTTGGCGGATTCGAAGTCACGCAGCAGATCATTGCCGCGTTCCACGGCATCGTCCGCCGCTTCCTGGCCGGATTTATCGCCGGTCATCACCGCTTCCATCTCTTCGGAAATGATGTCGCGGATCTGCACGAAGTTGCCAAAACGCAGGCCTTTCGAGTTTTCGGTCGGCTCGTTGAGGGTCATCTGCTCAAGCGAAATATCCGCGCCGGGGTTCTCTTCGTAATAGCCCTGCTCTTTACTCAGATCCCAGGCGGCCTGGGTAATCGGCAGGTAGCCGGTTTGCTGGTGCCACGCTGCCTGGACCTCGGGCTGGGAGAGATACTCAAAGAACGCCGCAATGGCCTCGTATTCATCTTCGCTGTGGCCCTGCAGCGCCCATAGGGTAGCGCCGCCGATGATCGAGTTCTGTGGTGCGCCGTCTACGTCGGCGTAGTAGGGCTGCATGCCAAAGCCGACGTCAAATTCTGAATTGGCGGCAACATCCGCGCGGGATGCCGAGGAGCCAAAGAAAACGGCGCAGTCCTGGGAGTAGAACATTGGCTCGGAATCCGGCCCGGTGCCGGGGCCTGCCCAGCGATAGATGTCCTCTTCCTGCCAGTCGTGCAGGTTATCCCAATGGCGGGCCACCAGCTCATTGTTGAAATTCAGCTCGGTGTCCATACCGCCAAAGCCGTTTTCCAGCGTGCCCAGCGGCGAGTTATGCATGGCGGAGAAGTTTTCCAGCATCACCCAGCTCGGCCATGACGACGTAAAGCCGCAGCTGGCGGCCCCAGACTCGACAATCTGGCGAGAGGCTTCGGCCAGTTCTTCCCAGGTTTCCGGGGGCTGCTCGGGGTCCAGACCGGCTTCTTCGAACATGTCGCGGTTGTAGTACATGATCGGTGTTGAGGAGTTGAACGGGAACGACAGCATATTGCCGTTGGTATCGGTGTAATAACCCACCACGGCGGGCAGGAAGGCGTCGTTATCGAAAGCGCGATCGTGCGCTTCCATCAACTCATGCACCGGGTAGATGGCGCCTTCGGCGTTCATCATGGTGCCAGTGCCGACCTCAAAGACCTGCAGGATGTGCGGCTGCTCATTGGCGCGGAAGGCCGCGATGGCGCCGGTCATCGTTTCAGAATAGTCGCCGCGATAGCTGGGCGTGACCCGGTAGTCGTCCTGAGACTCATTAAAGTCCTCGGTGATACCTTCGAGAATTTCACCCAGCTGGCCGCCCATGGCGTGCCACCAGCTGATTTCTGTCGCGGCCTGGGCGGATAGGCTCAGGCTGGCGGTCGCTACCCCAACGGCAAGCGCGCGTAACGTAAAACGAGACATGACGGCTCCTTGTGGGCCTGAACGCATCCAGGCAAGACAATGTATTGTTGAAGTTTTTGGTCACATTGACTGTAGAAAGTGTAGATGACGTTTGCGTGAACGCCACATGAACGCTCGATGACGGTTGAGTAGGCGGCCCCGAGTCAGGGTGATAGGCTGGTCAACGAGATAAATGACGACAGGAACGGCATGATGAGCGACGCAGAGCGACTGTTAGCAAAGCTGGTAGCGTTTGATACCACCTCGAGTGAATCCAATCTGGCGCTGGTCGGCTACGTGGAAGACTATCTGGCGTCGTATGGGGTCGAGGCCGAGCGGGTGATGAGCCCGTGTGGTCAAAAAGCCAACCTGATCGCCCGTATCGGCCCCGAGGCGCCGGGTGGCGTCATGCTGTCGGGGCACACCGATGTGGTGCCGGTCGCAGGGCAGCCGTGGTCGAGTGATCCTTTTACCCTGCGCGATGGCGGTGACGGGCGACTCTACGGGCGGGGCACCTGCGACATGAAAGGCTTTCTTGCCTGTGCGCTGGCCAAAGTGCCTGAGTGGGTCGAGACGCCGCTCGAACAGCCGATTTACCTGGGGTTTTCCTACGATGAAGAAATCGGCTGTGTGGGGGCGCCGAGCCTGATCGAGCGCTTCTATACGCATTATTCCACTTCTGCCCACGTGATTGTCGGCGAGCCGACCAGCATGCAGCCGGTAGTGGCGCAAAAGGGCGCCACCAACCTGCGCACCACGGTGGTTGGCCGCGAAGCCCACAGCAGCCAGGTCAATCAGGGGACGTCGGCGATTCATGTGGCCGCCCGGCTGGTGACCTTTATCGAAGACACCATGGCGGCGCTGGTCGAAGAAGGCCGGGTCGATGAAGCGTTCAACGTGCCGCATACCAGCCTGCACGTGGGCAAGATCAAGGGCGGCACCGCGATCAACATCATGGCGCGGGAGTGCCAGTTCGAGTGGGAGATCCGCCATTTGCCGACCGACACCTTCGACGAAATCTACGCCCGCTTTAATGCCTTTTGCGAGCAGCTAAGCGCTGAACTGCAGGCCAAGGGCAAGTACGTCGAGATCACCACCGAGCCGTTGAACGTCACGGTGCCGGGGTTGGCGGATCGGGATAATGATCGGGTGCTGCGCCTGGCCAAAGACCATTTGCCAGCAGGGTGTTGCGACCACGCGGTGGCCTATGCGACCGAGGCAGGGCAGTTTCAGGGGCAGGGTTTGCAGACGCTTATTCTGGGGCCGGGCAGCATTGCCCAGGCGCATCAACCGGATGAGTATGTTGAACGCCGTCAGCTCGAGGATTGCCTGGCGTTTTTAACCGACATGAGCGTTGCGTTGGAACAGCCCGCAGAACGTCATGGCGAGTAATGAGGGTCCCACCCCGCATAGCGCCGGGTGGGACGATGTTACCCTGTCAATGCTGATGATCTTCTACATAAAGTTCAGCCTTGGCATGGCGCATTACATCTTCACAGGCTTGCTGCTGCGCAAGTTGCGTCAGCAAGCGCTGGGTCACTTCAAAGCCTTTACCTAAGCAGGTATCGACTTCATGCGAACTAATCGTTGGCGTCACGCGATAATCAATTTTTATCGTGCGCCCGCCGCCTTCTAGCCGATCCGCGAACCCCCTGAGACGCCACGCGATTCTCTCTTTCCAGCTAGCTGATTCTTCCGCGCCTTCGTTTACGCTAAACGTGCACTGCCATTCCGGTTTGTAGACCTTCATAGGGAGAACCTCCACTGCAATTTGGAAAGAATGATCGATCGTGATTCGTACTCCGTCTGTCTGATGTTGTTGCCCAGCCACTATACCTACTTTACGGCGTAATCCGAAATGAAACCGTCACAAGCGCCGCGACGCGGACCCCCGTATAGCGTAGGCTGTTAGCTGACACGCCTGACTATTAACAGCTTTTAGTAGTAGCGTCATCTCATTATTTTTAATGATCTCGACTGACCCAGTACCCAAGGGGTGCCCAATGGGAACACCATCGTCCATTATAGAACGTTTCAACGTCGCTCAGTCCGGGCCGCCAAACGCGCCGACGCTGCTGTTGCTACATGGCCTCGGCTGCGATCAAACGCTGTGGCACCCGGTACTGCCGTACTTGACCGAGTATCACGTGGTGGTGATGGACCATTGGGGATCAGGCCGCTCGCGGATTGATGAAAGCGAGGTCGCGGCGCATGCCAGTCTCGCCGGCTATGCCGACGACGTGCTGGCCGTCTGCAACGCCTTGGCACTGAGCGATGTCATCCTGGTCGGCCACTCGTTCAGCAGCATGGTGGCGTTACTGGCGGCTCGACAGCAGCCCGATAGGTTCCGTCATCTGGTGATGATCTGTGCGTCGGCCTGTTACCTCAACGATCCGCCCCACTATGCCGGCGGCTACAGCGAGGAAGACCTGACCGGCCTGATGACGCTCATGGAGCAGAATTATTCCGAATGGGCCAGCGCCGTGTCGTCCGTGGCGATGGGCGAGCAGGCGGCGGCGTCTTATCGTGAAGATCTGCGCGAACGCTTTCTCGATAACAACCGTGGCAGATTGCGCCAACTGGCGGAGATGGTGTTTTTCGGTGACCATCGGCAGCGACTGGCCGACTGCCGGGTACCCGCAAGCGTGCTGCAAACCGAAACCGACGCGATGGTGCCGTTGTCGGCGGCGCGCTATCTGGCCGATCACCTGCCCGACGGCCGACTTGAGATGCTGGCTTGCCCGGGGCATTACCCGCCGTTGACCCACCCCGAGCTGCTTGGGCGCACGCTGGGTAGTATCATTGAACTCGCTTACCCAACCACTTAAGGTCTCTCCATGAAGTGTGGCTGCTTATGACAACGCCTCCAACGCCCGGCCTGACCGCACGGGAGTCCTGGTGGGAAAACGCGCCCACCGGGCAGTTGGTGGTGGACGCCCATGGCATGGTGTACGCCTGTAATACCCAACTGGCCGAATGGATGGGCCAGCCGGCGTCGGCCCTGGAGGGCCGTCTGGCCAGCGAACTGTTCGACCCGGCGTCGCGAGCCATTTATCTTGGACTCTTTGCTTTTCGCATGGCGACCATGGGGCGTGTGGATGAGGTGCACCTGGTCCTGCGTTCGGTACACCATGACGATATCCCCGTGCTTTGCTGCGCGGTTCGCCACACCGTTGACGAAGAACGCCTCACGCAAATCTCGTTGCTGCCGATACATCGTAAGAACCGTCTCGAAAGCGAACTGATTCATGCCCGTCAGGCCGCCGAGAAAGCCGCTGAAGAACGCGCGCAAGCGCTTGCCGAGCTGGAGCGGGCGATGCAGCAATTGAAAAACTTGCCAAATCATCTCGATTAGACCGTTGGTTGATGTCGCCTACTTGCCGTATTCAGGGCGCGCGTTTCACGGTATGTTGCCGGTGGGCGCAGAAAGCTAAGCGGGATGAGGAATGTGATAGATATATCTGGCGCCACGACATTGCTGCGCACCATATGCCGTCCTCCATCAATAACCGATGCGCTGGCGTTACCCGTTAGAGACTGATGACAATAAGCAGGAAAGAGGACGTCACCGTGCCAATCAACGCGCGCGATCTTGCGTTAGACACGCTGCTGTTAATGACCGTCGCCACGCTGGTGCTCATGGGCGTGGTCGGCAGCCTCTTTGGCCTGTCCGAATCCCACTCGCTATTTGCCGTCTCGCTGGTGCCCGATGCGGCGCTGGCGACTTCTCTTGCCAGCGTCGGCGTGCTGGCCATCCTGCAAGGGTGGCGGTGCACGCGGTGGCTGTGTGCTTTGGCGTTATCGGGGCTAGCGCTGTATACACTGGGCCATAACGCGCTTGCTTCCTCCACGGCGTCTTCCTGGCTAACCGGTCAGGAGCGAATGACCAGCATTGGCGCGCTGATGCTGCTGGCGGTGGGGCTGGCGCTATTGTGCGGCCAGGCAACCCCCAAGCGGCGGTTGTTGTGGCTGTTCAGTGGGCTTGGCCAGTGGCTGTTCGGCGGGCTACTGCTGGTCAGGCTGTGGGTGGGCGTCGAGCTGGATGATCCTATGTTTGCATCGTCCCCGGTGGCGGTGGTGGTCTTCACGCTGCTGTTGGGAACTGCCATGGTGGCGTCTTACCTGCGCCGTTCCCCCGGGCCGCTCAACCTGACCCGTACGACCGCGCTGGCGTGCCTGGCCGGGGTGGCCGCCAGCGCGTTGGCCTGGGGGGTGCTCAGCCTGCAGCAGTTCAACGATACGCAGCAGCAGGCCCGATACCTGCTGGATAATGTGCAGTTGAACGCCGAAAAGGCTGTCAATTCGCGGCTGCAACTGTTGCAGCGCATGGCCGAACGCATCGACGCCGCGCCGAACGACTTCGATCGCGAGCTGCTGACCCGGGACGGGGAAAGCTATCTGCGTGATACCCCAAGCCTACAGGCGATCGCCCTGGTCGATGAGCGCTTGAACCCCATCTGGTTTCACTCCCGAACACCCGGCAGCGAAGCGTGGCTTCGGCAGCAGCTCGACAAGCCATCGGTGCCCGAGTGGTTATCGGTGCCCTTTGACCGGCCCTGGGTAGTGATCTCCGACCCTTACACGCCGACCCTGGCGTTTGTGGCGATGCCCCTCGCCCAGCGGGATCAGCGGCTGGTGGCTAGCCTCGACCTGGCCGTGCTGCTCAACCATGACTTGCGCCTCGAGTTGGGGCCCTTTCAGGTCAATATTAGCCGTAGCGGATCGCCTGTGCTGATGCTGCAGCCACCTGGCGCTCAGGTCGAGCGCCAGGTAGACCCAGGGCGGATATTGGCGACGCGCAATGCGGGTCTGCCTGGGGGGGGCAGCCTGCGTCTGGAGGCGTTGTCGGGCAGCCATTACAATTGGTATCTGGCCGGTTTCGTGCCCGTGGTGGTCGCCATGGTGGGGCTGATGCTGAGCGGTTTATTGGCGTTTTGCATCGGCCTGGTCGGCGCCAGTATTGCCCGAGCGAAAGAGCTGGCGGAGGCGCGCCAAACTCTTGAAGACCAGCAGCACATCCAGCACATGATTGCTCAGCAAGCGCCCCTGGACGATATCCTGGAAAACCTTTGCCGGCTACTCGAGCGTCAGCTGCCCGGCGCGCTGTGTTCGATCATGCTGGTCAATAGTGCCAAGACGCACTTGACCCTTGCGACGGGGTCGCGCCTACCCACTGCTTTCCGGGAAACGATTCGGCAGGTGGCGGTCGGCCCTGGCATGGGAGCGTGCGGCACGGCGGCCTATGAACGATGTCAGGTGATTTGTGAGTGTATCCAGAGTGATGCGCGCTGGCGGGGGTACCACGATATTACCCGCAGGACCGGCTTGGCCGCGTGCTGGTCGATCCCGGTCATTGGCAGCAACGGCCAGCTGCTGGGCACATTCGCCACCTATTATCACCAGCCACGGGTGCCCAACGAACGTGAGGCCCTGCTGATCGAGAAAGCGGCGGGCCTGATGGCCCTGGCGGTCGAGCGCTTCCAGGTACGCCGCTCACTGGAGGAAAGCGAGCAGCGTTATCGGTCCTTGTTTACCCATCACCCCGATGCGGTCTTCTCGCTTGACGGGCAGGGACGGTTCGTGACCGCCAACGCCACCTGTGCATCGATCAGCGGCTATCCCATCGACGAGATTATCGGTCGCCATTTCTACTTCTTTATTGCCGATGAAGACACCGAGACCGTCGCGCAGCGCTATCAGGCCGTCATGCAAGGCAGCATTATCCGCTACGAGCTGACCATCCGTGACCGCGCCGGTCAGCCGCACATCATGGACCTGATCAATCTGCCCATCGTGGTGGATGGCGAGATTCAGGGACTTTATGGCATTGCCCAAGAGGTCACTGAGAAGCACCAGCAGGAGTCCCGGCTGCGCACCCTGGAGCGTAGCGTGGAAGCCAGCGTCAACGGCGTGGTGATTGCCGATGCAACCCAGCCGGGCATGCCCATCGTGTATGCCAACCAAGCCTTTACCGCCATGACCGGCTATGACCATTCAGAGGTGCTGGGGCGCAACTGTCGTTTCCTGCAGGGGAGCGGCACCGATCCGGCGACGGTTCAAACCATCCGCGAGCACCTGGCCGAACACCGCGAAGTTCACGTCACCCTGCGCAACTATCGCAAGGACGGCAGCCTGTTCTGGAATGACTTATACATTTCACCGGTACGCACTCCTGACGGTCAACTGAGCCACTACGTAGGCGTGCAGCACGACATCACCAAGCATAAAGTCTTCGAGGAACGGCTGGCCTACCACGCCACCCATGATGACCTGACGCGGTTACCCAATCGTTCGCTGTTCGAAGAGACGCTAAGCGACGCTTTTGCAAAGTCCAAGCAGCACCACCACGCGGTCGCCGTGCTGTTTGTTGACCTCGACGATTTCAAGCCGATCAATGACAACCTGGGCCACGCCGTGGGTGACCGCGTGCTGGAAGAGGTCGCCAACCGGCTGATCGATGCGGTGGACGAGCAGCATCTGGTGGCCCGCCTGGGCGGTGACGAGTTCGTCATTCTGCACCCGCGCGTGGCTGATGAGGCCGAGGTGGTCGAGGTCGCCGACCGGCTGCTGGCCGCGCTGTCGCGCCCCTATGCGATCGACGGGCACGAGCTATACCTGACCGCAAGCGTCGGTATCACCATCAGCCAGGACGACACGACAGAGCCACAAATGCTGATCCAGCAGGCGGACATGGCGATGTACAAAGCCAAGCAGCAAGGGCGAAATGCCTACCAGTGGTTTACCGAGGCCTTTACCGACACCGCCAGCGAGCGCCTGATGTTGCGCAACGACCTGCAGGAAGCCATCGAGCGCCAGGCCTTTGAACTGTATTACCAGCCGTTGCTCAACCGCGAAGGGCGACTGGTGGGTGTGGAAGCATTGCTGCGCTGGCGGCATCCGACCAAAGGCTTTATCTCGCCGGCACGCTTTATTCCCCTGGCGGAGGCCACCGGTCAGATCATGCCGATCAGCGAATGGGTGCTGGAGCGTGCCTGCCGCGATATGCAGACCCTTGCCGCGCAAGGCCGTGGCAAGGTGTCGGTGGCGGTAAACTTATCGCCTTTACAGTTTCAACGGTCGAGCTTCCTCGCCACGTTGCGCCAGACCCTTGCAGCGACCGGATTACCGGCCCAGCAGCTGACTCTCGAACTCACTGAAGGGATTTTAATGGAGAATACCGAGGCGACCATCGAGACCCTGCATGCACTGCGGCAAATGGAGATCGGCGTTTCCATCGATGACTTCGGCACCGGGTTCTCGAGCCTGAGCTACCTCAAACACCTGCCGATCAGCACGGTAAAAATCGATCGCAGCTTTATTCACGAGCTTAATCAGGGCGATGGAGATGCCGCGATTGTCAAAGGCATCATTTCCATGGCGCACCACCTGGGTTTGAATGTGGTGGCCGAGGGTGTTGAAACCGTTGAACAGCATCGGCGACTATTGGACTATCGTTGCGATGCGTTTCAGGGCTTTGGACTGGCCAAACCCATGCCGCTGGAGGCCTTGGCCGCGTTCATCGATGCCCTCCACGAACCGTCAGGAGCCGCCGGTGACCGCGACAGCTAATAGCCTGCCCGCCCCGCCAGGCGGGTGGTATCTTTATTTACTCGAATGCCGGCGGGGTACGTACGTGGGCATTACCAACGATTTGACCAAGCGCTACCGTGCCCATGTAACAGGTAAAGGCGCACGGTTTACCCGGGCTAACCCACCGCTGGCCCTGTTGGGAGCGCAGCCGTTTCCCGACCGGGCCAGCGCCAGCCGCGCTGAGTACCGACTCAAGCGTCGGTCGGCCCAGCAAAAGCGTGCCTGGGCCAAGCAGTGGGTGGTCAGCGTTATTTCCTACCCAGCATTGGATAAGTGAGTTGGGCATATAACTTAACAACAGTATTACCGAACGACAGTGACCGAGCATTCCGCCTGACGAACAACATTTAAGGCTGTAGAGCCCATGAAGTGGTCAGAGAATCCCGGTCGGTTGGATGAAACAATGATGCAGTCGACTCCGTTACGCCGGGCAAACTTAACCACCTGATGTGCCGCATTGCCTTCTGCCACATAAATCTTATAGCGCTCGTCGCCAATTGTTTTGCGGATACTGTCCTTAATACGCTGCGTGGTGGTTTCTCGGTAATCGCTAGGTAGTGACGGTGCGATATAGGGCGGGATCCGCTCTATAACAGAAATAATCTGTATGGTGCTGTCTTCGTCTGCCAGCTTACGTGCCACCTCGATTTTCTGCAGGATATTGGAGTTATTGTCTGCTGCTGTGGTGATCAGAATGCTCTTATACATGGTTGGTGCCCCCAGATTGTTAGGCGGTGGTTCGAGGCGACAGCTCGGCCGCCCCCTGGCCACGTGTTCGATGTGATAGATAGCGACCTACTTTGCCAGTTCGGCTTGCGGCTGATTTTCAGTATGTGGCTGGTTATAGGTGTTGACGTCGTTACGCTCGCCTTCGCGCCATATGAAGACATTGAACAGGGCGTACAGGATGGCGATGACAGGCGTAATAATGGCGAGGAACGTCCACCCCATGTAGTCCCACGCGGATACGTCCAGCACACCCATGTAGTAGGCACCTCCCAATCCCCAGGGAACTAACGGTGAAGTGACCGTAGCTGAGTCTTCACAGGTGCGCGAGCATACCGACGGAAGGATTTTCAATTTGCGATAGGCCGGTACGAACATTCGACCTGGAATGATGATGGCAATGTACTGGCTGGCGGAGAACAGGTTGGTGGCCAGCGATGAGAAGACATGGGTAACAATCAGCCCACGAGAATTGCTCACCAGTTTGCCCATTTTCTCCAATATCACCTCAAGCATACGGGTTTTTTCCAGTAAGCCCCCGAGGCTTAGTCCGATGAATCCGAGTGAAATGGTCCACATCATCTCTTGCAGGCCACCACGGCTGAGCAGGCTGTCTACCGCTTCAATACCAGTTTCTGACACATAGCCGTAGTTCATATAGTTCATCATGCTGCCCAGCGAAACGCCTTGTGTGGCTACAGCAAGTCCTGCACCCAATAGGCTACCGATAACCATAACGGCCAGCGCATTAATGCGCCGATAGGCCAGAATGACTACCACCAGCGGAGGGATAAACGTTAGCAATCCGACAGAGAAGTTCTCACGGATGCCTTCCAGTAGTTCAGCGGTGCGAGAAATATCAGCCCCTTCGCCATCAAACTGCATGCCGATGAAGAAGAACAGGATGATGGTAATGATCAGCGCAGGGCCCGTTGTGTAGAACATCGAACGGATATGGTCGAAAAGGTTGGCTTCAGCTACGCCAGCTGCGAGGTTAGTAGAATCTGACACTGGCGAAAGTTTGTCACCAAAAATGGCGCCTGAAATTACCGCGCCGGCGGTCATGGCCGGTGGAATGTCCAGCCCACTGCCGATACCGATAAAGGCAACGCCAAAGGTGGCGGCAGTAGTCCATGAACTGCCTGTTACCAACGAAGCCACCGAGCACACTATCACCGCAGTGAATAGAAAGTAGGAAGGGTTGATCAACTGTAAGCCGTAATAGACCAGCGAGGGTATAGTGCCTGAAGCAATCCAACTGGCCACCAGCACTCCAACCATCATTAAGATCAGCATGGGCAGCATGGCAATTTCACATCCATACAGAATACCTTTCTGGATGTCTTGCCAACTGAAGCCAGATAATAGAGCGATGATTGCACATACTACAATGGCAAAGATCAAAGAGATGTGAGTCACCCAGTCTTCGCCTAGCAAAAAGATCTGCGCAAACATCATGAAGCATAAGAAGCCAATCCCGATAAGCGCCCCAATAAATGAAGGGCGTTTTTCCGCGTCGTTCGTATTTATCGTTGACATATAGTTCTCCTTATTTAGGAGTTTGTATTGTTTGCCGCTACCAACGCGGCGCTCAGTTGCCCTTTTTCTGGTAAGGCGTGAGTGCGTTGTTTGAAACAAGCCACAAGCGCGCACGGCAATACTGTCAATTGGGCATCGGCGTGTGATAGCGCACAGCATTGATTTTGTTGTTGTGCGCTATCGAACGAAGGTGAACGTGGCGTAAGGTTCGCTTGGTTAAAAGCGACTCCATTTTTATTATTGCGTCCAGCGATATGATCTAGGCGCCACAAATTATTGAGGTGTCCTATGGTCTAACTAACAGCGTTCTAAAATAATGGCGACTCCTTGCCCGCCACCAATGCAGGCTGCCGCGCATCCGTAGCGCTGCTGGCGGGCTTGTAGAACTCGGCCAAGCGTCCCAGCAAGGCGGATGCCGGTCGCGCCTAGCGGGTGCCCTAGCGCCATGGCGCCGCCCCAGATATTGACGTTTTCGGGATCAAGAGAAAGCTCACCCATGGCATGCAGCAGTACAGCGGCGAAGGCTTCGTTGATTTCCCATACGGCGATGTCCTGAGGCGTCAGCTGCGCCTGTTTCAGCGTGCGATGAATGGCAGCGGCGGCTCCGGCGCCCATCTCCTCAGGCTTGACGCCGCAATCGGCGATGGCCACAACGCGTGCCAAGGGGCTGATTCCTTGCTGGCGCATGGCCTGCTCCGACATCAGTAGCGTGGCGGCGGCACCGGAGGTCAGCGGGGAGCTGTTGCCTGCCGTCACTACGCCTCCCTCCATGAATACCGGGTCTAACCCTGCAAGGCGCTCAGCGCTGGTATCCGCGCGGATGTTGCTGTCCGCGCTGACCGGTTCGCCTGCCGCGTTATTCAGGGTTAAACGTTCGCCATCGAAATGGCCCGCCGCGTCGGCCTTGGCGGCACGCTGATGGGAGCTTAGAGCAAGGGCGTCCATCGCCTCGCGAGAGATACCCGCCGTCTTGGCCAGCCGCTCGGCGGTCAGCCCCATGTTGAGCACCACGTCCAGCGCCAGCCAATCAGCTTTTTGCAGATCCGGTGGGCTGGTCAGCACGCCCTCTTTGAACAGTGCCGGGCCCATGGGCACGCGGGTCATATTTTCCACTCCGCCGGCCATGCCAATCTCGACGGCACCGGCCTGAATTTCCCGTGCGGTGTTGCGAAGCGCGGCAATGCCGGAGCCACACTGCTGATCAATCTGTCGGGTCGCGCATGCCTGACCCCGTGGCCCTAAACGCTCAGCAATCCATAGTGGGTAACGCCCGCCAAAGCTCCACTGCTCTTTCACCGGCAAAGCGCAGCCAATGCTCAAATCTTCCACCGCCGCACCGTCGATGCCGCTGCGTGCCAGTAGGCCGTCGATCACACTGGCTAGCAGGGCATCGCTTCGCGTGTCGGCCCACGAATCGACTTCGGGTTTGCGGGGATGCGCGCGGCTGAAGGCGCTACGCGCATAGTCGGCGAGATACACGTCTCTCATGAGTGGGTCTCCTGGTTGTCTGCCATGCGCGCCCAGCGATGGATGAACAAGGCATAAGTGGTTAGCACGTGGCGGATCGAGCCGATGTCGACGCACTCATCCACGCCGTGAATGCGCTGGGCGATCGGGCCGTAACAGGTACCGTTGATATCACCGGAAACGTGGAAAGCCCGTAGGTCAGTGGTGCAGGTGGAGACATAATGGGTAGGCGGTTCGCCCAGCAGCGCTTCGTGGCATTCCGATAGCAGCCGGATGCCTGGGGTATCGAGATCGACCACATGCCCTTCTGAACGAAAGCCGTGGAAGCTCACCTTGGGCGGTGGCGTGGCGTCATCAAGCTCGGCGTGCCGGGCCATCAGGGTGTCGCGGACCCGCTGCATGGCATCCTCTGGTGCCATGCCGGGCGGGAAGCCAACACGCCCTTCAAGAATGGCGTGGGCTGGCACGCTGGAGGCCCAATTACCTGCATCCACCCGGCCAACGCTAAGGTTGAACGGGTGAGGATGGTCGACGTAAAGCGCAGGCCGGGGTAAATCGTTCATCTCTGCTTCCAGCGATTTCAGCGCTGGTAAATATTGCTGCAGGGATTCAATCACATTGCGCCCTGCGGACGGTTCAAGCACATGGGCAGGCACGCCATCCAGACGCATACGGAACCACAGTACGCCGACCTGCCCGGCATAGATCTGGGCGCCAAATGGTTCCGGGATCAGTACAAAGTCGCCGCTATACCCCTGATGCAGGCACGCCAGCGCGCCGTTGCCGGTGCATTCTTCCTCGATGACGGTTTGCAGGGTGAGGGGGAAGTTGATCTCGACCCCTGCCTGACGCACGGCCTCAACTGCCATCACCATGGCGGCAATACCGGCTTTCATATCGCCGGCCCCGCGGCCATAAAGCCAGCCGTCTTTTTGCCACGGCTCCCAAGGCGGGCGTGTCCACATGTCAGTGGGTTCGGCGGGCACCACATCGAGATGGCCGTTGAACACCAAATGCGGCCCTTGCGCGCCGGGGTTAAGGTCTGAAATGACATTGTAGCGGCCCGCGCTGGGCCACTCGGTGGGAGCGCGATGGGGGTGCTCATCAAACCCTGGGGCATCCAATGGCACACGGGTGACCGGCAGGCCCAGGTGTTCAAGGTGGCGCTCCATGGTCTCCAGCGCGCCCTGCTCCTGGCCGAGTACGCTGTAGCCACGCACCAAGTCACTGGTCAACTCCAGCGTGTCGTCCATCAAGGCTTCGCAGCAGGCAATAATGCGTTTTTCGGTAGCGTCGAGCATTAGAACCTCTCCAGGCGTGCTTCATCGATTAGCAGGGTGGCCTCGGTGGCCTCGCGCAGCGCCTCAACGCTCAACCCTTCGGCGATTTCCACCACTTCAAGCCCCTCGGGCGTCACGTCCATAACGGCTTTTTCGGTGATAATGCGTGAAATGCAGCGGCTGGCGGTCAGAGGTAACTGGCAGCGGGTGAGAATCTTGGGGTTGCCGTGTTTATCGTTGTGCGAACACAGCACCACCAGCCGCGCCACTTTTTGGGCCAGCTCCATGGCCCCGCCAATGCCCGGCGAGAACTTGCCGGGGATTTTCCAGTTGGCCAAATTGCCTTCTTGATCCACCTCAAAGGCACCCATAAAGGTGACATCGACACGACTACGGCGGATCATCGCAAAAGATGTGGCACTATCGAACACGCTGGCGCCCGCACGGGTGGTGATGTAAGCGCCGCCGGAGTCGATCATGTCGGTATCTGGCGCTTCGCCTTCGTGGCGTGGGCGACAGCCCAGCACGCCGTTTTCGGAATGCACCAACACGTTCATGTCGTCGGGCAAATAATGGAAAAGCCTTGTCGGCAGCCCGATACCCAAATTGACGATTTGTCCGTCAATGACTTCACGGGCGGCACGGGTCAACATGCGCTGCTGATCAGAGATCATGGGGGCGAACTCCTTGCTGGCTGGACGCGCGGTCGACCTGCACCACTTGGCTGATAAAGGCGCAGGGGGTATGAATGGTGTCGATAGGCAGGTTACCGGGTTCGTCGATGAGGTAGGTTTGCGCAATGACCCGCTCGGCGGCCATGGCCATCAAAGGGTTGAAATTGCTAGCGGTGGCTCGATAGATCAGGTTGCCGTAGCGGTCGGCGCGCTCGGCGTGGACCAGGGCAACATCGGCTTTTAGCGCAGGTTCGATAGCCCACGTGCAACCGTCTATATCGATTTCACGGCGTCCTTCAGCAATTTCCGTACCTATTCCGATATCGGTGAGGAAGCCGCCGTGGCCAACCCCAGCACAGCGGATTTTTTCTGCCAGTAGCCCCTGGGGATGAAAAGTGACCTCCATCTCGCCAGCATTCATGGCTTCAATGGCCGTTCGGTTCAGGCCGAGATGAGAGGTGATCAGGCGTTTCACGCGGCCCGCTTCAATCAGCTTGCCGATGCCGATCCCTGGTTCATTGGCATCGTTTTTTATCAGCGTCAGGTTATGCTGGCCGCTGGCGAGCAGGGCGTCGAGCAACGCAAACGGCGTGCCCGGCGAGCCAAAACCGCCGACCATGACGGTAGCGCCATCAGGAATCTCGGCCACGGCCGCGTCAAGGTCACAGACTTTCTGGTTCAGCAGCGTCATGGCGTTTAGCTCTCCCTGGAGGGTTTTGAGTGCAGTGCGGAAGGCAGCGCGGTAAGCGTTTGATCAAAACGCGCCATGGCGCGCTCCAAGCGTTCCAGCAGGGTGTCGACTTCATTGGCTTGAATGGTCAACGGCGGGCAGACCAAAAAGTGATCCCCAGCTACGCCATCCAGCGTGCGGCGTGGATAGATCAGTAGGCCTTCCTGTTTGGCCAATGCGGTGATTTGGGCGAAACGGTTCTGCTCGGCAGGGAAAGGCTGCCGTGAGGCGCTATCCGCTACCAGCTCAACGCCCCATAAAAGCCCTATACCGCGAACATGGCCGATCCAGTCGTAACGGTCGGCCAGCGCACGAAGCCCAACTTCCAGCTGCGCGCCGCGTTGGCGGGTATTTTCCAGCAAATCTTCGCTCACAATGGCTTCAAGTACTGCCAGGCCGGTGGCACAGGCCAGCGGGTTGCCAGCATAGGTGTGGCCATGTTGGAAGCCACCGCTGGCCATGACCGTTTCGACGATAGCGCTGCGGGCGAGCATCGCGCCAATTGGGTAATAGCCAGCGCCCAATCCCTTGGCGGTAACCAGAATGTCTGGCACTACGTCGTAATGCTGGCAGGCAAACCAAGTGCCTGTACGGCCAACGCCGGTAAGGACTTCATCGGCAATCAGTAGGCAGCCGAATTCATCGCATAGGGCACGAATACCTTGTAGATAGCGCTTGCCAAGCAGCCGTGCACCTGTGCTGGCACCGCCGATTGGCTCGATTACAAAACCAATTAGAGACTCAGGCGCGGCGGCTTCCATGGCGGCGCGGGTCTCTGCCAGTACGCGGTCGACGTGGGTGTCGTCATCGCTATCCTGATGGCGATAGAAATCCGGCCCCGGCACCTTGATGGAAGCGAGTGTCATGCTGGTGAAAGGCGCTTCCAACGGCTGATAGCCGGTCATGCCCAGCGCCCCCATGGTGCTGCCGTGATAAGAAGGACGCAGTGATACAAACCGCTGGCGCTGGGGCTGGCCCAAGGCGAAAAAGTATTGCCGCGCCAGCTTGATAGCAGCCTCCACCGCCTCGGAACCGCTGGAGATGAAAAATACCTTGCCGAGTTCAGCGCCAAATAGCTCGACCAGTCGATGGCCAAGCGCAACCGCGGGGGCGCTTTCGAACTGGGTGCGATAGGTGAAGGCAACCTTGTCCATCTGGGCGAGCATGGCGTCACGAATATCCTGGCGGCCATGGCCAAGGTTGCAAGAGATGGCTCCGGAGCAGCCATCCAGATAATCCTTGCCCTGGGTATCCCAGAGCATGACGCCATCAGCGTGGCTGACTTCCGGCAGGGCAGGGCCTGTCTGGTAGAACAGCGGAGAGTCGGTCATCACGGTTTCCGTTTTTTATGGTCTGGTGAAAAATCTCCTTTGCAGTCTAGGTAGGCTTGTTACTATATTTCAATATATGATCGTTTTTCAAATATCGATGAGTATAAATCATGGCTGAAGTCACCATTAACTCGTTGAAAGCATTAGCAACTTTCAAGACACTGTATGAAGTTGGTAGCGCTTCAGGTACGGCACGTCTTCTTGGCATGACGCAATCGGGCGTGAGCCGTTCGTTGGCGCATCTTGAAGAGAACCTGGGGATTCAGCTTTTTCTACGTGAAAAAAATCGCTTGCTAGCAACGCCTGAAGCACGAGAGCTCTACGATGAGATTCTCAGGCTGATGGGGAATATTGAAGAGCTGCGCCATAGTGTGTTGGCGCTAAAGGAGTTCGGCACATCACGATTGAGAATTGCCGCTATTCCCGGACTATGTTTTGGCTTTGTGCCCCAAGTGGTCGCAGCATTGTTGGCTGAAAATAGCCGGATAAGTATTAGCCTTGATATGATGTCAAGCCACGATGTACAGAGTGCAGTTGAGTCAAGCCATGCCGATATTGGCTTTATTACACTACCAGCCACGTCACCCCAACTATTTACTGAAACGCTGCTTTTTACAGAAGCGGTTGCTTTGGTACCCGAAAAACTTGCGCTAGCCAAGTACGATGTGATTGAAATTAGTGACTTGCTTCATCAGCATTTGATCATTAGTAACCAACCAAGTATTAGCACCAATCCACTGTTAGAAATGGTCGCCGAGCACGGAATAAAAATTTCCGGTAAAACGGAGGCAAATATTGGTACTATAACGGCTTTAGTAGCAAATGGAGTGGGTGTGACAGTAATTAATCCTATTACTGCAAAGGATCAGCTTGCGCGCCATGATCGTGTCAAGCTACTCCCTTTTACGCCAGTATTATCGTATGGTTTTGGGATCGTTTATCGTCCTGAGTGGCATGAGTCTAAAGTGCTGTCTACGCTTAAACACAAAGCCAAAGAGCTATTGATGAATTACTGATGTATAGGGTCACTTCATAAATTAGTAGGTAATTGATGTAGTATTGAGTGAGGTATTCTAACGAAGTTCTGGAAGATAGAAAGTGACCATTGCACCAAAACAGGGCAGTCTAAAGCTGTTCAGTTGACCTTTATGGGCGATGATATGCCCAATAAAAATTAACCGTTCACCATGGAGTAATCGCGTGGCCGTTTACGGCGGTATTCAAGCACATGAATTGGAGCGTTGGCTCAACGCCTTGACCAACGCCGCCTATGACCGACGCTGTCCACTTTCTAAAGTGCACGGCGGCAACGCCCGTGCGCGAACGGCACGCCAAGACCTGTTGCATCTTTCCGATGCGTTTCGTAGCGGCAAGCAAAGCCGCGAAGATAATGCCCTGGCCCTGGGTCGCTGGTGCGAAAGCTACCTGACGGAAGCGGAGTGGTACATTTTAGCAGGCGCACACCACCACGCCGAGGTGGCAGCGAGTGCCTCGGAAAGCGTATCAGTCGAGGCGCTGCGCCAGCACCGCGTCGGCTAGCGCCCTTATCAGGAAGTGGGCGAGAGCGTCTTTACGCTGATACAATGGATAAATGCACAGTGCTTTCGCGACACCGACCGCTTCCCTCGATGACCCTCTCTATTACCTGACGAACTTTCGTTTCGTGCTGGCCTGGGTGGGTGAGCGCCATACCGACCTGCTGTCTGCTCACGAACGTGATTTTCTCGACCAGTTCGCACACCTGCCCCAGGCTTCCCAGGCGCTGCTGGTGCGCATGGTGATGCGTAAAGGCGAACTGTTTCGGCTCAGCAAATTAAGCTACGCCGAAGTGGGGGATAGCGCTTCCGCCATGGCCCCCTTGATGGCACTCGGCTGGGTCGATAGCGACCCAGCGCTTGGCCTCGCCGAGCTGTTCAACCAGCTGCGTCTCGCCGAGCTGCGCCAGGCGTTGGCCGCAGACATTCGTGCTGCCGGGCTGAGTACTTCCAGCGCCAAGACCGTGCTCTACGCGACCCTTTCAAGCCAACCTCACGACGCCAAGCGGCTTTGCCAATGGTGGCCCGACGCCGCCGATCCGGTTGTGCGTCTTACCGTCATGGATATCTGTGACCGCCTACGGCTGATGTTCTTTGGCAACCTGCGCCAGGACTGGGCCGAGTTCGTGCTGACCGAACTGGGGCTGCAGCGCTTTGAGACGGTGCCGCTTACGCCGCACTCCCGCGCTTTCCAGTGCCGCCATGAGGTGGATGTCTACCTGGATCTCCATCGCCTGCGCCAGCGTCTCGATGCCGGCGAGCGGCCCGCCGACCTGTATCCCGAGGTGCCGCCGCCTGCGGATAACCGCTGGCTGGACACGCGCCGTGCGCGGCTGTTGCTGCAGCTCGGCCGCGAGGCAGAGCGTGGCGGGGATGCGTCGCTGGCGCTGACGCTGTATGTCGATGCGGGTAGCAGCGACGCGCGCATCCGCCAGCTGCGGTTGCTGGAGCGCCAGGGCGAACATCAAACGGCTTTTGAATTGGCGACGCAGGCGCTGGAGAGCCACCCCAGTGAAACCGAACGCCAGGCGCTGGCGCGAATTCTGCCTCGTGTGCAGCGGCGGCTGAAACGCCCCGTGGTGCCGAGCGACCCGGAGCCTGCTCATGAGCGCTGGGACCTGCCATTGCCCGGCCCGCAAAGCGTCGAGCGCGCCGTGGCTGAGGCGTTAAACGCGCCGCACGCGCCGGTCTACTACGTGGAAAACAGTTTGGTGACCGGGCTGTTTGGGCTGCTTTGCTGGCCGGCGATTTTCGCCCCGCTGCCGGGTGCGTTCTTCCACCCCTTTCATCATGGCCCGGCGGACCTGTACCGCGAGGATTTCGTGGCGCGGCGGCGCGATGCCTTCGATGCCTGCCTGGCGCGGCTGGACGACGGAAGCTACCGCGAGGTGATTCGGGCAACCTGGAGGGAGAAGGTTGGCCTTGCCTCTCCCTTTGTGCACTGGGCGATTGTCGATGAACCGCTGATGGAGCAGGCGCTGGCGTGTATTCCCCCCGAGCACTTGAAACGCTGTTTCGAACGTCTGCTGGGCGATCTGAAAGCCAACCGGGCTGGGCTTCCGGATCTGATTCAGTTCATGCCCGATGCCCCCGAGGGGGAGCCTCACTACCGGATGATCGAAGTCAAAGGCCCCGGCGATCGGCTGCAGGATAACCAGCGCCGCTGGCTCTCGTTCTTCCACCGCTGTGAGATGCCCGTGGCGGTGTGTTACGTGCGCTGGGCGGAAAGCGACGGCCGGCCGGCATGAGCGCGACCTATCGCGTCGCGGTGCGGGCACTGTGCGACTTCACCGCCCGGGAAGGTGATCTCGATCACCGCTTTACCCCGGCGCCCAGTGCCCGGGAAGGCATGGAAGGCCACACCCTCGTGGCCAGCCGCCGGGGCGACGACTACCGCGCAGAGTTGCCACTGTCGGGCACCTTTGCAGGGTTAGTCGTCACCGGCCGTGCCGATGGATATGACCCGACAGCCAACCGCCTGGAAGAGGTCAAGACCCATCGCGGTCGCCTTGAGCGCATGGCGGATAACCAGCGCGCGCTCCACTGGGCGCAGGTGAAGGTATACGGCGCGCTGCTGTGTGCCGAGCGGGGACTGGAGCAGATTACCCTGTCGCTGGTGTACCTGGAGATCGCCAGCGGCAAGGAGACTCTGATCAGTCAGGACGCCACTGCCGACGAGCTCCAGGCGTTCTTTGCCGAGCAGTGCCAACGCTTCCTCGCCTGGGCGGAACAGGAAGCCGACCACCGCCAGCGCCGCGATAGCGCCCTGCAATGTCTGCGCTTCCCCCACGCGTCGTTTCGTCCCGGCCAGCGTGAACTCGCCGAGGACGTTTATAAAGCCACTAGCACCGGGCGCTGCCTACTCGCCCAGGCGCCTACGGGCATCGGCAAAACGCTGGCCACGCTGTTTCCCATGCTTGCGGCCATGCCGCGCCAGCCGCTCGACCGCATCGCCTTTCTGACCATGAAAACCCCCGGTCGCCGCCTGGCGCTGGACGCCCTGGCGACACTGCGCGGCAGGCGCGACGCCGCCGTGGCCCAGCCCCTGCGCGTGCTGGAACTGGTGGCCCGGGATAAAGCCTGCGAATACCCCGATCGCGCCTGCCACGGCGAGTCGTGCCCGTTGGCTGCCGGCTTTTACGACCGCCTGCCTGCCGCCCGCGAAGCCGCGGTGGCGCAACAGTGGCTGGATCGCGACGCGCTGCGCGACGTGGCGCTGGCTCACGACGTGTGCCCGTATTATCTGGGCCAGGAGCTGGCGCGCTGGGCGGATGTGATCGTCGGCGACGTCAATCACTGGTTCGACAGCCACGCGTTGCTGCATGGTCTGGCCCAGGCCAACGACTGGCGGACGGGCGTGCTGGTCGACGAAGCCCATAACCTGGTCGAGCGCGCCCGCGGCATGTACAGCGCCGAACTCGACCAGCAGCGCTTCAATCGCGGACGCCGCGCGGCGCCCAAGGCCCTTGCGAGGCCCCTGGAGCGTTTGGCCCGCCAGTGGCAGGTGGTGTTCAAGGACGTCGGGATGGAAGAAACAGGCGAGCCGGGGAAGCCGACCTATCACCTGCTCACCACGCTGCCTGACAAGCTGGTCACCGCGGCTCAACAGGTAGGCGCCGCCATCACCGATCATCTGGGTGAGCACCCCGAAGACGCCAGCCTCGAGCTCCAGGAATTGCTGTTTGAAGCGCTGGCGTTCTGCCGCCTAGCGGAGCGTTTTGGCGAGCACTCGCTGTGTGACCTTACGCGCTACGGGCGAGGGCGGGCGGTATTGGGGCTGCGCAACCTGATCCCCGCTGATTTTCTCGCCCCGCGGTTCCATACGGCCCGCTCAAGCGTGCTGTTTTCGGCAACACTTTCTCCCGCTCACTACTACCGGGATCTTCTCGGCCTGCCGGACAGCACGGTATGGCGGGAAGTAGCATCGCCCTTTGCCGCGCGTCAGTTGGAGGTGCATATACGCCGTGACATTTCCACGCGTTTTCGCGATCGGGACGCCTCTATTGAGCCGATCGTGGCGACCCTGGCGGCACAGTATCAGCGCAGGCCCGGGCACTATCTGGCGTTCTTCAGCAGCTTTGCCTATCTGGAGGCAGCGCTCGCGCGGTTTCGTGAGGTGCACCCGGCAGTGCCGGTCTTCAGCCAAACCCGCGGGATGCCGGAAGCCCAGCGCGAGGCATTTCTGGCGCGCTTTACGCCCGGCGGCAAAGGCATCGGTTTCGCGGTGCTGGGCGGTGCCTTCGCGGAAGGCATCGACCTGCCCGGCGACCGGCTGATTGGTGCCTTTGTCGCCACCCTGGGTCTGCCGCCGTTCAACGACTTCAACGAAGCGCTCAAGGCGAGGCTCACCGCGCGGTTCGGCCAGGGTGACGACTACACTTACCGCATTCCGGGCATGATCAAGGTGGTACAGGCCGCCGGACGGGTCATTCGCAGTCCAGACGACGAGGGTGTTGTGGTATTAATGGATGATCGTTTTGCCCAGACCGGCGTGCGCGCGCTGCTGCCTAGCTGGTGGCAACTGGGTAGTCACTCCTCTCGCTAAGGGACTTGCACGACCAATGACGGATCTACTCTGGTACCAGTATGCGCTGATCGGACTGATTTTCGCCTGGAGCGGTTTCGTGCGCACCAGCCTGGGCTTTGGCGGCGCCGTACTGGCGCTGCCTTTCCTGCTTCTGGTGGTCAACGAACCGCTGGTATTCCTGCCGATCATTGCCATTCACCTGCTGATTTTCTCCAGCTGGATCGCCTGGCGCGGGCATCGCCAAGTGCAGCAAGCGGGGGCAAGTACCTCCTCGCCGGAGAGCAATATCGACTGGGGCTATCTGTCCAACGCCCTGAAGATCATGATCATTCCAAAGCTGATCGGCGTGGTGGGGCTGCTGACGCTGCCCGCCCAGGTGATGACCAGCATCATTTTCGGCATCGTCATCATCTATGCCATCGGCTATGTGCTCAACAAGCCGTTCAAGAGCAACAACAAATACCTGGATTATGTGCTGCTGGCGCTCGGCGGCTATGTCAGCGGGACCTCCCTGATCGGTGCGCCGCTGATCGTGGCGGTGTTCGCCACCCACGTGGCCAAGGAGCAGCTACGGGATACCCTGTTTGTGCTGTGGTTTATCCTGGTGGTCATCAAGATGATCTCGTTCCTGATCGCGGGCGTAGACCTACAGCTCATCCACCAGCTATGGCTGCTGCCCTGTGCGTTCATTGGTCATTTGGCGGGCGAGAAAGCCCACCGTTATATGCTCAAGGCGGACACCGGGTTGTTCTTCCGGGTGCTGGGCGCGGTGCTGATCGTGGTCAGCGTGGTGGGGTTGATTCACCCACCCGCATGACCGCAGGCGAGCTTCAGTCTATTGAGCAAAGGGGCCAGCGGTTTTTCTGAGGGGCAGGCTGGGTAAACAGCGAATATCAAGCGAGCGGTATTGGCAGCAGATACTAATGGTCCAGCCTGCCTGCTGCCACTGCCAGGCGTGGGCACCTACACCGGGAAGCAGCCGGGAAAGGCGTGTCTCAAGCACATGACCGGGCGTTGAGCCGGCGAGACTATCAAGCTTGAATAGCGCCTCATGGAGCGTCCAGGCCTGATAGAAAGTGGTCAAGGGAGCAACTGATGTCCGTATCGCATGGCGCACATCGGCTTCAGGCAGGAGCTCGACCAGCTCTCCGACTCGCCCCTTATGCCTGGCGCGAGCATGCTCGATATCGATGCCCACGGGCACCGTGGCGAGCCCTGCGATAACGCGAAGGCCGCGATGTGCCAGGCAGGCTTTCCAGGGGCTTGGAAGGGCTGGGTGTCGGGGTGCGCCGTTACCTCTGGGCGACCATTCATCCACCGGGCAGTGGAAGCCGCGCGCCGCGGCGAGTCGAGAAAGCAGCTCCCTGCCCAACTGTGACAAACAAGCCCCGCTGCTACCAACGGGCGCTTGTGCCAAGAGCATGTCGAGGCGAGCTTTCATTGAAGCCACTGACGGCGTGCCATTAAAGCCAGCGGCGGAATATCAACGAGGTGTTGATACCGCCGAAGGCGAAATTATTGCTCATCACGTATTCGCAATCGATGCGCCGGCCTTCGCCACGTAGGTAGTCCAGGTCGGCGCAATTGTCATCGGGCTGCTCAAGGTTGGCGGTGGCGTGAAACCAGCCCTCGCGCATCATCTCAATGGCGACCCAGGCCTCGAGCGCACCGCAGGCGCCCAATGTATGGCCGGTAAAGCTCTTGAAGGCACTGATGGGGCGCTGCGAGCCAAACACCGCAAGGGTGGCATGGCTTTCGGCGATATCGCCGCGGTCGGTGGCGGTGCCGTGGGCACTGACGTAGCCAATCTGGTCTGGCTGTAGTCCCGCGTCGTCGAGTGCCTGGCGAATGGCCTGTTCCATCATGCCGGCGTCGGGCTGAGTGACATGGCGGCCATCGCTGTTGGTGCCGAAACCCACCAATTCGGCGTAAATGTTAGCGCCCCGCGCCTGAGCGTGCTCAAGCTCTTCCAGAATCAGCGTGCCGGCCCCTTCGCCGATCACCAGGCCGTCGCGCTCGGCATCGAAAGGGCGCGGCGAGGTGTGGGGCGCCTCATTACGCGTGCTGGTGGCAAATAGCGTATCGAAGACCGCCGCTTCAGAGGCTGACAACTCCTCGCAGCCACCGGCGATCATAGCCGTCTGGCGGCCGAAGCGAATGGCTTCATAGGCGTAGCCGATGCCCTGGCTGCCCGAGGTGCAGGCGCTCGAGGTGGTATGGATGCGTCCGCGCACGCCGAGAAAAACGCCGATATTCACCGGTGCGGTATGCGCCATCATGCGGATATAGGAATTGGCATTGAGGCCATCGGTCGATTTGTTGATCAACATGTTGCCGAAGTCGGCCACGGCGTCGGGCTCACCTGCCGAGGCGCCATAGGCAATCCCCATCTGGCCGCTACCCAACAGCGGCGAGTCGAGCAGCCCGGCATCCTCGAGGGCCAGCTCGCTGGCACGGGTCGCCATCTGGGCACCTCGTCCCATGCTGCGCAGTGCGCGACGATGGTAGTGCTCGGGTAGCGTGAAGTCGTCGACCGGCGCACCGAGCCGGGTGTTGAGGCCATCGTAGCTTTCCCAGTCATCCATATGGCGAATACCGGTTTGCAGGCGCTCCAGGCGTGCCTTGATGCTGGGCCAATCATTGCCGATCGGTGAGAAGCCCGCCATTCCGGTTACCACCACCCGGTGACCGAGCCCAACCTGGCGTAGTGTGTCATTGGCCATCAGCACATTCCTCCGTTTACCGCGAACACCTGACGGGTGATGTAGCTCGCATCCTGCGAGCACAGAAAGCCCACCATGGCAGCGACTTCCTCACTGGTGCCGGTCCGGTTCATGGGAATCAGCTTGAGCGCTTCCTCGGTCATCAGCTGATCGGTCATGTCGGTGTCGATCAGTCCTGGGGCGACGCAGTTGACCGTGATGCGGCGTTTTGCCAGCTCGACGGCTAGCGCCTTCGTCGCACCGATCAGCCCCGCCTTGGAGGCGCTGTAGTTGACCTGGCCGCGATTGCCTACCATGCCGGAGACAGACGACATCACGACGATGCGGCCTGGCGCCCGCCGGCGAACCATGGGCATGACCACGGGCTTGATCACGTTGTAGAAACCATCGAGGTTGGTGTGGATCACGCTATCCCAGTCGTCATCGGAGAGCGCCGGGAAGGCGCCATCGGCGGTAATACCTGCGTTGCAGACCGCCCCGTAATAGGCACCATGCGCCTCGATATCGGCTTCTAAGGCTTGGCGTGCCGCTTCGCGGTCGGCGACATCAAAGCACAGTACGCGGGCACTGCGCCCGAGCGCGCGTATTTCATCGGCGACAGCGTCGGCGTCGGCTTGGCGACGACGGCAGTGCAGCACGATATCAAAGCCATCCCGCGCCAGGCGCAGGGCAATGGCGCGGCCGATACCGCGACTCGAACCGGTAACCAGGATGGTGTCCGTCATGAAGTGATCCCTTTTTGACTATCTTCCAGCGCCTTTGGCGTTTCTGGCTGAAAGACGTTGAGTGTGGCACTGGCGATAGGTTGGTTATCGCTATCGCGCAAACAGCCGTTAAAGGCGCCCAGACCATTGTCGGCGCGAAAATTGAGTTCAACTTCAACGCGTATCGGCTGGCCGAAGCCGAACGAAGGCTTCTGGCACTGATAGCGTCGAGTGCCGAGCAGAAAACCGATTTGCGGCGTGTCGCCACCGGTGACCGCCTGGACGCCTGCCCAGGCGGCTACGGCCTGCGCGAGCCACTCAAGCCCGACCCAGCCGGGTATGCCATCAGCGGTGGCAAACAGGTCGTCGCGGCGGGGCGTCACGCTGGCATGCAGGTGTTCATCGCCAACCGCGAGTAGCGTATCAAGCAGGCACATGCCGTGGCGGTGCGGCACGTAGGGAGCGATGTCGCAGGGTAGATCAAGCCGGTGAGAGGCGGGGGATTCAGTCATCAAACCGCTCCAGCAACAAGGCAGTATTGTTGCCACCGAAAGCGAAGGCGTTGCTGATCGCCCGGCGGCAGTCGTGTTGCGTCGCCGTGGCGTAACGCAGCGGTGGCAGTTCCGGGTCGATCTCACCATCGTGGACCTGGGGCGGCAGCCGCCCGGCGTTGAGCGTTAACCAACAGAACGCCGCCTCCAGGGCCCCGCAGGCACCCAGGGTGTGCCCCGTCAACGCCTTCGTCGAGCTGCATGGCAACTGATCGCCGAAGAGATGCGCAACCGCAATGGCTTCCATGCTGTCGTTCTGGCGTGTCGCGGTGCCGTGCAGGTTGAGGTAATCAATAGCCTTGGCGGGCAGTTGGGCCATGTCCAGAGCGGCTTGAATAGCGGTGATGGCCCCCTGCCCGTCGGGCCGTGGGGCTGAAATATGGTGGGCGTCACTGCTTTCACCATAGCCGCTGAGCTGGATGCCGCCGGTTTCGGCGGTGACCAGAAACAACGCGGCAGCCTCGCCCAGGTTGATGCCGTCGCGATTGGCCGAGAAAGGCTGGCACGGGTGGTTACTGAGCGCCTCAAGGGAGGCGAAACCATTGACGGTCAGGCCGCAGAGGCTATCGGCGCCACCGGCAATCACCGCATCGCAGACGCCACCGGCCAGTAACCGTTTGGCACTGGCGAGAGACCGGGCGCTCGACGTGCAGGCTGTAGACAGCGTGTAGGCGGGGCTCTCGAGCTCTAGGCGCTCCGCGACGAAGCTGGCTGAAGAGCCGATTTCATGGCGCTGATAATGGAAATCGTTTGGCCAGTCGCCTTCCTGTTGACGTTTGGCCAAGGCGATCTCGGTTTCGCCGATTCCCGAGGTGCTGGTGCCGAGCACCACGCCGATACGCGCCTGGGGACGGCGCTTGCGAAAGGCATCGAGCGTCGGCGCGAGCTGCTCCAGGGCGGCGGCCAGCAGCTGGTTGTTGCGTGAGCGGTGCGCCGCTGGTAAATCATCCGCATCCGGCAGGGCCGTGGTTACCCGCCCCAACGGCAGACGGCGGCCGGGTGTGAAGGTGTCATCGTAGACGAGCCCGCGACGGCCAGTGAACAGGGCCTCGGCGATGGTCGCCAAATCGCTGCCGATTGAGCAGACCACTGCCGGGGTCATGAGGCGACAGGGCTGTGCCTGTAGTGGGCTCAATTGGCTGGGCATGAGGCGGCCTTTTGCTGGAGGTCATCAATGGGCGCAATATACAAGCGGTAATCAGCCTCGATGTCTTCGATCATCCGGCATTCGCCATCGCCGCTGACGCGCGCTATGACGCGCTTGCGATAACGGATGGTATGACCTTCCTCAGTGTCTGTCAGCGACCAGCCACTCGGGCCGAAAGCCTGAGTGAGCGACGCTTGGGGCCAAAGGCTCCAGCTTATGCGGCTTGCCAGCCACTCAGCCGAAAAGGGCGGATCAAAAGCGGCATCGTCAAGAAACCGGCTGCCTGACGGGTCATGGACCAGTGTCAACAAGCGTTGGCCCTGGGGGCTCAGCAGCGCGAGGCGTAGCGCGTTTTCGTCATGTCGCAAGACCCCCACCATCTCGTGCCGCTGGTCCTCATGGAGAAACGTCAGACGCTGCATTTGTGTCTCTCTCTCCGGCAGCTCAGAAAGCTCGGGAAGCGGTGCCTCGACCGGCTTGCCGGCACAGCCGACGAGGAGTGCCATGCTGATGGCGAAGACTGCCTGGCGCAAAAAAATCACTTGTTTCATGGGAATAGGGCCTCATCGGCGGCATCGTTAGCGCTATTGGCACAGGCGTTGGCGAGGCTGGTCAGTCGACGACGACTAGCGTTAACAAAGGGGTTTTCTTCATCCCAGGCATAGCCGGCAAGTACCGAACTGATCATGGCACGGATACGCGGATTCTGTTGATCGCCGAGAATGATGCGTGGCAGGCGTCCATCGTACCAAGCGTCGACGAAGTCACGAAAGGTGGCGATGCCACGGCGCAGCGGTTGCTCGAACTGACGGTCCCAGTCGATCTGTTCACCCGCGAGCTGACGTTCGACCAAAGGCGCGGCACGCAGCGCTGAGTCCAGGGCGATGGTGACGCCTGACGAAAAGACCGGGTCGAGGAATTCACCGGCGTTGCCGAGTAAGGCAAACCCGGGTCCGTGCAACCGCTGAACGTCGGCGGAATACCCTTCCAGACGACCAACATCGCGTATCGCGCTGGCATTGGTCAGCAGCCTGGCGAGCCGGGGTTCGGCGTGGATGAAATGCCAAAGGCGTTGCGTGTCGTCGCTACCGGCGGCATCCAGCGTTGCCCGGTCGCCGACGACACCCACCGACGCCCGTCCCTCCCGGAAGGGGATCAACCAGTACCAGATGCCCGGGTGTTCCGGGTGCAAGCCGATCAATATCTTCTCGCGGTCGTACTGGGGGCAGTCGATGCGGTCCTCGATGTGGGTGAACAGCGCACAGCGTGATTCGAGGGTCGAGGGCTGGGCAAGCCCCGTGAGACGTGCCAGCACGCGACCATAGCCGCTGGCGTCGAGCACGAAGCGCGCCTGCAGCGAGCGCCGTTGGCCATGGGCATCCACCAGCGTGAGGCTGGGTCCCCGCTCATCGCTGGTGAAGGCTTCGACTCGGGTATCAAACTCGACCTTGGCGCCCAGCTGACGCGCGCCCTCGATCAGACGCTGATCAAAATCGGCGCGCTCGACCTGCCACGTCGTGCCCGGGCCGGCGCTGAACTTGTCACGAAAATCGATGGCGGCATGGCGGTCCCGCCAGGTGAAGGCCGCGCCGTTCTTGGGCTGAAAATCACCCGCCGTTGCGGCCTCGAGCAAGCCGCAGGCTTCGAGGTCGAGCATGCATTTAGGCAGCAGGCTCTCACCGATGGAAAAGCGCGGAAAACGACTGCGCTCGATAACCCGCACATTCAGCCCCCGCTGGGCGAGCCAAGCGGCGGCGGCGGCGCCGGAAGGTCCTGCTCCGATGATGGCAACATCGGTGGTGTCATGCGTTTCCATATGATGTGTGTCTCCTGATGCCATCATGGCTGATTGGATGAAGAACAAACGCGCCGGGTGCCCGCCCTGGCGAAAGGGACCAGGGCCCAGGTCGCCGCCAGCCCCACCAGGCAGGTGAGGCCCAGGTGATGCAAAGCAGGCGTGGCGCTGAAAGATAACAGGCCAAAGGCCATCAGGCTCGACGCGCAGGACAGGCTGATAGCCAGCCAGGCGGCTGAGCTGTCTGGGTGTTCCGTACAGAAGATACCCGCGTCGAGGCCGATGCCCAGTACCAGCAGCAGACCCAGTAGATGAAACAGCGAGAGGCCGACATTGAGCGCGCTAAACAGCGCCAGGGTGGCCACCAACGCCCCAAGCGGGGGCAGCAACACACGCCACACGCGGCCACGATAGCGCCAGCTGAATACTAGCGTTAACCCGGCCACCGCCACGGCTAACCACAGTGCGATCTGGTCGCGTAAGCGCGATAAATGGTTCGATAGTGTGGCCACGCGATCCTGGTAAACGATATGCGCCGGGGCGGCAAGCTGGCGTAGCGCTTGCTGGGCAACGTCATCGGCATCGCCCAAGGTCACCAGGGCCGCCACGTCAGGGTTTTGCTCGGCGGTGTTACCCAGCCACAGACTGCTATCGGCACGCCCCGCCGGCATCTCGAGCCATGCGTCCAGGGTCAGAAGTGGCACCTCACGAAGCGGCGCCTGCGCGCGCTCCACCAAGTCTGAGGGCAGCCCGGCCCTGGCGATCAGATCGGGCAACGCGCGGCTATAGGCCTGACGCACTCTCGCCAGATTGGCTTGCTGGGTCGTCGGGGAGGGTACCGCTTGGGCAAGGTGGCGGTATTGCGCCAAATGGCCGTCGGTTTTGAGCGCGGCCAGAGAAGGCTCCAGGGCTTCCAGGCGTTCGAGTAACTCACCTTGATGTTCAGCGGTGACGACCAGGTAACGGCTGCCGGTAGAACGTTCCAGTAGCGACTGCACGCGTTGTTGCTCGGCAATCAGCGTGTCAGGTGAGGGGTTAAGCTGGCGCAGGTCGTCATTGGCCGTCAGGCGAGTGGCAATCAGCACGACCGCCAGGAGGCCGAGCAGCGCCAGCAGGCTCCAGCGAATGGGTGCCCGCGATGGCAGGCGCAGTCGGTCCAGCTGGGTGGCGATGCGGGCGGTTGAGGCGTGTGGGCTAGGTGAAAACCACGGCAGCCACAATCGCACCGTCAGCCAGGCGCCGATTAACCCCAGTGCTGCAAAGGTGGCCATCTGGCGCAGCCCCGGGAGTGGCGTGGCAAGCTGAGCGAGATAGGCCGCAAGGCTTGACGCCAGGCCCAACAACAGGCCGGGCCAAAGGCGCGTCAGCGCTAGCCTGGGTGACAGCTGGCGGGCGCACTGCAAATGCAGGGCATAGTCGACCGAGATGCCGATCAGGCTGGCGCCGAATGCCAGCGTCAGCAAATTGAGCGTGCCGAACACCCACCAAGTCAACGGCAGCGCAAACAGCACGCCACAGGCCACGGGAAGCAGTAAGCTGAGCAGCATCGAGCCACGCCGGAACGTGGCCCATAGCAGTAGGGCGATGCCCAGCAGCGAACCCAGACCGATGGTGGAAATCTCCCGTTTGGCCTGGTCGGCTCCAGACGCGGCGTGAAACACCAGCCCGCTGCGCAATAACTCGGCGTCGGGATGGGCGTCACGGAAGTCCGATAGCGCCGCCATAAGCTGTTGCTGCATGCCCATATCGTAGGGACTGGCCGCCAGTCGACCACTGACGACGAACCAGCGGCCGTTCTCACCGTTAACGGTGGGCAGCCCGTCGGTTAATTGAATAGGGCCTGCAAACCGCTGTTCCAGCCAGGCATCGAGCAGGCCGAAGGGGTCGCGACGCGGGTCGGCATCGCTTCCGGGGGTAAACAAGCGGTTGAGACCGCGCTGCACCCAGGCGTCACTATCGGCGTTGGCGAGGGGCTCTGGCAGCAGTCGATAGCGGTATTGCCCCAGCTCGCTGCCGGGGGCTTGCGAGAGATCGTCGTCGAAAGCGCCAACGCTTGAAGAATCCCGCAAATGGTCCTTGAGTTCGGCCACTAGCTCAGCTGGAGAGTCGCCTCGCACCAGCAATACGAAGCGATCTTCAAAGGCGCCGGTCAGGCGCTGTTCGGCGCGTTCGATCAAGGCGTCCTGCTGGGTATCGGGCAGCAGCGCGGTGATGCGCGTATCCAGCGGCGTGCCTCTGCTCAGCAAACCCGCCAGCAAAAGGGCACAGCCCAGTAACAGCCCCGCCCAGGCGAAGGCAGCAAGACGCTCCATTCGGGTCGGGGGCTGTGCATGGCTCACGTTGCAGGATCACTATCGTCGAGGCTGTCGCAATCGGCGGCGGTGAGGGTCAGGCTGAGCCGGTCATCGTTGGCGAAGTCGATCTCGACCTCATCCACCTGCTGGCTGCCCTGAACGCGCAGTTGGGTAAGGCGTTCGGCGATGCTTGCCTCTTTTGGGGTGAGTTTAGCCTGCCAGCTTTGCTGCTCACCGCTGAGTTCGATGGTGAAGTGTCTTTCCAGCAGCTGCCAGTCACCCGAAAGAAGGCCGCCAAGTACCGGCGCGATCACCTGAAACCCTCTTGGCAACTCGTCGTTGTCCTCGCTCAGGCGTACGCGGTCATTGATGGGGGCGGTGGTCTGCCAGACCAGGCCGTCCTGCTGGTGTTCAAAGTAGCCACGGCTGTCCAATTGGGTGTCGAGGTCGGCCATCCAGCGCGCCTGCTCGAAGCGGCCGCATTGCGGGGCATTCACCGCCAACCGCTCAGCAAGGTCTCCCTCATCCGGCGCGGCCACCGCGAGTGTGCTGACCATCAAGCCGAAGCCTATTAACAACATTGTCCAGTTAATCGGGCGCATTACGGTTGAGCCTCCTGCCAGGCTAGAAGTCGTTCCACCAGCACAGGCGGCGACTCCAGGCGCATTTCATGGTCGTTGAGCCCGACGGCGACCTGAACGCTCCAGGCCCGTGTCAGGCGTTTGCGCGTCTGCGCATCGCGAATTGTATAGTCTATCTTGAGACGATTTTCCCACTCGGTCAGGCGTGCCTCGATGGCGATGCGCTGAGCGAAGAGCGCCGGTGCGGCATACCGCAAGCGTAGATCGATTACCGGCCAGGCAAACCCCGATGCCTGCATTTGCGGGTAGTTATAGTCGATAGCATCCAGTAGTTCGCAGCGAGCGATTTCCAGGTAGCGCACATAGTGGCCATGCCAGGCCACCTGCATCATGTCGATGTCATGGAAAGGGATCGTCAGCTCGGTTTCGCAGCTCGGCAGCGGGCGGTCGTCAGGCGTCATAAAGGCTCCAATGGCGTTGGCGAATCCTGCCACAGAGTGTGCGCAGTTCGTGTTCCAGGGCGCGGTCTTCGTCGAGGACGGGAAAAACCAGCCGACAGGCCTCGAGAAACGCCGCCAGGCGCTTGGGCAGCGGCGCCGCGCCGTCGAGTTGGCCGCGCAGCTCGACGGCCTGGCAGACCGCATGCAGGGTGGCGGCGGCGACCTGTTCGACGAGTGTCAGTACGCGCAGCGCATCCCGCGCGGCAATGGTGCCCATGCTGACCTTGTCCTGATTATGGCACTCGGTAGAGCGTGAAAAGACACTGGCTGGCATGGTCAGCTTCAGCGCCTCGGCGGTCCATGCGGACGCCCCGATCTGTACCGCCTTGTAGCCATGGTTGAGGCTGGCGCGTTCAGCGCTGGCACCGCTCAGGTTACTGGGCAGGCCATGATTGAAGCGAGTGTCGACCAGCTGCGCCAGTTGGCGATCAAGCAGGTCGGCCAGGTTGGCGCAGGCTTGCTTGAGGCTATCCATCACAAAGGCGACATGCCCGCCGTAGAAGTGGCCGCCGTGCATGACCTTGCCGTATTCGGCGTCGATCAGCGGATTGTCATTGGCACTGTTGAGTTCGTTCTCGAGAAACTGTCGCCACCAGGGAAGCGCGTCTTCCACCACGCCGATCACGTGGGGCGCGCAGCGTGTCGAATAGCGATCCTGGAGACGCGGCGAGTTGCGCGGCGTATCCGGCGCGTGCAGGTCATCGCGCAGTCGCTCGGCTACTTTATTCTGCCCCGGATGCGGCTTGGCGGCGAACAGCTCGGCATCGAAATGATAGGGATTGCCATCCAGTGCATGCACGGAGAGTGCCGTAATCCGCGTGGTCAGCTGCGCCAAATAGGTGGTGCGGGCAAAGGCGAACACGCCCAGCGCCGTCATGACGGCAGTTCCGTTCATCAGCGCCAGGCCTTCTTTGGGCTTCAACCGGTACGGCGCGAGGCCATGCTCGGCGAATACCTCGGCGGTTGCGCGCCGCTGGCCGCCATGCAACACGTCGCGCTCGCCGCACAGCACGGCGGCCAGGTAAGACAGGGGCGTCAGGTCGCCGCTGGCACCGACGGAGCCTTCTTCGGGAATGACCGGTATGACATCGTGTTCCAGCAGCCAGACCAGACGCTCGAGGAGTTCGACGCTGACGCCCGAGACGCCGCGGCACAGCGATACCAGGCGAACCATGATCACGGCCCGCGCGGCTTCCACCGACAGCGCCTCGCCCAAGCCGCAGCCATGGAAGGTATATAGCTGGCGGGGGAGTTGCTCCAGGTCGGAAGCGGGCACTTCGCGGTTGCAGGAGTCGCCGTAGCCGGTGGTGACACCGTAGACGACCCCATCTTCCTCAAGTAAGCGTTCAAGGAAGGCGTTGCCTCTGGCAATGCGCTCACGGAAGGCGGTGGCCGTCGACAGGGCGACACGACGGTGGCCTTCAGCAACGGCCAGAACCTCCTCGAGGCTGACCGTCGACCCATCCACAACAAGCGGTTCGCTGGTGATGGGGCCAGGCGTTGGGTCATGGTGTGTCGTCATGCGGGTATCCAGTGTCATTGATCCAGAACGGATAGAAATTGAACCATTGCAACGGGTGGCGCCGAACGCGCGCGGCCAGATGGTCGGCGTGGGCCTGCATCGTCGTGGCAATCCATGTATCGCGCTGTCGGCGAGGCAGTTCCTGAGTGTCGCCGATACATTCAAAGTCGATTCGGAAGTTGTCGCCATCGCGCACGCAGGCCAGCGCATAGAGGGGGCAGCGGAGCAGCGTGGCCAGCCGGAAGGGCCCCTCGGGGAAGCGGGCACGATCGCCGAGGAAGTCCAGCGTCTGCGTTCGCTCCCCGGCCAGTGGCAGGCGGTCGGCTGCGATGACGACATAGCCCCCAGCGTGAATGCGCTCCGCCAATGTCTGTGCAGTGGCGGGCGTGATATCGGCGACTTCAAGCACCTGGGGGCGGGGTTGGCCGGTGACGCGCTCGAGCAGTGAATTGAACTTGCGGGCATTGCGGGTGTGCATCATCACCGTCAAGTCGAGTGCCGCATGGCGATCGGCAAGCGCATTGACCACGTCGAGATTGCCGTGGTGTGCGACGAGAATTAACCCGCCACGGCCATTTTCGATGGCGGCACTAAACTGCTCGAAACCGGTGCCTGTCAAGCGGTGGTCGGCGATGTTGCCACACCAGGCCTCGACTTTGTCCATCAGTGTTTCGCCGAAGCTCAGGAAGTGGCGGTAACTATGCCACCACCGAGCGAAAAGGCGTTGCTCAAGCTGAGGATCGAGACGCTTCAAGAACGACTGAGAGGCGCGCCTTGCCGTGGTATGCACCAGGAAATACCACAGGATGACCGGCCATAACACCAGCCGGAAGGGCCAGCGACCCAGGTGGCGCTGAATCGCCACCATCAGCATCATGCCGGCCACGGTGCCGCGCTCGCCGATGCGTGCCCAATGGTGGCTCATGGATCCACCTTCGGTTGTTTACGCCAATGCCGAGCCAGTAGACGTGGCAGGCGTAGCAGCATGCCAAAGAATAGACGCGTGTGCATGACCGTAATCTGGCGGTTGTCGCGCCATACGGCGTAATGGCTGACGCCCCCCACTGGGTAGTGGACGCGTACCGGGCGATTGGCTATCGGGCCGCCCGCCCAATACCAGCGTACCAGCACTTCGGTATCGAAGGTCATGCGATTGCCGCCGCTATGCTTTGCCAGCAGGCGGTTGAGCGGCGCGATCGGGTAGAGCCTGACGCCACACATCGAGTCGCGGATCTCCAGCGACAGGGTGTTGATCCATACCCAGATATGGGTCGCATAGCGGCCATAGAAACGTATCCGCGGGACGCTTTCATCATAGCGGGGGTAGCCAACCACCAGGGTATCCGGCGCGGTATCCAGTGCGGCGAGAAAGGCAGGCAAATCGCCCACGTCATGCTGGCCGTCGGCGTCCACCTGAAGGGCATGGGTGTACCCCAGGCGCTGGGCCTCCACGAGGCCGGCACGCACAGCGGCCCCCTTGCCTTGATTGATGTCGAGGCGTACCAGGTGATGGCCCTTCGCGGCCAGGCGATCTAGTTCGCTTGCGCACTCGGCGTCACTGCCATCATCCACCAGCAACAGCGGTGTCCCCAGCGTAGAAAGCTCGTCGCATAGTGGACCGATCGTGGCGGGATGATTGTAAACCGGAATCAAAACACAGGGATGTGCGTCAGCCATGTTCCCCTCCATGCGTTTGCAGGCGCACCTGCCCGGTGCAATGACGACCTTCCTGGGAATCAATGGTGAAGGCGATTCCCTCGGCTCGGCGCGTCAGCTGCAATGTGAAGCGTGCGCCGGGGCGCAAAACTTGCTTGAACTTCAAGCGTTCGATGCCCTTGAACTCACCCAGTTCGCCAAAGCTCGTGCCTGCAAGTTCGACGGCCCATTGGACCATGACCACACCCGGCACTACCGGATAGTCGTCGAAGTGCCCTTCCAGAAAGATCAAGCGCTCCGGCACTTCGAGGCTTAGGCAGCAGGATGCGGCATCGGCGCGATATTCACCCAGCCAGCGCGGCGCCTTGTGATCATCCAGGTCGGCAAACAGGCGCTGAACCAATTCATGGTCCAGCTTGCCTTGGGCGTTGCTTGGCAGGGTGTCGACAAAACGCCAGTAGCGGGGAGTGGCAACGCCTTCCAGGTGGCTCGATAGCCGGCTGCGCAGACGACTTATCAACGCATGTCGGGTTTCGCGCTGGTGCGGGATGAACGCTTCATCGACCACGACGATCACTCCTAAGCGGCCATCCGCACGTTCAAGGTCGACACAGCGTGCTTCACGGACTTCCTCTGTCTCGGCGAGCAGGCACTCGATCTGATTCAGAGAGACGCGTTTCCCGGCGATCTTGGCCAGCCGGTCGGCGCGGCCTAGAAGTTCGAATCCGCCATGCCTGGGCACCACCCGGTCGGGCTGATGCCACCATTGCTGGGGAGCCTCCAGAAAGGGTGAACGCAGCGCCAGACGCCCCTTGCTGAAGGATAGCTCAACGCCGGGCAGGGCCTGCCAGACGGTGTCCTGCGTTTGGCGCCGCTGAGCGATACCTCCGCTTTCGGTGCTGCCATAGATCTCGATCACCGGCGCCTTTAGCAGCGCCTCGGTGTGCTGCGCATGTGCCAGCGCCAGGCGCGCGCCGGACGAGAACACGCGCCTGGGGCGTGGTGACTTATGCCACTCAAGATGGTCCGGCAGGCGAGATAGCTGGGCGGGAGAGCTCACGATCACGGGCGCCAGGTGGGCCTCGCCGGCTTCCTTGAGTCGTTCGATAAGACCTTCAGGGTAACGACACGGGTCGCCATAAAAAGGGGCCCCCGCACATAGCGGATGCAAGACGCCGGTAAGCAGCCCGTAGATGTGCTGGTGGCTGACCTGAGAGATGACCCCGCTGTCAGCCAGGGGCCACAGTCGGGCGTGTGCCGCCAGCTCGGTTTCCAACTGGTCGAACCGCTTGGCCAGGCGCACGGGGTTGCCAGTAGAGCCTGACGTGTAGAGCACGACGGCCGTGGCCGTGGGGGCAAGTGCCTCAGGCGTGGCTAAAGCAGCCGTATCATGCTGGCGAGTGGCCGTGACGTCAGGCGCCTCGGGCAATGTGCCGTCCACCGTCTCCGCAAGCCGCGCCAGCGTCTCGGGGCGATTGTCCGCCGGGAGTACGGCTACTCGGCCACTTTCCCATAACGCGGCCAGGGCGGCGCAGAATTCGGCCGGTCGGGATTGGTAGAGCAGCCAGTGGCCACGGGGTTTATCCGCCAGCCACAGGCGCCAGGCATCGATTCGATGAGTAAGTGACGTTGAGTCGGCCCAGTGACGCGGGAGCGAGCGTCGGTCCACGTGCGCGTTTCGCCAGGGCAAGCGGACAAGCGGTACGAATGTCATGACAGGCTGCTCCGAAACCGGCGGCGTATCAGCCATTCGCCGGTAAACATCAAGGCGATCAGTGCATAGCTGATGACGCCGTTATACAACGACCAAATGGCTAAATCAGCGTAGAGGGCTGTCCAGCAGGCGATGGAACCGTTGGCGATAAAGAAGCCGCACCAGGCCCAGGTGACGCGCCGGGTATACTGCACCCCTTCGGGGGGCAGGTCAGGCTCGCGTAGGCGGGCCAGACGCTCGACGATGGGCATCCCCTTCCATAGGCTGGCCATGAAGATGCTCAACATGATGGCATTGACCGCGACGGGGTAGGCGCGCATGCCAAGCTCAGCATGCCCTAGACCGCCTAACGTGAGTAAGCTGGCCGCCATCACCATCGCCAGATAGCGCGCCTGGGGCATTCTCCAGGCAAGCAATGCCGAGCCGGCGATCAGAAGTGGCCAGCTGCCGACGTGCTCATGTGAAACGAAAACCAGTATCGGCCAGGCCACCGCCAGCACCATGCCGAGCGACTTCATCCCTTGCTTCGGCATTGCTCAGCGTTGCATCAGGTGTTCGACAGCGTTGACCACATCATCGATGGTGCGCACCGACTTGAAGTCATCAGGCTTGATGCGCTGACCCGTGAACTGCTTGAGTTCGACGACCAGGTCGACGGCGTCGATGCTGTCGATATCGAGGTCCTCGTAGAGGCGCGCCTGGGGTTGGATATCGTACGCCTCGAGGTCAAACAGTTTCACCAGGGTCTTCTGGACATGCGTCAGTATCTCGGTGCGCTGGTGGTCGGCAATCTCAATTGACACGGCGGGCCTCCACGAGTGACTGCAGCGCTTCCAGGCTGGCGAAATGCTGGCGCGTTTCTTCCGCGTCGGCATCGAGCTTGATGCCGTACTGCTTTTGCAGGGCCAGACCGAGCTCAAGCGCGTCAATGGAGTCGAGCCCGAGGCCTTCGCCGAATAAAGGGGCGCTTGGGTCGATATCACTAGGGTCGACATCCTCAAGCTCTAACGTGTCGATGATGAGGCGCTTGAGCTCAAGCGTCAGGTTGTCGTTTTCGCTCATGGTGAAAGTGATCCAATTCCCTGTTGAAATGTTCGCTTAGCCGTTGTGTTAGTTGTCTAGCCAGTTGCCCGGTCGGCTGTTGGCTATCTGTTTTAACGGTCAAGTCGTCGAGTACGCGTAGTTCCATCCTGACCTTGGAGGCCGGAATATGATACCAGGGCTCACCTTTGGTCAGGGTAGTGGGCGTACAGCGTATTAGCACTGGCGTGATTGCCGTCCCTGTCCGCAATGCAATGTTCGCCCCCCCGCGGCGAAACTTGATCGGGCGCTTGGGACTGGTGCGGGTGCCTTCTGGAAAAAGGATGAGCGAATCGCCTTTGCGAAGGCTTTTCCGGGCCGCCTCCAGGACGGCTTCGGGCTCATCGTTGGTGATATAACCTGCCGCGCGAATAGGGCCACGTGTAAAAAGGTTGCGGGCGAGCCGCCCCTTGACGATGCAATTGGCATGGGGCATATGCGCGAGAAGGAAAACCACATCGATAAGCGAGGGATGGTTGGCGATCACCAGCAGCCCGGGGCGCATCAGCCGCTCCTGGTTTTCCAGACGGTAGTCGAGTACGCCAAGCCCGTTCATCATATTGATGAACGTCAGGAAGCAGCGCTGGATAAGGCGTCGCGCCAGATAGTGGCGTCGCTCGGGATTGCGTACGCACAGGCTCAGCAACGGGGCAATGAACAAGCCAATGAAAAGGCCACCGATACCGAAGGCGGTGAAGGAAAGGGCCGTGCCTAGCCCGCGGTACCATCTGTGGATACTCATTCCTGCCCCAACTGCCAACGATGCCTGCCATCCAGGTAGGCGGCGTCGCCGTCAAGCCAGTTCATCACCGTGACAGGTGTCGGGTGCGCGCGATGCGCTGGCTTTGTCGCCGTTAGCGGTCGTCCCTGGTGCAACGTCAATCGCATGCCCACCACACACGCCGTGCCGGGATGTTCGGTGTATCCCTCGTAAGTGGGAGGCAGAGGACCTTCCGAGAAAACGCCGACGACCGCCGGATATCCTTCCAGGAGGTACCCGTACGCTTCGTAAAGTATAGCGTCGAACTCATCGCCACAGGCGCCTAACGCCTGCAAGGGGCGGTGATGAGAGCGAGAGATGGAATGCACGCCAAGAACGGCGTTATGCACCGACATGGAAAAACGGGTTGGAGATATTGGATCCCCCTGCGTGATCGACTCTAGCATTTTCAGCGTATGCGAGGCATCACCGTGGCGTGAGGCGTGGATCAGTGGGCACGCAGTCTCGGGGTCTAGCGAACTCAAAATGCCACATGTTGCGCGGCCGACTGCGTCCAAGCGACGACGCAGCATTGGCTGGAGAGCGTAAGCGCTGGCGTTAGACGAGAGGTCGTGCTGACTGCGTATTGCAACGCTGGACTGATCCGCACTCCACGCCTGCCAGTCCTCAAGATGTAAGGCTGCGCGCATATCGCTATCTTTGAATGAGAAGTGACCGCTAATATTAACTTGCCGATGCTATTGGCTCAAGTTGTTTGAGGGATGCGCTGCTCTTTGTGCTTTGTCAATAAGAAATGGCTGATAAAAAACATTAAAAATAACTAAAGAAACGCTACAAGCTTCCGATAATAAAAGGTTCCTTGGGTGGCCTAATAATACCTAAGGAATTACTTAAAAGAAAAGGGAGCCAAGAGAGATGATGAGATATTTGCTGATTGCCGTTACCGTGCTGCTTGTTTCAGGTTGCGGAACGGCCCACGTGAGGACAGATCAAGCTGCTGCGCCACTCGAAAGCTATACTCAGCTTCATGTAGATAACGTTGCTGTTAGTTCGACCGAAAAGGGTGAAAAATTTGTCACACTCAATGAGGAATTTGATGAGTATGCGACCAGCCGCCTGCTTGGAGTGATCAAGGAAGTTGGTCGATTCCAAATCGTAACTGACGGGCAAGAATCAGAGGTGGATACGATAGTCGCGGAGGCAAATATCGACGTCACCTATGGAAGCAGAGCAAAACGTTATTGGGTGGGGTTCGGCGCCGGAAAAGGATCGGTACGTTCGACGCTTGTACTCCGTGACGCAACTAGCAAAGAGACGTTGTTGCAATTGTCAAGCGATAGTGACTTAACCGTAGGGGCATTTGGTGGGAGCATGGATGCAACCATTCGGGACAATATTGATGAGCTGATGGCCGAGCTTAAGCAGCAGCTATTATAGTTTTAGCTAGTGTTTGTCATTTCATGATATTCAGCTAAAGATGAATTTTAAATCGGCCTTGAGAGTCTTACGCTTTTAGGCCGATTTGTTTGGTTTGTCTGCTTTTTTCTCTAGCTAAATATTCGCCATTTCCTACGGCTCAATAGATCAGAGGGGGGGGGGCGTATTTTTCCCTCCAGGTTGGCTTAAGTGAAAGCTGAATAACCCGGCTGGAACGACGGCTCCCGACCCAGATTCGGAGATAGGCCGATTTCAGCGATATCCTCCATCTCTTTGTCCATCTTCTGACCGATTTCCGTCATTTCGGTGGCAGCCGGACACATTTCCTCCTACGCGAGGAAATAGCGTTCCCCTATAAGCATGTGCTGAACGCTGCTAATATGCCACTTAGTACCCATCCAACAAAAACGGCCACTTGCTCTAAGAGCTAAGTGGCCGTTTTTAAAAGCATATTTGGTCGGAATAGCAGGATTCGAACCTACGACCTCTGCCTCCCGAAGGCGTTAACCTAAAATTTCTGCAGAAATTAACAGAAACATCGATCACAAATTATATAATTAAAAACAAGAGGATAGTTGAGTTATTTGGTTTGCTGCTTGTTGCTCGCCTGCCCCTGTTATATCCTGCATTTGCTACCTATTTGCTACCTAGAAAACGGAGCCTTTCATGGCCGGAAATGGCAAGCTGAAGCTGACAACCAAGGCGATGGAGCAGCTATCCAAGACGCCACCGCCTGATAGTATCTTCGACACCGAGCTACCTGGTTTCCATGTTCGACCCGGCAAGCGTGGCCTTACCTTTCGTCTCTATTACCGCACTAAGACCGGTAAACAGCGTATTCTGACGCTAGGTCGCTACGGCGCCCCGTTGACAGCCGCTCAGGCCCGCAAGGATGCCACTAATGCGCTAGCTATCGTTGCGCAAGGTGGCGACCCCCGTGCAGTAATGGAGGAGGCTAAGGCCGAGGAGGAGCGCCAGCAGCAGCAAACCGTCGGCGCCTACCTGGATGGTCCTTATGCTGTGGCTCAGCGAAGAAAGAAAGATGGCGATGCCACTATTCGGCGTATCAAGCATGCATTCGAAGGCTGGCTTCAAAAGCCCATGAGTGAGATTACCCGCGCCGACATTGAGCGCTGGCAGGGCGAACGTGAGGCCAGGTGCGAGGCGTACACCACCAGCAAGCGCCACCTCGGCGCACTAAAGACGATGCTGGCACATGCTGCCGACAGAAATGTGGTGCCTACCAATCCCCTGACGCGTGTCAGTCTACAAAGGCCAGCCATGAGCGAGGAGGCGATGGCTGAGCAAGCGTCGCAACGGCGCTATTTAGAGGCCGATGAAGTTGAAGCGCTTTTTGTCGGTTTGGGGGCGTATCAAGATACCAAGCGATCCCAGCGTCGCAGCAGTCGCGCCCACGGCAAGGCTCACCTTTTCGACCTGGATGGGGTCGCCTATGTGGATCACGTCGCGCCTTGGATCCTGACGATGTACTTCACTGGCTTCCGGCCAGGCGATTTATTCGGCCTGCGCTGGGATAACGTTAATCTAGAATTCCGCACCATCCGCAAGGTGATTGAGAAGACTGCGCACCACCACACCGAGCCGATGACCTTTCCGCTGTCTAGCGCTGCTGTGGACGTGCTCAAGGCTTGGCACCGACAGGAAGGCGAGCCAAAAACTGGGCTGGTTTTCCCGTCACCGCGCAACGGCAAGCGAATGAGTCCTACAGCAATGCAGAAGCCGTGGGCCACCGTTCGCAAGCTGGGCGGACTGCCCGACGATTTGGTGCTCTACACCCTACGCCATAACTTCGCATCCCAGCTTGTGATGGCTGGCATCGACCTACTGACCGTCTCTAAGCTGATGGCTCACTCAGACATTCAGACAACCATTGCCCACTACGCCCATTTGGCCCCCGACCACAAGCGCGACGCCGTCGAAATCTTCGCCAAGCAGGGGCCAAGTCACGACGCTACAGCCAGTAATCACACCCCGCTTACATTGGTCCGATAGTGTTAATGCAAAAAACCGTGGGCTTGACCCACTTGGCTGGCTAGGGTCGTACACCCGCCAACCCTTCACCATTTTCTGGAGTACGCACGGAGTAGCGTAAATGACGTTATCAATTGATCGAGTCACGACCCGGATGAGCTTCACTGAAGCAGCAGCTATTTTGTCTGGCCAGCGGCTTGCAGGTGTCGATCTTGGCTATCAGCTGAGCGATGAGCTAATCAAATGGAGGCGTCGTATTGCTGATGCGGTAGTGTTGGGTGAGATGCCCGGTTGCATACAAGATGGGAATAAACCGCCATCAGAGGGCTACGAGTTCTTATTTTCTGATGGTCCTTGGGGCAATGTTGAGAAGCACGATCTGGTTGATTGGTTGGTTGTGCAAGGCTTCTACGAGGAAGAAATCCCCAATGAAATTCTCAATTTTCCCGGGGCGCGCCGTGGTATGCCGCTCAGTAAAAGTGGGCCTGAAAAGCAGGAAAAGCCATCGCATCTGCTGACAATCGCAGCGCTGGTGGAGCTGCTGATAAAGAGTGAAAAACCAGGATATAACCAGTCAAGGATTATCGATTCCATCGCAGGCGATCCTCGAAACAAGGACTTAATCGGCCTAAGCGAAAGTAATCTTAACAAGCTGTTTTCAAAAGCAAACAAGGCGCTAGAGGAGGCGAGAAAAGATGTTTGAAATTGTACAATACTGATTTTCATTTTGGCTGAACTGAAAAAATCGGCATTGCAATTGAAATGCGATAACTAACTGGTACCACCAACATCGCAGCGTCATCCATCGAATAGGAGATGCTGAGATGTCATTCCAGCAACATGAACCTAGCAACATTCTCGACAATGCTCTTTCGCGTTACCGCAATGGTTTCGATCCAGCCCTGATAGAGCTGCCTGAGTTGGCAGTCTTCCCTTACTTGATCCCTGCCCAGCCCACCACCGGAAGAAAGGCCAGATGCACGGGTCTGTTGCTCGGCCGACCAGCGCCACATTTCATCAAGCGGGGACGCACCGTGCGCTATCGCCTGAAGGATGTGCTGGATTGGCTGGCCGACGCTGATCGCTTCGGCTCTACCGCCGAGGTCTCCATGGCGCGTAGCCACCTCTTGGATACCACTGCCAAGGAGGTCCGAGCATGAGTCGATGGAAAAGCCGGAGCAGCTCCGCAACTACCCGCGACTCGGCAATAGCCGAGTTGAAAACCTGGCCGAGTGAGCGCTCGATCAGTGATGTACACGTTATGAGAGAGCTGCACCGCGGGAATCGCCGCTTGCGCCGCCAGGCTGACAAGGCCCGGCGAATAGCGAGGAAAGCAACGGCTAAGGCGAGGAAATAGCATGGATGAGAAAATGAGAATGCCTATCCCCCAGGATGGGCAGGCACCCAGAGGGATAATCCATACCCATCAAGCTACCTCTGCCAAATCAGACGTTAATAAAGTGGATTTGGCAGAGGCCGCCCGTTTTCTCGACCTTCTGGCACCAGGGGGGAGCGCTACTTTCCAGACCTTTGACGACAGTCAGCGCAAGCGCTCTGATCTGATATCTGTCTACCACGGCACGCTCGAAGAGTATGGCGAGCGTTTGGTCGCGCTCAACAAGGAGGGTGCTGGCGTTTTCATCTGTGTAAACGCCACTGACGGACTAGGCCGCAAGGCCAACAATGTGACCGCCGTTTGCGGGGTTTTCGCCGACTTCGACGACCCGGCGGTGGACCCTAAGCACCAATTGGCCGCTCTGCCGGAAGACTTCCAGCCGACCATCACCGTCGAGTCGTCACCCGGTAAGTACCATGCCTACTGGCTGACTTGGGCAGCCGGCGAGCTGGCACTGGACGAGTTCAAGCCTCTCCAGCAAAGCCTTGCACGCTTGCTGAGCAGTGATACCCACGTCTGTGACCTTCCCCGAGTGATGCGGTTGCCGGGCTTCATCCATCGCAAGGGTGAGCCGTTCACGACTCGGGTACTCGACGAGGGGAAGCGTCTTTCTGGTGATGCAATCCGTGATTTCCTACAGCCCCACCTGGCGCAGATAGAGTCCGTAACCGACGCCCCAGTACAACTAAGGAGTTCTGTCGCCCATCCTTACGCTCTACGCGCTATTGAGCGCGCGGTCTACACATGCACGACAGCCCCACAAGGCGAGAGGAATCACACTCTCAACCGAGAGGCTTACGGCGTGTTCGGGCTAGTCAAAGGAGGTCTTTTGGAAGAGCAGGAGGCCAGGGATGCGCTTTTACGTGCCGGTAAGGGCGCAAGTCTGCCCTTAAACGAGATCCGCGACACGCTCAACAGCGCCTGGAAAGCTGCTGAGGCTAGGGGGTTTCCCGACAATGATCCTCAGTCTGATTTAGCTGACGGAGCCGTTCAGTGCGAGGAACGCATGGAGCGTGTCGAGTCCGCCCTTGCTAAGGCAAAGGAGGACCCTGGCGCCCTGTTTGAAAGGCATGTCCTCACCGACATCATGGCCATTCGTCAGGGACGTCCCGCCGATTGGCAGCGTGTCAGAGCCGCAGCAAAGGCGGCAAAGGTTCAGATTGGCGAGTTGGATAAGCTGACCAGTAATCAGGCGAGCGAGGAAGGCAATGCCTTGTTCCCCCTTGTCGAGCCCTGGCCCGATTCTGTCGACGGGGCCGCCCTGGTGCGGGAATTATCCGACACCCTGCGGCAATACGTGGTGTGCGAGCCAGAGACGGCCGATGCCGCCGCGCTGTGGATCACCTTCACTTGGTTCATTGAGGAGGTTCATGTTGCACCAATCGCCAACATCACCGCGCCGCTTCCGAACTGCGGTAAGAGCACGCTGCTGGAGTACATCGAGATGTATGCTTTCCAACCGCTTAAGTGTGACGGTATTAGCGCTGCTGCATTGTTCCGGTCGATGGATAAGTGGCGGCCTACCTTGCTGGTGGACGAAGTCGACAGCTTCTTGCGCGACAACGAGGATGCCCGTGGGGTACTTAATTCGGGACACCGGCGAAACGGACAAATTGTTCGGGTAGTGGGCGATGACTACGAACCAACGCCATTTTCCACATGGGGTGCCAAGGCGCTATGCGGGATTGGGTCGCTCGCCAGCACTCTAGCGAGCCGTTCTATACGTATGGAGTTACGCCGTAAGCGTCCACAAGATACGGTTGCGAACCTCCGCTTCATGCCGCCTGAGCTTCGTGATCGGCTTCGACGCCAGCTAGCCAGGCTACACGAGGATCTGGCGCTCACGGTGGCAGCCGCCCGCCCAGCGCCGGTGCCTAGTCTCAGCAATCGTGCCGCCGACAACTGGGAGCCTTTGCAGCAGGTGGCCGAGGCCATTGGCGGGGAGTGGCCTGAAAGAGTCAACCGGATAGCCAAAGCCATTACTCAAGTGGACGACGAGGAACAGGTATCCGACATTGGTACTGAGCTGTTGAAAGATGTCAGGGGAGTCTTCCAAAAGCGTGAACATGATCGCATCTTCACTGGTGACTTACTCGAAGAGCTATGTGCTGATCAAGAGGCACCATGGATAACCTGGAATAGGGGCAAGCGAATCACTGACCGACAGTTAAGCAAAAAGTTAGGTGACTTTGGCATCAAGTCCAAGACAATCCGTGCGGGTAATGAGATCAAGAAGGGATACAAGCTTGCGGACTTCCGCGATGCCTTCGTGCGGTACCTCCCTCCCACTCCCGCCTTTTCGTCCGTAACACCGTTACAACCCAGCAACTACACGGCTTTCAGCGTGGGCCCACCCGTTACAGGCAACAGCGGCGTAACGGGTACGGGTAGCCGCGAACTCAGTAACCATGTGGGGTGTAACGTTGCAACGGATACATTCGCCTCTCTCCAAGAAGATCAGGTTGAGCGCTGCACTATCGGCCTAAATAATCCTGACAGGTGCTTTCTGGAACATAGTGGGCAGGTCGCCCACCCCGGCGAGGGGCCAGAGGACGATGATTGGCTGAATTGAGACGAGATCCTGAGGCTGGCAGGAATACTACTCCGACGGCAGTCCATACAGCACCCGAACCGAGATCGGCGACAAACAGTGACGGTCGCCAAGGCTAATTTGGAAGGGGTGCCTAGATGAGAGCCGTCGGTCGAGTGGGGAGCTGTCGGTCATCTTGATCACACCCACCTTTTTACACACGCAGTACAAAACCTAGGGGTCAGGTTTGCCAATCTGAAAATTTCGCGAGGTGGCATCAACTGGATCACGCACCAGCCTCCGGGCCTACCCCGGGGGGTGAGTTGTCCCTAGCCCTACGCTCGCAGATGTTGGCTCCCTCAGCGTCTTAACGAGCACTGGTTTTGTTGATGACGAAGAAGCCAGCGCCCAGGGTGTTCGTACCCACCGATGAGGCTAAGAGTTACCTCATAGTCCCATCAGCACTGTTCGCAAGGGAGCGGAAGCCTCATTAGATTAATGGCTGGCCTATCACCGCAGGAAGTCGGCCTCCGCTTTTGCCTTGTAGGACGAGCGGGTCTCGATGGTGTGTAAACGCATCGCCCGGTCATCTATCATGTGGTGGCCCTCCAGCTGATCGGCCAGTTCTTGCAATGCCTGCATGCCGTTCTTCACCGCGTGCCCCAGCTCATCGGCATCCATTTCTTCAATTGCCGTCACCTGGCTCGATTCGTCATCAGATCCAAGATGCCCGGCATGCTCCAGCGTCCAGCGTGCCGCCTGATAACGAGTAGCCGCCGGGGTTTTCGGGCTCATAAGATCCCGCATCGTCTCCACTGCGAAAGAGGCAATATCTCCCTTTAGCGCCGCGTCGCGGCGCGTATGCAAAGCCTTAACAACATGGGGGAGCCGCATTAGTCGGTACGCCTCGACGGCTGGTGCCGAAAAGCCCGCAAGCCGTGCGGCTTGAGTGCGGGATACCCCTTTGGATACGTGAGCTACGAAAGTCGTTTGTTTTTCAGTGAGTTTTCTCGTCATTTAGGCAACTCTCATCATACGTTTTCGAGTGATACTGACAGCATATTTCAATTTGACTGAAAGCACATAAATTCCCTCTTGATATCCGACTATTCAGGCAAGGGTTCAAGGTCTGAGTGCTCGGAGCTATTCAGGTGGAAGGGAGGGGGTTAGACCGATTAGGATACGTATGTGCTGAGGGAGTACGCTTAAGCGTTCGGTGCTCGTTGGCGATTTCAGCGCAGTAAATATTAGCCATGTAGGAGTTGTATAATGGACAAAATGGGATGGCAAATATTTTTGGGTTTAAAAATAGCGTTTCTAGTTTTAGGGATTGTTCAAGCTGCACTCCCCCCATGGAGCATGGAGGGAGCTGTTCATGGTTTTTTGAGAATGACTAGCATGGGGTTTTGGGTTGTAGCATTCTTTGTATTGTTTCCAGCTGTTGTTAGTTTGTGTCGGAATTTATGGATTGTGTTTAGGAACAGCGGTGGCTGGGTCCATATGTATCAACCAGGGCCTGAGCACTGGTTGGTCTTTGTGTATACGATTACTTTTCCTTTGATGCTTTTTGTTGGGGTATGGATTATTTATCCCATGTATTTTTTCGCTCTTGTCCTTCTGTTGTTTATAGTTGGGGGTTATATGGGCGCGGAAATTCGCCAAAGAAAAGACAAGGGTTATTAGTTTCTCTAGCCGCAACTGATTATATAGTGTGAAAACAAGCGGGTTCTTTTGACGGTGACGTTTGTACGTAAAATCTGGAATGAGTTTGCCATGCAACTGCCCCAGAATTTGTGGGAGAGCACTAAAGTTGATTGATTTTTGACCAGCGTGAGACGCTCTAAATGTTTTCACATAATCTCAATCAAAAGCAGTCATACCATCTCATTCTTCAAACGCGTCACATTCATCTCTGAGATTATCCAAGAACTCACCTTGTTGAAATAAGCTCAGAGCTTCGCAACCGGCGTCAAATATACTTTCAATCTGCTCTTCCCTGGTCGTTGTTCCACGTAGGATTTCGAGTAGCGGTGATTCAAGATATAGCGGGTGGAAAGTATTGGAAAACCGCTCTTGCTCGTGGTCATAAAAGATCCAGCGGCTGTCCTGAGTCATTTCAGATAACGCCGCTTTCAGTTCACGGTAGCTTCTCATGGACGGGTAGTGGCGGCGTAGCCCATTACTGAAGTCGAGTATTAGCTGCAGCTTGACAGTGTCGTCAATACGGTGGCTGATAAGGTGATCGCTGCCGTCGACCACGCATCCAATAAAAATGCCCGGACTCCATTTGAGCTTAGCATCAGTCCTATGGAATTCGATGCCAATGCGCCCCCACCTTAATCGTTTCATTACGGCTTTATAGCCATCGTCTATTGGCCAGTCACGGGCGGCTAGCTGTGTTAAGGCTTGTTCCAATTGTTGGGGTAGCTTGCCAGCAGTAGGAAAGTAGCGGATTGACTCGTGGGCAATAGGCGCTGCTGGTTGCAAGCCTTCGTGAGCCAGAAGGGCTAGGAAGTTCTCTACGTGGAACCGCTCCGTTGCTTCGCTTGCCCGGTCTAGGTATTGGTGCAGGGTCTCGTAAATGTCACTCCAGCACAGATTGGCATCGGCTTGTTGACTGTGTTGATGGCGGCTGCCAGTTATGGCAACGATTCGTACAGTGGTGTCGGGAAATGCTTGCTGAGCTAGAACGCGGTAGTCTCGGATCTGCCCATCACCTAGTCCGGACCAAACCTTATGCTCGAAGACTAATGCTATACCAGGCCAAGTTGCCTGCATATCAGGGCGACGACTCCCCAGCCGTACTTGGGTGTCCCATTTGATCTCTTCACCGTCAGTGGGAAGGTCGAAGCTTTTACCTTCTAGCATGGCTTGCTGAAGGCGTGCCAATACTGCATCGCTAATGCCGCTGGCGTTGCGTACTAACCAGGCGAACACCTCGGTGATGAAATTTTCCAGGGAGTCTCGCCCTTCGCGTGGGCGGTACTGGCGAAGGCTGACCAGTAGGCTGTTATCCATGGAAATGTGTTCTCCCGCTGCTGTGACTGGTGAACCGATTTTGGGTTAAGAGTTTCAGTTTTTATCATATAGCAAGCGCTTCCAGATGCCTAACCGACCTGAGTCGAAGTTATTATCATTGCTTCATACTTAAAGCTAGGTGGCTCGTAGTACCCGCTGCCAACTCTCAGCAGAAAGCCAGCATTAACATAAAGCCCTCAGCGAACGGGTGTCTGCACCAAATTCTTCATTTTGCTAATGGCTAAGTAAAGCTAGCCGCAAGAGGCATTCAACGGGGTGGACTGTTCGGCAAACTGGGCACTGCCTGAAGGTCAACAGGGCCCAAGTGATCACACGCTATCAACCAACTTAAGTAGGTCTGGCGCATTGATGACGAAAACCTACGACCTCCTCGTTTAGGGGAAAGCCTATTGATGGCTACCGATGTAGGCTCTGCTGTTTGCTACCTATTTGCTACCTAAAAATCCATTAAAGAAAAACGGCCACCTGCTCAAAGAGCTAAGTGGCCGTTTTTACTGAATTCTTTGGTCGGAATAGCAGGATTCGAACCTACGACCTCTGCCTCCCGAAGGCAGCGCTCTACCAAGCTGAGCTATATTCCGAGGCGTTGTCAGCAGTGCTCGACAACGGAGGGAAATCATACGTAGCCGGACAGGGTTTTTCAAGCCTGCCAGACGTCAAAAACGCAACTTTATGTCTGTCGGTCGACCGCGAGGCGGGCGAGTTGGGCCATGCTGTCGCGGTAGGGGCTTTCCGGCAGCTGCTCGAGCTGCAAAAGCGCCTTGTCGGCCATTTCCTCGGCGCGCGCGCGGGTATAGTCGAGCGCGCCGGTGGCGTGAACGATATCGAGGACGGCGTCCAGTTGCTCAAGCCCACCGTCGCGGATTACCTGGCGGATCAGCTTGGCCTGTTCCGGCGTGCCTTGCTCCATGGCGTGGATCAGCGGCAGCGTCGGCTTGCCCTCGGCCAGATCGTCGCCGACGTTCTTGCCCATGGCCTCGGCGTCGCCCTGGTAATCCAGCAGGTCATCGATCAGCTGGAACGCGAGGCCCAGGTAGCGGCCGTAATAGCGCAACGCCTGTTCCTGCTCGGGGCTCGCTTCGGCGAGCACGGCGCCGCTATGGGACGCGGCTTCAAACAGCATGGCGGTCTTGCCGAGAATGGTCTCGAAGTAGTCGTCTTCGGAAACGCTGGGATTGCCGATATTGGTCAACTGCTGGACTTCGCCTTCGGCAATGACACAGGTCGCCCCGGATAGAATCGCCATGATGCGCATTGAGCCCACGTCGACCATCATTTGAAATGAACGCGCGTAGAGAAAATCGCCGACCAGCACGGATGGCGCGTTGCCCCAGGCATCGTTGGCGGTTTTCTTGCCCCGACGCATGTGCGATTCGTCGACCACGTCGTCATGTAGCAGCGTCGAGGTATGCATGAACTCGATCAGCGTGGCGAGCGGAATATGCTTGTCGCCGGTGTAGTTCAGCGCGCGTGCGGCCAACAGCGCCAGAAGCGGGCGCAGGCGCTTACCGCCGCTCTCGGTGATGTACTGGCCGATGGTTTCGACCAGGGGCACCCTGGAATTGAGCTGGGCGACGATGGTCCGATTCACGGCATCGAAGTCATCCGCTACCACGGCGTGCAGCGGAGAGGGCAGCGAGCTGGCAGGCTGGGCTGATGAGACGTTGGCGGTCATGGAGTGTTCATCGCGGCAGATGGAGGCGGCATGTGCCGCGCTAGGTTGAGGTCATGCTATGGGGCTGTCCGTTGGGCGTCAAGACGCCGCGGCTGCCGGGTGGCGCCTGAGTCTGCCGGGGCGCAATAGGTCTTGTAGCTCAGTTCAAACATCGTTATAATCCGCGACCCACTCATCATGCTCCCTGTCAGATGGCTGCCAAAAGGGGCGCCACTCGCCGCAGGTCGACAAGAGCGTCAGCCGATGAGCGGCCGTTTAAGTTATCGAAACGGCAATACCGACGTCCGGAGAGAGACATGTACGCAGTTATCAAGAGCGGTGGCAAACAGTACCGCGTTCAGGAAGGCCAGACCCTCAAGCTTGAGAAAATCGAAGTCGCCACCGGCGAAACGATCGAGTTTGACGAAGTGCTGCTGGTTGCCGACGGCGACGACGTTAACGTCGGCGCGCCGCTGGTTGGCGGTGCGAAAGTGTCTGCCGAAGTGGTTTCCCATGGCCGCGGCGACAAGGTGACGATCATCAAATTCCGTCGCCGTAAGCACAGCATGAAGCGTCAGGGTCATCGCCAGTGGTTTACTGAAGTCAAAATTACTGGAATTTCCGCGTAAGCGGCCAATTCCCTTTTAGGAGGATTTTGCAATGGCACATAAAAAGGCAGCCGGCTCCACGCGTAACGGTCGCGATTCCGAGTCCAAACGCTTAGGTGTGAAACTCTTTGGTGGCCAGGCAGCAAGCGCCGGCAGCATCATCGTTCGTCAGCGCGGCACGCGTTTCCACGCGGGCACAGGCGTTGGCCTGGGTCGCGATCACACGCTGTTCGCACTGAGCGACGGTTTTGTGAAGTTCGAGACCAAGGGTCCGCATAACCGCAAGTTTGTTAGCATCGTTTCTGAGTAAACGGCTAACGTTGCGCTCGCATTTGCGAGAAAAAAAGCCCCGCCATGGCGGGGCTTTTTTGTCTGTTAACCCCTTTTGCTGAATGCATAAAGCAAACGTCGGGTGACTATCGGGCGGCGAAAGCGGCCGGGAGAAACCAATGCAGTTCGTCGATGAAGCCTCCATCATTGTTGAGGCGGGAAAAGGCGGCAATGGCTGTCTCAGCTTTCGCCGCGAAAAATACGTGCCCAAAGGCGGCCCTGACGGGGGCGACGGTGGGCACGGCGGCAGCGTTTACCTGATTGGTGACGATGCGCTGAATACGCTGATCGATTTCAAATACCAGCGTTTTTACAAGGCGGAAAACGGTCAGGGCGGTATGGGCCGCCAGATGAGCGGCAAGGCCGGTGATGACCTGCACGTCAAGGTGCCGGTGGGGACCACGGTGATCGACGAGGATACCCTCGAGGTCATCGCCGACGTCACCGAGATCGGTCAGGTGGTGCTGGTGGCCGAAGGCGGACGTCGTGGGCTGGGTAATATCCACTTCAAATCGTCCACCAACCGCGCGCCACGGCGCACCACGCCGGGCACCGAAGGCGACCGCCGCAACCTGCGCTTTGAAATGAAAGTCATGGCCGACGTGGGGCTGCTGGGCATGCCCAACGCGGGCAAGTCGACGCTGATTCGTTCGGTATCGGCCGCCAAGCCCAAGGTGGCCAACTACCCGTTCACCACGCTGGTGCCCAATCTGGGCGTGGTCAAACTCGGCATGCACGAGCACTTCGTGATGGCCGACGTGCCGGGGTTGATCGAAGGCGCCTCCGACGGGGCGGGCCTGGGCCTGCGTTTCCTGAAACACCTGACCCGCACGCGGCTGCTGTTTCACGTGGTGGACGTCGCGCCATTTGACGAGTCCGACCCGGTCGAGGCGGCCAAGGCCATCGTTCACGAGCTGGGCCAGTTCTCGCCCGCGCTTTCCGAACGCCCCCGCTGGCTGGTGCTGAACAAGTTCGACCTGCTGCATGAAGAAGAGCGCGAGGCGCGCGCCCAGGCGATCATCGATGCGCTGAACTGGCAGGGGCCGGTGTTCCGCATTTCGGCGATCAGCAGCGACGGCACCGACAAGCTGGTGCAGGCCGCCTACCGCTGGCTCACCGAACAGCAGCGTCTGGAACACGAAGACGAAGAAGCCCATGCCCGTGAGCAGGAAATGCGTCGGCGCATGGAGGAAGAGTCGGTGGCGCGCACCGAAGCGCGGCTGGGTCGTCGGCGTAAGCCTGACGATGAAGACGATGACGATTTCGACGATGATGATTACGACGTGGACGTTGAATACGCGCCTTAACGTTTAGAGTCGGCATGGCTGTAACATTCAAGGGAGATGGGCGACGTGGCTAGCAACGAGTCGGTGCTGGGTAGAGCGGCGTTGAGCAGAGCTCGCCGCGTGGTGGTCAAGCTGGGCAGCGCGCTGCTGACAAACGACGGCCGTGGCCTGGATGATCCCGCCATTGGCGGCTGGGTCGACCAGGTGGCCGCTTTACACCAGCGCGGTGTCGAGGTGGTGCTGGTGTCGTCGGGCGCGGTTGCCGCCGGCATGGTGCGGCTGGGCTGGCAGGCCCGCCCCAGCGCGGTGCACGAGCTCCAGGCTGCCGCCGCCGTGGGCCAGAACGGCCTGACCCAGTGCTACGAACAGCATTTTGCGCGCCACGACATGCTGACCGCGCAGATCCTGTTGACCCACGACGATCTCTCCAACCGCAAGCGCTACCTGAATGCGCTTTCCGCGCTGCGTACCCTGGTCGGCATGCGCGTGGTCCCGGTTATCAACGAAAACGACACCGTGGTCACCGACGAGATTCGCTTCGGCGATAACGATACCCTGGGCGCGCTTGTCGCCAACCTGCTGGAAGCCGACGCGCTGCTGCTGCTTACCGACCAGGACGGGCTGTTCGATGCCGATCCGCGCCACAACCCTAATGCGCAACTGATCAGCGAAGGCCGCGCCGACGACCCACGCCTGGCGGCGGTTGCCGGTAGCGGCGGGGCGCTGGGGCGGGGCGGTATGACCACCAAGGTGCGCGCCGCGCAGCTGGCGGCCCGCTCCGGGGCGTTGACGGTGATTGCCAACGGACGGCAGCCGGACGTCATCACCCGGCTGATGGCCGGTGAGTCGCTGGGTTCGCTGTTGTATCCCGAGCAGGCGCCGATCGCGGCGCGCAAGCGCTGGCTGGCGGGGCAGCTTCAGGTGCGCGGCACTCTGCTGCTTGACCCCGGCGCCGTGAAAGTCCTGCGCGACAAAGGCTCCAGCCTGTTGGCAGTGGGCGTGCGGAACGTTCAGGGCAGCTTCAAGCGCGGCGATATGGTGGCGTGTGTCGATGAAAAGGGCATGACCGTCGCCAAGGGACTGGTCAATTACGGCGCCGACGAAGCGCGCCTGCTGGCGGGCCAGCCCAGCCACCAGATCGAAGCCATCCTGGGGTACGTGGAAGCCCATGAGCTGATCCACAGGGATAATCTGGTGGTCGTATAAGTCAGCGCGGCGGCAGGGGCACCTGGCGGGGCCAGTTATCGGGCACAATAAACAGCCGCTCGCTGCACTGCTCGGCAGGACAGTAGATGACGACCTGCTGGGGCTGATACTGGGCTTTCGTCAGCCACTCGGCGAGCTCGCCAGACGGTGGCGTGAAGCTCTCAAGCGGTGGCGGTGCCAGCCAGTGTGGCTTTTCCAGCCAGGCAATCCGGTAATCCTTGGGCAGCGTGGCGGCAAGGGCCGGCCAGTCGCTAAGGTGGCACCAGCGGCCACGCCGGTGCTCGGAGGTGGCGCCTTCCGGCGGCGGTAGCGGGGCGTGCCAGGGGTAAAACAGCACCCCTGGCATCGCCAGCCGTTGAGCGAGCACGGCCGCCAGGGCAGGCGTCGCAGGCCCAAGGTCGCGGGGCGTCAACCAGTGGCCTAGGGTGTCGAGCGCCAGCGGCGTTGCCGAGAGCGGCAACTGATGTCGCTGCAGATGACGGCATTTGAGCGCCAGACTATCCAGCCCGCCCGGGCCGATCCATCTTCCCTGATCGGTGGCCTCTCCCGGCCCGTTGGGCAATCCCAGATAAAACTTGATCGCCACTTCCAGATGCACCGGCGTCGGATCGTCGCGCCTGCGGTAGAGCATATCCAGCTCGCCCAGGGTGTTTCGCTTGCGGGTAATGCGCAGGTTATGACCCAGCAAACAGGTGTTGGGCGCGCGATCCAGCAGCCAGTGCCACAGTCGCTCATGGTAATGGCCCATGCGGCTTGCCCGGTGCCCATTGCCTGCCATGACCGGTATCGCTAAGCGCTGCAGCCAATCGTCCAGTGTCTCGTCAAGGCCGAGTTCCGCAAGGCTCGGGCGACCCGCCTGAGGAAAGGGCGGTGGCAGCTCGACCACGTCCGGGGTCACCGCCAGCCACGCAAGGTCGCGTAACACCACGTCCAGATGCGTTGACGCCACGCCCTCCAGTGGCGGTGTTTTGATGGCTAGCATGGCATCTCCTGATCAAGGGGCGGCTCCTGCCGCTTGAGAAATACGGTATCGTGTTATGGCGTTTACGGGTAGCGACACTGCGCGCATGTGTCCGCCGTGGCGCGTCGCCAACGTGGGCGATGGTTAGACAAGGAGCCATCAATGAATGAGCACGCGGTAGCCCTGAGCGACCATGCAGCAGTCCTTCCGGATGTCCTGGTGGGGCCGTTACTGCGTCGGATGACCCCTTCGCGCTGGGTGATGTGGTGTGTGACGTCGCGGCCGTTGACCATGACGCTGGTGCTGCAGCCGGGTCAACAGCAGATGCAAACCTACCCGCTTGCGGGTTACCAGCAGTGCCTGCCGGTGGGGCGTCATGCCTATGTATGTTTGATCGACGTGCCGCTGGCGAGCCCCTTGCCCTGCGATGAGCGGATTGACTATGACCTCCAGGTGCAGCAGCGCGACGGCCGTTATCAATCGCTGCCCGACTGGGCGCCCTGGCTGTGTTACCACGATCAGGCCTACCCGGGCTGTGTGATCGCCTCGCGGCATCACCGGCTGATGCACGGCTCCTGTCGCAAGCCCCATCATGATAGCCCCGACGGGCTGGTGCGCGCGGACCAGTGGCTGGGCGAGCGGCAGTCGACTCCCGGCGAGTGGCCCGCCTGGCTGTTGATGACCGGCGACCAGGTCTACGTCGACGATGTGGCGGGCCCGATGCTGAGCGCCGTGCACGCCCTGATCGAGCGCCTGGGACTTGTGGATGAATACCTTGAGGGCGCTACTGTCGACGACAGCCAGGCGCTTTACCGCTCGCCAGATAGCTACTACCGGCGGGCCGAGCTGCTGCCGGATGTGACCAGCAACGTGGCGCTGCGCGAGCGTTTTTTTGGCGGCGTCAAAAAGCCGGTGTTCACCTCGGCCAATGCGCACAATCATTTGATGACGTTTTCCGAAATGCTGGCCATGTACTGCCTGGTTTGGTCGCCCGTGGCCTGGCAGATTATCGAACTAGCCCAGCCACCGCTTAGCGAGCAGGACGCCGAGCTTTACCAGCGGGAACAGGCGGTCATAGAGGCGTTTGTGGCGGGCCTGCCTCAATGCGCGCGTGTCATGTCGCATGTGCCCAGCCTGATGATCTTCGACGACCACGACGTCACCGACGACTGGAACCTGACCGCCGAGTGGGAGCGCAGCGCCTACGGCCACCCGTTTTCCAAACGGATTATCGGCAACGCGCTGGTCGCGTATATGCTGTGCCAGGGATGGGGCAACGCGCCGGACAAACTCAACCCGCTGGTGGGCGAGGCGGCGACGATGCTCGGATCGCTGGATAGCACAGGCTATTTAGATAGCGATGCTCAGGATGCACTGATTGACCAAGTATTTGCTTTTCAGGGCTGGGCGTTTCAGGTGCCCGGCACGCCGCCATTGATCGTCCTGGATACCCGCACGCGACGCTGGCGTAATGAGCGTCGCCCGCAGCGTCCCTCCGGGCTGATGGACTGGGAGGCGTTGATCGAGATGCAGCAGGCGCTGATCGGTGCGCCGAGCGCGGTGATCATCTCTCCGGCGCCGATGTTCGGCGTCAAGCTGATCGAAGGCATCCAGAAGCTTTTCACCTGGGCGGGTAAACCTCTGATGGTAGATGCGGAAAACTGGATGGCACATCGCGGGGCGGCCAATGTGCTGCTGCAGATCTGGCGGCATTCCAAGACACCGGGGAACTACGTGATTCTCTCCGGCGATGTGCACTATTCATTTGCCTACGACATCGTGGTGCGCCATCGCCAGCACGCCCCCCGGCTGTGGCAGATCACCTCAAGCGGGGTGAAGAACACCTTCCCGAAAGATCTGCTGAACACTTTTGATCGTCTCAACCGCTGGCTCTACGCCCCCTGGTCGCCGCTCAACTGGTTCACCCAGCGGCGCAAGCTGAGCATTTATCCCCGCGACCCCGACCGTGCCAGCGCCGGCGAGCGGCTATGGAATGCCAGCGGCATCGGCCTGGTCACCCTCGACGAGCAGGGCTGTCCGGTGGATATTCGCCAGCTGGACGCTGACGGCGGCGAGGCCAGCTTTCCACCCCCGGTGATGCCACCGCGGGCTGGTCAATTAGCCGACCCTTAATCGCTGTCATCATCACGTCACGTTGTTGACCCACGATTGCCTTCTTGCAAAAGGAGTAAACCCCAGGGATATCGAGAAGTTATTTAACGTGACGCACAGACAATGACCGCCCAAGAAGCGCAATGGCTAGACCGCATCATTAGTGCGGAAGATCTACAGGTGCTGTTCCAACCAATTGTCGATGCCAGCCAGCAGGCGATTTACGGCTACGAGGCGCTGATCCGTGGCCCGCGCAGCTCACCGCTGCATTCGCCTTTGAGGCTTTTTGAGGTCGCGACCCAAGCGGGACTGCTGGTCGAGCTGGACCTGCTCTGCCGTCGCCTGGCGATTCGTCGCTTTGCCGAGCTTGGACTGCCGAACCTTCTGTTTCTCAACGTGATGCCGCTGACGATTGTCGAGCGTGATTTTCAGGAAGGCCTGACGCTGGGGTTCATTCGCGAAAGCGGCCTGCCCGCCGAGCGTGTGGTGATCGAGCTCACCGAACACGTTCCTATTCATGATTATCAGCTGATGCGCCAGGCCGTCGCCCACTATCGCGACATGGGCTTTCAAGTCGCCCTGGACGACCTGGGCGCCGGCCATTCGAGCCTGCGTCACTGGTCGGAACTGCGCCCGGATTTCGTCAAGCTGGATCGTCACTTCATTTCGGGCATCGACCAGGAGCCCGCCAAGCGCGAGTTTTTGCGCTCGATTCTTGATGTGGCGCGCAGTCTGGACTGCCAGTTGATAGCCGAAGGGGTGGAAACCGCCGCTGAGCACCTCTGTCTGTGGGAGCTTGATCGTGGGCTGACGTTGCTTCAGGGATTTTACTTTGCCAGGCCCAGCGCTGAGCCGCCGCTTGAACTTCAAATGCGGCTGCCCGCCGCCGAGCCCCTGGCAAGTCCGGCGGGGCGTACGGCCCGGTCGATCTGTCAGACCATCGAGGCGATAACCCCCGGCTGTGCGATTCCCGTGCTGGCCGAGCGCTTTCGTCAACAGCCGGCACTGCGCTGTGTGGCGGTGGTGGATAACGGCAAGCCCGTGGCGGTGGTGCGGCGCAGCGGCTTTCTCACCCTGTTTACCAACCCCTTCAGCCATGCGCTGTATGGCAAACGGCCGGTATTGGACGTGGCCGATCCCAGGTCGTTGATTGCCAGCGCCAGTACGCCGCTGGATGTATTGAGCCAGCAGCTCACCGATAGCCGCGATATCGAGCAGGAAGACTTCGTGATCGTCAACGATGACGGTGAGTATATGGGCATGGGCAATATCGTCGACCTGCTGCGCGAGATCACCGCGATCCAGGTTCGCCAGGCGCGCCACGCCAACCCGCTGACGGGGCTGCCGGGCAACATCTTGATCAATGAAACGCTAAGCCGGTACCTGAATGCCGGGGAGGGCGTGGCCGCCGCCTACGTGGACCTGGATAATTTCAAGGCCTTCAACGACGCCTACGGCTATGGACGGGGCGATCACATGATCATATCGTTATCCCGCCTGCTGCAGGCCCAGGTCGACAGTGTGGGTGGTTTTATCGGCCATATTGGCGGCGACGATTTCATGATGCTGCTGCCGTTGGCGCATTGGGAAAAAGTCTGTCAGGAGATCCTGCAGCACATGGAGGTGATGGCGCCGGGGTTTTACGAAGACCAGGACCGCCAGCGGGGCGGCATTCGCATCGAGAACCGCCAGGGCGTCGTGAGCTTCTTTCCGTTCGTCAGCGTCTCGATTGCGGTCAAGCCGATTGCGCCCACCGCGCGCTGCAAGGCACTGGACGTGGCCGCCGAACTCTCGGCGTTGAAACAGCAGGCCAAAAAAATCCCCGGCAACAGCCTGTTTGTCGAGCGTCGTTGCCGCAACGCGGCCAGCATCAAGGCGTGATGTCATCTTGCGTTCTTGAAAACGTCATCCAGTGGTCATCGAAGTGCCCTGGCGTTGTCATCTAGCGACGGCAGGATTGACGCTGTCTTCTAACAACGCTTCAGGTGATCCATGCAGACGTTATCCCTTCCCCGTACCCTCATCAGCGCCGCTGTTGCCAGTGCCTTTGCCTTTTCGGCCGTGGCAGCACAGGCCGATCTTTCCAGCCGCTACCAGGATGCGGATGGCGATTTGATCGCAGATGCCCCAAGCGATGAATCAGAGTGGGTCGATCCCGATACGCTGGTGTTTGCCTACACGCCGGTAGAAGATCCCGCCGTTTACGCCGACGTATGGGCTGACTTTCTCGACCACCTGAGCGAGGCGACCGGCAAGGACGTGCAGTTCTTCCCGGTGCAGTCCAACGCCGCGCAGCAGGAAGCCATGCGCGCGGGGCGTCTGCACGTGGCTGGTTTTAATACCGGCGGGGTGCCGGTGGCGGTCAACTGCGGCGGTTTCCGCCCGTTCGCCATGATGGCCGCCGAGGACGGCAGCTTCGGTTATGAAATGGAGATCATTACCTATCCGGGCAGCGGCATCGAGTCCGTTGAAGACCTGGAAGGCCGCCAGCTGGCGTTCACCTCCGAGACCTCCAACTCGGGCTTCCGTGCCCCGTCAGCGCTGCTGCGCTCTGAATACGGTTTGGAAGCGGACGAAGACTTTGAGACGGCGTTCTCCGGCTCCCACGACAACTCCGTACTGGGCGTGGTCAACGAAGACTACGAAGCGGCCGCCATCGCCAATTCCGTAGCCCGCCGCATGCTGGCGCGTGATGTTGTGACAGAGGGCGATTACGAGGTGATCTATACCTCCGACACCTTCCCGACCACCGCCTATGGGCTGGCGCACAACCTCGACCCTGAGCTGGCCGAAACGATTCAGGACGCGTTCTTCAGCTACGACTGGGAAGGCACGGCGCTTGAAGAAGAGTTCGCCAACTCCGGTGAAGCACAGTTTATCCCGATTACCTATGAGGAAAACTGGGAAGTGATTCGCACCATCGCCGATGCCAACGGCGTGACCTACGACTGCGATTAATCGCTCAGGCTGACGGTTTCATACGGCCAGGAAGGCGCTCCTTTCTGGCCGTTTGGCTATACATGTGAGGCAGGAAAATGTTGACACTAAGCGGCGTAGGCAAGCGCTACCCCACCGGTGACCGGGCGCTGACGGATATCGATCTCACGCTGCCCAAGGGGCAGGTGATGGCGCTGATTGGGCCCTCCGGCGCCGGCAAAAGCACGCTGATTCGCTGTGTGAACCGGCTGGTGGAACCGACCCAGGGCAGCATTCGGCTGGACGATACCGAACTCACCCAGCTCTCGGGCCACAAGCTGCGCCACGCGCGGCGCTCCATGGGCATGATTTTCCAGGAATACGCCCTGGTCGACCGGCTGACCGTGATGGAAAACGTCCTATCAGGCCAACTGGGCTACGTGGGCTTCTGGCGCAGCTTCCTGCGCCGCTACCCCCAGGAGGCGGTGGTCGAAGCGTTCCGGTTGTTGGAGCGAGTAGGGCTGCCCCACGCCATTGATAAGCGCGCGGATGCGCTCTCCGGCGGGCAACGCCAGCGGGTGGGCATTGCCCGGGCGCTGCTGCAGAGCCCCAAGCTGCTGCTGGTGGACGAACCGACGGCAAGCCTGGACCCCAAGACGTCGCGCCAGATCATGCGCCTGATTCGCGAGCTATGCGCCGAGCGCGAGCTGGGGGCGGTCATCAATATTCATGACGTGGCACTGGCCCGGCAGTTTGCCGACCGGATTGTCGGTCTGCGGGCGGGCGAAATCGTGTTTGACGGCCAGCCGAGCGAGCTGACCGGCGAGATCCTCACCACCATCTACGGCGAAGAGGACTGGGATACCACGCCCGAGCCGATGGGCGACGAACCGGACGAAACAAACGCTGCGCAAACGCCCCACGAGCGCGTCATGCCGAGCCTGGTGGCGGGGAGCGCGCGATGAACGAGTCGATGGACGTGCTTACTGCTCGTCAGCAAGCCGCGCAACGTGGCCAGTGGCGTCGGCTGCCGCTCATCTATAGCCCGCGGCTGCGCTGGGGTATCGTGGTCGCGGTGGTGGTGTATCTGATCCTCGCCCTAGCCTCGGTGGAGGTGGATTGGCAGCGCGTTGCAGAAGGCGCCGGCCGGGCGTTGAATTTCCTGGGCGCTTTCATGCAGCCCGATTTTATCAGCCGTTACGATGACATCGTCGCCGGCCTGCTGGAAAGCCTGACCATGACGCTCACCTCCACGGTGCTGGGCGTGTTGCTGGCGATACCCGTGGGCCTGGGCGCTGCGCGCAATATTTCCCCCCTGCCGGTTTATTTTGTCTGCCGCGCGATTATTTCGGTATCGCGCACCTTCCAGGAGGTCATCATCGCCATTCTGTTTGTGGTGATGTTCGGCTTCGGGCCGCTGGCGGGCATGATCACCCTGGCGTTCGCCACCATCGGCTTCATGGCCAAACTGCTGGCGGAGGATATCGAAGATCTGGACTGGCGCCAGGTGGAAGCGGTGCGTGCCACCGGTGCTAGCTGGTGGCAAACCATGAATCACGCCGTCCAGCCCCAGGTAATGCCACGGCTTATCGGGCTGTCCATGTACCGCCTGGATATCAACTTCCGCGAGTCATCGGTGATTGGCATTGTCGGCGCGGGGGGTATCGGCGCCACGCTCAACACCTCGCTGAGTCGCTACGAATACGATACCTCCGCGGCGATTCTACTGATCATCATCGCCATCGTGCTGCTATGTGAATACAGCTCTAGTCATGTCCGTCGCTGGACCCAGTAATTCATCACCCCGTTTCCCTGGAGCATCGCTATGCCTGTATCTACTACCTCCCAGGGCCTGCCGGTCTGGCGGCGGCGCACGACCCGCGCGCAATGGCTCCAGTACCTGGCGTGGCTGGCGGGTGTCAGCCTGTTTCTGATCTGCTGGAAGGTGATTTCCGACAATACCATGTGGGTGTTCGTCGAAGACGCCGGTCGCCAGGGGGCCGACCTGATCAGCCGCATGATGCCGCCGGAGTGGGGCTACGCCAACGTGCTGTGGAAGCCCATGTGGGACACCCTGAACATTGCCACCCTGGGCACCGCGCTGGGTATCATCATGGCCTTTCCGGTGGCGTTTCTGGCCGCTCGCAATACCACGCCGCACCCGCTGGTGCGCAGCGCCGCGCTGATGGTGATTGTCTCGTCGCGCTCGATCAACTCGCTGATCTGGGCGATGCTGCTGGTGACCATTCTCGGCCCCGGCGTGCTGGCGGGGATCATCGCCATTGCGCTGCGCTCCATTGGCTTTGTCGGCAAGCTGCTTTATGAGTCCATCGAAGAGATACATCCCACGCCGGTCGAGGCGATCAGCGCCACCGGTGCGAGCCGCATGCAGGTAATGAACTATGGCGTACTGCCCCAGGTCATGCCTGCCTTCGCCGGGATCAGCGTGTATCGTTGGGATATCAATATCCGCGAATCGACGGTGCTGGGTCTGGTTGGCGCCGGCGGCATCGGCCTGCAGTTGAATGCCTCGATCAATAGCCTTGCCTGGGATCAGGTCAGCGTGATCTTCATGATGATTTTCGTCACCGTACTGGTCTCGGAATGGATTTCCGCCCGCGTGCGTCACGCCATCATGTAATCCGGCTGGCAGCGGCGGCGTGGTTGCGCCATGCTTAGGGCGAACGGGCCAAGGAGAGACGCAGCCATGCCGTTTACGCGCGGGTTACCCATTGCAAGTTTGCTCATCATGCTGGTGCTGGCCGGGTGTGCCAGCCGCGATACCGCGCTGAACGAGCGCCTGGACGACGACGCCCAGGGGCTGTCGATGGAGCGTGCGTTGATTCTCTCCCATGCCCAGCAGTCGCTGGGCACGCCCTACCGGCTGGGCGGCAATACCCCCGATGGCCTTGACTGCTCGGGGCTGGTGGAGATGGTCTATCAGGCGGCGGGGATCAGCGTGCCCCGCACCGCCGACCAGCAGTTTCGCCAGCTGCCCAGCGTAGACGCGCCGCGCCCTGGTGACGTGTTGTTTTTTGGCGCCAGACAAAAGGCCACCCACGTGGGTATCTATCGCGGCCAGGGGCAGATGATTCACGCCCCCGGCAGCGGCCGCGAAGTGGTCAGCGTGCCGCTGGATGTCGACTACTGGCAGCAGCGCTTTCTAGGCGCCGCGAGCCCCGCCCACTAAGGACAATAAGTGCTCCTTTCCTATCGGTTGTAATGACCCAGGTCAATAAACGTCTCGCCTGACGCCCTATACTGCGCCACGTTTTGCCACGTTATCTCATTAAAACTCAGCCTATCTGATGACGTGGCCTAATGCGGCCGACTTAGTTCAACGCGCGCTTCCCACGCGATTATCACAATGGTTACGCCGCCTACCTCCCCCGACGACGCTGTGAGCTCGAGGTCAAGCCATGAAAAATATCGTTAACCGCATGCCAATGCGGTTTAAATTTGCCTGTGTGTTGCTGCTGCCGCTGCTTGCGCTGGTCTGGTTTGCCACGCAGGGCATCATGGAAAGGCACGCGAGGGTACAGGAGCTTGATCGACTGCATGCCATGACAGAGCTTGCCCAGCGGGCGGGTGATGCCGTGCATCAAATGCAGCTTGAACGCGGCATGACGGCGGGTTTTCTGGGAAGTGAGGGTGAGACGTTTGGTAACCGGCTGCGCGAACAGCGGCCCAAGACCGATGAGGCTGCCAGCGCGTTTCAAGACCAACAGGCTGCTTTGGATCAATCGCTACTGACGCCTGCCGTTCGCCAGCAGCTGGATGAGATTGATCAGCGCTGGCAGCGTCAGGCAGCGCTGCGCGAGCGTGTCGATGCGCTGGAGATTACCACCGGTGAGGCATTAAGCCATTATACCGGCGTTAACGGCCAACTAATGGCCTTTGTGGGCACGTTGGCACACCTAACCCAACAGGGTGATATTACCCGCCAGTTGAACGCCTACTATCAACTGCTGGAAGCCAAAGACCTGGCCGGCATTGAACGGGCGCTGCTATCGAATGCGTTTGCAGCCGATGCCATGCCGCCTGCCATGCTGAGGCGCTTTTTATCGCTAATTGGGGAAGAACAGGCGTTTCTGGACAGCTTTCGTGTCCTGGCCGGTGAGTCAAGCCGCGAACAATTGGCTGAGGCGCTCAGCGGCGCGGAAATTGAACGCTTGATAGAGCGCCGTGAACTTGCCATCAGTCAGGCAGGAGAAGGTGGCTATGGCGTCGACCCGGCAGAATGGTTTGAGTGGCAGACGGTGAAAATCGGCCGCTTGAAGGCATTGGAAGACCAGGTGGCGGGTGCGGTGGTGGCCGATACCGTTACGCTGCGCCAGGCGGCTCAGCAGGCGCTTTGGCAGTATGCGGTGGTTGCCCTGGTGGCTGGCCTGGTGGCGATCATGGCCGCCATGTTGATCGTACGGGCGATTACCCAGCCGTTGAACCGGGCGTTATCCAGCATTGCGAACCGTGGCAATGATTTAACCCAGCGTTTGAACGTGCCGGGTAGCGATGAGTTGTCGAAGCTCTATCACGCTTTCAATGAGTCCTCGGCGGTTACCGAGACCATGGTGGCCGATATCAAGCGCAATGCGCAGTCGGTGGCGGTGGCCAGCAACCAGATTGCCCAAGGGAACCAGGATCTCGCCCAGCGAACCGAAGAGCAGTCGGCCTCGCTGGTGCAAACGGCGTCGAGCATGGAGCAGATTACCGCCACGGTGCGACAGAGCGCCGATAATGCTCAGCAGGCCCAGCAGATGACCGGCGACGTAGCCAGTCAGGCCAAGGAAGCCACTCAGGTGGCGTCGCAAGCCCAGCAGGCCATGCAGCTTATCCAGCAAGCCAACGAGCAGGTCACCAGCATCGTTGTGGCCATCGATAACATCGCCTTTCAAACCAACCTGCTGGCGCTTAACGCCTCAGTCGAGGCGGCAAGGGCAGGGGAGCACGGGCGTGGCTTTGCGGTCGTGGCCGACGAGGTGCGCAAGCTGGCCAGCCGCAGCGCTGAAGAGGCCAATCAGATTCGCCATTTGATCGACAATAACGTGAGCAAAATTGCCGAAGGGGAAACCCTGGTCACCTCGACCAACACCACGCTTGAACGTATTGCCCAGCGCGTTGGACAGATGGCGGGCTTGATGGACGAGATGGCATCGGCCACCCACGAGCAATCCTCGGGGATCGAGGAAATTAACAGGGCCATGGCTCAGCTTGAAGACGTCACCCAGCAAAATGCCTCGCTGGTGGAAGAGGTGGCGGCGGCCAGCCGCTCGCTGGACGAGCAGGCCGATGACATGACCAGCAAAATGAATGCCTATCAGGTGCGCGACAGCTATCAACTTTCTCTGAGCTAGGCCGATAAAGTACTAATAGGCGCTCGCTTGAGCGCCCTTTTGATCGCCTCTGAAAAGTCCTGAGCTTTCGTAGTGCGTTGATTCGCGACGATTGTCGGGTCGCGCAGGGTTGAACAGAGGATGATAATATAGCCAGCAAGCTGCGTTTACGGGGGATTGGCGCAGCCATACACACCACCAACGCCTACATCATTCGAGGAGAGCAGGGACGTATGAGCCAGTCTTTTACGACGCCAAAGGCGCAGTCTTTGCCTCAATCGCAAGCATCATCGTTAACGCCTGACGCCGCCGATGCACTTACACTTTCTGATACCCCACCCCTGCCCTCACGGTTACCGGCCCACTCGGCCTTCTGGCACGCCAACGAGGCGATCATTATCACCGATGCCGAGAACTGCGTGATCGAGGTGAACCCGGCCTTTAGCGAACTCACCGGCTGTACGCTTGAAGCGGTCAAGGGCAAGACGCCCGAGGCATTCAGTATCCTGCCGCTGGATGATAGCCGGACCACGCGTCTGATGCGCGAAGAGCTCCAGTTGCGCGATCGCAGTAAAAGCCAGGTCAGCTATTGCAGCCACGACGGCCAGCTCTACCCCGGTATGATGTCGATCAACCGAGTGCGCGACGCCGAAGGTGACATCGACCATCATGTCATCGTGCTGGCGGACCTCTCGGCGATTCCTGCGCATGCCCGGCACCTCAATCGAGAAGTGTACTTTGACGCCCTGACCGGCTTGCCCAACCTTCAACTGCTCACCCAGCTCATCCAGGAGTCCATGCAGCACGCGGAGCGCAAGCAGATGCCGCTGGCGGTCTGCTCGCTGGATATCGACTTCTTCAAGTCGATCAACGACCGGCTGGGTTCAAGCGTCGGTGATACGCTGCTCTCGACCTTCGCGCAGCGCATCAGCCACCTGCTGTTTGGCGACGATGTGCTGGCCCGGGTGGGCGGCGATGAATTTGTGCTGCTACTGCATCATGGCGTGGACGAGGCTTTCTTCGAGAATCTGCTGGCGTCCATTCGCCGACCCCTGTTCATTGACGGTCACACGGTGCACTTCACGGCAAGCCTCGGGGTGACGTTTTATCCCAGTGATGCGGTTCAGGGCGATGGCCTGCTGCGCCATGCCAATCAGGCCATGTATCGGGCAAAGCAGCGTGGCCGAGACACCTTTCACGTTTTTGATCCTAATCACGACCGGCTGTTGCAGGTGCGCCACGAACAGCGTCAACGTTTCGTGGATGCGCTGGCAAATGACGAATTGAGACTTCATTACCAGCCCCAGGTCGATATGCGCACAGGCCAGGTGGTCGGCGTCGAAGCGCTGATTCGCTGGCAGCATCCCGAGCGCGGGCTGATGGCCCCGGGCCAGTTCCTGCCGACCATTGAAGCGACACCCCTCGAGGTCGATCTCGGCGAATGGGTGTTGGAGCAGGCGATGCGCCAGCTGGTGGCGTGGCAATCAGCGGGCATCATGCTGCCCATCAACGTCAACATCAGCCCTTCGCACCTGCTGCTGGGCAACTTCAGCAAGCGACTGGGTGAGCTGCTGGCGCGCTACCCCAAGGTGCCCCCTGCGATGCTCAAGCTTGAGGTGCTGGAAAGCGCCGCGATGCACGATATCCAGGCAGCGCTGACCACCATGGCCGAGTGCCAGGCGTTGGGCGTCAACTTTGCCATTGATGACTTTGGCACCGGGTTTTCATCGCTGACGCATTTGCGCCAGCTGCCGGTGAATCTGATCAAGATCGACCAGAGCTTTGTCCGCGACATGCTTAGCGACCCGGACGACATGGCCATCGTCGAGAGCGTGATTTACATGGCGAACCGCTTTCAGCGGCCGATGCTTGCAGAAGGAGTGGAGACGCTGGCGCACGCCAAAGCGCTGATCGCCCTGGGATGTGAGCTAGCGCAGGGTTATGGCATTGCGCGCCCGATGCCCGCTGACGAACTGCCCAAATGGTTGGTGGCATGGCCCAAGCGGGCCGACTGGACCGCGCTGGGAAGGACCCACTAGCCAGACACTAGCGGGTCAGGCGGCGCTTGGCGTATCACTGATGGGGGGAGGCGGGCTGGCGGGTGTGGGCTTGTCAGCGCGCGCATTACCTTCGGCACCGGCGCGTGCCTGATCCATTTCGCTGGTCTGCATGCCGGCCTCCAGTTTGGCTTCCAGCAAGTATTGCCTGGCCTGGGCGGCGACCTGATAATCCCTGGGGGAAGGGTCAGAGGGTGCCAGCGCGGCGGCAATCACCGTTTGCATCTTCTCGATGGTCGCCTTCGGGTCGTTGGGCACCGGGCCGTAATCAATTGATACTTCACCGGCCACGGCATAGCGCTGGCCGTCGGGCCCCACTTCGTAATCGTAGCTTGCGCCGCCGGCGTAGGCGCCACCAACTGTCTGGTGGGCCATCTCGTGTTGGCGCACGGCGCGGTCGGTTTGCTTGAGCTGTTCCAACTGCTCGATCTGCTCGGGGGCCAAAGGGGTGCCATCGGCGGCTTTTGGGGCAACGCCGGCCTCATCGCGGGACGACGTCTGGTCAGTAGCGTCCTGCTTGGCAGGATTAGCGTTGGCGCCGCTGGTCGAAGAGGGGGTAAGCGTCGCGGCCCCGGCATTGAACGTTGGCGATGCCCAGGCAGAAAGCGATGCAGCCCCTAACACGGCGATGGTCATGGCAAGATACCTAAGCGAGCAAAGGAATAGTTTGAAGTATCGGTGAGGCGAGCCGCTCGCGCAAGTTAGCACCGGATGAGCGGACCGCAGAGGTGGGAAATCAAGGTAATGCAAACGATTGATGTGGTCATTAATCTTTCTTACGAGGTCTGCCTCGCGCACTACGAGGGGCGCATTGCCCAGGTGTATACCCATAGCCTTGACGGTCGGCGGGTGGTATTTCCGGCAGAAGCGTTGCGCCGCGTGATGACCCATGATGGCGTCTACGGTACCTACCGATTAAAGTTTTCTGAGCAAGGCCGATTTATCAGTATCCACCCGCTTACCATTGGTTGAGCCTTACTATGCTGCACACCACCTCCGACGTGTCGTTACATGACGTCGTTTATGAGGTCATTCCCAACCTCAATACCGCTGAAAAGCTGGTTAACAACACCTTGGAAAGCATCATGGAGGCGGCCTCAAACCCGTTGGATATAATGCGGCGTAAAGAGCAGCAGGACGCCTTCCGTCTGGAGATTCACCGCGTACGCATGAACCTCGAGCATTTGCTGGAACGCTACCGCGAAGACGTCGCGGCCTTGGTGAGCGCCGATGGCCGTGAACGAGGCCCGATGGTGACCCTTGACCGTAGTGAGGCACAGGCGGTGCGCAGTGCCGTTGAGATTTATCAGCACGTGCGGGCGTACCAGCGGGGCGAACGCCGCCATCCTCTGGCGGGGCGTTAGGCTCGTCACCCAGGTCTGGGCCGCCAAAAGGCCCCCGACTAGGCTATAATGGTCGCTTCAATGCAACGTCCTGGCTTACCCGCCGGGGCGTGGGCAGCCTGCCTACCCGGCGACGGCTGCTGAGCCATCAGGAGATATACCATGTCTGCCTCACCGGTCACCTTAATGGTGGCGCGTCGCGTTGCCAAAGGGCGTTACCCGCATTTTACCCGTTGGTTGAACGAAGGCCGTCAGTTGGCCGCGGACTTTCCCGGTTACCTGGGGTCCGGGGTGTTGGCACCGCCCGCTGATGACGATGAATACCAGATTATCTTTCGCTTTAGCAGCGCCGATACGCTTGCTGCCTGGGAACACTCGGCGTCCCGGCATACCTGGCTTGCCCGCGGCAAGGGGCTGTTTGATGCCCCGCACGAGCACCGCGCAACGGGGCTCGATGCCTGGTTCCAGTCTCATTCGCCCGCGCCGCCGCGCTGGAAGCAGGCTGTGGCGATATGGCTAGCGTTTTTCCCTGTATCGTTGCTGTTTCAGTGGCTGTTTGGCAGCACCCTGGCCGACTGGCCAATGCTGCCGCGCGTGCTGGTCAGCACGTTGATGCTCACCCCGGTCATGGTGTTTGTGTTTATCCCGCTCTCGATGCGCCTTTTGGCGCCATGGCTGGCGGGTAAGTGGTCGCCGCTGGAGGGGCTCTTGAGGCGCTTTTCTGAACGCCGTACTTAAGGTGATGTTAGCGTTGGTAACTGGCTAAAAACAGGGGTTTCCTCCTTTGTGGCCAACGCTGCTATGCTGAATGGGCGCACAGTGAAAGGAAGTCTGGCGCCGGCGCAATGTCGGCGTGCTCAATCGCCTATGGAGTGCCCATGATTCACGTCCACCATCTCGAAAAATCCCGCTCACACCGTATCTTATGGCTTCTCGAAACCCTCGGGCTCGACTACGAAATCAGCGTCTATCAACGCGATGCCTCCACCCAGCAAGCCCCTGAGGCGCTCAAGAAAGTGCATCCGCTCGGCAAGTCACCGGTGATCACCGACGGCGAGCTGACCGTAGCCGAGTCCGGATCGATTATTGACTATCTGCTGCAGCGCTATGGGCAGGGGCGTTGCCAGCCCGATAGCGACGACCTCAACGCCTGGGTGGATTATCGCTACTGGCTGCATTATGCCGAAGGCTCGCTGATGCCGCTGCTGGTCATGAAGCTGGTGTTTGGTCAACTGCCCAAGCGCGCGCCCTGGCTGGTGAAACCAATTGCCAAAGGCATCACCCAGACCGTCAACAGCAGCTTTCTCCACCCGCAAATCAATCAGCACCTGCGCTTCATTGATGACTACCTGGCCGCAAACGATCACTTTGCCGGCCCATGGCCAAGCGGTGCCGACGTGCAGATGAGCTTCCCGCTTCAGGCGGTCGCGGCGACTGGGTCAATGGCCGAGTATCCGGCGATTGCCCGCTTCGTCGAGCGCGTTGAAGCCGACCCTGCCTGGCAGCGTGTCGTCGAACGCGCCGGGCCGCTGACTATGCCCGGCGCCTAACCGTTATCATGGTAGCGTTGGCGGTGAACAGGCTCGGGCGTAACGCGCGCCAGGCGCGTCGTTTCCACCTGGGCCATAGCGCGCTTGTGCTAGGCAGCTTGCTAATGGCGCCTGCGCTGATGGCCGATGAGTCTTTGCGCGTCGGGGTTTATGACAACCCGCCCAAGCTGCTGCTCGACGACCAGCAGCAGCTGAGCGGCATTTTCGGCGATCTGCTCATGGCCATCGCCGAGCGTGAGGCATGGGGGATCGAGACGGTTGCCTGTGAGTGGCAGCGCTGCCTGGAAATGCTCGAGCGCGGCGACATAGACCTGCTGCCCGACGTGGCATGGAACGAGGCGCGCGTCGAGCGCTTCGGCTTTCACAATGAACCCGTTCTGCACAGCTGGTCCCAGCTTTATCAGCGCGAAGGCGTCACCATTGATGCCGTGGTGGATCTTGCCCAAAAAAGCGTGGCGGTGGTGGATGGCTCGATACAAGAGCGCTACCTGGTCGATATTACCCAACGCTTTGATATACCGGTGGACTGGGTCCGGGTGGCCAGCTTTGAGGAAGGCTTTGCCCGGGTGGCCGACGGTGGTGCCGATGCCGCTGCGGCCAGCCGTCAGTTCGGCGAGTGGCGCGCGCAAAAGGCCGGTCTGGAAAGTTCTCCCGTGGTGTTTCAGCCCGTCCAGCTGTATTACGCCGCCTCGCCGTCGTTGCCCCAGTCGGTGCTGGCGGACATTGACGAGCACCTGACCCGCTGGAAAGCCGATAGCGACTCGCTATATTTCGCCACCCTGCGCGGCTGGCAGGCGTCGGGAGTGTCGCCATCGTCCGGCCATTCCGGCTGGCTGCGCTGGGGGGTGGCGGCACTGCTTGGCGTGTTGGCGCTGGCGTTGGTGGCGAGCTTGTTGATGAGGCGGCGGATAGCCAACCAGCGGATGCGTCTGGCCACCAATGAAGCCATGCTGGCAACCATTCTGGACAGCGTGGATGCCTACATCTACATCAAATCACCCGACTTGACCTACCAGTATGTCAATCGGCGCATCAGCGAGCTGTTTGGCTGCCCGGCGGAAGCCGTTATCGGCCAGCGCGACGAAGCGTTTTTCGACGCCGCCACGGCCGCCGAGATTACCCAGGTAGACCGCCGCGTGCTGGCGTCGGGTGAAAAGACCACCCTGGAAGAGCGCAGCGTCCTGAAGCATGACGACCAGGTGCGAACCTTTCTGTCGATCAAGATGCCACTGACAGTCACGCCCGGCGGGCCGCCGTCACTGTGCGGTATTTCCACCGAGCTGACCGAATATCTGGAGATGCAGTCGCGTACGCATTACCTCGCTTTTTACGATGCGCTGACCGGTCTGCCCAATCGACGCCTGCTGATGGAATCCCTGGCGACGACCATCGATGAAGACACCCAGGGCAACCAGTTCGGTGCGATCCTGTTGGTGGACCTGGACAACTTTCGGCTGGTCAATGATCTGCAGGGGCATGCCAGCGGCGATCAGCTACTGATCAATGTCGCCGAACAGCTGCGCGAGGCGTTGGAAAACGATGCCATGCTGGCGCGTTTCAGCAGCGACGAATTTGTCGTGCTGCTCGAGCAGCTCGGCGCTCAGCAGCTAGAGGCCGCAGCCAAGGCCGAGCGTATCGCCCGCCAACTGATGACTACCATTCATCAGCTACGCAACAGCCGCTCGCTGCCGATCAGCGCAAGCGTGGGGCTGGCGCTGTTCAATGGCGAATCGAGTTCGCTGGACGCTGTCCTGCAGCAGGCCGACATGGCGCTCCAGCAGGCCAAGGCAGAGGGCGGTAATGCGCTGCGCTTTTTCAATCCCGACATGCAGACGAGCGTGCTGGAACGGGCGAACCTGGAAGCTGACCTCCACCATGCCCTGGCGCGTGGTGAACTGGCGCTGCACTATCAGAGACAGGTGGATCAGAAAGGCGTTACCACCGGGGTCGAGGCGCTGCTTCGCTGGTATCACCCCGAGCGGGGTTGGGTCTCGCCCGCCGAGTTCATTCCCCTGGCCGAAGAGAGCGGGCTGATTATCCCGATCGGTGACTGGGTGTTGATCCAAGCCTGTCAGCAACTGGCCAAGTGGTCGCGGCAATCCGCCTATGCATCGCTGACCATCTCGGTCAACGTCAGCTCGGTTCAGTTCCAGCAGCCCGACTTTGTGGGCCGGATAGAGCACCACCTCAAACAAACCCAGGCGCCGCCGAACCGGCTGGTCCTGGAGGTCACCGAAAGCCTGTTGATGCGCGAGCCGACCCGCGTACGGCACACCATGCTCAAGCTCCGCGAACAGGGAATTCGCTTTGCCCTGGATGACTTTGGTACCGGCTATTCATCGTTGGGCTACCTGAAGCGGCTGCCGCTCGATGAGCTCAAGATCGATCAGTCGTTTATCCGCGAGGTGCTGACCGACAAGGCGGACGCCGCCATTGTCGATACGATTATTCTGCTGGCGGTGAGTCTCGGGCTGGTGGTGGTTGCAGAAGGGGTGGAAACCCAGGCCCAGTTGAACTGGTTAAAGGGCCACGGTTGCTACCGTTATCAAGGCTATCTGCTGGGCCGTCCCAAGCCCATCGACGACCTATTTGAATGAAAATTGCCCCGCCGCACCGGCGGCAGGGCAATTATCCTTTATTCATTTTTTATTATATGCCAACGGCAAACGTTTCCGCGTTCAGCCACAGGTGAACCAGGATGCTGGCGATGTAACCCAGCAAGATCACCGGCGACCATTTCAGGTGGCCGATAAAGGTATACGCGCCCCTGGCTTGACCCATGACCGCCACACCAGCGGCGGAGCCAATGGATAGTAAGCTGCCGCCAACGCCTGCCGTTAACGTGATAAGCAACCAGTGCCCTTCAGACATCTCTGGTTCCATGGTCAGTACCGCAAACATGACAGGAATATTATCGATGACCGCCGAGATAACCCCCAGCGCGATGTTGGCCCAGGTGGCGTTCCAGCCGGTGTACAGCGCTTCGGAGAGCAGGCCGAGGTAGCCCATAAAGCCTAGTCCGCCCACGCACATGACCACGCCGTAGAAGAACAGCAGGGTATCCCACTCGGCCCGCGCCACGCGGTTAAAAACGTCGAACGGCACGACGCTACCCAACTGCTCCAATTTCTTGTTGTCGCCACGGCGACTGTAGCGTTCGCGTTTGCGTTCCAGCGAACGCGGCAGGCTGCGGCGCAGGTAATAGCCAAAAAACTGCAGGTAGCCAAGGCCCGTCATCATGCCGAGCACCGGCGGTAGGTGCAGCGCGGTATGACACATCACCGCGGTAGCAATCGTCAGCAGAAAGAGCACCACGATGCGGCGCGCGCCGCGCTTCATCCAGACGTCTTCCTGGACGCTTTCCGGCTTCTTGTTGGGAATGAAGAAGCTCATGATCACGGCCGGAATCAGGAAGTTCACCAAAGACGGTATAAACAGAATAAAGAAGTCCTGGAACGGCACAATGCCCGCCTGCCATACCATCAGGGTGGTGATGTCACCGAAGGGGCTGAAAGCACCGCCGGCGTTGGCCGCTACCACGATGTTGATACACGCCAGGTTGATGAAGCGCTGATCACCCTCGGCCACCTTGGTGACCACCGCGCACATCAGTAGGGCCGTGGTCAGGTTATCGGCAATCGGCGACAGAACGAACGCCAGGCCGCCCGTCAACCAGAACAGTGACCGGTAGTTGAACCCCATGCGCAGCATCCACGAGCGCAACGCATCAAACACCCGGCGTTCTTCCATGGCGTTGATATACGTCATGGCCACCAGCAAGAACAGCATCAGCTCGGTGAACTCCAGAAGCGTCACGCGGAATGCCTGCTCTGAAGCATCCGACATGCCGTTCTGAACATACACCCAGCCGATGAGGCTCCAGATAATGCCGGCAGCGACCAGCACGGGCTTTGACTTGCGCATGTGGATCTTTTCTTCGGCCATGACCAGCGCATAGGCCAGGACAAAAATACCCAGTGCAAAAAAGCCGACAACCGATTGGGTCAGGTCCAGCTCACCCGTAACGGCGGGCACGGCGGGACTGAATACCAGCAGCAAGGCTGCCAACAAAAAAAGCCAGCGACGATCGAATCGTGGCTGGCATGAGGGTCGAAAAAAAGGCATGACGATGCGTTTCCTTTCGGTAGATTTATAGGAAGGATTTAAAAGCCGCGTCAGTCTATCAGTCCGTATTGCGATGCAATACGTAATAAAAACGAATGAACCTAGCAATTCTTAACCGTTAAAGATCATTTTTTAGCAAATTAATCGTTTTGCTAATAGCAACTTGGCGAATCTTGCGTTTTAGATAGCGCTGATCACGCTAAAACTTAAGGCTATATACACCCCATAGCCAGCCAGTAATAAGCCGCCTTCAAGGCGCGACAGCCGCATGCCGGTGTAGAGAAAGATCATCAGCACACCGGCGGCCCCGAGCATGACCCACTGGTCGAAAGCGGCGACCCGTTCGGCGATCGGCAGCGGCTGTAAAAACGCCGATACCCCCAGGATGCCGAGAATGTTGAAGATATTGCTGCCCAGAATATTGCCCACGGCAACATCTGCGTGCCGCCGCAGGGCCGCGATAACCGACACCGCCATTTCCGGCAGTGACGTGCCCACCGCCACGATCGTCAGGCCGATGACCGCCTCTGAAATACCCATGGCTTGCGCCAGACCAATCGCACCGTAAAGCAGAAGTTGGGAGCCGCCTATCAAGAGCCCAAGGCCCAGGGCCAGTGCCATGACAATGCTGATAGTCGTCTTGGGCAGGGCGGTCATCTCCTCCGCTTCTGCGGCGTGCATTTCGGCGGCAGGGATGGTCTGCTGGCGTTCGCTCAGGTACGCCCAGATGAGATAGCTGATCAGCCCGGCCAGAAAAATACCCGCATCCAGGCGGCCCAGGGCGCCCCCAAAGGCCAAGCCGATAAACAGCACCGTGGCCGCCACCATGACTACGCCGTCCCGGCGCAGCGCCTGGGGCTGGACGGTCATCGGGCAGATCAAAGCACATAACCCAAGGATCAATAAAATATTGCCGATATTGCTGCCCACAATATTGCCCACCGCGATATCCGGCTGCTGGTTGATGGCGGCGTCTATCGAGACCACAAGTTCAGGGGCCGAGGTGCCGAACCCGACCACCACCAGCCCCGTCAGGAGGGGGGAAACCCCCACCCGTCGCGCACCTGCCACGGCACCCCGTATCAAGGCCTCGCCGCCCAGGGTCAGAAAGCCGATTCCCACCAATAAACTCAGGGCATATAGCATGTTGTGTGTTCCTTACAGTGGGCGTGGGCATCGTGCCCCGCTGGCGGTTAACGGTCGCTAAATGGGTCATGGCCGCAGCGGCATTATGGCATGCCGTCAGCGGCGGAGTGGAAAGGTTGGGTACAAACGCAAAAGCCCCGGTAATTCATTGCACACAAAGCGCGGTTCAATCCACTGGTCGAGGTGCTCGTCGACGTAGTGCAGGAAGCGCTGGGCCGACTGTGGTAGCCGCTGGTCGTTGCGCACGATGAATTGCCAGTGGCTTTCAATGGGCAGCCCTTCAATGGGCAGCACCGCAAGCTCGGGATGCTCGTTGGGCAGCACGTGTTCCGATAATACGGCAACGCCCATCCTCGCCGCTACACCGACGCGAATCGCTTCGTTACTCGCCATCTGTAGCGTCGTTTTCAAAGCGAGCCCGTGTTCCTGCAGCCAGCTTTCCAGCAGCATGCGCGTGGCGGACCCGGGCTCGCGCAGTAACAGTCGCTCGTTGAGCAGCTGCTCCATGGCAACCGACGATTGCTGGGCCAGTGGGTGGCCGGCGGCTGCAATGGCGACCAGTGGATTACGCATGAAGCGTGCAGCCACCGCATGAGAGAGCGCAGGCGGGTGGCTGAACACATACAGGTCGTCCTCGTGGCGTTCGAAGCGCGCCAGCACCTGGCGGCGGTTACCGATGTGCACGGTCACATCCACCTCGGGAAACGCCTGGCTAAACGGGCCAAGCAAGCGTGGCAACACATACTGGGCGGTATTTACCAGGCCAATGCTGAAACGTCCTTTGCTGCCTTGGTGAAGCGCCCCGAGCTGGTCGGCAAAATCCTCGAAGCGGCCCAATACATCGCGGCTGGCGTGATACAACGCCTGCCCGGTGGCGGTCATGGTCAAGCCCTGGGCGTGGTGCTCCAGTAGCGGCCCGCCAACCGCTTCGCTCAGCCGCTTGAGCTGTTGCGATACCGTCGGCTGCGTCAGGTGTAACTGCCGTGCGGCCTCGCTCACCGAGCCGCAGCGCACCACGGTGACGTAAACCTGAAGCAGTCTGAAGGTCAGCTGACGAATGTTCATGGCAGGGCTCGCTTGGCGCGTGAGAAGATTGGCATTCTCAATAGTATAGATAATTATCTATGGAATTTTTTAAATATATGATTAGTTAACTTGCTACCACCATCGCAAGATGCAGCCTCTTTGAATGCTGTGGAGCTAACGCGATGCCGGATATTGTGGTGATGTTTTTTCTGCTGGGGCTTGTCGCCGGGGCGGTAAAGTCGGACCTGGAAGTGCCCAAAGCCACCTACGACACCCTGAGCCTGCTGTTGATGCTGACCATCGGCTTGAAGGGCGGCATGGCGCTTCACGGCAACCTGCATTGGAGTTTGGTGCCCGAGCTGTTGGGCGTGGCGCTGCTCTCGGCGCTGATACCGCTGATGCTGATGCCTGTGCTGCGGCGCCTCGTGCGCCTTTCTGCCGCCGACAGTGCCAGCATTGCCGCCCATTACGGCTCGGTTAGCGCAGGCACCTTTGCGGTCGCGCTCGCCTACGTGGAAGCACGCGATCTGCTGGTCGGCAGCGAAGTCACGCTTTACCTGGTGGCGATGGAGCTACCCGCGATCATGGTCGCCATCGCGCTGTTTCGTCGCTATCAGGGCGCCGCGGTCAAGGAGAGCACGCGCAAGCTTTGGCATGAAACCCTGACCAATCGCGGCGTCATTCTACTGGCGGGCGGGGTGTTGATCGGTGCGCTCTATGGGCCTTTCCAGGGCGAGGAAGTCACCACCCTGTTTACCAGTGCGTTCAAAGGTGTGCTGGCGCTGTTCCTGCTGGAAATGGGCCTGACCGCTGCGCAAACGCTTAGGCCGATGCCCTGGCACCATTGGCGCCTGGTCACCTTTGCGCTGGTGACACCGCCGATGCTGTCGCTGCTTGGCATGCTGTTGGGCGCCGCCTTGGGGCTGCCGATCGGGTCGGTGGTGATGCTGGCCGCGCTGGCTGCCAGTGCCTCCTATATTGCGGCGCCAGCGGCAATGCGTGCCGCCATTCCGGACGCCAACATCGGTCTGGCCATGCTGGCATCGCTGGGGATCACCTTCCCGCTCAACGTGATGCTGGGGATCCCTGTTTATCACGCCATTCTTGAGCGTGTGCTTGGTTAGCGGGTCGTTGTGCCCCCGCTCAGGCCATGTCCAGCCCATAGAGTATCGTTGATAAATGAAATGTTATATTATACCTTATTCTCCTTGGAATGGCCTTTAACCAGTATAAGGAGCAACTGAACATGACGGCACTGTCACCGAAAAGCTTGAGCGCACTTGCATTGAGCGCTTTGATATTGGCAGGTATTCAAGGCGTTAGCGCCAACGATCATGACCACGAGCATGATCACGACCAGGCTAATCACGACCACGACCACGACCACGACCACGACCATGGTCATGATGAAGACCAAGACAGCGATATCTATGCCGGTTATTTTGATGATGACCAGGTTGAAGATCGCGCCCTCACAGATTGGGAAGGCGACTGGCAATCCGTTTATCTGTACCTGAAAGACGGCACCCTTGACGAGGTGTTTGCGCAAAAAGCAGCGGATGGCGACAAAACCGCTGAAGAATACAAAGCCTATTACGATACCGGGTATCAAACGGATGTAGAGCGTATCGTCATTGACGGCAACAGCGTCACCTTTTACGAGAACGGCGAGGAGATGTCGGGGGACTACCAGTACGATGGCTATGAGATTTTAACCTACGAGGCGGGCAACCGCGGTGTGCGGTTCATCTACGAGCTTGAAAACGCCGCTGATGACGATCTGCCCCAGTATATCCAATTCAGCGATCACAGCATCTATCCTACCGATGCGCATCACTACCATCTCTACTGGGGTGATGACCGCGAAGCGCTGCTAGAAGAAGTCGCCCACTGGCCGACGTACTACCCCTCGTCAATGGACGGTCAGGAAATCGTCGAAGAAATGCTCGCGCACTGAAACGGCAACGGACGCAGCAACACACCGTTTAGCCTGTTCGAGTGACGACACAGCGCTGGCCGAAAGGCCGGCGCTTTGTTTTTTAGGCCACCTTAACGCCTACTCGCTTGGCTAGATCAGTCTTTGGCAAACCGCAGAAACGAAAAAAGCACCCGGAGGTGCTTGATTCGAAGGGGTGTCTGGTGGAGGCGGCGGGAATTGAACCCGCGTCCGCCAGCACTCGCCCATTGGCTCTACATGCTTAGATTTCGTCTTTTGCTTTAACGCGACTGACTCCGACGATCAGGATTCAGCCTCGCGAGCCTTCTAAGGTTTAACGATTGACGAGAAGACACCGTCAACCGCGGTCCTATCATTTTTAGCTCGTATCCCCTCAACGATGAATAGGCACATCGCCTTGGGGCCGGACAAGAAGCTACCAGCTTACGCTGCTAGCGCGCCCTGAGCATAGTTTTCGTCGTTTGCGACTATTTTTCGTGATGTGGTATTTACGAGATACATCACGCTCTCGGCATGCACCGCAGGGTTTGTCACCGGCGTCGAAACCATGTCGCCCCCTTAGTTACCTGAGCATTCTAACGTGCTCACGATTAATTGACCAGCTACGCCTTGTTATGTTCCCGCATGATTCGCCCTTTTTGGCGGTTCCAATCGCGGTCTTTTTCCGTGGCGCGCTTGTCGTGGATCTTTTTACCGGTCACCAAGGCAAGCTCGCATTTGACCTTGTTGCGCTTCCAGTAAAGCTTTAGCGGCACGCAGGTGTGCCCCTTGTCCTGGGTGACCGAGAACAGTTTAGCGATCTCTTTACGATGCAGCAGCAGCTTTCGCGTGCGTGTGGGGTCAGCGATTTCATGGGTGCTGGCGGTATTCAGCGGCATGATATGGCTACCCAGCAGCCAGGCTTCGCCGTTGCGAATCAAGATATAGGTGTCGGTGAGCTGTGCTTTACCAGCGCGAAGGCTTTTTACTTCCCATCCTGCCAGCGAAAGGCCTGCTTCGAAGGTTTCGTTGATATGGTACTCAAAGCGTGCCTTCTTGTTCTGGGCAATAACGTTGCTGGTAGGGCCTTTGCTCTTCCCTTTTTTCGTGGCCATGAAACCTCATATTCTATCTGTCTGTGACACCCCCTTCGTTATGTGGGGAGGCGTGATACCATTCAAGGTCTTAACTATGATTCCCATGATACGCCTTGGGCACTGTGAAGTCAGCGGAGAGGTCAATGCCAACCGTCAATCGTTCCGCCTTGGTGCGGCACACCCCCAAACAAATGTTCGATCTGGTCAACGACTTCGAACGCTACCCAGAGTTTTTACCGGGTTGTCGGCGTGCGCGCTTGCTCGAGCATGACGACGATCACCTGATCGGCGAAATGACCCTGGGGCGTGCAGGTGTTGAGCAGACGGTCACTACCCGAAACGACCTCTTCGCGCCGGAACGTATCGAGATGTCGCTGGTAAGCGGCCCCTTCAAGCGCTTGACCGGACGTTGGCAGTTTATCCCGATGGGCGATGGCGCCTGCAAGGTGAGCTTGAACATGGAATTCGAGTTTGCGAACCGCCTATTGGGCATGGCCTTCGGCAAATTGTTCCAGCAGATTGCCGGACAGCTTGTCGATGCGTTCACACGGCGGGCCGACGAGCTCCATGGCCGCTGACACCTACGCGGTAGAAGTTGCGTTTGGGCTGCCGTATAAGCAGCGCCTGGTCGCGTTGGACGTACCGCCGGGCACGACTGCCCGTGAGGCAGTGGCGCTTGCGGACCTACCTACGCTGTTTCCCGAATTGCCCCGGGAAACTTTTGAAAAGGCGCCGCTGGGGATTTTCGGTCAGGCGCTGCGTGACCCGGCGCAATATACGCTTGCGCCGGGTGATCGGGTGGAGGTCTATCGGCCGCTACTGATCGATCCCAAAGCCGCCCGCCGTGAACGCGCCAAGCGCCAGGCAAGCGGCAACGCCGATTAGAGCTCAGAGCCGGCGGGTGACCGGGTAGACGTCGAGTTTTGCGTCGATTCGTTGGGAACGGTCTCACCTGGATTGACGGTGTCCGTGGCCGGGCCCCCGTCGCTTTCAACGTCGAGAGGAATATCCCCGGAGAGGTCGCCTTCCTGGTCGATATCGGCAAGCCTTCCCTGATTATCAAAGGTCAGCGTGACCCGGCGCTTTTCAACGCCTGCATAGGCCTTGTCGAGTCGGAACACATAGTCCCACTCGCGCGCATCGAAGGGTGCCTCGAGCAGCGGGCGTCCCATCACGTAGGTCACCTGTTCCTGGGTCATGCCCGGTTGCAGCTGGTCGACCATTTCTTCGGTGACCAGGTTGCCCTGGGGAATGTCGCGTTTATACACGCCTACGTAGCTACAGCCGCTGATAACGGCAATGGAGACGGAGAGCGTGATGATTCGAGTCAATTTTTGCATTTGAGCCTATTCTTCACTATCGTGGTTTCGGTCGATCATACCCGACCTAACCTGTTACTGCGAAGAGCAACCATGGCCGATCAGAACCATGAATTACGTAAAGCCGGGCTGAAAGTGACCCTGCCGCGTGTCAAAATCCTGCAGATTCTCGAAAATGCCTCGGGTCAGCACCACCTTAGCGCAGAAGAAGTGTATAAAACACTGATAGATGCGGGCGAAGATGTGGGGCTGGCGACCGTTTACCGTGTACTGACTCAGTTCGAGTCAGCCGGCCTTGTGATCCGTCACAATTTCGACGGCGGTCATGCGGTATTTGAGATGACGCAAGAAGATCACCATGACCACATGGTGTGTTTGGAAAGCGGTGAGATCGTTGAGTTCGTTGACGAAATCATTGAGCGTCGTCAGCAGGAAATTGCTGAAGAGCACGGCTACGAGTTAGTTGACCATGCCTTGGTATTGTACGTGCGCCCTCGTGGGTCGGACATAACGCGCCAAGACAGTGGGCCTACTAACAAGAAGTAGGACGCCTGCCAGTGTTGCTGGCGTCCCAAGATTCGCCCTCAGGCTACCCGGCAGATAATGTCGGGCGGCCTGGGGGCGTTTTTGTGGCATTCAGCTTGATACGCCGTGTCGCGCGGTCGTCAGTGCGGTTGGCGTTGGCTGGCGTTGAGCATTTCCCGGGCGTGGGCGAGGGTCTGATCAGATAGCTTGACGCCACCCAGCATGCGGGCCAGCTCGCTTACCCGGCCGCTTTCATCCAGCAACGCCATATGCGTGAGGGTGCTGTCGCGCTTGGCACGTTTTTCGATATGTAGATGCTGATGTGCCTGTGCGGCGACCTGCGGCAGGTGCGTGACGGTCATGACCTGGCCGTTTTCGCCCAGCTTGCGCAGTAGCTGGCCGACGATTTCAGCGGTGGCGCCGGACACGCCGACGTCCACTTCGTCAAACACTAGGCTGGGAATGGTGGAGTGGGACGCGGCGACCACCTGAATGGCAAGGCTGATACGCGAAAGCTCGCCGCCGGACGCCACCTTGGTGAGCGGCCTGGCAGGCTGGCCGGGATTGGCGCTGATCAGGAATTGCACCTGGTCGAGGCCTTCCGCCGCCGGGGTGTCGCGAGCGGTGACGTCGACCTCGAAACGCGCTTTACCCATGGCCAGGAAGCTCAGCTGTTGCTGAACTTCTTTGCCCAGCCGCAGGGCGGCTTTCTGACGACCCTCGCTCAGGCGCTTGGCGTCGCGCCGATAGCGCTCGCGCAGCTCCGCTACCTGGGCGGCCAGGGCCTCGATATCGTTATCGCCACTCTCCAGCTCAGCGACTTCACGGCTTAGCTCGGCGTGCAGCGCACAGACGTCCTCAGGCGCGACATGGTGTTTGCGCGCGATGCGGTGAACGTCGGCCAGGCGCTCTTCCACCCACGCCAGACGCTCGGGGTCGAGTTCGGTGGTGCTGGCAAAGCGGTTGAGTTCGCTGGCGGCCTCTTCGACCTGAATGCGTGCGTCGCTTAGCATGGCGAGCGTATTGGCCAGCGTGCCTTTATCGCTTCCCGGTAGGGCGCTTAGATGCGCGTGCGCCTGGTTGAGCAGCGACAGCGCGCCGCCCTCGTCGCTGGCACAGCAATCGGCGGCAAACTGCGTTTCGCGCAGGGTTTCGTCGGCGTGAGCAAGGGTGTGCTGTTCATCTTCCAGAGTTTGCAGTTCGCCCTCGGCCAGGGCCAACTGGTCGAGCTCTTCTACCTGATAGCGCAGCAGCTGGCGCTTGGCCTCCACTTCGCTGCCCGCTTCCTTGCGCTGTTTGAGGCGCCGGTTGGCGCTGCGCCATTCGCGATACGTCTCGGCCAGCTGCTGGGTGGTGTCGCGCAGCCCTGCGTAATCATCCAGCAGTACCAGATGGGTCTCCTCGCGCATCAACGCCTGATGGGCGTGCTGGCCGTGAATCTGCACCAGCCTTTCACCCAGCGACTTAAGGTCGCTGATGGTGGCCGGCTGTCCATTGATCCACGCCTTGGAGCGGCCGTTGGCTGTTACCACCCGCCGCAGCAGGCATTCGTCGCACGGCAGCTCGCGGCTGCTGAGCCATTCGCGGGCCGCCGGCAGGTGCTGGATATCAAAGCGTGCCGAGAGGTCGGTGCGTTCGCTGCCGTGGCGCACGCTACCGGCGTCGGCGCGCTCGCCCAGGCAAAGGCCCAGCGCGCCCAGCAAAATCGACTTGCCGGCCCCGGTCTCGCCAGTAATCGCGGTCATGCCATGGGTCAGGTCGAGCTCGAGGTGCTCAACGATCGCGTAATCTCGAATAGCAAGCTGAGTCAGCATTAGGGCCTCCTGAGGCACAGCAGAGCAAGCGCCGCCAGGGCGCTGGAGTATTGTTGTTTTATACAGTAGTCGAAAACGCGCTTCAATGCCCACTTGAGATGGCTTTTATGGTCCCCATATACCGTGCATAGCCAATTTACATTGCTACTTACTATTGGGCATTCGAACAGCCCCCGAACGTTGCAGGAGCAAGGCATGGCAAAAGAACCGCAAACCCCGTTGGATGACGAGTTGGCTCGCCACGAGCAAGAGGCAGAAACGCCCGAGCAAGAGTCTGAAGACCGCCTGGTTGAAGGCGAGTTGGAAGGCCTGATCAACGAAGATGAAACCGTCGTCGATCAAGTCGATGATGGCTCTGAAGCCGATGCTCTGGCCGCTCAGGTACAAGACCTGGAGCAGCGCCTGGCGGAGGCCAATGATCAATCGTTGAGGGCCGCTGCTGAAGCGCAGAACGTGCGCCGTCGTGCCGAACACGAAGCCGAAAAGGCGCGCAAGTTTGCCCTGGAAAAATTTGTCAAAGACCTGCTGCCGGTAGTCGACAGTCTCGAAAAGGCGCTCGAGTCGATGCAGGAAGACGCCTCCGAGGTGCATCGCGAAGGGGTCTCGATGACGCTGAAGATGCAGCTTGATGTGCTGAACAAGTTTGGTGTCGAGAGCATCGACCCGCAGGGTGAGCCCTTCGATCCGCAGGTCCATGAGGCCATGGCGATGGTGCCGAATCCTGAGCTCGAGCCGAACACCGTGATGGAAGTCATGCAGAAGGGCTACTCGCTGAATGGGCGCCTGGTTCGCCCCGCGATGGTCGTGGTAAGTCAGAAAGCGAGTGAGTCATAGGCTATCCGGTCATAAAAAGGCCTTGAAAACTTTCAGGTGGCCCCCAAATAAAGGGCATCCCCGCGGGATAACCCGCAATCAGTTTGACGTATTGAAACAACCGAATCCGAGGTTCTAATTATGGGACGCATTATTGGCATTGATTTGGGCACCACAAACTCTTGTGTATCGGTGCTCGATGGTGACAGTGCAAAAGTTATCGAAAACGCTGAGGGTGGCCGTACTACGCCGTCCATCATCGCCTATACCGAAGACGGTGAGACGCTGGTAGGTCAGGCGGCAAAACGCCAGGCGGTGACCAACCCGGAAAACACCCTTTACGCCATCAAGCGTCTTATCGGCCGTCGTTTCAAGGACGACGTCGTACAGAAAGACATCAAGATGGTGCCGTACAAGATTACCGAAGCCGACAACGGTGATGCCTGGGTGGAAGTGAAAGGCCAGAAAATGGCGCCGCCGCAGGTCAGTGCGGAAGTGCTCAAGAAAATGAAGAAGACCGCGGAAGACTATCTCGGCGAAACAGTCACCGAGGCAGTCATTACCGTACCGGCCTACTTCAACGACAGCCAGCGTCAGGCCACCAAGGATGCGGGTCGCATCGCGGGTCTGGACGTCAAGCGCATCATCAACGAGCCGACCGCAGCGGCACTCGCCTACGGCATGGACAAGTCGCGCGGTGACAAGACCATCGCGGTATACGACCTGGGCGGCGGTACCTTCGATATCTCGATCATCGAAGTGGCCGATGTCGACGGTGAAACCCAGTTCGAAGTGCTCGCTACCAACGGCGATACTTTCCTGGGCGGCGAAGACTTTGACCTGGCACTGATCAACTATCTGGTCGACCAGTTCAAGTCTGACAGCGGTATCGACCTGTCCGGCGACAACCTGGCCATGCAGCGTCTGAAAGAAGCCGCCGAGAAAGCCAAGATCGAGCTGTCCAGCGCCCAGCAAACCGACGTTAACCTGCCGTACATCACGGCGGACAACACCGGGCCGAAGCACCTTAACGTGAAGGTCACCCGTGCCAAGCTGGAATCGCTGGTAGACGATCTGGTCCAGCGCTCAATGGAGCCGTGCAAGGTGGCGCTGAAAGATGCTGGCTTGTCGGCGTCTGAAATCGACGACGTGATCCTGGTAGGCGGTCAGACCCGCATGCCGCTGGTTCAGAAGAAAGCCGCTGAATTCTTCGGCAAGGAAGCGCGTAAAGACGTGAACCCTGACGAAGCTGTGGCCGTGGGCGCCGCGATCCAGGGCGGTGTTCTGGGTGGCGACGTTAAAGACGTGCTGCTGCTGGACGTTACGCCGCTGACCTTGGGTATTGAAACCCTGGGTGGCGTCATGACGCCGCTAATTGAGAAGAACACCACCATCCCGACGAAGAAGACACAAACCTTCTCCACCGCGGATGACAACCAGACGGCGGTGACCATCCACGCCGTTCAGGGTGAGCGCAAGCAAGTGTCGCAGAACAAGTCGCTGGGTCGCTTCGACCTTGCCGATATTCCGCCGGCGCCGCGCGGTGTGCCGCAGATCGAAGTGGCCTTTGACCTGGATGCCAACGGTATCCTCAACGTCTCGGCCAAGGATAAGGCGACCGGTAAAGAGCAGTCGATCGTCATTAAGGCGTCCAGCGGTCTGACCGACGACGAGATCGAGCAGATGGTGCGCGATGCCGAAGCTCACGCCGACGAAGACAAGAAGTTCGAAGCGCTTGTTCAGCTGCGCAATCAGGCTGACGGCATGATTCACGCCACGCGTAAAACGCTGGAAGAAGCCGGAGACAAGGCGACCGATGACGAGAAACAGGCCATCGAAACCGCCATCACCGAGCTGGAAGAAGCCACCAAGGGCGACGACCAAGAGCTGATCCAGAAGAAGCTCGACGCGCTGACCGAAGCCTCCGGCCAGCTGGCGCAGAAGATGTACGCCGAGCAGGCTGAAGGCGCCGAGCAGCCAGGCGAAGAGGGTGCTGAGCAGGCCAGCAAGCCCGACGAAGACGTGGTTGACGCCGAGTACGAAGAAGTCAACGACGAGCAGAAGAAACAGTAACCACTCTCTTTCTTCCAGGGAAAGCGGTGACGCGGGAGCCAACTCCCGCGTTGCTGTTTCCACGGTCGAGACGCACGCAGTTAAATATCTAGTGAATGCGTAGCTAACCAGGAGGCGTAGGACCCATGTCCCAACGCGATTATTACGAAGTCCTGGGTGTCGAAAAAGGGGCTGATCAGAAAGAGATCAAGAAGGCCTACCGTCGCCTGGCGCAAAAATATCACCCCGATCGAAACCCGGACGACGACACCGCGGCGGAAAAATTCCGTGAGGTATCGGAAGCCTACGAAGTCCTCACCGACAGCGAAAAACGCGCGGCCTATGACCAGTTTGGTCATGCCGGCGTCGACGGCCAGGGTGGTGGCTTTGGTGGCGGTGGTTTCGGCGGCGGTGGAGCCGGCGATTTCAGCGACATCTTCGGCGATGTGTTTGGCGATATCTTCGGTGGCGGCGGACGCAGGCGCGGCCCCAATGCGCCCGCACGCGGCTCCGATCTGCGCTATAACCTAGAGCTGGATCTGGAAAACGCGGTGGCCGGTACTACCGTCGATATCCGCGTACCGCGTCATATCGAATGCGACCGCTGCGACGGCGGTGGTGCCGAACCGGGGTCAAGCAAGGATACCTGCCCCACGTGCCACGGCCACGGCCAGGTGCGCATGCAGCAGGGCTTCTTCGCGGTTCAACAAACCTGCCCGACGTGCCATGGCTCAGGCCAGCACATCAAGGTTCCGTGCCATAAGTGTAACGCTGAAGGTCGCGTGCGCGAGACCCGTACGCTGTCGGTGAAGATTCCGCCCGGCGTGGATACCGGTGACCGTATCCGTCTCAACGCGGAAGGCGAAAGCGGCATCAATGGTGGCCCGCCCGGCGACCTGTATGTCCAGGTAGCCATCAAGCCGCACCATATCTTCCAGCGCGACGGCAAGCACCTGCAGTGCGACGTGCCGATCAACTTCGTTGATGCCGCCCTCGGCGGTGAGCTGGAAGTGCCGACGCTCGATGGCCGCGTGAAGCTGAAAATTCCGCCCGAGACCCAGACCGGCAGGCTGTTCCGGCTGCGTGGCAAAGGGGTCAAGCCGGTTCGTGGCGGCACCCCGGGCGACCTGCTGTGCAAGGTCGTGGTGGAAACGCCGGTCAATCTCAACGACGAGCAGCAAGACCTCTTGCGTCAGCTGCAGAAGAGCTTGGACGGCACCAACAGCCACAGTCACTCGCCCAAGAAAACCGGCTTCTTCGATAGCGTGAAGAAGTTCTTTGAAGAGATGAAACCGTAAGGCTCAGCGAGTGCTATTTAGCTAAGTGTTGGGTTCAAAAACCCCCGGTTCGTCCGGGGGTTTTTGCCGTTTGGAAAGAGTGATCGCCATGGATAACCGTCAGGAAAGACCCGCCAGGGGTATCTTGCTCAGGGTGCTGTCAGGGGCGCTGTTTACCGGCATGCTGGTGTGCATCAAGGCCGTCAGTGACGAGGTGCCGGTCGGGCAATCGGTGTTCTACCGCTCGCTGTTTGCGCTCGTGCCTATCGTGGTGTTTCTGGTGCTGCGCCGGGAGTTTCCCGGAGGGCTGGCCACGCGTCGGCCGCTGGGGCATGCGCTGCGCTCCGGTTTGGGGGCTGCCGCCATGTTTGCCTCTTTTGCGGCGGTGGCGCTGCTGCCCGTGGCGGAAACCACGCTGCTCGCGCAGCTGACGCCGGTGTTCATGGCCGTGGGCGGGGTGGTGTTGCTGGGCGAGCGCTTTTCGTTCTATCGCGCGGGCGCGCTGGGGTTGGCGCTGGCGGGGGTAGCCGTACTGGTGCTGCCGGGGCTCGAAGCGAGCCGCGCGCAGGGGCAACTGGCCGGCTATGCATTGGGCGGGTTGAGCGCGTTGCTGACCGCCGGCGCGCTGCTGACCGTCAGGCGTATTTCACGCACCGAGACGGCAGCGTCCATCGCCTTCTACTTCATTCTGGTGGCGGCGCTGGCGGGGCTGGCAACGCTTCCGCTGGGCTGGGCGTCACTGACGCAGACAGAGTTTGCCCTGTTGGTGCTGTCGGGGTTGTTTGGCGGGGCGGCGCACATTGCGATGACGCTGGCGCTCCGCTACGCCGAAGCCTCGCGTCTGGCGCCTTATGAGTATATCGCGCTGGTGTGGCCGGTGTTGGCCGACTGGCTGCTGTTTGGTCTGTCGGTGTCCAGCAGCTTTTTAATGGCCCTGCCGCTTCTGCTTGGCGGGGTGGGGCTGGCGACTTTGGAAGGCCGCCGCGCTAGACGGCTTCTTCGACAATGAGCTGAGGGCGGCCCCTGGAGCACGGCTCGATGCGCGCTTCCACGCGGTATACCTGGCGCAACAGCGCCGGGGTAATCACTTCGGCTGTATCGCCGCAGGCAATCAGGCGACCGTTTTCCAGCATCATGGCGGCATCGGCGAAGCGCAGCGCGTGTCCCAGATCGTGCAGGGCGACCATGATCAGCATGTTGCGTTCGTCGGCCAGGCGCCTGAGCACGCCCAGCAGGTTGATCTGACGGTTGAGGTCCAGCGCCGAGGTGGGCTCGTCCAGCATCAGGATCTCGGGTTCCTGAACCAGCGCCTGGGCAGCACTTACCAGTTGGCGCTGCCCACCGCTGAGGTCGCCGATATCGCGCTCGCCAAGTGAAGTAATGTTCAATTCCTCGAGCGCGCGGTCCACCTGGGCCAGGTCGTCGGGCTGCACTTTCAGGCTACGCCCCTGCATGCGCGCCAGCAGCACCGATTCATACACCGTGAGCACCGCTCTTGCGCCGGTTTCCTGGGGCATGTAGGCCACCGGGCGCTCGACGCTGGTGCCGCTGATGACCACGTCGCCGTCGCCTTTCAGTAGGCCTAGAATGCGCCGGAACAGCGTTGACTTGCCGGCGGCGTTAGGCCCCAGCAGGGCGACTACCTGCCCGCCCTGGAAGCACGGCGTGGTGATGTCCTCGATGATGGATTGACGCCCGTAGCGAGCGGAAACGCGATTCAGCTGTAGGGTTACCATGAGGCCTTCTTGTGGTTGAGCACGAGGAACAGAAAGAATGGAATGCCCACGAGCGAGGTAATGATGCCGATGGGAATAATGGTGCCCGGAATGATGATCTTGGAAATCACCGAGCCCACCGACAGAATCAGCGCGCCACACAGCGCTGAACCGGGCAGGAAGAAGCGCTGGTCCTCGCCGAGTAGAATGCGTGCAATGTGCGGCCCGACCAGGCCGATAAAGCCGATGGTGCCGACGAATGCGACGGCAATCGCGGCGAGCAGCGAGACCAGTACCAGCACTTCCAGGCGCAGCGCGCGGGGATTTACGCCCATGCTTTCGGCCTTGGCGTCGCCCAGTCGCATGGCGGTGAGCGCCCAGCCGTGACGCGCCAGCAGCGGCATCACCATGGTCAGGATGCTCAGCGCGATCCAGAATTTCGGCCAGGTTGCCTTGGTCAGGCTGCCCATGGTCCAGAACACCACCGCCGCCACGGCCTGCTGGCTGGCGAAGAACTGGATCAGCGCCATCAGCGAGTTGAAGATGAACACCATGGCGATACCCAGAAGCACGATGGTTTCCACCGTCACGCCGCGCTTGAGGCTCAGGGCGTGAATCAGAAAGGCGGTGACCATGGCCATCAGGAACGCATTGATGGGCACCACGTACTCGATGGCGGCGGGGATGATGGCCACGCCAAACGCCAGCCCCAAAGCGGCGCCAAAGCTGGCGCCCGCGGAAATGCCCAGGGTAAACGGACTGGCCAGCGGGTTGCTCAGGATGGTTTGCATCTGCGCCCCGGCCACCGAGAGGCTGGCGCCCACCACCAGCGCCATCAGGGCCACCGGCATGCGGATTTCCCAAAGGATGACGCGTGCCTGCTGGCTGACGTTGTCGGGAGTGAACAGGGCAGCAATGACTTCGCCCAGGCTGAAGCGTGCCGGGCCAAGGGCCAGGTCAACGCACAGGCTGAAGAACAGCGCCACCACCAGCGCCGCCAGAATCATCTGACGGCGGAATACCTGGCTGCGATAGAAGGCGCGCCCCTGGGAGTCGGGCGCGGCCGTCATGGCTTCACTCGTCATTCAAAGAGATCCAGTAGCCGGGCTCGTAGTCGATGGGCAAAAAGCGCTCGTGTAGCTCACGCATGGTGGCTTCCGGGTCGAGGTCTTCAAACAGCTCGGGGTGCAGCCACTTGGCCAGTTGCTGAACGGCCACGAAGTAGTAGGGGCTATTGTAGAACTGGTGCCAGATGGCGTGGACGTTGTCTGATTCGACCGCGCGAATCCCGGTCATGGCCGTGCGTTCGGTAAGGGCCTCGAGCTTTGCGCGGGCTTTATCCATGTCCGCGCCTGGGCCCATGCCCACCCAATCGCCGCCGGGCACATAGGCATCCCAGTTGCCGCCGGTGACTACGACGTGTTCCGGGTCGGCGGCAATGATCTGTTCAGGGTTCAGGTTGCCGAAGCTGTTGGGGATAATGCCTTCGGCGATATTGCGCCCGCCCGCCAGGGTGACATATTCGCCAAAATTGGCCGGGCCGAAGCTCATGCAGCACTCGTCGGAATAGCCGCCCGCCCGGTCGATAAAGACGCTGGGGCGTTCAGGATCGGCGTCTTTGATAACGTCGGTGACCCGCGCCATCTGCGCTTCGGCAAAGTCGATAAACGTCTCGGCGGCGGCTTCATCACCCATCAACTGGCCGATAATGCGCATGGACGGGATCGTGTGCGCGATAGGGTCTTCGCGGAAGTCGACGTAGACGATGGGAATATCCAGCTCGGCCAGCTTGTCGTCGTAGCCGGCATCTTCGGTGGCTGACTTGGCCTCGATATTCATCAGCACGACGTCGGGCGTGAGGGAAGCTGCCTGCTCGACGTCGAAGGTGCCGTCCTTGAAGCCGCCGAAGGTGGGCAGGTCTTCGATTTCCGGGAAACGCTCGGCGTAGCGCGCATAGTTATCGGGGTCCGCCTGGGAAAAGTCTTCCCGCCAGCCCACTACATGAGCAAAGGGGGCCTCGGGTTCGAGTAGTCCCAGCAGGTAAATTTGCCGGCCTTCACCCAGAATCACCCGTTCAGCCGGAGCGTCCAGGGTAACCTCGCGACCCGCAACGTCGGTGACGGTGATATCGTCGGCGACAGCGGCGCTGCAGCTCAAGGCGGCGAGTGCGCCCAGTAACAGTTTGGAAACGTGGCTAGCCATAAATCCCTTCATAACCGGTTAAGTAGCAAGTAGTGGAGTCGCGCAGGGGTGCCCAGCGGAGGAGTGGGCCGGTAACAAAACCTGTTGTGCGTATAATTCGCATTCTCAGAAGGCGCCATTATTGCCGAAACGCCGGCGCCTGTCGATACGTCTCGCCATGGGATTGGGGGCGCCCAAGCACGCCGTTGAACGCGCTGTTGCGGCCAGCGACCATTCGTTGCTTGGCGCCGGGCACTGAGCGCATTACGCTAGTGGGTACTAACTCGCTACCGATGCGGAGACGCCCGATGCCTTTATCCCGTGCTGAAATCGCCACGCCCTCCGGCGAACGCCTGATGAAACGCCTGTGCAACCACTGGTCGCACAAGCTAGACGTTGAGCACTCGGGGCAAGAGGCAAAAATTGCCTTTGCCACGGGCACCTGCCTGATGCGAGCCGATGCGGAGACGCTGGCGGTGGCGATCGAGACCCTTGAGGAGGAGCACCTGGATGAGCTGGAGGGCGTTGTGGAGCGCCATCTGGTGCGAATGGCCGGTGATGAAGCTCTGGTCATCATCTGGGAAAACTAACCGGCCCCGGCGGCGCGGATTCCCGCCGCGCGTCTGCTATAATCGCAGCCACGTTAGATACCCACTTTGATGCTGAAAAACCCAAGCGCAGGAGTTTCGATGACCCGAGTTGCCATTGTAGGCGTCGCTGGCCGGATGGGCCGCACGCTGGTAAATGCTGTTGAACAAGAGGCTGACGCGACCCTGGCGGGCGGTATTGTGGAGCCGGGCAGCTCCTTGGTTGGCGCCGATATCGGCGAGCTGGCGGGTATTGGCAAGCGCGGTGTGGCGGCGGTGGATGACCTGAGCGATATCGTCGACGACTTTGACGTGCTGATCGACTTCACGGCCCCTCAGGTGACGCTTGCCAACCTGGCGTTTTGCGCCGAGCACGGCAAGCGCATTGTGATTGGCACCACCGGCATGAACGACGTCGAGCTGGCTCAGCTGGATGGCTTTCGCGATCGTGTTGCCATGGTGTTCGCGCCCAACATGAGCGTGGGTGTGAACCTGACGCTCAAGCTATTGGAAACCGCCGCCAAAGCGCTGGGCGATGAGGGTTACGACATCGAGGTGATCGAGTCCCACCATCGTCATAAAGTCGATGCACCTTCCGGCACGGCGATTAAAATGGGCGAAGTGGTCGCGGCAAGCCTGGATCGCACACTAAAGGAACACGGCGTGTTCGAGCGGGTGGGGCAGTGTGGCCCGCGCAGTGATAAAGAGATCGGTTTCGCCACCGTGCGGGCAGGCGATATCGTCGGCGAGCACACGGTGATGTTTGCCACCGAAGGCGAGCGCATCGAAATCACCCACAAGGCCTCAAGCCGCATGACCTTTGCCAAGGGCGCCGTGCGCGCGGCGCGCTGGGTCGCGGGCAAGGCGAGCGGTCGTTACGATATGCAGGATGTATTGGGGCTGGAGTAAAGGATTGCCCTTGCGGGGTAGAGAGCTCTCGCTGGCTCGGTTCTGGTATTAAGGGGTAGTTTTCTGCCAGGATTTCCTGTAACATTTCAAAAATTTTGGCCGGGTGGCTAAGAAAGCTCAGACGGCGCGCTTGTTGCGTTGGCCAGCCCAAAGCCTGCCCCGAGTACGCTGACCTCTTTGTAGTGAGCGAGCGACTCTGAAGGGCACTGAACAACAAGCGGGATGAAACCGATTTATTTTTTATCGGCTTCGTCCCGCTTTTTTACGGCCCCAGTTTTAATAATGAACAGTTTTGAGAATGAATAGCTTTGATCGCGATAGTGTTAAGCGTCGTGGATAACGAAGACATTGCTGAGCCTGCGCCCACAGGCTCCCACCAGCATGGGAGGATCTTGTTTTGAATAACCCCGCATTGAGCAAACCCGCAATATTGGCCCTGGAAGATGGCAGCGTGTTCCACGGAGTCGCCATTGGTGCGGATGGATTAACCAGCGGCGAGGTGGTGTTCAATACGGCCATGACCGGCTATCAAGAAATCCTCACCGACCCTTCCTACACCCGCCAGATCGTCACGCTTACCTATCCCCACATCGGCAATACCGGCGTCAACGCTGAAGATGTGGAATCCGCTTCGATTGCGGCGGCGGGCCTGGTGATTCGCGACCTCCCTTTGCTGGCCAGCAGCTTCCGTTCCGAGCAAACCCTCTCCGATTACCTGAAAAGCCAGAACGTTCTGGGTATCGCCGATATCGACACGCGCCGCCTGACGCGCATCCTGCGCGATAAAGGTGCCCAGAACGGGGCCATTCTGGCGGGCGCTGAGGCTGAGGGTGACGACGCCGTGGCGCGGGCATTGGCGGCGGCGAAGGCGTTTCCGGGGCTGAAGGGCATGGACCTGGCCAAAGAGGTTTCGTGTAAAGAAGCCTACGAATGGTCGGAAGGCGAATGGACCCTGGGTGAAGGCTACGCCGATGCGACCCAGGGCGAGCGCCCTTACCATGTGGTGGCCTACGATTACGGGGTGAAGTTCAATATCCTGCGCATGCTGGCCGCGCGCGGCTGCCGCCTGACGGTGGTGCCTGCGCAAACGCCCGCCGCCGAGGTCATGGCGCTGAACCCGGATGGCGTCTTTCTGGCCAACGGCCCGGGTGACCCCGAGCCCTGCGACTACGCGATCAAAGCCATTCAGGACGTGCTGGAAACCGACACGCCGGTATTCGGTATCTGCCTCGGCCACCAGTTGCTGGCGCTGGCCTCGGGGGCGAAAACCGTCAAGATGAGCCATGGCCATCACGGTGCCAACCACCCGGTGCAGGATCTGGATAGCGGCACGGTGATGATCACCAGTCAGAACCACGGTTTCGCAGCGGACGAAGCGACGCTGCCGGCCAACGTTCGGGCCACGCACCGCTCGCTGTTCGACGGCACCCTGCAGGGCATTGAGCGCACCGACCGACCGGCGTTCAGCTTCCAGGGGCACCCGGAAGCCAGCCCCGGCCCGCGCGATGTGGCACCGCTATTCGATCGCTTTATCGCCATGATGCAGGCGCGCCGCTAACGCCGCCGCCGATTGCCGCATCGCCGAATGTTTCGCTCATTGTCACTTTTTCAGCGGGAACCGTTATGCCCAAGCGTACCGACATCAACAGCATTCTCATCATTGGCGCTGGCCCGATTGTCATCGGCCAGGCCTGCGAGTTCGACTACTCCGGCGCCCAGGCGTGTAAAGCGCTCCGTGAAGAGGGCTTCCGGGTCATTCTGGTCAACTCCAACCCGGCCACCATCATGACCGACCCGGCCATGGCCGATGCCACCTACATCGAGCCGATTACCTGGCAGGCGGTCGAGAAAATCATCGAAGCCGAAAAGCCCGACGCCATTCTGCCCACCATGGGCGGCCAGACCGCGCTGAACTGCGCGCTGGACCTGGAAAAGCATGGCGTGCTGGCCAAGCACGGTGTCGAGATGATCGGCGCCAACGCCGATGCCATCAATATGGCCGAAGACCGTGATCTGTTCGACCAAGCTATGAAGCGCATCGGCCTTGAATGCCCGAAGGCCAAAGTCGCGCATACCATGGATGAAGCCTGGGAGATCCAGGCTGAGCTTGGCTTCCCGACGATCATTCGTCCTTCTTATACCATGGGCGGCTCCGGCGGCGGCGTGGCGTACAACAAGGAAGAGTTCGAGGAAATCTGCACCCGCGGTTTCGAGCTTTCCAACAACCACGAGCTGCTCATCGACGAGTCGCTGCTGGGCTGGAAAGAGTACGAAATGGAAGTGGTGCGCGACAAGAACGACAATTGCATCATCGTCTGCGCGATTGAAAACTTCGACCCGATGGGCGTGCACACCGGTGATTCGATCACCGTGGCGCCGGCGCAAACGCTGACCGACAAAGAATACCAGATCATGCGTGACGCCAGCCTCGCGGTGCTGCGCGAGATCGGCGTGGAAACCGGCGGCTCCAACGTGCAGTTTGGGATGGACCCCGAGACCGGGCGTTTGGTGGTGATCGAAATGAACCCGCGGGTATCGCGCTCGTCGGCGCTGGCCTCCAAGGCCACCGGTTTTCCAATTGCCAAGATCGCCGCCAAGCTGGCGGTGGGCTATACCCTTGATGAGTTGCAGAACGATATTACCGGTGGCCGCACGCCCGCGTCGTTCGAGCCGTCCATCGACTATGTGGTCACCAAGATTCCGCGTTTCACCTTCGAGAAATTCCCCCAGGCCAACGACCGCCTGACCACCCAGATGAAGTCGGTGGGCGAAGTGATGGCGATTGGCCGGACCTTCCAGGAGTCGCTGCAAAAAGCCCTGCGCGGCATGGAAACCGGCAACGACGGCCTCGACCCGATCATCACCGACTTCACGCCGGACAACATGGCGATTATCCAGGGCGAGCTCCAGGCTGCCGGTGCCGAGCGTATTTTCTACGTGGCCGATGCCCTGCGCGCCGGGATGAGCGTCGAAGAGGTGTTTGCGCTGACCAATATCGACCGTTGGTTCCTGGTCCAGTTGGAAGACCTGATCGTGACCGAGGCCGCGGTGGCTCAGCGCTCCTTGAGCGACTTTTCCGCCCGCGAGCTGTACCAGCTCAAGCGCAAAGGCTTCTCGGATGCCCGGCTGGCCAAGGTGCTGGGGGTGGCGGAGAAGGACTTCCGCAAGACACGCCAGGCCGCAGGCATCCGCCCGGTCTACAAGCGCGTGGATACCTGTGCGGCCGAGTTCGCCTCGGATACCGCTTACATGTACTCCACCTACGAGGAAGAGTGCGAGGCGGAGGTGTCCGATCGCCAGAAAATCATGGTGCTGGGCGGTGGGCCCAACCGGATCGGCCAGGGGATCGAGTTTGATTACTGCTGTGTGCACGCGGCGTTTGCGATGCACGACGACGGCTATGAAACCATCATGGTCAACTGTAACCCCGAGACGGTTTCCACCGACTACGACACCTCCGACCGCCTCTACTTCGAGCCGGTGACCCTGGAGGACGTGCTGGAGATCGCCGACAAAGAGAAGCCGGCGGGCGTGATCGTCCAGTTTGGCGGCCAGACCCCGCTCAAGCTGGCCCGGGAGCTCGAAGCAGCGGGCGTGCCGATTATCGGCACCACCCCCGATGCCATCGACCGCGCCGAAGACCGCGAGCGCTTCCAGCAGATGATCGACAAGCTCGGCCTGAAGCAGCCGCCCAACGCCACGGCGCGCAGCTTTGACGAAGCCTTCGCCAAGGCCGAGGCCATTGGCTATCCCCTGGTGGTACGGCCAAGCTATGTGCTTGGCGGACGGGCCATGGAGATCGTCTACGACGCCTCCGAGCTCGAGAACTACATGACCAACGCGGTGAAGGTGTCCAACGATTCGCCGGTGCTGCTGGATCACTTCCTGAGCGCGGCGGTGGAGATCGATATCGACGCAGTCTCCGACGGCCAGCAGGTGGTCATCGGTGGCATCATGCAGCACGTCGAGCAGGCAGGGGTGCACTCCGGTGACTCGGCCTGTTCGCTGCCGCCTTACTCGCTGCCCGCCGACGTGCAGGACGAGATGCGCAATCAGGTCAAGAAAATGGCCGTGGAGCTGGGCGTCAAAGGCCTGATGAACGTGCAGCTTGCGTGGCAGGACGGCGAGATCTACGTGATCGAAGTCAATCCGCGTGCCTCGCGTACCGTGCCGTTCGTCTCCAAGTGTATCGGTACGTCGCTGGCCCAGATTGCCGCGCGCTGCATGGCGGGCAAGACCCTGGCCGAGCAGGGCTTCGAGCGCGAGATCGTGCCGCATTTCTATAGCGTCAAGGAAGCGGTGTTCCCGTTCAACAAGTTCCAGGGCGTGGACCCGATCCTGTCGCCGGAAATGAAGTCCACCGGCGAAGTGATGGGCTCGGGCGACACCTTTGCCGAGGCGTTCTTCAAGGCGCAGTTGGGCGCGGGCGAGGCGATCCCCGCCTTGACCGGCGAGCGCAAAGCGTTCCTCTCGGTACGCGAACCGGACAAGCAGGGGATTATCGAAGTGGCCCGTTCTCTGCTAACATTAGGCTTTACTCTTTGTGCAACGCGTGGCACGGCAGCAGCTCTCGAAGCGGCTGGCTTGGCAGTGGAGCACGTCAATAAAGTCTACGAAGGTCGTCCCCATATCGTCGATCTGCTCAAGAACGACGAAATCGCCTACATTGTGAACACCACTGAGGGTCGTCAGGCCATTAACGACTCCTCGGTCATTCGCCGTACTGCTCTCGCGCGCAAGGTGCCCTATGCGACCACCTTGGCGGGCGCTAATGCTGTTTGCATGGCGCTTGAGTACGGTAGGGAGATTACGGTGCGGCGCCTTCAGGATCTGCATGCAGGAGCGAGTCAATGAATAAGGTCCCGATGACGGTAGCGGGCGAAAAAAGTCTTCGCGATGAACTGAATCAGCTCAAGGGTGAAGCTCGCCCCCAGGTGATTGCGGCCATCGCTGAAGCGCGTGAGCACGGCGACCTTAAGGAAAATGCCGAATATCATGCCGCGCGTGAGCAGCAAGGGTTTATCGAAGGGCGTATCCAGGAGATCGAAAGCAAGCTCTCGGGTGCCCAGGTGATCGATGTCACCAAGCTGCCCAAGACCGGCAAAGTGATCTTTGGTGTGACCGTATCGCTGCTCAACCTGGATACGGACGCTCGAGTGACTTACCGCATCGTTGGCGAAGATGAGGCGGACATCAAGTCAGGGCGCATTTCCGTCACTTCGCCCATTGCCCGCGCGCTGATCGGCAAGGAAGAGGGTGATGTGGTAGGCGTCAAGACGCCGGGTGGCGACGTCGAGTACGAAATCGAGAGCGTCGAGCACCTGTAAGCGCGGCGACGGGCGGCTATCCGCCTTTCGCTGTCCGCATGGCCAAAAAAAGCCCGCGATACGATGTCGCGGGCTTTTGACGATCAGGCTGGGTCGCTGAATAAAACGCTTAGCGACGGCCGTGATGGTTTTCGAAGCGCTTGATGTTGGACAGCTTGGGATTGCCCTTCGGGTTCGGGCGGTAGAGTAGCGCCGTCTTGCCGATGGATTGCACCAGTTCCGCCTGACTGTCGTTGATCAGTTCATCAAGCATTGCGGCGCGGTCGTCGCGCTCGGGCAGTGCGAGCTTCACTTTAATGAGCTCGTGGTCGTTGAGTGCCCGGCCGAGTTCAGCGAGTAAATTTTCGGAAACGCCATTTTCGGAAACGGTGACCACCGGGTTAAGGTAGTGGCCAATGCTGCGAAATGCTTTCTTTTGTGCCTGTGACAAGCTCATGGTATCTTGCGGTATCCCAGTTTGCGCTTAACGTTCCATCTTACGGTGAAACGTCACCGAGTGAAAGCCGTCGTGTGAAAGCGCCCATCGCTCCTTCAGTGTTAGATTTTCATGCAGCAAACGCCTCCGGGCCGAAAACGGCCATCAAGTAAAACCAGCGCAAGCTGGATGAAAGAGCATTTTGACGATCAGTATGTCAAGCAGAGCTGGCAGGATGGTTATCGCTCTCGGGCGAGCTACAAGCTGCTGGAGCTCGATGAAAAGGACAAGCTGCTGCGTCCTGGCATGACGGTCATTGACCTGGGCGCGGCACCGGGTGGCTGGAGCCAGATTGCCGCCGAAAAAGTGGGGTCGCAGGGCCGGGTGATTGCGTCCGATATTCTGGAGATGGATAGCCTTGCGGATGTGACCTTTGTGCAGGGTGACTTCACGGAAGAAACGGTCCTCAATGCCATCCTAGAGCGCCTGGAAAATCGCCCGGTAGACCTTGTGATGTCGGACATGGCCCCCAATATGAGTGGTATGGCGGCGATTGATCAGCCGCAAGCCATGTATCTGGTGGAATTGGCCCTCGAGCTTGCCCGGGAAACGCTATCGCCGGGGGGCAAGCTGCTGGTAAAGGTATTCCAGGGTGAAGGGTTCGACAGCTATCTGAAAGAGCTGCGTAACAGTTTCAAGCGGGTGGTGACACGCAAGCCTGGGGCTTCACGAGCACGCTCGCGGGAAGTGTATCTATTAGCGGAGGGGTTTCGGGGTTCGTGACCTCCCGACGGCTTATCGCCAGGATTTATCATCGCGATAGCCAGACAGGCAGTTGCAAAGTGTGTCACATTGGGCCAATAGGCGAGCGTGGCACAGATGGCCCAAGACACTAGGCGTCTTGGCAATGGTTGAACGCTTGAGGCTGATGTAAGGTCTCACTATCAGGGTTTAACTGACAGATTCTTGTAATGAGGGTAGCCCCTTGAATGATATGGCAAAGAACCTGATTCTGTGGTTGGTCATCGCGGCCGTGCTACTGACAGTGTTCAATAATTTCAGTACTGAAAGCGCACCTCAGACAATGAACTATACCCAGTTCGTCGAGCAGGTGCAGGAACAACAGGTACGCAACGTCACCATCGATGGTTACACCATCATCGGTGAGCGTACGGACGGTTCGCAGTTCCAGACGATTCGCCCCGCAGCTGAAGATCCCAAGCTGATGGACGATCTGCTGAGCAATGACGTGACGGTCATTGGTAAGGAGCCAGAGCAGCAAAGCATCTGGACACGCCTGCTGATCGCCAGCTTCCCGATTCTGCTGATCTTGGCCATCTTCATGTTCTTCATGCGCCAGATGCAGGGCGGTGCCGGCGGTGGCAAGGGCGGCCCGATGAGCTTTGGCAAGTCCAAGGCGAAGCTGCTCTCGCAGGACCAGATCAAGACCACCTTTGCGGATGTCGCGGGCTGCGATGAAGCCAAGGAAGAAGTCGAGGAACTGGTCGACTTCCTGCGTGACCCCACCAAATTCCAGCGCCTGGGCGGTACCATTCCCCGTGGCGTATTGATGGTTGGCCCGCCGGGTACCGGTAAGACACTGTTGGCCAAATCCATTGCCGGTGAAGCCAAGGTGCCGTTTTTCTCGATCTCTGGTTCGGACTTCGTTGAGATGTTCGTCGGCGTGGGCGCCTCGCGCGTTCGCGACATGTTCGAGCAGGCCAAGAAGCAGGCGCCGTGTATCATCTTTATCGACGAGATCGACGCCGTGGGCCGTTCGCGCGGCGCCGGCATGGGCGGCGGTAACGACGAGCGCGAACAGACGCTCAACCAGTTGCTGGTCGAGATGGACGGTTTCGAGGCCAACGAAGGCGTCATCGTGATTGCCGCAACCAACCGCCCTGACGTGCTCGACCCGGCACTGATGCGTCCCGGCCGTTTTGACCGCCAGGTCACCGTCGGCCTGCCGGACATCCGTGGCCGCGAGCATATTCTGGGCGTTCACCTGCGCAAGGTGCCGCTGGGCGACGACGTGAAACCGCAGATCATTGCTCGAGGTACGCCGGGGTTCTCCGGTGCCGACTTGGCCAACCTGGTCAACGAGGCTGCCCTGTTCGCCGCGCGCCGTAACAAGCGGCTGGTCAGCATGGAAGAGCTGGACCTGGCCAAGGACAAGATCATGATGGGTGCCGAGCGCAAATCCATGGTCATGACCGACAAGGAAAAGCTCAATACGGCTTATCACGAGTCGGGCCACGCCATTATCGGCTTGGTCGCTCCGGATCATGATCCGGTCTACAAGGTCACGATCATTCCGCGTGGCCGCGCTCTGGGTGTCACCATGTTCCTGCCGGAAGAAGACCGCTACAGCCTGTCTCGCCAGCAGATTCTCAGCCAGATTTGCTCGCTGTTCGGCGGCCGTATCGCTGAAGAGATGACGCTTGGCCCCAACGGTGTGACCACCGGCGCGTCCAACGATATCAAGCGTGCCACCGAGCTGGCCCACAACATGGTCGCCAAGTGGGGGCTCTCGGACGAAATGGGCCCGATCATGTACGACGAGGATGAGTCTCATCAGTTCCTCGGTTCTGGCCAGGGTGGCGCCAAAATGAAATCTGGCGAAACCACCACGCGCCTCGATAAAGAAGTGCGCAAGATTATCGATGATTGCTACGAGCAGGCGCGTCAGATCCTGACCGACAACCGCGACAAGCTGGATGCCATGGCGGAAGCATTGATGAAGTATGAAACCATCGATGCCGACCAGCTCAAGGACATCATGGATGGACGCGACCCGCGTCCGCCGGAAGGCTGGAACGATGGCGATTCTTCGGGTGGTGGAACCCCCGTGGGTGACGACCAGCCTGCCGCTTCGCCCAGCGATACCCGTGATAGCGACGCGTCAGGCGACGACGGCGATGCAGACGATGAAGAGCCGCGCCGCCGGCCTTCAGATCCGCTAGGCGGCCCTGCAGGCTCATAACGCAGTACCTGGCCATTCGGCTGTCGATAAGGCGTCCCCAAAAGGGACGCCTTTTTGTTATGCTGTGCAGCTACAACAGCGATACGTTTTTTCGACCAGGCGACAGCATGACTTCTACGGCACGTCCTACCCCTTCGGCTCCGGTGACCCCGACCTCTGCGCAGCTTCGCTGCGGGCGGCATTTACTCGATCTATCCTTTCCTCGTGTCATGGGGGTTTTGAACGTGACCCCTGACTCCTTTTCGGACGGCGGCCAACATGTGGCCGTCGACGATGCGCTGCGGCGTGCGGAACAGATGATCGCGGAAGGCGCTTCCATCATCGATGTGGGCGGTGAATCGACGCGTCCCGGAGCGTCGCCGGTCGCCGAGCAGCAGGAGCTTGATCGTGTCGCCCCGGTGATTGAAGGCCTGGTGCGCGAACTCGACGCCCTGGTCTCGGTGGATACCAGCTGCCCGGCGGTGATGCGTGAAGCAAGCGCCCTGGGGGCGGGCATGATCAATGACGTGCGTTCGCTCGAACGGGAAGGCGCGCTGGCCGCCGCCACGGCAAGCGGCCTGCCAGTATGTCTGATGCATCGCCAGGGCGAACCTCAGCACATGCAGCAGGCGCCTGCCTACGAGCAGCCGATCGAGGAAGCGGTGGTCGAGTATCTGACGGCGCGTATTGCCGAGTGCGAAGCCGCGGGGCTGCGTCGCCATCGCCTGCTGGTGGACCCCGGCTTTGGGTTTGGCAAAACCGTTGAACATAATCTGCGTTTGCTGAATCAAATGGCCGTGCTCCAGTCGTTGGCCCTGCCGATACTGGTCGGGATGTCGCGCAAGAGCATGATCGGTAAAGTATTGGGGCGCTCGGTTGACGAGCGTCTTCCCGGTGGCCTTGCGCTGGCGGCCATGGCCGTCGAGCGGGGCGCCGGCATTGTGCGCGTTCATGATGTGGGGCCAACGGTAGACGCCGTCAATATGGCGTGGGCCGTACTCCAGGAAGGCTGCGAGCCCTTTACCCATAAGGAGAATAACGCATGACCAGACGCTATTTTGGCACCGACGGTATACGTGGAACGGTCGGTCAGCCGCCGATTACCGCTGATTTCATGCTCAAGCTGGGATGGGCCGCGGGGCAGGTGCTGCGCCGCGAAAAAGGCCGCACGCGGGTATTGATCGGTAAGGATACGCGTATCTCGGGCTACATGTTCGAGTCGGCCCTGGAGTCGGGGCTCTCGGCGGCAGGCGCCGACGTGGCATTACTGGGGCCGATGCCGACGCCGGGGATTGCCTACCTGACGCGCACCTTTCGCGCCGATGCGGGCATTGTGATTTCGGCCTCGCACAATCCCTTCGAGGACAACGGCATCAAGTTTTTCTCCGCCGAAGGCAAGAAGTTGGCCGATGACATCGAAGACCGTATCGAGACCATGCTGGATGCACCGCTGACCACGGCGGATGCCGCTCAGCTGGGCAAAGCCATGCGGATCGACGATGCGGCCGGTCGCTATATCGAGTTCTGCAAGTCGACCCTGCCCGACCGTCTCAGCCTGCATGGCTTGACCATCGTGCTCGACTGCGCCCACGGTGCCACCTACCACATCGCGCCGAGTGTCTTCCGCGAGCTTGGCGCCGAGGTGAGCGTGATCGGCGGCTCGCCTGATGGCCTGAATATCAATCAGCAGGTGGGCTCGACGCACCCCGCGGCGCTGCGCGCGGCGGTGATTCAGCAGGGCGCCGACCTGGGGATTGCGTTTGACGGCGACGGTGATCGGGTATTGCTGGTCGATTCGGACGGCCGTGAAGTGGACGGTGATGATATCCTTTACCTGATCGCCCGGGATCGTCAGGCGCGGGGCCTGCTGGAAGGTGGCGTGGTAGGCACGCTGATGAGCAATTTTGGCCTGGCCATGGCGCTTGAAAAAATGGGCATCCCGTTTGAGCGTGCCAAGGTCGGTGACCGTTACGTGATGGAGCGTATGGCGGCCAACCAGTGGGAACTGGGCGGTGAATCCTCGGGGCATATCGTGTGCAGCCATGTGCAGAGCACCGGGGACGGCATCGTATCGGCGCTGCAAGTGCTTGCCTTGATGATGCGCGAACAGCAGTCGCTGCCCGCGTTGCTGAGAGGGCTCGAGAAAGTCCCACAGTCGCTGGTCAATGTTAGATTGCCCGCCGGTGCCAATGCCAAGGAGGTCATGGCGTCGGAGCCGCTGCAGCAGGCGGTCAGCGCGCTCGAAAGCGAACTGGGTGACGAGGGGCGTGTCCTGCTCAGGGCCTCAGGCACCGAACCGCTGATCCGCGTGATGGTCGAAGGTCGCGCGCACCTCGACGTTGATCAGCTGGCCGGTCGACTGGCCGAGCAGGTCAAGGCACTGCTTAAATAGCGCGGGCGTAAAGATAACAGCGGTTGTCTTGACAAGTCCGCTCCTATACCATTTCGCTCCACCTTGAGTGAGGAGAGTCCATGCGTAGGCCCTTAATCGCCGGTAACTGGAAAATGAACGGTTCGGCGGCGCTGGTTGAAGCATTCGGCCAGGCATTCGCCGAAGCAAAGCTGCCGGCGAACGTTGATATGGTCGTGATCCCGCCGTTTCCCTATCTGGATGCGGCGCGGCATGCTTTCAAGAACACCCCGCTACGGCTCGGTGCGCAGACACTCAATCCAATGCACTCAGGGGCGCACACCGGCGAGGTGAGCGGTCGCATGCTCAAGGAGTTTGACGTGGCCTACGCCCTCGTCGGTCACTCGGAGCGGCGTCAGTTGTATCGGGAAACCGATGAGCAGGTATTCGAACGCCTGATGGCCGCGCTTGAAGTGGGGCTTACGCCGATCCTGTGCGTGGGGGAGACCCTGGAAGAGCGCGATGCGGGTCATACCATGGAGGTGGTGCTGCGCCAGGTGGGTCATGTCATGGCGCGCCTGGAGACCGCGCAGCGCAGTGAAGTGGTTATCGCCTATGAACCGGTATGGGCCATCGGGACGGGGCGTACCGCCACGCCCGAGCAGGCTCAGGAGGTCATGGCAGGCATTCGCGCCTATCAGGCCTCCTTCGATACCTCGCTTGCCGAGCAGCTTAGGCTGCTTTACGGCGGCAGCATGAATGCAAACAACGCGGCTGAGCTTCTTGCGCAGCCGGACATCGACGGCGGTTTAGTGGGCGGTGCTTCGCTCAAAACCGACGATTTCTACGCCATTTGTCAGTCAGCAGGATAACGCCATGCAAGTTGCAATTCTTATGGTCCATGTGGTGATTGCGATCGCCCTGGTTGTGCTCATCCTGCTTCAGCAGGGTAAAGGTGCCGAAGCGGGCGCAGCCTTTGGTGGCGGCGCGTCGCAAACGGTGTTTGGGTCACGCGGTAGCGGTAACTTTCTGTCGCGTTTCACGGCAATCCTGGCCGCAGGCTTTTTTGTCACTTCGATGGCGCTGGCGTACTTCGCCACCCAGGCAGGTCAGGCGCCGGAAGCCGGTATTCCCGATGCCAATCTCATCGAGCAACAGCAAAATGCACCAATGCTTGACGAGGGCGACGAAAGTACGGATAATGCTGCGCCAGTGCTAGAGGAAAGCAGCGAGTAACTGCTTGATTTTGCTTTCTCGAGCCTCCCCCGATGCCGAAGTGGTGGAATTGGTAGACACGCTATCTTGAGGGGGTAGTGACCTTACGGTCGTGCGGGTTCAAGTCCCGCCTTCGGCACCATCTGATGCGCTGGTTCGCCAGTTCCCCAGAGTAGTATGTACTAAGCGCGAATGAGGCTGTTTTCTCGACGCCGTCGTCAGTCAAGCGACACGACGCAGGCGATGCAAGAAGCAGTGGCCGCGCTGGTTAGGGTAAAAGACGGCTTGACGAAACAAGGCTAAGCGTCTATTATCTGCGACCTAGATTGATGCGGGGTGGAGCAGTCTGGTAGCTCGTCGGGCTCATAACCCGAAGGTCATCGGTTCAAATCCGGTCCCCGCTACCACTTTCTGGCGATAGGCAAGTATGTGCGACGGTTTCATGCAGCAAGAAACGACGCCATCACTCAGGGGATTCCCGTTGCTTAACGTCGAGATAGTGTGACAGGTTTCTTTCGAAAAGCCCCTTCCTGTGAAGGGGCTTTTTGTTAGCAGCTTTTCGTTAACAAGCGTGTCTCAAGGGCGGACGCCCATCGGCTTGCCGGAGACACATTTCCGGGTAACGCCAATCAGCCACCTAGCTTTTCATATGTCTCCTGGCCAGGTGCCTGATGCAACGGCTATAGGAGCAATGTCTGTGGCCACAAAACATGCAGCGCTGCACGCGCTGATCGAACCTGTTGTCGCTGCCATGGGCTTTGAACTCTGGGGCATCGACCATCTTTCGCAGGGTAAGCACTCGCGCCTAGTGATTTATATTGAGCGCGACAGCGGTGTGAATGTTGAAGACTGCGCCGATATCAGCCGCCAAGTCAGTGCGATTCTAGACGTCGAAGATCCCATTCCAGGCGAATACCGCCTGGAAGTGTCTTCGCCGGGCATGGCGCGCCCGCTTTATACCCTGGATCATTTTTCCCGTTTTCAAGGACACCATGTCGCGCTCAAACTGCGCGCCCCTTTTGACGGGCGTCGCAAGTTTCAGGGATTGCTGGCAGGCGTCGAGGGCGACGAAATACTGCTGCAGATAGACGGCGAGGAGTATTGCTTTCCGATTGAAGGCATTGATTCTGCGCATATTGTACCGCAGTTCGACGATTAACCGGGTGGCGTGGTGGCCGGCAGGCAGCTGGCACGATGCATATAAGGACAGGTTTTCTGGCGAGGCAAACGCATGAGTAAAGAAATTTTAATGGTCGTTGACGCGATCTCTAATGAAAAAGGTGTTCCCCGCGACGTTATTTTCGAAGCGGTGGAAGCTGCTCTTGCGAGCGCGTCACGCAAGCGTTTCGATAATGAAGAAGCCAACGTGCGGGTACATATCGACCGCCGCACGGGTGATTACGAGACGTTCCGCTACTGGACGGTGGTCGAAGACGACGAGTTCGAAACGCCGGATTACGAAATCAAGGAAACCATTGCCGAGCAGCGCGATCCGCCGCTCAAGCTGGGCGATGTGGTCGAGCAGAAAATCGAGAATGCCGTGTTCGGTCGTATTGCGGCGCAAACGGCCAAGCAGGTCATCGTGCAAAAAGTGCGCGAGGCCGAGCGTGCCGAAGTGGTGCGCCAATACGCCGACCGCGAAGGCGAGCTGGTCGCCGGCATTGTCAAGAAGACCACGCGCGACGGCTTGATCATTGATCTGGGCGACAACGCCGAAGCCTTCTTACCGCGCAACGAAATGATCCACGGCGAGCGCTACCGCATGAACGAGCGCGTTCGCGCCCTGCTGGTCAAGGTTGATCCCGACGCGCGCGGCGCTCAGCTGCAGCTGTCGCGTACCTGCCCCGAGCTGATTATCGAGCTCTTCAAAATCGAAGTGCCGGAAATCGCCGAGCAGCTGATTGAAATCAAAGGGGCCGCCCGGGACCCCGGTTCACGGGCTAAAATTGCTGTGAAAACCAACGACCGTCGCATTGACCCGGTAGGTGCCTGCGTCGGGATGCGCGGTTCGCGCGTGCAGGCCGTCTCGACAGAGCTGCAAAACGAGCGTGTCGATATCGTCCTGTGGGACGACAACCCGGCTCAGCTGGTGATCAATGCCATGGCGCCAGCCGATGTGGCGTCTATCCTTGTCGACGAGGATGCCCACGCCATGGACGTCGCCGTTGCCCAGGACAACCTGGCGCAGGCGATTGGCCGTAGCGGCCAGAACGTGCGCCTGGCCTCTGATCTAACCGGCTGGCGGATTAACGTCATGACCGAAGACGAAGCGGAAGCCAAGCGCGATCAGGAAATTGATAGCCTGGTTGACTCTTTCGTGCACCATCTGCAGGTCGACGACGACGTCGCCCGCCTGTTAGTGGAAGAAGGGTTCACTACCCTGGAAGAAGTCGCCTACGTGCCGCTGGAAGAAATGCTCGAGATCGAAGAGTTCGACGAGGATTTGGTGGAAGAGCTACGCGCACGTGCGAAAGACGAGCTACTGACGATGGCTATTGCCACGGAAGAAGCGCTAGACGGTGCCCAGCCAGCAGATGACCTGCTGGCGATGGACGGTATGGAGCGCCATCTGGCCTTCATCCTCGCCAGCCGCGGCATTGTCACCATGGAAGATCTCGCCGAGCAGTCTGTCGACGATCTGGTCGATATCGAGGAGTTGGACGAAGCGCGCGCAGCGGCATTGATCATGACTGCCCGTGCGCCCTGGTTTGAAGACGATGAAGCGTCGGATTCGAACACACAGTAAACAGGTCACGGGCTGAGGAGGGTCAATATGTCAGATATGACAGTTAAAGATTTCGCAGTAAAGGTGGGCCGCGATGTGCCCCGCCTACTAGAGCAGATGAAAGAAGCAGGCTTGCAGCACGCTTCGGAAAACGATGCGGTATCCGAGGAAGATAAGCGCAAGTTGCTTAATTTTCTGAAGAAAAGCCACGGTGGCGATGAAGTCGAGCCAAGCAAAGACCGTATTACCCTGACGCGCAAGACGCGCAGCCGAATTAAAACCGGCGAGCGTGGTAAAACGATTGATGTTCAGGTGCGTAAAAAGAAAACCTACGTTAAGCGTAGCGAAGAAGACAAGCCGAAAGCAGCCGAACCCAAGCATACGGGTCCGCGTCAGCTAGTCGGTGATATGGCCGAAGCCGAAGCTGAAAGTAAAGCGCGCGCAGCCCGTGAAGCGGAAGAAAAAGCGGCAGCTGAAAAAGCCAAGGCGGCTGAAGAAGCAGCGCGTAAAGAGGCGGAGAAACAGGCTGAAACAGCGGCGCCAAAAGCGCCTGATGTTGATGTTCCTGAGCTTCAAATCGACGACACGCCGTCCAATGACGATATGCCGCCAGCGCCGCCGAAAGAAGGACGCTCTGACCGTCGTACCGCGCCACCCAAGAAAGCAGCGGCGAAGAATAAAGGTCGTCGTGACGAAGAGGATCGTGGCGATCGCGAAGAGCGCAAGCGCGGCGGCGGCAAGAAAGCCAAGCGTGCCGAGCGCCGTGGTGGCCGCCGCGGTGGTGCCAGCGGTGGCAACGGCAAGCACGGCTTCCAGAAGCCGACCCAGCCGATCGTACGCGAAGTCTCGATCCCCGAGTCGATCAGCGTGGCGGAACTGGCCGACAAGATGTCGATCAAGGCCAACGAAGTCATCAAGGCCATGTTCAACATGGGCGCGGCGGTGACGATCAACCAGACCATCGATCAGGATACCGCGGCGATCGTCGTGGAAGAGATGGGTCACAAGGTCAAGCTGGTGAAGGATGACGCCCTGGAAACGGAAATGCTCGAGGGCATCTCCTACGAAGGCGACGAAATCACCCGTTCACCGGTCGTGACCGTCATGGGCCACGTCGACCATGGTAAGACGTCGCTTCTCGATTATATCCGCAAGGCCAAAGTGGCGACCGGCGAAGCGGGGGGTATTACCCAGCATATCGGTGCCTACCATGTGGAAGACGAACATGGCGGCGTGACGTTCCTGGATACGCCAGGCCACGCGGCGTTCACCGCCATGCGTGCCCGCGGTGCCCAGGCGACCGACGTTGTTATCCTGGTCGTGGCGGCGGATGACGGTGTGATGCCCCAGACGGTTGAGGCGATCGAGCACTCCAAAGCGGCGGGCGTGCCGATGGTAGTGGCGGTCAACAAGACCGACAAAGAGGGTGCTGACTTCGACCGCATTCGTAACGAGCTCTCGCAGCACGGCGTGATCTCGGAAGAGTGGGGCGGCGATACCCAGTTCGTCCACGTGTCTGCCAAGACCGGCGATGGCATTGAGGAGCTGTTGGAAGCCATTCAGTTGGTCTCCGAAGTGCTTGAGCTGAAAGCAGTACCGGAAGCGCCGGGCAAAGGCGTGGTGGTTGAATCGCGCTTGGATAAAGGCCGTGGCCCTGTGGCGACCGTGCTGGTCCAGAACGGTACCCTCAAGAAAGGCGATATCGTTCTTGCCGGGCTGCACTACGGCCGTGTGCGTGCGCTGACCAACGAACTTGCTAAGCAAGTGGATGAGGTGGGCCCGGCCATGCCGGTCGAAATCCAGGGCCTGGACGGTACGCCGGACGCCGGTGACGACTTCATGGTGGTTGCCGACGAGAAGAAAGCCCGCGAAGTGGCCAACTTCCGTCAAGGCAAGTACCGCGAAGTTCGCTTGGCGCGTCAGCAAAAGGCCAAACTGGAGAACATGTTCAGCCAGATGGGCCAAGACGAAGTGGCCAAGGTCAACATCGTATTGAAAGTCGACGTCCAGGGCTCGCTGGAAGCCATCAAGGGCGCTTTGGAAGAGCTCTCCACCGACGAAGTCGAAGTGGCGGTTGTGTCCTCGGGTGTGGGCGGTATCACCGGTACCGATGCCAACCTGGCGCTCGCCTCCGAGGCCATCGTGGTCGGCTTTAACGTGCGTGCCGATGCCGCTGCTCGCGAGATCATCGAGCGTGAAGGCCTGGATCTGCGCTACTACAGCGTCATCTACCAGCTGATCGACGAGGTCAAGCAGGCGATGAGCGGTATGCTTGCGCCCGAGTGGAAAGAAGAAATCGTCGGTATTGCCGAAGTGCGTGACGTCTTCCGTGCGCCGAAGATCGGCGCGATCGCCGGCTGTATGGTGGTCGAAGGCACCGTGCACCGTAACAAGAAGATTCGCGTGCTGCGCGATGACGTGGTGATCTACGAAGGCGAGCTCGAATCGCTGCGCCGCTATAAAGACGACGTTCAGGAAGTACGTAGCGGCGTCGAGTGTGGCATCGGTGTGAAGAACTACAACGATGTTCAGGTCGGCGACAAGATCGAAGTCTTTGACCAAGTGAAGGTCGAGCGCAGCCTCTAAGGCCGCGAGGAGCAATCATGCGCGAATTCAAGCGTACCGACCGGGTAGCCGACCAGCTCCAGAAGGAGCTGGCGGTGCTAATCCAGCGCGAAGTGAAAGACCCGCGCCTGGGCATGGTCACGGTCAGTGGAGCCACCGTCAGCCGTGATCTTGGTTACGCCGATATCTACGTCACCCTGCTGGGTGAGCAAGACCCCGAGCGTATCAAGGAAAACTTGCAAGTCCTGAAGCGGGCCGCGGGTTTCCTGAGAAGCCAGATTGCCAAGCGCATCAAACTGCGTCATGTGCCGGAGCTGCGCTTTCATTTCGATGAAAGCGTCGTGCGCGGTCAGCAGCTTTCTTCGTTGATCGAGGAAGCCGTGTCAACCGACCGTGCTCGCCAATCCCAGGATGACGAGGGCGTTGACGAGTCAGGTGAGGAGACCCGCTGATGGCGCGTCGCCGTCGGGGCCTGCCGGTTAACGGCATTGTGTTGCTGGACAAGCCGAAAGGCCTGTCCAGTAACCATGCCCTGCAGCGGGTGCGTCGTCTATTCGACGCACAAAAAGCGGGTCACACAGGCACGCTGGACCCGATGGCAACCGGTCTGCTGCCGATCTGCCTGGGCGAGGCGACCAAGTTTTCCGCGCACCTGCTGGAAGCCGACAAGGTATATCGCACCCGGGTCGAACTGGGCGTGATTACCGATACCGGCGATGCGGAAGGCACGGCGATCGAACGCCACGATGTCCCCGAGCTGACGGCTCAGGACCTCGAAACGGTGCTCACTCGCTTTCGCGGTGACATCGATCAGGTGCCGCCGATGTACTCGGCACTCAAGCACCAGGGTAAAAAGCTCTACGAGCTGGCGCGCGAAGGTAAGCAGGTTGAGCGTGCAGCCCGTCGGGTAAGCGTGTATGATGCCCGCCTGCTGTCATTTGAAGGCACCGCTTTCGAGCTGGAAGTCAGCTGCAGCAAAGGCACGTATATCCGCACCTTGGCCGAAGATATCGGCAAGGCATTGGGTTGTGGTGGTCACATCAGCCAACTGAGACGGCTCAAGACCGGTCCTTTTGATGGCAATGCCATGTGGACGCTGGAAGCCCTTGAAGCGCTGACTGACCAAACCGCGCGCGAAGCCGAGCTGATGCCGGTCGATGTGCTGGTCGATCATCTGCCGTCGCTTGCGGTGGATGAATCGGGCTATGGGCGGCTGGCCCACGGCCAGTCGGCCAGTCTGGCCATCGGTGACGCATTGCCGCCCGATGCGCTAGCAAGGCTTTATTACGCTGATTCCTTCATTGGGCTCGGCGTGGTGAAAGGGAGCCAGGAAGTGGCCCCCAAGCGACTGTTAAGTACGGTCGCCATCTCGTAAAACGTTGCACGGATGCCGCGATTTGCGTGAAAATAGCGACTTGAGACTGCAAATATGCGTGGTCTCACCCATTCATTGTTAGGCATATTGCTTACTGGAGAGACAGATGGCATTAACCGCTGAAAAGAAGGCCGAAATCGTCAACGAATACGGCCGCGGCGAGAACGACACCGGATCACCTGAAGTGCAGGTTGCCCTGCTGAGCGCCAACATCAACGGCCTGCAGGACCACTTCAAAACCAACAAGCAGGATCACCACTCGCGTCGTGGTCTGATCCGCATGGTAAACCAGCGTCGTAAGCTGCTGGATTACCTGAAGCGTAAAGATTTCGAACGCTATCAGTCTCTGATTCAGCGCTTAGGTCTCCGCCGCTAAGTTATTGTTGGCGAAGGACGAGAAACGGGCAGCTCCTCGCGAGCTGCCCGTTTTTTTGTTACTGGTAGCCCTATCGCGCGGCAACGCCTAGAATGGTGGCGAGTCAAAAAGACCAAACGAAAAGACAAGTAGCAATTAATGTTAAAGGAAGCCGCCGTGAATCCGGTCAAGAAAACGTTCCAATACGGTCGCAGCACCGTCACGCTAGAAACTGGGCGCATCGCTCGCCAAGCCACCGGCGCCGTCATGGTGACCATGGATGATACCGTTGTCCTGTGTACCGTCGTGGCCAGGAAAGAAGCGAACCCCAATCAACCCTTTTTCCCGCTCTCGGTGCACTACCAAGAGAAAACCTACGCGGTCGGCAAGATTCCTGGCGGCTTCTTCAAGCGTGAAGGCCGTCCGACCGAGAAAGAGACGCTCACCTCGCGTTTGATCGACCGTCCGATCCGCCCGCTGTTTCCCAAGGGCTTCATGAACGAAGTGCAGGTCATCTGTACCGTTCTGTCCACCGATCGCAATCACGATCCGGATGTGGCGGCGATGCTGGGCACCTCGGCGGCGCTGTCCATTTCGGGCGTCCCCTTTAGCGGTCCGATTGGCTGTGCCCGGGTTGGCTTTAACGAAGAGCAAGGCTACTTCCTGAACCCGACCGTCGAAGAGCTGAAGAGCTCAGAACTGGATATGGTGGTTGCCGGTACCGATAAAGCCGTGCTGATGGTTGAGTCGGAAGCCCAGGAACTGCTCGAAGACGAAATGCTTGGCGCCGTGCTCTTTGGTCACCAGGAAATGCAGGTCGCGATCAGTGCGATCAACGAACTGGTCGCTGAGGCCGGTAAGCCGCGTTGGGACTGGCAGCCGCCCGAAGAAAACGTGGCGCTGAAAACCGCCATGGCCGACGCCTTTGAAGCCAAGGTCGGCGAAGCCTATCGCATTACCGATAAAATGGCCCGTCAGGATGCGCTCTCCGCATTGAAAGACGAAGCGGTGGCGCAGCTGGCTGCTGCTGAAGACGAAGAGGCCGACGGCAAGTTTGCCAAGGATGACGTCAAATCCGCGTTTGCCGGTCTCGAGAAGCGCGTCGTGCGCTCGCGGGTCATCAAGGGTGAGCCGCGCATTGATGGCCGCGACAATGCCACCGTGCGTCCGCTGGACATTGAAGTGGGCACCCTGCCGAAAACCCACGGCTCGGCCGTCTTCACCCGCGGTGAGACCCAGGCGATCGCGATTGCCACCCTGGGTACGCTGCGCGATTCGCAGCTCATCGAGTCGCTGGAAGGCGAACGCAAAGACCGCTTCATGCTGCACTACAACTTCCCTCCGTACTGCGTAGGCGAAGCAGGCTTTTTCGGTGGTCCGAAGCGCCGTGAAATCGGCCATGGTCGTCTGGCGCGCCGGGGTGTGCAGGCCATGCTGCCCGCGGAAGATGCCTTCCCCTATACCATTCGCGTGGTGTCGGAAATCACCGAATCCAACGGTTCGAGCTCGATGGCGTCGGTGTGCGGTTCTTCCCTCGCGCTGATGGACGCTGGGGTGCCCCTGAAAGCGCCGGTCGCCGGTATTGCCATGGGTCTGGTCAAGGATGCGGACGGCTACGCCGTGTTGACCGATATCCTGGGTGATGAAGATCACCTGGGCGATATGGACTTCAAGGTCGCCGGTTCTGAAGAGGGCGTGACCGCCCTGCAGATGGACATCAAGATCGAAGGCATCAACGAAGAGATCATGGAAAAGGCGCTGCAGCAGGCCCTCACTGCACGCCTGGGAATCCTCGAGCAGATGAATGCCGTGATCGCTCAGAGCCGTACCGAGGTGTCAGATAACGCCCCGTCCATGGCGACCATCAAGATCGATCCGGACAAGATCCGTGACGTGATCGGTAAAGGCGGTGCCACCATTCGTAAAATCTGCGAAGACACTGGCGCGTCTATCGATCTGGATGATGACGGTACCGTGCGGATTTACGCGGAAGACAAGGCCGCTGCAAAAAAAGCCATCGATACCGTGCTGGCGATTACCGCCGAAGCGGAAATTGGCAAGCTGTATAAAGGCAAAGTGGTGCGCATTGCCGACTTCGGTGCCTTTGTGAACATCATGCCCGGCACCGATGGCCTGGTGCACATCTCGCAAATTATCCAGGAGCGGGTGAACAACGTGCGCGACTTCCTGAATGAAGGCGACGATGTCATCGTCAAGGTGCTGGATATCGACAACCGCAATCGCGTGAAGCTGTCGATGAAAGAAATCACTGAAGAAGAGAAAGCGGCGTTCGAAGCACAGGAAGCGGAAACCGAAGCGACGATCTAACTCGCCCTTTCGGTGTCTGACACCGCCCTCGTCGCCCATGGCGGCGGGGGCGGCGTCGTTTCAGCAGGGAGCAATCGTAATGGAGCAGGTGGAAACACCACGCTGGTGGGCCGTGGTGGCGGTGATGATGGGCATCTTTCTGCTCGTGACCGCCGAACAATTACCGATTGGCCTGCTGTCCCAGGTGGCCTCGAGTATGGGCGTGACCCCTGGAATGGCGGGTTTGATGGTCACCGTGCCAGGCGTCGTGGCGGCCTTTTCGGCACCGCTGTTGCCCGTGGCCGTGGGGCGATTGGACCGGCGTGTGATGCTGACGCTGTTGATGGTCGTCATGGTGATTGGCAGTGTGCTGACGGCGCTGGCCAGCAGCTTCGTGTTGCTGCTGGCATCCCGCGTGCTGGTAGGCGTCAGCATCGGCGGGTTCTGGGCGGTCGCGGGGAGTATTGCACCGCGCCTGGTGCCGGCGGATCAGGTCTCCAAGGCGATGACCATCATCTTTGGCGGCGTTGCCGCCGCTTCGGTGCTGGGCGTGCCGCTGGGCACTTTGCTGGGTGACTTCAGCAGTTGGCGGGTCGCCTTTGCAACGCTTGGCGGCTTGAGCCTGCTGACGGCTGCCGCGCTTTGGATCTGGCTGCCGCCGCTGCCGCCCAGAGAGCCCGTGCGGCTTGCCGTGCTGGCCGAGCAGTTCGGCAGCCAAGGGGTGCGTGTGGCGGTGCTGACCACCGGCTTTGTGGTCGTTGGGCATTTCGCCGCCTATACGTTCATCAGCCCTGTACTTCAGGACATCAGTGGTATTGCCCAGCGCCATGTGGGGAGCCTGCTGCTGCTTTACGGTGCCGCGGGGATACTGGGCAATATAGCCGCCGGACTCTATGCCGGGCGTCACCCTTATCGCGCCGTGCTGGCGATCCCCTGTGTGTTGCTGCTGGTCGTCGCGGCCTTCCCCTGGCTGGGCGTGACGCCGACCAGTGGCGTGGCGTTGTTGATGGTGTGGGGTGCGGTGTTCGGCAGCGTGTCGGTGAGCATTCAGACCTGGATTCTGCGCACGGCCCCGAACACCGAGGCGGCCACCGCGCTGATGGCGTTTACCTTCAACCTGTCGATCGGGTTTGGGGCGATGATCGGCGGGCGGATTGTCGACGGCACCAGCCTGCCGGTGGCGATGTGGGCCGCGTCAGGGCTGTTTTTGCTGGGTACACTGCTGGTGTTGCGAACGCCGTCGCGGATCGTTGGCGCTAGGCGGTAAAAAAATACCCCCGCCAATGGCGGGGGCATGCTTTTGGGCATACTTGCGTAATGCGCCGTATCGTTACGGGCGCTCAATCGCCAGTGCGACGCCTTGGCCGCCGCCGATACACAGCGTCGCCAGGCCTTTCTTCGAATCACGGGCGATCATCTCGTGGAGCAGCGTCACGAACACACGGCAGCCCGAGGCCCCGATGGGGTGGCCCAGGGCAATCGCCCCGCCGTTGACGTTGACCTTGCTGGTATCCCAGCCGAGCTCTTTATTGACCGAAAGCGCCTGGGCAGCAAAGGCTTCGTTGGCTTCAACGAGGTCGAGGTCGTCGAGGCTCCAGCCGGCTTTTTCCAGGCAGCGGCGGGTGGCCGGTGCCGGGCCGATACCCATGATCGCCGGGTCGACGCCTGCGTTGGCATAGCCGGCGATACGTGCCAACGGCTCGAGGCCAAGCTGTTTGGCTTTTTCCGCCGAGCAGATCATCACCACCGCGGCGCCGTCGTTCAGCGCAGAGGCGTTGCCCGCGGTCACGGTGCCGTCTTTCTTGAACGCCGGGCGCATGCCGCCGAGTTTCTCGGCGCTGACTTCGCGCGGGTTTTCGTCGGTGTCGAACACCACCGGGTCGCCTTTGCGCTGGGGGACTTCCACCGGCACGATCTGGCTCTTGAACTTGCCTTCCCGAATGGCGGCGGCGGCCTTTTGCTGAGAGGCGGCGGCAAATTCGTCCATGGCTTCCCGGGTGATGCCGTACTTCTCGGCGAGGTTCTCAGCCGTTATGCCCATGTGATAGTTGTTGAACGCGTCCCACAGGCCGTCGTGGACCATGGAATCGATGGCCTTCCAGTCGCCCATGCGCTGACCGTTGCGCGAGTTGGGCAGCACGTGGGGAGACGCTGACATGTTTTCCTGACCACCGGCCAGGATCAGCTCGGCATCGCCACAGCGAATCGCTTGGGTGGCCAAGTGAAGGGCCTTAAGGCCAGAGCCGCAGACCTTATTGATGGTCATGGCCGGAACGGCTTCGGGCAGACCGGCCTTGATCGATGCCTGACGGGCGGGGTTCTGGCCGACGCCGGCGGTCAGCACCTGGCCCAGCAGTACCTCATCCACCTGGTCGGGGGCAACGCCTGTGGAGGAAAGGATATCCTTCATGACCAGCGCGCCCAGGTCGCTGGCAGGAATGCCGGCGAGTGAGCCACCAAAGGCGCCGACCGCAGTACGACGGGCCGCCACAATCACTACTTCTTGCATAACAAGACTCCTGGTCTGAGGAACGTCGACGGAAAAGCGCCAGCGTTCGTGTCTAGCGTTGTTGTTAATGTCATGGTCTCAGCATAGGGGAAGGGTGCGCATGGCGGCAATACGCTTTTTGAACCAAATAAAAACGGGCCAGTGTGTGGCCCGTTATTCAAGGTTCTCCGGCGTGCGAGATGGATCAGGCAAGCTGGACAGGAATGGCGTTGCTGGTGTGGCTGACGTGATTGCCTTCCTGAAGGTAGACCAGAGCCGGCTGGTGGTTGTCCAGCTCGGCTTCCGAGTAGTGAGCGTAGCTGCAGATGATAATGCGGTGGCCCGGTGCCGCCAGATGGGCAGCGGCGCCGTTGATCGAGATCAGCCGTGAGCCTTCTTCACCGCGAATGGCGTAGGTAGTGAAGCGCTCGCCGTTTTCCACGTTGTAGATCTGGATCTGTTCGTTCTCGCGGATGCCGGCCATATCCAGCAGGTCGCCGTCGATGGCGCAGGATCCTTCATAGTTGAGCACCGCATGGGTAACGCGGGCCATGTGCAGCTTGGCTTTTAACATGATGGTATGCATGGAAACTCCTGAAAATAAGGCTAGCCGCTTAGCGGCCAGAAGAGCGAGCAGCGTCGGGGAGCCGCACGCTCAGGTTGTCAATCAGCCGGGCGGGGCCCAACTGGGCGGCGGCCAGCAGCACGGCGTCGCGGGTGGCGTCACTGACGGCGCCGAGCGCTGGGTCGCGCAGTTCAAGGTAGTCAGGCGTAAAGCCGGCATCATACAGCGCCGCCTTGCCCTGGTGTAGTGTCTGGTCGATCGGTTCGCCCTGTTCCAGGGCATCACGCAGCGTGCACAGCGTACGATACAGCGCGGGCGCGATGGCGCGCTCCTCCGGACTCAGGTAGCCGTTGCGTGAGGACAGGGCCAGGCCGTCCTCGGCGCGCACGATGGGCACGCCGAGGATCTCGATGGGCAGGTGCAGGTCGCTGACCAGTTTGCGAATCACCGCAAGCTGCTGGTAGTCCTTTTGGCCGAAACAGGCGATGTCGGGCTGTACCAGGTTGAACAGCATGCTGACCACGGTGGAAACGCCATCGAAGTGCCCCGGACGCGACCCGCCACACAGTCCGGCGCCCACCTCGGGCACATGCACCCGGGTCTGGGTCGTCAGGCCGTTGGGATACAACGCGCTGACCGTGGGCGCGAACAGGATATCGCAGCCCGCCTCAACAAGCTGGGCCTGGTCAGCCTCGAAGGTGCGCGGGTAGGCATCCAGGTCTTCACCGGGGCCAAACTGCAGCGGGTTGACAAACAGGCTGGCGACCACCACATCGGCGTTCGCACGGGCGCGGGTGACCAGGGCCAGGTGCCCTTCATGCAGATTGCCCATGGTCGGCACCAGGGCAATCCGTTGGCCACGCAGACGGTGCTCACGTAGCGTGAGGCGTAGCTCGGAGATATCTCGCAAAGTATGCATAGCAGTATTGTCGTCTTTCACGGGCGTTGCGCTAACTCTCGCCTTGGAACACCGCTTAAAAGCAGTGTTCCGGCGCGGGGAAAGTCCGGGTTTTGACCGCTTCGTGGTAGTGCTCAAACGCCGACTGAATGCTGTCAGCGCTTACCATGAAGTTTTTCACAAAGCGCGGGGTGCGGCCATGGGTAACGCCGAGGACGTCGTGCATGACCAGGATCTGGCCGTCGGTGTCGGGGCCGGCGCCAATGCCGATTACCGGCACGTCGAGGGCTTCGGTCACTGCTTTACCCAGGCTTGCGGGCACGCATTCCAGCAGAATGACCGACGCGCCTGCCTCAACGAGCACTTTCGCGTCGTTGATGATCCGCTCGGCCTGGGCGGCTTCCCGGCCCTGCACCTTGTAGCCCCCAAGCTGATAGACCGTTTGTGGTGTCAGGCCCAAGTGCGCGCAGACCGGTACGCCACGGCGCGTCAGTTCACGAATACCGTCGGCCATCCAGGCTTCGCCTTCCACCTTGACCAGTTCGGCGCCGGCGCGCATCAAGGCGGCCGCGTCATCCAGCATGCGCGCGGTGGTCGCGTTGCTCATGAACGGCAGATCGACCATCAGCAGGCTATGGCCTTTGCCCCGCGCCGTGCAGCGGGTGTGGTAATAGATATCGTCAATAGTCACCGGCAGGGTGCTGTTGTGACCCTGCAATACCATGCCCAGCGAGTCGCCTACCAGCAACACATCGATCCCTGCATGGCTGGCGGCGTGGGCAAAGGAGGCATCGTAAGCGGTCAGGCAGCTGAACGTTTCGCCGGCGCGCTTGTGCGCCTGCAACGTGCTCAGAGTGACGGTTTTCATGGCGTGCTCTCATTGTCTACGTGAGGCCGACGCGGCATCGGCGTTCGGCCATTATTAACGCCGCCTTGCGGCGGACGCTGAGTGGCGTAACCGGCAATTGTTACCTGAATGCGGGCTCGGTGTCGAGAATTGTGTCAGATGGTAGCAGTCGTTGTTACGTCGACGTCGCTCAGGCGGCGGATCGGTGCGCTATCCACTCCGGTCAGCCAGTCGCTGAGCGGTCGGTCGTGCAGCGTCAAGGTCGGGGCGAGTTCGTGCAGCGGAACCAGCACAAAGGCACGCTCGTGCATGTGTAAATGGGGAATACGCAGGCGAGGAGTGGCGCACGTTTGTCGGCCGTAAAGCAGCAGATCGAGGTCGAGCGTGCGGGGGCCCCAATGACGCTGACGCCGGCGTCGATGACGTTGTTCCAGCGCCTGGAGCTGGTCAAGAAGGGCAAGCGGCGACAGCCGGGTGTCGAGCGCCGCGACCGCATTGATGAAGTCGGGCTGATCCTGGGGCCCCACCGGCGGGGTCGCATACAGCGACGAGGCGCTGACCAGATTGCTGAGCGGCAGCCGGGCCAGTGCCTCCAGCGCCTGGCGTAGCTGGTTCACGGGATTATCCAGGTTGCTGCCCAGGCCGATATAGCAAAGCGCCATGCGCCGTCCTACTCCTCGCTTTTGCGTGGTTTACGCCGCCGCTTGCGGCGGCGGTCGCCCTGGCTGGCAGGGTCGCCCCCGACCTTTTGCAGCAGGCGACGCTGGTCATGCTCATCGCCCTGCTGGAAGGCGTCCCACCAGTCGCCCAGGCCACGCGGGATTTCGCCGGCCTGCTCGCGTAGCAGGAGCAGATCGTATGCGGCGCGAAAGCGCGGGTGTTCGCGGGTTTGAAACGCTTTCTTGCCACGCCGCAGAGGGAGCCGACCCTGGAGTTCCCAGATGTCGCGCATCGGCATGCCGAACCGTTTGGGAATCGAGATATGCTGAAGCTGGCGTGTCACCACCTGCTGAGCGGCGGTTTGCAGCGCGGGAATGGACGGCATGCCGTCACTTTCGAGCTCGGCCTGGCGGTGCGCCACGGGCGCCCATAAAAATGCCGCCAGCAGGAAGGCGGGGGTCACCGGGCGTTCTTCGGCAATGCGTTTGTCGGTATTGGCCAGCGCCTGTTCGATGAGCTCTTCGGCCCAGGCGGCGTCCGCCATGGCTTCTTCAGCCTCAGGAAACAGCATGCCAAACAGGCCGTAATGACTAAGCATCCTGAAGGTGACCAGCCCGTGACCCGACATGAAAAGCTTGAGGGCTTCGTCGAACAGCCGCGCCGGCGGGATGCTCAGCAGCAGCGGCGCCAAGTCATACATGGGCGCTTCGGTATCCGCCTCGATGGTAAAACCGAGCTTGGCGGCAAACCTGACCGCTCGCAGCATGCGCACCGGGTCTTCACGGTAGCGCGTGGCGGGGTCACCGATCAGACGCAGCGTCCGCGCTTCGATATCCCGCGCGCCGTTGGCAAAGTCGTGGATCGTGAAGTCGGCGATATTGTAATACAGCGCGTTGACGGTGAAGTCGCGCCGCAGGGCGTCTTCCTCGATATTGCCCCAGACGTTGTCGCGCAGCAAAAGGCCGTCGTCCGACTGTTGGGCAATGTGATCGCCGTGTTCGTCCTGGGGCTTGCCCCGGAAGGTGGTGACCTCGATGACTTCGCGACCAAAGCGCACATGCACAATGCGGAAACGGCGCCCGATCAGACGTGAGTTGCGGAAAAGGTCGCGCACCTGTTCGGGGGTGGCATTGGTGGCGACGTCAAAATCCTTGGGCATCTTGCCCAGTATCGCGTCGCGGATGCAGCCGCCTACCAGATAGGCCTCATACCCCGCCCCGTTGAGGCGATAAAGGACCTTGAGAGCGGCCTCGCTGATCTGCTTGCGAGAAACTGGGTGCTCGGAGCGAGGAATTAGGCGAGGGCTAAGCACGTCTGATGTGCTCTGTTGGGGTTCGAGCAGAGATTTCAATTGCTCTCCCGGGCTATGTAAGAAACGGGTAAATCCTTTGAACATGCGACGATATCGACTCGCAGGGTATCGAAAAAGTGGCCGTAACGTAAGCGATAAGTCGCTGAGTGTAGCCGACCCCTTGAAGCTTGCAAAGTCTCGGGAGGGTTGTGGGGTGATGCAAGACCGCTAGACACGGAAAGGGGAGGCTAAAAGGGCCTCCCCTATAAAAGTAGACAATCAGCTTCCGTTGCTGCTGTTTTTCTTCATGATGGCACATCGCCCTGAATACGCACCGCAGTCGGTAGGCGTGGCAATCACGTGGATTCCGACCGCCTCGTATTCAAAACAATAATCCAACCGCGAACTTTTCTCTCCCCGGCGAGTTGTTGTTCTTTCCGGGGTGTACACACTCACTGCTGTTGTTCTTGTTGGGGCGCAGATCTCTCGGTGTACGTCGCGTCCATTTTTGGGCACTTGCTCTAATTTTATTATTGTTCGATGCGCTTATCGTGCTCCACGCAAGCAAGTAACGAGATGCAAGCCTGTTGTTTTTGTTAGTGCCGTTATCTCTGCCTGGCCATGTTGTTTTTGTTGTGGCTCAGGTCTGGGCGGTGTCATGTTGTTTTTGTTGGCGACTTACCGCGCGTTGCCCAGTTTGTTTTTCTTACCCTGATATATTGCACTCGCCGTGCCACCCGTTTGATAGCGTTTTAAATTCAGCAAGTTGGCATTTTTTGGCCATGCCAGGGAACTATCGAAGCAAGAAAGTGTTACCCGTTTTGAGCGCGGCGCTGTGTGGGAAGGTAACAGTGTGCGGGTAACGCGGTTAGGAATATTTCCTAAATAAATCAGTGCATTAGACGTTAGTCGTAGGTATGGTAGAGCGCTTATTGAGGACGCCTCGCCGTCTTCTTGCGCGGGATGCCCAGTCGCTGGCGGCGCTCCCAGAGGTTCTTGCGGCTGATGCCCAGCTTTTGCGCCAGTTCGGTTTCGCTCATCTGATCCTGGTGCTCGAGCACGAAGTGCTGGAAGTAGTCTTCCAGCGACAGATCGTCGTCGTCCCCGCCAGTCTGAGGGGTGTCGGCACTGCTCGGTGATGGCGCCGGGCTTGCTGCAGGTGCAGGCCGGTGGGAGACCGGAGCCAGCCCCAGATCATCCGGGTGGATCAAGTGCCCTTCGGCCAGGATGACGCCGCGCTCCAGGGCGTTTTCCAGCTCGCGCACATTGCCGGGCCAGGGATAATCGCGAAGTTCCTGGCGAGCGGCGCGGGATAGGCGTAGTCCCGGTCGTTCGTGCCGCTGGCAGGCCTTGTCGAGCAGGATGTCGGCGATTTCCAGCACGTCGTCCTCGCGCTCGCGTAGCGGCGGCAGCTCTATCTGCATGACGTTTAGTCGGTAATACAGATCCAGGCGGAAATCGCCGCTCTTGGACAGCGCGCGCAGGTCGCGGTGGGTGGCCGCGATCAGCCGGACATCCACATGACGGGTTTCCACCGAGCCGATCTTGCGGATTTCACCTTCCTGAAGCACGCGCAAAAGCCTGGCCTGGGCGTCGAGAGGCAGCTCGCCGATCTCGTCCAGGAACAAGGTGCCGCCATCGGCGGCTTCCACCAGCCCGGTGCGCGCGGCGCTGGCGCCGGTAAAGGCGCCTTTTTCATGGCCGAAAAGCTCCGACTCGATCAGCGTTTCGGGAATGGCGGCGCAGTTGACGCAGATCAGCGGGGCCTGGGCGCGCTTGCTTTGTTGATGCAGCGCGCGGGCAACGAGTTCCTTGCCGGTGCCGGACTCGCCCAGAATCAACACCGTGACATCGGCCGGGGCCGTCTTGCGGATGCGCGAGTAGACCAGCTGCATGGCGGTGCAGTTACCGATCATGGTCTGGCGGCCGCCGCCTTCATCGGTGACGTCGGGGGGCGCACTGCGCTGCATGGACTGCTGGTGAAGAATGCGAGACACGGTTTCCAGCAGTTCGGCGTGGTCAAAGGGTTTGGCCACGTAATCCACGGCGCCCTGTTTAAGCGCGTCCACCGCCGAGCGCATGCTGGCGTAGCTGGTCATGATCAGTACGGGCGCTGGGGCCGCGGCTTCAATGAGATGGGTGCCGGGTTCGCCGGGCAGACGTAGATCGCTGATGATCAGGTCAAAACCGGCCAGCTCAAGCTTGCCAGCTTCTTCGGCGCTGTCCGCTTCGCTGACCTCGTAGTCGTGACGTTCGAGCAAACGCTTGAGCGCGCTGCGAATGATCGCTTCATCTTCAACAATCAGAATCCTGGACATGGGGCAGCTGGTCATCCTGTTGGTAAAGCGGTAGCCAGAGCGTAATGGCCGTTCCGCGAGACATTCCGGGCGGTGGCGACGCCACTTCTATTCTGCCCTGGTGCTCATTGATAATTTGATAGGCCAGTGATAACCCGAGCCCAGTCCCCTCTCCGGCCGACTTGGTGGTGGTGAACGGCTCGAACAGGTGATCACGCACCGAAGGATCGATGCCCTGGCCGTCGTCGGTGATACGCCACCACGCCTGTTCCGACTGCTCGCCCGCCGCAATATGCACGCTGCCCGTCGGCCGGCAGGCATCGCGTGCGTTGCTCATCAAGTTGACCATGACCTGGGTCAGGCGCTGGGCGTCACCTTGCACGATAATCGCGTCTGCACAGGTATTGGTAAAGCTAACATCCTCGCCCGAGCGGGCCAGGTGGATCAAGTGTAAGGCATCGTCGGTGATCGAGCTAAGCGTAACGGGCGAACGTGGCAGCGCTGGCGACGCGCTCCCAGCATGGGCAAAGCCGACCAGCGAATTGACGATCTTGGTGACCCGTCCGGTCAGCTGCTGGATATGGTCAGCGGTTTCCAGTAGGGCGGGGTCCTCGGTGTCATAGCGCAGGTTTTGCGCCAGCGACGAAATGCCGGTGATCGGATTGCCGATCTCGTGGGCCACCCCCGCCGCCAGCTGACCGATCGACGCCAGGCGCGCGGCGTGAACCAGCTCGTCTTCCAGCCATTTCATCTCGGTGTGGTCCTCGACCAGGATGACGCTGCCGCCGCGGCTATCCAGGCCGCTGAGCTCAGCTTTATGCAGCGTCAGGTAGTAGTCCTTGCCGTGGAGCCTCACCGCTTGTTTATACAGGGGGGAAGGCCCTTCGCTCAGCACGCTGCCCAGCAGGCGTGGCCAGGGAGCGGGCAGGCTATCCCGCCGCGAGCCGATGACGCTTTCACCGCTGATGCCGGAAAGCTGTGAAAGCGCCTGATTCCACATCACCAGCTCGTCGTCGTCACCCAGCACGCAAAGCCCGACGGGCAGATAGGCAAGCGTCTGGCGGTGGTGGCGGCGCAGGCCGTCGAGCTCGCGGGCAAGCCCCGTGAGCCGCGAGCGATAGGCCTCCAGGCGGCTTTCCACGAAATGGATGTCATCGGTAATCGGCGCATCGTCGTGGCGGTAGGGCAGGTAGCGGTCGACGATATCGCGCGCCACCGAGGGGCCCATCAGGCCGGACAGGTTCGCCTGTATCCGGTCGCGCAGTCGCCGCAGGGCGTAGGGGCGACGCTCCTGTGGCGTCAGGTTGAGGGCCTTGAGCGCGCGGTCGACTTCGCGATGGGCAGCGTCATCGCCGAGCGCCTGCGCCAGGTGGGTGGGAAAGTCAGCCGCGGTGGCGGCTTCCAGCGGTAAACGTTTTGAACGGATCACCGCATCCACCGAGCAGGCCTCGGCGGCGGACCTTTCACCGTCGGACGTGCGCGTGAAGAGCGATACCACGATCAGCAGCAGGATATTGGTCGCCAGCGACAGCAGCGTGACGCTGTACCAGATAGGCGCATCGGCGGGTGTCAGCGGCGTCAAGGGCAGCGCGGGCGGCGTATAGCCGGTGACCAGGGGAAGCCATAGCCACCACAGCCATACCGCGATACCGCCGATCAGGCCGGTGACCATGCCTTTACGATTGGCTCCGGGCCAGTAGAGCAGCGCCAGCATACCCGGCAAGCACTGCCCCATGCCGACAAAGGCGGCCAGCCCGAGGCTGGTAAGCGGATAATGCCGCCCCACCCACTGGTAAAACAGCCAGCCACCTAGAATGACCCCGATCACCAGCCCGCGACGCAGCCATAGTAGCCAGCCGTAAAGGTCGCTGCGGGCCTCGGGGGGCCTGGCCACCAGCACGATGTGATTCAGCACCATGCCGGAGAGTGCCAGCGCAATCAGCATCATGGTGCCGCTGGCCGCGGCGAGCCCGCCGATAAAGGCCAGCGCGCCGACCCACCAGTGCTCGCTTAGCGCATAGGCGGCATACGCGGCCATGGGGATGTCATTATCCAGCGACTGGGCGGCCCACCAGATCAGCGGGACCGGCAACGCCATCAACAGCAGAAACAGTGGTAGAGTCCAGCTGGCCTGCAGCAGCGTGTGCGGCGACAGGCTCTCGGCGAAGGTGATATGAAACAGGTGCGGCATCATGAAGGCCGCCGCAAAGAAAAGCAGCAACAGCGTGCGCCACTGGGCGGGGTCGAAGCGTGCGGTTTGCGCCTGGGCAAGATAGCCCGGCCCTTCGAGCCACTGCTGCAGGTCGCCTGGGCCGCTGAACACCAGCCACAAGGCCACGGCGCCGAGCCCCAGCATGGCCAGCAACTTGACGATCGATTCAATGGCGATGGTGCTTAGCAGGCTGTTGTGCCGGCTGTGCCCATGGCTGTGGCGCGCCCCCAGCATCACCGCCAGCGCGGCGATGGCTGTGCAGAATATCAGCGCAACCACCGGGCCCGCCCGGGTTTGCGTGAACAGGTTGACCGCCTCGCTCATGGTTTTGACCTGAATGCCCAGCAGCGGCAGCACCGCCAGCAGGCTGACCACGGTGACCAGGGTGCCCGCCCAGCGGGAACGAAAACGAAACGCAAACAGGTCGGCCAGTGAGGCAAGCTGATAGGTGCGGGTAATCCGCTGGATGGGCACGAGCAGCACCGGCGCGAGCAGAAACGCCCCGGCGGCCCCCAGGTAGTAGGCGAGATAGCCAAAGCCGACGTTGGCCGCCAGCTCGATGCTGCCATAAATCGCCCAGGCGCTGGCATAGACGCCCAGCGCCAGGGTGTAGACGGCCGGATGACGGCTGATACGCAGCGGTATCCAGCCACGCTCCACGGCCAGCGCCGCGCCGAGCAGCAGCGCGAGATAGCCCAGGCCCAGCATGACGACACCCAAGACCTCAACGCTCATCCAGTTTCCTCTTCTGTTCAAGCCACAGCGTCAGGGCAATCAGCCCGCCCCAGATGACGAAGGGGCGGTACCAGGCCACCGTCGGGTCGCTCCAGCCGTCCATCAACAAGGGCGACAGCAGGTAGCCGCCAAACACCAGAAACAGCATGATGCGGTAGACGTACATGTCAGGGCTCCTGGGGCAGTTCACGATGCGCTGACGGTGCCATATGGGCCACCGACCAATGCGCTATCGCCCAGTCTAACTGGGTCGTGACGGGGGCTCGCGACATTTCATGGGGCGGCGCCTGGTCGAGTGCCTTAAGCGCCTGAAAAAGCTGGTGGCGAATGCCCGGCTCATCGTCGGCGAGCGCCGGCGCGAGATTCTGTTTGGAAAGCTTCTGGCCCTGCGGGGTGACCACCAGCGGCAGATGCAGGTAACGCGGTTCATCAAGCGCCAAGGCAATTTGTAGCTGGCGCTGCCAGGGAGTGTTGTCGAGCAGATCGAAGCCCCTGACCACATCCGTGATTCCCTGCTTGGCGTCGTCCACCACCACGGCAAGCTGGTAGGCCCAGAGGTCGTCCTTGCGCTTGAGCACGACATCGCCGAGCGTTTCAGGATCGAACTGCTGCCAGCCAAACAGGCGATCCTGCCAGCCGATAGGACGCGTGGCCAGATCGCTGCGCAGCCGCCAGGCGACCGGCTTGGTGGGGTCACGCAGACCCTGGCGGCACCAGCCGGGATAGACCGAGAATGCCTGCCATTGCTTGCGCGAACAGCTGCACGGGTAGGCCAGGCCCAGGGCGGCCAGACGATCCAGCGCCTGCTGGTAAACGGCATGACGGTCATGCTGCCAGTGAACGGTTTCGTCCCAGGTGAGCCCAAACGCCTCCAACTGACGTAGGATCGTGCTGTCGGTGCCGGGCGGGCAGCGAGGGGGGTCGATATCTTCAATCCGCACCAGCCAGGTCCCGTCTGCCGCCCGCGCGTCAAGATAGCTACCTAACGCCGCCACCAGCGAACCAAAATGTAGCGGCCCTGACGGGGTGGGGGCAAAGCGCCCACGGTAGCGAGTTGATTGCGTCATCGAAGCCTTCCAGAAAGCAAAACGGGCACCTTAAGGGTGCCCGCATTCAAGCATCGCGTACAGTCTTGCGCCGGCTTAGCCGCCGAGCTGTTTTTCCTTGAGTTCCGCCAGCGTCTTGCAGTCAACGCACAGCGTCGCCGTGGGGCGGGCTTCAAGGCGGCGAATGCCGATTTCCACGCCGCAGGCCTCGCAGAAACCGTAATCGTCTTCATCGATCTTTTCGATGGTTTCGTTGATTTTCTTGAGCAGTTTACGCTCGCGGTCACGGGTGCGCAGTTCGAGGCTGAAGCCTTCTTCCTGGGTCGCCCGGTCGGCGGGGTCGGCGTAGTTGTTAGCATCTTCCTGCAGGTGGCGTACGGTACGGTCCACCTCTTCCATGAGGTCTTGTTTCCAGTCCAACAGCAGCTGGCGGAAGTGCGCGAGCTGCTGGTCGTTCATATATTCTTCACCCGCCGCCGGTTCGTACGGGGTGAAGGGCTTGGACGCTTCCGGTTTTTTTTCCGCTACTGGCATGGGAGTGCCTCTTACGTATGTGACTGCTGATCGACCATGAGTGTGTATCAAGATCTCACGCCAAAGGGATGCTTGTTTAGCTGAAAATTGGCTGCGTTGCAAGCATAATGGATTGCTTTCTACCATGATCTTGCTTCCAGTGCGACCAAGCTCATGTTTTTACTACCGCTAGGTGAAGGAGCCGCTATGGCCTGGAATTCGCGTGTGAAACACGTCGCCCCCTTTCGCGTGATGCACTTGCTGGAAATGGCCCAGGCTCGCGAAGCCGCGGGTCACGATGTGATCCATCTCGAAGTGGGCGAGCCGGATTTCGCCACCCCAGCGCCCATTGTAGCGGCCGGCCAACAGGCGCTGGCGCAGGGCAAGACACGCTATACCCCTGCCGCCGGTCTGCCCGCGCTACGCGAGGCGATTGCCGGGCATTACGCCGAGCACTTCAATGCCGTGGTGGACCCGTCGCGAATTCTGGTCACGCCCGGGGCGTCGGGGGCGCTGTTGCTGGCCAGTCAGTTGCTCATCGAGGCGGGCGACCGGGTGGTAATGGCCGATCCCAACTATCCGTGTAACCGCCACTTCATGGCCCTGGCCGGTGCCGAGGTGGATGCCGTTGCCGTTGGGCGTGACAGCGGCTGGCAGTTGGATGCTGCGCTCATTCGTCGGCACTGGCAAGCACGCACGCGGCTGGCCATGCTGGCATCGCCCTCCAACCCTACCGGGCATACCCTGGATGCTACGGCGCTCAACGAGGTGTTCTCGGCGGTGGCCGAGCGTGGCGGCGAGGTGCTGGTGGACGAGATCTATCAGGGCCTCAACTACGACGATGCGCCGCTGTCGGCGACTTCACTGTCAGATAACGCCTTTGTGGTGAACAGCTTCTCGAAATATTTCGGCATGACCGGCTGGCGCCTGGGCTGGCTGGTGGCCCCCGAGCATGCGGTCGAGCCGCTGACCCGGCTGGCGCAGAATGTGTTCCTGGCCGCGGCCACGCCCTCGCAGCATGCCGCGCTGGCCGCGTTTACGCCCGAATGCCGGGATATTCTGGAGACCCGCCGGGCCACGCTGAAACAGCGCCGTCAGGTGCTGCTGGAGGGTCTGGCGCAGCTCGGCCTGGCGCCGGACCTGCCGCCTCAGGGCGCGTTTTATCTGTGGCTGGATATTTCCCGCTATAGCCGCGACAGCCAGGCGTTCTGCGAGCGGCTGCTGCGCGAGGAGAATGTGGCGATCACCCCCGGCATCGATTTTGCCGTGCAGGGCGGCGAGCACCACGTACGAATCGCCTTCACCAACGACGTCGAGCGGCTGGAAGAGGCCGTGGTGCGTATCACCCGCTTTGTGAGCAGGCTATGAGCCTTACCTACGACGGCCTGGTGTCGGGCACGCTGCTGCGTCGCTACAAGCGCTTTCTGGCCGATGTGCGCCTGGACGACGGCCAGGAAGTCGTCGCTCACTGCCCGAATACCGGCTCGATGAAAGCGGTCAACGTCCCCGGCTGTCGGGTGTGGCTGTCGCCCAGCGATAACCCCAAGCGCAAGCTGGCCTGGACCTGGGAGTGGATCGAATTGCCGCAGCCGGATGGATCCCAGGCATTGGCTTCGGTGCACACCGGGCGGGCGAATCGCATCGTCGAAGCGGCCATCAATGCCGGCGATATCGCGCCGCTGGCGGGGTATCAAACGCTCAGGCGCGAGGTGAAAGTGGCCGACGCGCGGCTCGATTTCCGCCTGGACGACCCTGACCGTGGCGCCGTCTACATCGAAGTGAAGCAGGTGACGCTGAAGGAAACCGATGGCCATGGTTACTTTCCTGATTCGGTCAGCGTGCGCGGCGCCAAGCATCTTCGCTCGCTGCAAGCGTTAGCCGAGCAGGGCGAGCGGGCGGTGTTGCTGTTCTGCGTGGCCCATGAGGGCATTGGCGATGTGGCGCCCGCCGCGCATATTGACCCGGCTTACGCGGCGGCACTGGTGGAAGCGGCCAGGGCGGGGGTCGAGGTGCTCGCGTACGGGATAGACGTGCAGTGGTCGGCCGGCAAGCCCGCGGCAGTACGTCTGACGCGGGCCTTGCCGATACGCTGGCCGGTGCCCTTAGCGGCGACGCACGCGGAAAATGGCGATTTCACCGAACAGGTTGGGCCATAGGCGCGACGTCCAGTGCCCGCGGTGGTCCCCCACGCCCACGGCGCGATCGACAATCATCAGCCCTTTGTCACGGCACAGGTGTTCAAAGTCGTTGAAGGTCGAAAGATGAATGTTGGGCGTGTCGTACCAGGCGTGGGGCAGCGACTTGGACACCGGCATGTAGCCGCGCAGGCCCAGGTGAATGCGGTGACGCCAGTAGGCGAAGTTGGGGAAGGTGATGATGCCTTCCTCGGCGACGCGCAGCATTTCATCGAGCATTTTGTCGGGGCGACGCAGGGCTTGCAGGGCCTGGGTCATGATCACCTGGTCGTAGCTGTTATCGCAGAAGCTGCCCAGGCCATCGTCGAGGTTGTGCTCGATGACGTTGACGCCGCGGGCCACGCAGCCGGTAATCCCGTCGTGGTCGATTTCAAGCCCGTAGCCCGTCACGTTTTTATCCTTGGCCAGCGCCTCGAGCAGCACACCATCGCCGCAGGCGAGGTCGAGTATGTGCGCGCCCTCGGGGACCCAGTCATAAATCAGTTCCAGATCAGCACGCATCATGGAGTCTCCTCGGCGGCGATCGGGGCCAGCTTGAGGTCGCGGGCCGCGCGGTTCATGAAGGCGCCAAACACCGCGTCGTAGCGAGCCTCGGGCAGCAGGAACGCGTCGTGGCCGTGCGGCGAGTCAATGTTGGCGTAGCTGACCGATTTACCCGCTCGCGTCAGGGCGTCCACCAGCTCGCGGGAGCGGGGCGGTGGGAAGCGCCAGTCGGTGGTAAAGCTGACAATCAGGAACGGGCACTGCGCCGGGGCAAGGGCCTTGGCCAGATCCCCGCCCTGGGTGGCCGCCGGGTCGAAGTAGTCCAGCGCCTTGGTCATCAGCAGGTAGGTGTTGGCGTCAAAGGCGGTGGAAAAGGTATCGCCCTGATAGCGCAAGTAGGATTCCACCTGAAACTCGACGCCGAAGCCGAAGTTCAGGTCGTTGCTGCGCAGGTCACGGCCAAACTTGCTGCCCATGGCGTCTTCGGAGAGGTAGGTAATATGACCGACCATGCGTGCCAGCTTGAGCCCGCGCTTGGGCACGGTGTCGTGTTCGGCGTACCAGCCGTCAAAAAAGTCGGGGTCAGAGCGAATCGCCTGACGGGCCACTTCGTTAAAGGCGATATTCTGCGCCGAAAGGCGAGGCGTGGCGGCAATCACGACGGCATTGGCCACCCGTTCCGGGTAGGTCATCGTCCACTGCATCACCTGCATGCCGCCCAGGCTTCCGCCGACGGCCGCCGCCCAGCGTTCAATCCCCAGGTGGTCGGCCAGGCGGGCCTGGCTGGCCACCCAGTCGCTCACCGTGACCATCGGAAAGTCGGGCCCCCACTGGCGGCCCGTTTCCGGGTTGTGGCTCACCGGGCCGGTACTGCCGTGGCAGCCGCCCAGGTTGTTCAACGACACGACAAAAAAGCGATTGGTGTCGATGGGTTTGCCGGGGCCGATGTGCGCATCCCACCAGCCGGGTTTGCGGTCGTCTTCGCTGTGATAACCGGCCGCATGGTGGTGGCCCGACAGCGCATGGCAGATCAACACCGCGTTGTTACGCTCGGCGTTGAGCGTGCCGTAGGTCTCGTAAATCAGCTCGTACTCGGGCAGCACCTTGCCGCAGGCGAGCGGAAGTGGCGTGTCGAACTTGGCGACATGCGGGGTGACCAGTCCGACGGTATCCGTCGGTCGGTCAGCAAAAGCAAGCGTGTCTGAATCGGGCATCGAAAGCGTTAGTCCTGCTGAGTCAATCGGAATGAGTAAGCCTTGGTGTCGGTCATTACAGGCCGACCAGCGCGCCGGAAATGCCGGCGGCGCGAATCAGCGAGCCGACCAGCAGGCCATCCACCAGGTTGATGGCGATAAACACCACGATGGGCGACAGGTCGATCATGCCGAGCGGCGGAATCACCTTGCGTACCGGCGCCATGATGGGTTCCACCAGCTGCATGATTAACAGCGCGCCGGGATGGCTGGCATTGGGCGCGACCCAGCTCAGGATGATCATTACGATCATTGCAAAGAAGTAGATCTTCAGGATGGCGTTGGCCAGCGCCGCGATACCGGCAATCAACAGCCCGGGAATGGGTGGCATGCCGACGCCGATGACCATGAAAATGGCGACGATGCTGACGACTTTGAGGACGAACCCTGCCGCCAGCGTCGCGAGGTCAAAGCGGCCGGCAACCGGTCCCAGAAAGCCCTGGAAGAGCCCCACCACCGGCTGGGTAATCTTGACCACCGACTGGCTCAGTGGGTTGTAATAGTCGGCCCGCGATGCCTGCAATAAAAACCGCAGCATGAGTAAAAACAAGTAAATGTTGATCAACGAGTTAACAAGCATTAACCCGGCGCTGCCCAATTCGTTGCCCATTGCTGTTTCTCCTATAAAATTCGCATTGATTAGTGACCGCTCAGTTCCTTGGACATCGCTTGGGCACGCTTGGCGCAGGCCTGCATCGCATCGGCGATGGTCGTCCTTAGCTGGGCATCTTCCATGTGCTGGATCGCCCGTTCGGTGGTACCGCCGGGTGACATCACGTTCTGTTTCAGCGTGGCCGGGTCCTTGTCGCTTTGCTGCGCCATGGTGGCCGCGCCCAGCGCCGTCTGGATGGCCAGGCGACGCGCGGTATCAGCGGGCAGGCCCAGCGTCACGCCGGCGTCTTCCATGGCTTCCAGCATCAGGAAGAAGTAGGCCGGCGCGCTGCCGGAGACCGCCGTCACGGCGTCGAGCAGGGGCTCTTCATCGACCCACTCGACGATCCCCACCGCTTCCATGAGCTGGGTCGCGACCGCGCGCTGATCATCGCTGACCCGCGCATTAGCATACAGACCGCTCGCTCCCCGGCCTACCAGCGAGGGCGTATTCGGCATGCAGCGCACCATCGCGTTGTCGCCGCCCAGCCATTCATCGATGGTGGCGGCATCAAGGCCGGCGGCAATGGACATCACCAAGGGCTTATGCTTGCCGATCGTGTCGCTGAGGTCTTCGCACACCTGGCGCATGATCTGAGGCTTGACCGCCAGCACCACGACGTCGGCCTGGCTCGCTGCGGCGTTATTGTCGGTCTGCGTAGTGATCCCCAGACGCGACCGCAGGCTCTCCAGTTCACTTTCCCGGGGTGCCGTGGCAGTGATGTCGGCAGGAGTGACACCGCTGTCGATCAGGCCGCCAATGATGGCGCTTGCCATATTGCCTGCGCCAATGAAGGTGATCTTGTTCGCCATGTGGGTATCCTCTTTTAAAAATGGGCTGCGCTTGCAGCGTAACGGCATCGGCCGGACGGTGCGAGGCGGTTCAGGTCGTGTTGCGCGCCCCAAAAATCGCCGTGCCGAGACGCACCAGGGTGGCGCCTTCCAGTACGGCGGCTTCCAGGTCATCGCTCATGCCCATGGAGAGCGTATCCAGGGGGGCGTCGGGCAGTGATGTCTGCAACGCCTGCAGCAATGTACGCAGCTCCGCCAGGGGCGCCCGCTGGGCGTCCAGCCCTTCGGCGGGCGCGGGAATGGCCATCAGCCCGCGCAGCGCCAAGTTCGGCAGGCTGGCGATTGCCTCGGCAAGGGGGGCGACGTCTTCGGGCATGACGCCGGACTTGCTCTCCTCGCGGCTGATATTGACCTGAATGCAGACGTTGAGCGGCGGCAGGTGCTCGGGGCGCTGTTCGCTGAGCCGCTTGGCGATCTTCAGGCGATCAACGCTGTGCATCCAGGCAAAGTGCTCGGCCACGGCACGCGTTTTGTTCGACTGCAGGGGGCCAATGAAATGCCACACGATGTCGTCCAGGTCGGCGAGCTCCGCCTGCTTGTCCAGCGCTTCCTGCAGATAGTTTTCGCCAAATTCCCGCTGGCCCAGTGACCAAGCCTGACGAATCATCGAGGCCGGTTTGGTTTTACTCACGGCGAGCAATGAGGCATCGTTTTCCGGCCGCTTGGCGTCGATCAACGCATGCGTCAGGCGTTCACGCGCGTGGGCCAGTGACGCTGAAAGCGCGTTGTCTGTCATACTCAAGCACCTTACCGCAGCTGGGGAAGAGAGATGGATATTACCGAACTGCTGGCATTCTCGGCAAAGCAGAATGCATCCGACCTGCATTTGTCCGCTGGCTTGCCCCCCATGATACGGGTTGATGGCGATATCCGTCGGCTAAATGTGCCCGCCATGGATAACAGCGCCGTGCGCCGGCTGATCTACGACATCATGAACGATCGTCAGCGCCGCGACTACGAAGAACACCTCGAAGTCGACTTCTCTTTTGAAGTGCCGGGCGTGGCGCGTTTCCGCGTGAACGCCTTCAACCAGGCCCGCGGTGCCGGGGCCGTGTTCCGCACTATTCCCAATCAGGTGCTGTCGATGCAGGCGCTGGGGCTTGGCGAGGTATTTGAACGCCTGTCGATGCTGCCCCGCGGGCTGGTGCTGGTGACCGGGCCCACCGGCTCGGGCAAGAGCACCACGCTTGCGGCGATGATCGACTACATCAACGATCATCGCTTTGAACATATTCTGACCATCGAAGACCCCGTGGAATTCGTCCATGCCAGCAAGCGCTGCCTGATCAATCAGCGCGAGGTCCATCGCGATACGCATAGCTTTGCCGACGCCTTGCGCAGTGCGTTACGCGAAGACCCCGACGTGATTCTGGTCGGCGAGCTGCGCGACCTGGAAACCATCCGTCTGGCATTGACAGCGGCGGAAACCGGGCATCTCGTCTTGGGGACGTTGCACACGACCTCGTCCGCCAAGACCATCGACCGGATCATTGATGTCTTCCCGGGAGAAGAGAAAGCCATGGTGCGCTCCATGTTATCGGAGTCGCTTCAGGCGGTGGTCTCGCAATCGCTGCTGAAGCGTCAGGGCGGCGGTCGGGTGGCCGCCCACGAGATCCTGATTGCCACCTCGGCGGTGCGTAACCTGATCCGCGAAGACAAGGTGGCGCAGATCTACTCGGCGATTCAGACCGGCGGCAGCCTAGGGATGCAAACGCTCGATGCTTCGCTTGCGCAGCTGGTCAGCGACGGCCACGTCAGTATCGAAGACGCCCAGGCACAGGCCAAGGGCACGCTGGCGCCACAGGAGACGTAGCGATGGCAAGTGATGACGCCGCAACGCTGACCCCCACCCAGTGGCTGCATCAACTGCTGGATATCATGGTGCAGCAGCAGGCCTCTGATCTGCTGATTACCGTAGGCGCACCGCCCAGCCTCAAGATGAACGGCGGCCTGGTGCCGCTGGGCCAGCAGTCGCTGAGCGCGCATCAGGTCAACGAGCTGGTAACGCATACGGTGCCCGAGGGGCTGCGCGAGCGCTTCGGCCACGACCGGGAGGCCAACTTTGCGCTTGGCCTTGACGAGAAAGGGCGTTTTCGCGTCAGTGCCTTCCAGCAGCGCAATCAGCCCGCCATGGTGATCCGTCGGATTGCTCAGCAGATTCCCACCCTTGAGTCGCTTGGCGTGCCGGACGCCTTGAGCGGCCTGGCGCATGCCAAACGAGGCCTGGTACTGGTGGTGGGCGGCACCGGGACGGGGAAATCCACCACCCTGGCGGCGATGGTGCAGGAGCGCAACGAGCACGTTGGCGGTCATATCATCAGCATTGAAGACCCCATTGAGTACCTGCACCCGCACAAGCGCGCCATCGTCAATCAGCGCGAAGTGGGCATTGATACCGAGTCGTTTGAAGTGGCGCTTAAAAATACCCTGCGTCAGGCGCCCGACGTCATCCTGATCGGTGAAATACGCAGCCGGGAAACCATGGAGCACGCGCTTACCTTCGCCGAAACCGGCCATCTATGTCTGGCCACACTGCACGCCAACAATGCCAACCAGGCGTTGGAGCGGATTATTCATTTCTTCCCCCACGAGCGCCACGAACAAATCTGGATGGACCTCTCGCTCAACCTGCGTGCGGTCGTCGCTCAGCAGCTGCTGCCGACACGCAGCGGCGGTCGTTGTGCGGCGGTTGAAGTCATGCTGCCATCGTCACGCATCGCCGACCTGATTCGTAAAGGCCGCGTTGCCGATATCAAGGCCGCCATGGCCGCGTCGCGAGATCATGGCATGCAGACCTTTGACCAGGCGCTGTTTGATCTCTATCAGGCCTCGCAGATCAGTCAGGAGGTGGCGCTTGCCCACGCCGATTCGGCCAACGACTTGCGGCTGATGCTGAAGCTGGGGGCCGACCAGTCGCGGCAGCGCTCGCTGGACGAACGCGTGCCGTCGCATTTAACCCTGCGTGACCGTGACGACCCCGTGTGACCTCAGGGAGCGTAAATGCCGCCGAGTACGCGTGATCCGCTGGCGCCGGTCACCGAGGGCAGATTGCCGGGCAACTGGTGGAGACGTTGGTGGGCTAGCCAGGCAAACGCCCCGGCCTCGATCCAATCTTCAGGCCAGCCGTAGCCCGATGGCGATGCAAAGGTCATGTTGGGTAAGTAGGCAGCGAGCCGGGCCATCAGGTAAGCGTTATGTGCCCCGCCTCCACAGGTGATTAACGTGACGTCCGGGTGGGTAAGGGGTAATTGTTCAATACCTTGGGCCACGGTGGCTGCCGTGAGCTCGGCAAGCGTTGCCTGCACGTCGTGGGGTGCCTCACGGCCGGTCAAGTGGCTTGCCAGCCACGGCAGGTGAAACAGCTCTCTTCCCGTGCTGCGCGGCGGTGGCTGGTGAAAGAAAGGCGCTGCCAGCAGGCGCGCCAGCAGGGGTGGGTCGACCTTGCCGCTGGCGGCCCAGGCGCCGTCCCGGTCAAACCGGCCCTGCTGATGTTTGGCAAACCAGGCGTCCAGCAAGACGTTTGCCGGACCCGTATCAAACCCGGTCACGGGGGCGTCAGGGTTGCTGGGTAGCCAGGTGAGGTTGGCAAAACCGCCCAGGTTCAAGATGAGCTGCTCGCCTTCCCGGCGCCCGAAAAGCGCCTGATGAAACGCCGGGGCAAGCGGCGCTGCCTGACCGCCGGCCGCCAGGTCACGGCGGCGGAAGTCGGCGACCACGGTGGCGCCGGTCAGTTCGGCGAGCAGGCTCGGGTTATCGAGCTGCAGGGTGTAAGCCGGTCCGCCCGCATGGCCGTCCGGTGCGTGCTCAATGGTCTGTCCATGGCTGCCAATGGCGGCCACCTGCTCGATTGATATCCCCTGCTGACGTATTAAGGCCCTAACAGCGTCCGCCTGCAGCTGGCAAAACGCCGCTTCCGCCCTGGCCAAGGCGGCAAAGCTGACCTGCTCAGCGTGGCAGAGGTGCAATAGTTCATCGTGGAGCGCCTGCGGCATGGCGGTTGCGTGGCTGGCCACCAGCGCTGGCGGGGTATCGCGGGCAATGGCCACCAATGCCGCGTCAATCCCATCCAGACTGGTCCCCGACATCAAGCCGATGTAGTAAACAGGCGTGTCAGTCGTTGAAGTTGTCATTGCAGTGGTATCCAAAGTAAGACGAAGGCTCAACCAAGGCGAGCGGGCATGATAACATCGCACACTATTTATCATCAGAACGCCCGCAAGGCGATGCTTACGTGGAGAAAAGCAATGAGTGAGGTGGATCAGGCGCTAGCGTTGTTATCGCGCGGAACGCATGAGATTTTGGTCGAGGACGAGCTGCGCCAAAAGTTGGCTTCCGGACGCAAGCTGCGTATCAAAGCGGGTTTTGATCCCACCGCCCCTGATCTTCATTTAGGGCATAGCGTTTTGCTGACCAAAATGCGCCAGTTTCAGGACCTGGGGCACACGGTTATTTTCCTGATTGGTGATTTTACCGGCCGCATCGGCGACCCCACCGGTAAAAACGTGACCCGCAAGCCGCTCACCGAAGCCGATGTTAAGGCCAACGCCGATACCTACAGGGAGCAGGTGTTTAAAATCCTCGACCCTGAAAAAACGGAAGTGCGCTTCAACGCCGAGTGGTTTGGCGAACTCTCCGCGGCCAAGATGATCGAGCTGGCGGCGCAGAGTACCGTCGCGCGCATGCTCGAGCGGGACGACTTTGAAAAACGCTACAAGGCCAATCAGTCGATTGCCATCCACGAGTTTCTCTACCCGCTCGTCCAGGGGTATGACTCCGTCGCGTTGGACGCGGATGTCGAGCTGGGTGGCACCGACCAGAAGTTTAACCTGCTGATGGGCCGTGAAATCCAGAAGCATTTCGGCCAGGAACCGCAGGTGGTGATCACCATGCCGCTGCTTGAAGGGTTGGACGGCGTGCAGAAGATGTCCAAGTCGCTTGGCAACTATGTTGGCGTCGATGAAACGCCGGGTTCCATGTTCAACAAGCTGGTATCCATGCCGGACAGCCTGATATGGCGTTACTTCGAGCTGCTGTCGTTGAAATCCAACGAAGACATCGAAGCGCTTAAGCAGAGCGTTGAGCAAGGTGCCAATCCGCGCGATGTGAAAATGGAGCTGGCGCGCGAGTTGATTGCCCGCTACCACGGCGACGAAGCGGCGGCCAACGCGCATAAATCCGCCGGCAACCAGTTGGCGGATGGTGAGCTGCCCGATGACCTGCCCGAGGTCGAGGTTGATTTTGAAGGCAGTGCTGATGCGCCGATTGCCGCGGTACTAAACCGTTCGGGGTTAACCAAGAACAGTGCCCAGGCCAAAGACATGCTGAAAAATGGCAGCGTCAAAGTGGATGGCGAGGTGGTGGCGCAAGACACCATGCTACCCACCGGTAAGGCTTACGTTGTCCAGGCAGGTAAGAAACGTTACGCCCGTGTGACACTGCGCTAATTTTTTTCGCCGCA
>JBNJJK010000005.1:0-293149 GCA_051750125.1 Pseudomonadota bacterium
TTAGCTGCCTATTCTCACTACCAGCACCTGACCAATTTCATACTAAACTTAGCACAAGCTACTTAAGCAGGCTGAGCTGTGTAAGTATTATTTTCAACGTTACACCGATTTTTTCAGTAGGGCTAATAAACGACAAGCCCCCTCAGGTTTCAATCAAGATCCCGCTCAAGCCAATGCGTGGACGCTAGCCAGCGTCCGGGCCATGCGCTTAAGCATAAGCCTAATGGAGTGGCTGGGGCCGACAATGGCTATTGGAATGTCGCCGTGAAAGCTTCCTTCGTATTTAAAGCCTGGGCAGGTTTCATTTTGCGAAGTTGATTGGTCAAAAACTGACCTAGCGTGTGCTTTTATACTGAGCTTTGTTATACACCAAGCGGAGCCGGCGGGAAGGCTGGCCGGTTCGCTAGCGGCTGCATCTTTTGATCTTATACATATGGCTATCTGCATGGCTTAGCAGGGTTTCGGCGTCTTCTCCGTCGGCGGGATAACAGGCCACGCCGATGCTACAGGTTGGCATTTGCACCTTACCGAACTCAGCACTTAGCGGCTGGTCAATGACAGTGAGTATCTGCTCCATCTTTTCTGTAACAGCTTGCGCTGACTGAATCTCTGTTAACAGAACTGTGAATTCATCACCGCCTATCCGGGCTACGTTATCTGTCTCCCTTACGCAGCCTTCCAACCGTCTGGCTATCGTGCAGAGGATCCGGTCGCCCATCGCATGTCCATGGACATCATTGATGCCCTTGAAGTCATTGATGTCCAAAAACAACAACGCCAGTCTGTTCTGATGTCGATGGGCTGCGCGCAAGCCTGAGGCTAGTCGATCATAGAATAGCGCTCGGTTAGCCAGTTTTGTCAGCGGGTCGTGATGGGCGAGGTGACGCAATTCCTCCTCGGCCTGCATAAGGTCCGTAACGTTGCGCGCCACCCCGATCCGCACGCCCTCCTCCTCGTACCAGCGGGCAGACCACAGTATGTGGACGACTCCACCATCTTTACGTATATAACGGTTGCGGAAATCAATGTGGGGCTTGCCATTCATCACACGAGTAATGGAGTCCCGCGAGGCCGCTAAATCGTCAGGGTGCATGTAGTTGATGATTTGGGTGTCGATCAACTCGTGCGGAAGGTAACCGAGCAGTGACTCACAGGCATCACTCACAAAGATGATCTGGTTGTCTTTATCCACCACGAAGACGGTGTCTAGCATCAAGTGAATCAGTTTTGGATAGAGCGCTTGCAGGTCAACGGCCATAGATTGGGGTAATCCGGTTAGCATTCCTCGACTATAGAGCAATCGCGCAGAGGAGAGATACATGATTCTGTGCACTTTGGGTCGTTAATGACTAAACCCAACTTTCAAAGCTAGCTCATAACCCCTTGCGGGATCTTCCTCGATCAATCATCAAATTGGCATTCAACACTATGGATGCAGATACATGAGCCGCCCCTCTTTTCGCTTAAGGTGGAACTGGCACTTGATCGACGGAGCAGCATCACTGTGCCAAGATCGAGATATACCGTTGATCCGCAATAGGAGCGCCACACCATCATGCCTGAGGATTCCTTTTGGTTGGAGCTGTTGAGCAACCGTGTTGTGAGCTCGATTGCGCTAGTGGCTATTCTCATAACACTGCGCATTCTCGCAGTGCGCGTCATACGCGGTCGCCAAGAGATTTTGTCCGATTACCGTCGTGCGTGGCTGGCCCGTATCCGAAACGTTGCTGTCATTCTCACGCTACTCGGTCTGGCGTTGATCTGGCTACCTTCCCTGCACGCCTTTGCGCTTTCCATCACTGCCTTCGCCGTGGCCTTGGTTATTGCGACCAAAGAGCTGATTCTGTGTCTGTCGGGCACCGTCCTGCGTATTGTCAACCAGCCGTTCGAGATTGGCGACTGGGTCGAAATCGGCGACCTGCGCGGCCAGGTGGTCGACGAAACCATGCTGGCGACGACCCTACAGGAAATCGGAGGCGCGGTGGGACGTTTTGAATACTCCGGCAAGACCATCGTGGTGCCCAACAGCATTTTCCTGACCACGCCCGTCCAGAATCAGAACTTCTTCAAGAAGTGGGTTTATCTTGAAGTCCGTGTCGTTTTAGAGCCCGACGTGGACATGCGGTCAGAACTGCCGGCCCTTGAGCAAGAGGTGGCAACGCTTCATGCCCCGCATTCCGAATTGGCCCAACGCTACAGCGAGCTCATCAGAAAACGTAGCGGCATCGACATCGCCGACCCCCAACCCCGCGTGACCCTTTCGACCACTGACATAGGCAAACAGCGTATCGGCGTTACGCTTTTCTGCCCCACGCCCAGCGCCTTTGAAATGGAGCGCGCCATCAACGACGCCGTGCTGCGCCGTTATTGGCATTTGCGCAATATGACGAACGCAGCGGCCCACGCGTGACCAGAAACCGACTAGATTCATTTACTGGCAATTAACAAGGTAAGCTTGTCAGCGACACCGCTGCTGAGCAACGACTTCAATGATAACGTCCCACTGGATTCTCGGCCCCGGCGCCATTGGACGCCTGTTGGCACATGCGCTCTCGCCCTTGGCGGCTGTCACGCTGATTGGCCGTCGTCCGCTGCCCGGCAAGCAAACGCTGACCACACCGGAAGGCGGGAAGCGGGCTCACATACTCAATACGCTCACCGTTGATCAGTTGGCTTCTGCAACGCCTGAACCGCCCGCTTTTGTACATATCACCACCAAGGCAATGGCCGCTGAAGCGGCGCTTGAGAGCATCGCGAGTGCGATCCCCTCTTCTACACCGCTGGTACTGTGGCAAAACGGTTTTATGGCGCAGCCGCGTATCACCCAAGCGTGGCCCGGGCCGGTACTGTGCGCGACCACCACCGAAGGTGCGTATCTAACCGGGGATCACGGCGTGGTGCATGCGGGTCGCGGGGCAACGTTTATGGGCGACTTGCATCATCAACATGGCGCCCTTTCACAGGCGCTAGCCGAGACGCTAACCCAGGCTGGGCTTGCCACCAGGTCGGTGGATGATATTCGAAGCCGACTGTGGCAGAAACTGGCGGTGAACGCGGCGATCAACCCACTGGTGGCGCTGCATGGGGTGCGCAACGGTGAATTGAGCGGCGAGGCGTATTCAGGCCGTGTCCAGGCGGTGGTCAAGGAAGTTGCGGCGATCATGCAGGCTGAGGGCATTCAGCCGCCACAGGGTGGGCAAGGCGAAGCCGCGTGGTTGGCGCTGGTCTGGGAGGTGGTCAAGAACACCGCCCATAACAAGGCGTCGATGCTCCAGGATGTTGAAGCCAAACGCCCCACCGAGCGCGGGGCGATTTTGCGGCCATTGATTGAGAGCGCCCAACACCATGGCTTGCCGTATGGCGTTCTGCAGGCGCTGGATAATGACATAACCGCTTTAGAGGCGGGATATGTAGTTTCAGGCTAGCTAAGCCAATAATGCCTTGGCCTCACGCCACCGGAATCATCACCACCTTGCGGAAGCTGGGCAGTTCAGTGAGTGCTTGATACCACCTCTCCAGATGAGGACGTGGCTGCCAGCTAAGCCCGCAGTTGAGCAGGTTATAAACCGACGGTGCGATGGCAATATCGCCCAGGCCAAACGCTTCGCCGGAGAACCAGCGCTGCGTGGCAAGCGCGTCGTCCATCATGCTAAACAACCCTTCACAGCTTTGCATGGCCGCCTCGATGGCCGCGTGGTCGCGCTGCTCGGGTGGTGTTCTGACATAGCCCGACAAGATGGCGCGATGCTGGAGCGACAGCGCCCCGAGGGACCAGTCCATCCACTTCTCGGCTTGGGCGCGCTTGGCGGGTTCTTCAATCCAGAGCTTGCCCTGACCGTACTGGGCCGCCAGGTAGCGGATGATGGTGTTGGACTCCCAAAGCAGGCTATCGGTGGCCTCATCACGCACCAGTGGCACCAGCCCGTTGGGGTTCATCGCCAAATACTCTGGGGTCTTATTGACCCCATGCTGTAACCCGGCCTGGATCTGCTCATACGGCAAAGCCAGTTCGTCCAGCACCCAGCGCACTTTCTTGACGTTGGTGGAGTTATCGCGGCCCCAGAGTGTGATCATGGCAATTCCTTTATGCGTTAGATTCGTTGTCCTGATAAAAGCGCATCAGGCTGGAAAAGTCTAATCTGCCGTTGCCATTGGCCTTATGGAAGGTGAACAGCGAGCGGGCAGCGGAGCCCATAGGTACCGGTGAGGCGCTTAGCTGGCTGACGTCCATGGCAAGCCCTAGATCCTTGATCATCAGGTCGACCAGGAAACCACCTTGGTAGCCCTTCGAGGCCGGGGCATTTTCCATCACGCCTGGGTAAGGGTTATATACGTTGAGCGCCCAGTTGCCGCCGGAGCTTTGCTTCATGATCTCTGACAGCACCGCCGGGTCCAGGCCGTTTTTGACGCCCATGTTGATCGCTTCGCAGGTGCCTGCCATGAGGATCGACAGCAGCATGTTGTTGCATACCTTGGCGATTTGCCCAGAGCCATGATCACCCGCATGGAAGATATTCTTGCCCATCGCGTCCAACACCGGCTTGGCCTGTTCGAACTGGGCATCCGAGCCGCCGACGATAAACGTTAGTGTGCCCGCCTGGGCGCCTCCTACCCCGCCAGACACCGGCGCATCCACAAAGCCAATGCCCTTTTCAGCACCGATGGCGGCGACGCTGCGGGCGGTGTCGGCATCGATGGTCGAACAGTCGATCACCAGCGCGCTTGATTTGATGACGTCGAACAGCGGCGCGTCGCCTTCCGCGTAAAGGCCCATTACGTGCTTGCCGGCGGGCAGCATGGAGATCACTACGTCGGCGTCTGCCACGGCGTCCTGGGCGGAGCTTGCCACTTTACAGCCCTGGGATTTTGCGGTGTCCAGCGCGCTTGCCGACAGATCGAAGGCGCGTACCTGAAAGCCTGCCTTGACCAGATTGGCGGCCATCGGGCCACCCATATTGCCTAAGCCGATAAATGCGACGGTTGTCATGGTGATTGTCCTTGTTGTTGATAGTTATAGGGTCGTTGTACTTAGCGCAGGTTGGCGAGCGGGTTATTCGCCCACGGTGGCGTCAGCAGCTCGTCGATGAACGAATCCTCGACGGCGGCCACATCGGGATAGGTCCAGTCGGGCTTGCCGTCCTTGTCAACCAGCAAAGCGCGTACGCCCTCGGGGAACTCGCGGTGGCGACAACATTGAACCGAGAGCGCCAGTTCCACCTGGAACACTTCGGCAAGCGACATGTATTTGGCGCGCTTGAGCTGCTCGTCGATAAGCTTGATGGACACCGGGCTGCCGTGCGCCAGCGTCTTTTGCGCTTTGGCGAACCATTTGTCGTCGCTGCTCACTGCGCTGATGGCCGCGACAATTTGTTCAACGGTGTCGTGGTCCATCAGCTCGCGGATCAGCGGCGAGAATTTATATACCGGCGCCTCGAGCTCTTCGAACACCGACTGCGAGGCTTGCTCAAGCTCACGCAGAATGCGATTGACTACCCCGTGGGCGTCGGTCTTCGCGCCCTCGCCCCATGTGGCCTTAGTCAGCGCTTTCGCCATGGCATCGCGCTGGTGGCTGGCAATCGCCCGGTCGGCAAGGCCCAGGTGGACGGCATCCGGCGCGTTGATCTGGCTGCCGGTCATGGCGAGAAAGCGCCCAGTGCCGTTGGGCAAGCGGTTCAGGAACCAACTGGCACCCACATCCGGATAAAGTCCGATGGTCACCTCGGGCATCGCCAGGCGCGACGTTTCGGTTACCACGCGGTGGCTGCTCGCGCTCAGCAGGCCCATGCCGCCGCCCATGACAATGCCGTTGCCCCAGCAGATCACCGGTTTGGGGTAGGTGTGCAACGCGTAATCCAGCCGGTACTCGTTGTCGAAAAAGCGTTCGGGGAAATCAGGGTCGCCCTCGCCCTTGATCGCTTTGTAGAGGTTGACCACGTCGCCACCGGCGCAGAAGGCTTTATCGCCGGCGCTGTCCAGCAGCAGGGCCACTACGCGCTCGTCGCTTCGCCACTCGGCCAGGCGCGGCAGTATTTCCTCGATCATTTCCAGCGTCAACGCGTTGAGCGAGTGCTCGGCATTGAGGGTTATTTCCGCAATGACGTGACCGTCTTGGGTGGGGTGTTCGGAAAACAGTACGCTACTCATCTAACCATCCTTATTCGGGGCAATCACCACAGCGATTTGATCAACGACCGGCATTCCGTGCTTACAGCTCGGCGGCGCCTTCCGCCAGCACGCGGCGTGAAATGATCAGGCGCATGATCTCATTGGTCCCCTCAAGAATACGATGCACGCGAGTATCGCGCACGAAGCGTTCCATGGGGTACTCCTTGATATAGCCGTTGCCGCCGTAAAGCTGAAGCGCTTCGTCGCACACCTTGAAGCCTACATCGGTGGCAAAGCGCTTGGCCATCGCGCAGTAAGCAATCGCATCGGCGTCCCCAGCATCCAGCTTGGTGGCGGCCAGGCGCACCAGCTGACGCGCGGCGACCAGCTCGGTCACCATGTCGGCCAGGCGGAACTGGAGCGCCTGGAAATCTGCCAGGCGTTTGCCGAACTGCTTGCGTTCTAGCATGTAGGCCCGCGCCTCGTTGATTGCCTGCTGGGCGGTGCCGATGGAACAGGTGGCGATGTTGATCCGCCCGCCGTCCAGGCCTTTCATGGCGATCTTGAAGCCGTCGCCTTCGTTGCCGAGCATCTGTTTCGCGGGCACCCGTACGTCTTCAAAGGTAATCGTCCGGGTCGGCTGGCTGTTCCAGCCCATCTTTTCTTCTTTGCGCCCGTAGCTGATGCCGTCTGCGTTGGCATCCACGGCGAAGGCGGACACCCCTGCCGCGCCCTCGCCGCCGGTGCGCGCCATCACCACCAACACGTCGGTGCTGCCCGCGCCGGAAATGAACATCTTGCTGCCGTTGAGCAGAAAGTCATCGCCGTCGCGCTTGGCGGTGGTTTTCAGCGATGCGGCATCCGAGCCCGAGTTGGGTTCGGTCAAACAGTACGAGCCCAGAAGCTCGCCAGTGGCCAGCTTTTCGCCCCACTTTTCGATGGTGGCAGGCGTGCCGAAATCGGCCACCATCCAGGTCACCATGTTATGGATGGTCAGGTACGCCGTGGTCGAGGTGCAGCCCATCGACAGCTGCTCGAAGATAATGCTGGCATCCAGCCGCGAAAGCCCCAGCCCGCCGACGCTCTCCGGCGCGTAAAGCGAGCAGAACCCCAGCTCGCCGGCTTTGCGGATCACCTCGACGGGGAAAAAGGCGTCCCTATCCCACTCGGCGGCGTGGGGGGCCAGTTCCTTCTGGGCAAAGGCGCGGGCCATATCGGCGAACGCAACCTGATCTTCACTGAGCTCGAAATTCATGGCGACTCTCCGCTGAAAGCCGTCCGCTTAACGTTGAGGGATAAGCGAGCGCTTCCGTTGTTGTGATTGTGTACTCTAGGCGTGGCGACCGAAGCAGCCAAATCGGTTAATTGACGTTTACGTTAACTTATATTTTAACCCTCTCACAAGCAACCGTCTGCGCTCTTCGACCTTTGGCGTAACGCAACAATCGGGCCAAAAAAAAGGTGCCAACAGGCACCCAACAATGGACAGACTCGGTGTGGCTATTGCAACGCAACAGCCGGCATTATTTGAAGTTTTTGCGATACATCTTGCCAAGTTCGCCGACAATCCCGCTGCGGAAGCTCAGCACGCAGACCACGAAGATGATCCCCAGAATCACACTCACCCAGTTACCCAGCGGCGACTGCGCCAGAATATGCTGAAGGCTGACCACCAGGCTTGCGCCCATCACCGGGCCTAACAGCGTGCCGACACCACCAAGCAGCGTCATCAGGATCACCTCGCCCGACATGTGCCAGTGGGCGTCGGTCAGCGACGCAAGCTGGAAGACGACGGTCTTGGTCGAGCCCGCCAGGCCCGCAAGCGCTGCCGAGATAACGAAGGCCACCAGCTTGTAAGCGTCCACGTTATAGCCCAGCGAGACCGCGCGGGGTTCGTTTTCACGAATCGCTTTCAGCACTTGCCCAAAGGGCGAATGTACCGTGCGCTGGATAAGCGCAAACCCAAATACGAAGATCGCCAGGACGAAGTAGTACATGGCAATGTTATTGCGCAGGCTGATCAACCCAAACAGCTCGCCCCGCGGCACCCCGTGCAGACCGTCTTCGCCGCCGGTGAACGGTGACTGAACATAGACAAAGAACATCAGCTGGGCCAGCGCCAGCGTCACCATGGCGAAGTAAATGCCCTGCCGACGAATCGACAGCACGCCAAACACCACCCCCAACAGCGTCGCCGACAGCGTACCGGCGATGATGCCCAGCTCCGGCGTTAGCCCGGGGTAGCTGGCCAGTAGATAGCCGGTAACGTAGCCGCCGCTGGCCAGAAACGCCGCGTGGCCGAACGAGAGCAGCCCTGCGTAGCCCAGCAACAGGTTGAACGCGCAGGCAAACAGCGCAAAGCAGAGGATCTTCATTAAAAAGACGGGGTAAGCGACAAACGGCGCGACCAGTGCCAACCCCATCAGCGCCAGGTAGAACAGCGTGCGACGCTGCTTGGCCCGCCGCTGCCGTTCGACGACCATCGAAGGCGCCGCTATATGTTGAGATTGCGTCATGGGTTACGCCTCCTTACCAAACAGCCCCGAGGGGCGTAGTAACAGCACCAGGATCATCACCAGGAAGATCACCGTGTTGGCGGCTTCGGGGTAATACACCTTGGTCAGCCCCTCGATAATTCCCATCGACAGCCCCGTGATGATGGCGCCCAGAATCGACCCCATACCGCCGATCACGACAACGGCAAACACCACGATCAACAGGCTCGAACCCATGGTGGGCGATACCGGATACAGCGGCGCTGCCAGCACGCCGGCAAACGCCGCCAGCCCGACGCCAAAACCGTAAGTCAGGGTGATCAGCAAAGGCACGTTAACGCCAAATGCCTGCATGAGCTGGGAGTTCTCCGTGCCCGCGCGCAGGTACGCCCCCAGGCGGGTCCGTTCGATCATGAACCAGGTAAACAGGCACATCGCCAGCGCGGCGACCAGCACCCAGCCCCGATACACCGGCAGGAACATGAACCCGAGGTTCATCCCGCCCTGCAGCGCCTCTGGCGTGGCATACCGCGCGCCCGACACGCCAAAAATATTGACCAGCGTGCCTTCGAAGATCAGCGCCAGGCCAAAGGTCAGCAGCAAGCCGTAAAGGTGGTCCAGATGGGCGATACGACGCAGCAGAAAGCGCTCCATCAGCATACCCAAGGCACCGACCACCAAAGGCACCAGGATAAGCGCCAGCCAGTAGTTGATCCCCAGGTAGCGAAAGCCCAGCAGCGCGGCAAAGGCGCCCAGCATGTATTGCGCCCCATGGGCAAAGTTGACGATCTTCAATAGGCCGAAGATGACCGCCAGGCCCAGACTGAGCAGCGCATAGAAGGCCCCATTGACCAGGCCCAGCGTCAGCTGCCCCATGAACACGGCCAATGGCACTCCGAATATCATCGTCATGGTATGACTCTCTCCGCCAGCCAACGGGTAGCCGTCATGAACGGCTACCCGAAGGTGGTTGCTTGATAATGACGTCGTCCGGGCTTAGTTCTTTACCAGCTCGCACTGGCTCTCGGACAGCGGACGATAAGCTTCTTCGGCGGGAATGGTGCTGAGGATTTCGTAGAGATCCCACTCACCGGTGGATTCCTCAGGCGTTTTCACCTGGGCCAGGTACATATCGTGAATCATGCGGCCGTCTTCACGAATACTGCCGTTGCGGGCAAAGAAGTCATCGATAGGCATCTCGGCCATTTGCGCGCGTACGGTTTCAGGGTCGTCGGTGCCGGCGGCTTCAACGGCTTTCAGGTAGTGCATTGTGCTTGAGTAGATACCCGCCTGCACCATGGTGGGCATGCGCTCTTCCTGCTCAAAGTAACGCTCTGCCCACTCGCGGGATTGCTCATCCATGTCCCAGTACCAACCGGTGGTCAGCAGCAGGTTTTGCGTGGCTTCAAGGCCTAGCGCATGAACGTCGTTGAGGAAAATCAGCAAACCGGCAAGCTGCTGGCCGGAATCGGTCAGGCCGAACTGGCTCGCGGTGGTAATGGCATTGACCGTATCGGAACCGGCATTGGCCAGCCCCACGATCTTGGCGCCAGAACCCTGGGCCTGCAGGATATAGGAGGAGAAATCGCTGGTCGGGAACGGGTGTCGGACGCTGTCGACGATTTCGCCACCATTCTCTTCCACCACCTTGGTGACATCGGCTTCCAGCGCATGGCCAAAGGCATAGTCTGCGGTGAGCATGAACCAGCTGTCGCCGCCCTGCTCGACGACGGCCTTGGCGGTGCCGTTAGCCAGCGGATAAGTGTCGTAGACCCAGTGAATATGGTTGGGCGTGCAGTGCTCGTTGGTAATGCTCGATGCCGCCGAGCCTGACACGATAGCCAGGCCGTCGTTTTCCTCGATCACATTGCTGACCGCAATCGACACCGATGACGCCACCAGCCCACCGACCATGTCGACGTTGTCCTCGTCGATCCACTCGCGGACCGCGTTGGCACCCACGTCGGCACTGTTGCGGTCGTCGGCGCTGAATATCCCGATAGGCGCACCGTTGACGCTGCCGCCAAAGTCTTCGACCGCCATTTCCATGGCGGTCAAACCACCGGGCCCGGCGAGGTCGCGATAGGTGCCCGACATATCGGCCAAATAGCCAATGCGGACTTCGTCGTCGCTCATTTGCGCCTGGGCATTGGCGGCCATCAGGCTTGAAGCGGCCGCGGCGGCAACACAGCAGACGAGCGTTTTTTTAGTCAATGTCATGCGGTTCTCCTGGCTATTGAAAGCCTTTGTTGTTGTGCTGCAGGCATCGCACATTGAGTGGCTGGAGGCCTATACCCCTAGCATTGAGTTGAGATGGTCACGGCGTGAAGGCAGCTCGACGGCGCTGATTTCCTCGACGATCTGCCCGTGCTCCATCACGAAGTGGCGATCCGCCAGCGGTGCGGCGAAACGGAAGTTCTGCTCAACAAGCACGATGGTCATGCCGCGCGCCTTGAGCTGTTCGAGCACGTCACCGAGCTTTTGAACGATCACCGGGGCCAGGCCTTCGGTGATTTCATCCAGCAACAGCATGCGCGCCCCGGTACGCAGAATACGGGCCATGGCCAACATCTGTTGCTCGCCGCCCGACAGGCGGGTTCCCTGGCTTTTTCGCCGCTCGTACAGATTGGGGAACATGGCGTAGATATCGTCCAGACTCATACCGTCTGAGCGCACGGTAGGCGGCAAGAGAAGGTTTTCGTGTACGTCCAGGCTTGCAAAAATGCCGCGCTCTTCCGGGCAGTAGCCAATGCCGAGCCGGGGAATATGGTGCGGCCTCATGTGCAGCGTTTCGTTGCCGTTGATCACGATCGACCCGGACCGCCGCCCCACCATGTTCATGATGGCCTTCAGCGTGGTGCTGCGCCCGGCACCGTTGCGACCCAGCAAGGTGACCAATTCACCGCGCTTCACGTCAAAATTGACGCCATGGAGGATATGCGATTCGCCATAGAAGGCGTGCAGGTCCTGCACGCGCAGCATTTCCAGCGATTGCGTCTCCGCCGCTCCCGAAGGGGTATGCGGCGCACGCGATTCGGCAGTGTTCATACGGCAGCGCCCTCTTTTTCAGTGCCATCTTCTTCGGCGGCTTCGCTGCCCATATAGGCCTCGCGGACGAGCGGGTTGCGCGACACATTGTCGTAGTCGCCCTCGGCCAGTACGGCGCCCCGCGCAAGCACGGTAATCCGGTCGCATAGTCGGCTGACCACGCTCAGATTGTGCTCCACCATCAATACCGTACGACCCTTCGAGACACGCTTGATCAGCGCCACAATACGATCCACGTCTTCCGCGCCCATGCCTTGGGTGGGCTCGTCCAGCAGCATCATGGTGGGGTCCAGCGCCAACGTGGTGGCGACTTCCAGGGCGCGTTTGCGACCGTAGGGCATCTCGACGGTGAGCGTATCGGCGTACTCGCCAAGGCCGACTTCTTCCAGCAAGGCCATCGCACGATCATTGAGGTGGTCGAGGGATTTTTCGGATTTCCAGAAATGAAAGGACGTACCCAACGGCCGCTGAAGCGCCACTCGCACGTTCTCCAGCGCCGTCATGTGTGCAAACACCGCCGAAATCTGAAATGAGCGCACCAACCCCAACCGTGCAATTTCATTGGATTTCTTGGCAGTAATGGGTTTGCCACGGTAGAGAATCTCACCGCGCGTGGGTGGTAAAAACTTGGTCAGCAGGTTGAACACCGTGGTTTTACCGGCGCCATTGGGGCCAATCAGCGCATGAATATGCCCTTCCTTTACCTGGAGATTGACATCGTCCACCGCCGTAAAACCGCGGAATTCTTTGGTCAGCCCTCGCGTTTCGAGGACCGGCGCTGTTTGAACATTGTCTGCACACATGAAGTGGTAAGCCTCTTGTTGTTCTTGTGCTGACTCTGAAGCCCTGAGGCGCTCGCGCTTAATGATCATCAGTGGCTTCTTGATACCAGCCCCGCCATCGCAGCGTGGCGTTCGTTAGCCGGCAACGCTTCTTTACCTGAACGTAAGGTGTAGGTGCAAACTAGCAATCTCTGGTAGCGGATTACAATTACAACTTTGGTCTACGAAAAGTCATCAACCGCTCATGAAATTAAAAAAATTACCGATAATTCATACCATTAGAGTATTTGGCGGGTAACTTAGGCCTCGCAATATATGCTTTACGTTAACGTAAACTTGTTTTAGCCTCATGGTCAGTGTTCCATAGGGACATGTCCCTATTTAAGAGAAATTCGCCATGAGCAAAACTTACTCGATCAGTGAACTGGCCAACGAGTTTGATTTAACCACCCGCAGCATCCGCTTTTACGAGGATCAGGAGCTGCTTCACCCGACTCGCCGGGGCCAAACCCGCGTCTACAGCAGCAAAGACCGGGTGCGCCTGAAACTGACCATTCGTGGCAAACGGCTGGGGTTTTCACTGGCCGAAATTCGCGAACTGTTTGAACTCTGGGATGAAACCCGCAGCGGCAGTAAAAAGCAGCTGCATTTAATGCTCAGCAAGATTGCCGAGCGTCGGGCGGCCCTCGACCAGCAAATGAAAGACATCACCATGGTCCAGCTTGAGCTTGAAAGCGCCGAAATCCGCTGCCGCCAGGCGCTGGAAGAGCTACATGAAAAACAACGCGAAGAAGAGCAGTCGGCATCCTCCGACGAAGCATCGTCTTCCTCCGCGACCATGCACTGATCCGGCCGCCCGCGCCCTACCGCCAGCACACGCTCGCCAAGACCACGCTCGCTAAAACAATGCACAACAGGTGATTGACCATGTTTTCACACTACTCAGAACTCAATTTTGGCCTCGATGACGAACTGAACATGCTGCGCGAACAGGTCAACGCCTTTGCCGCTAGCGAGATTGCGCCACGCGCCGCCGAGATCGACCAGGCCAATGAGTTCCCCAACGACTTATGGAAGAAGTTTGGCGACATGGGCCTGCTGGGCATTACCGTCGCCGATGAAGACGGCGGCAGCGGCATGGGGTACCTGGCCCACTGTATTGCCATGGAAGAGATTTCCCGGGCCAGCGCTTCCGTCGCGCTGTCTTACGGCGCCCACTCCAACCTGTGCGTCAACCAGATCAAGATCAACGCCTCCGCCGAGCAGAAGGCTAAATACCTGCCCAAATTGATCAGCGGGGACCACGTGGGCGCACTCGCCATGTCAGAGCCCGGCGCGGGTTCCGATGTGGTTTCCATGCAGTTGCGGGCCAAGAAGGACGGCGACCATTACATCCTCAACGGCAACAAGATGTGGATCACCAACGGCCCGGATGCAGACGTGCTGGTGGTCTACGCCAAGACCGACCCGGACGCCGGCTCCAAAGGCATCACCGCCTTCATTATCGAAAAGGGCATGCCCGGTTTCTCCACCGCCCAGAAGCTCGACAAGCTCGGCATGCGCGGTTCCAACACCTGCGAGCTGGTGTTCCAGGACTGCAAAGTGCCCGCCGAAAATATCCTTGGCGCTGAAGGCAAAGGCGTTCGCGTACTGATGAGCGGCCTCGACTACGAGCGCACTGTGCTCGCGGCTGGTCCCATCGGCATCATGCAGGCCGCTATGGACGTGGTACTCCCCTATATCCACGAGCGCAAACAGTTCAACCAGTCGATCGGTGAGTTCCAACTGGTACAGGGCAAAGTGGCCGACATGTACACCACCCTGAACGCCTGCCGGGCCTATCTTTATGCCGTGGCGGGCGCCTGCGACCGCGGCCAGACCTCTCGCAAGGATGCCGCCGGGGTGATTCTCTACTGCGCCGAAAAAGCCACTCAGGTGGCACTGGATGCGATTCAGCTGCTAGGCGGCAACGGCTACATCAACGAGTACCCCACCGGGCGACTGCTGCGCGACGCCAAGCTGTATGAGATCGGCGCGGGCACCAGCGAGATCAGGCGGATGCTGATCGGCCGCGAACTCTTCAACGAAAGCCTTTAATAAACGTCAGTAGGGTCGCGACATGAGCACCATTTCCACTCAGATCAATCCGCGCAGCGATGTCTTTCAGGCCAACGAAGCTGCAATGCGCATGGACGTTAGCCAGCTGCGCGAACTTACCGCGGCCATTTCCCAGGGCGGCGGCGCCAAGGCCCGCGAGCGTCACGAAAGCCGGGGCAAGCTGTTCGTGCGCGACCGCATCGATCACCTGATTGACGAAGGCTCGCCGTTTCTGGAATTTTCCGCGCTGGCCGCTCATCACGTGTATGAAAGCGATGTGCCCGCCGCCGGGGTGGTCACCGGCATCGGGCGCGTATCCGGCGTGGAGTGCGTGATTGTCGCCAACGATGCCACGGTAAAAGGCGGCACTTACTTCCCGATGACCGTCAAGAAACACCTGCGCGCCCAGGAAATCGCCCGCAAGCATCGCCTGCCGTGCATTTATTTGGTCGATTCCGGCGGCGCCTTTCTGCCCCGTCAGGATGAAGTTTTCCCCGACCGCGACCACTTCGGGCGCATCTTCTACAACCAGGCGACCCTATCCGCCGAGGGCATTCCGCAAATTGCCGTGGTGATGGGCTCGTGCACCGCGGGCGGCGCCTATGTGCCGGCCATGGCCGATGAGTCGATCATCGTCAAAGAGCAGGGCACGATTTTCCTCGGTGGCCCACCGCTCGTAAAAGCCGCCACCGGCGAGAGCATCAGCGCTGAAGACCTGGGCGGCGCCGACGTGCACGCCAAGGTCAGCGGCGTAGCCGATCACTACGCCGAAAACGACGCCCACGCGTTGCAGCTTGCCCGCGCCTGTGTCTCACGGCTCAACTGGCAGAAGCGCGGCCAGCTGGCCATGCAGGCGCCCAAACCACCCAGGCTCGACCCCGCCGAGCTGTATGGCATTGTCGGCACCGACCTTAAAAAGCCCTATGACGTACGCGAAGTCATTGGCCGCATTGTCGACGACTCCGACTTTGACGAATTCAAGCGCTACTACGGCGATACCCTGGTCACCGGCTTTGCCCATATTCACGGCTACCCGGTGGGCATCGTGGCCAACAACGGCGTGCTGTTCTCAGAGAGCGCGGTGAAAGGTGCGCACTTTATCGAGCTGTGTGCCCAGCGCAAGATTCCGCTGGTGTTCCTGCAGAACATTACCGGCTTTATGGTCGGCTCCAAGTACGAGCACGAAGGCATCGCCAAGCACGGCGCCAAACTGGTCACCGCTGTGGCCTGCGCCAAGGTGCCCAAGTACACCGTGCTGATTGGCGGTAGCTTCGGCGCCGGCAACTATGGCATGTGCGGCCGCGCCTATGACCCCAACCTGCTGTTCATGTGGCCCAACGCGCGCATTTCGGTGATGGGCGGCGAACAGGCGGCGGGCGTGCTTTCCCAGGTGAAACGCGAGCAGTACGAGCGCGAGGGCCGCGAGTGGACGCCGGAGGAAGAAGAAGCCTTCAAGAAACCCACCCGCGAACAGTACGAGCACCAGGGCCACCCCTATTACGCCAGCGCCCGCCTGTGGGATGACGGCGTGATCGACCCGCTGCAAACCCGCGACGTGCTGGGACTTTCCTTGGCTGCGGCCATGAACGCAGAAATTGAAGAGACGCGCTTTGGCGTGTTCCGGATGTAAGGGGCAATGAGCATGGCTTATTCGACACTAACCATCGACCACGGCGTCGCCTGGCTAACCCTGAATCGCCCCGAGGTGCATAACGCCTTTGACGACAGCCTGATTGCCGAGCTGAACGATCACTTGAGCCGGCTGCATTCGCTTGCGGATACGGGCGACGTGCGCGTGGTGGTGCTGGGTTCCGAAGGCAAGAGCTTTTCAGCGGGGGCGGACCTGAATTGGATGAAGCGCATGGTCGACTACGACCTTGACGATAACCTCGCCGATTCGCGCAAGCTCGCCGCGCTGATGCACGGCCTGGATACGCTGCCCTGCCCCACGCTGTGCCGCGTGCAGGGAGCCGCCTTCGGCGGCGCGGTGGGCCTTGCCGCCTGCTGCGACGTGGTCGTGGCCTCCGAAAAAGCCAGGTTCTGCCTCTCCGAGGTCAAGATCGGTCTCTCGCCCGCGGTGATCAGCCCCTACGTTCAGCGTGCCCTCGGCGAGCGTCAGATGCGCCGCTTTGCGTTGACCGCCGAGGTAATGGACGCATCAACGGCGCTTGAGCTCGGCCTGGCCCATCAGGTGGTGGAACACGACGCGCTGGATAGCGCAGTGGACGCCATGCTGGCAACGCTGTTGGCGGGTTCGCCCCAGGCACAGCGCGCCACCAAGGCGCTGATGGCTACGGTGGCCCAGACAACCGATGCAGACGCCACCCGCGAGCATACCTGCCAGGTCATCGCCCGGCTGCGGGTTAGCCCCGAAGGCCAGGAGGGTCTGACGAGTTTCCTGGAAAAGCGTCGCCCAACCTGGGCCGAACCGAATAACACACCCCACGCGTCGGAGCGTCGCTCATGAGTCATTCGTCCCCTATTGATAAGAACGCCCTCCCCGCGCGCACGACGCCCTTTGATACGCTGCTGGTCGCCAATCGGGGCGAGATTGCCTGCCGCGTGATGCGCACCGCGCGCCGCATGGGATTAAAAACCGTCGCCATCTATTCCGACGCCGATGCCGGCGCCCGCCACGTGCGTGAAGCCGACGAAGCCATTCGCGTCGGCCCTGCCCCCGCGCGGGAAAGCTACCTCGACGTCGAGGCGGTCATTGAGGCCGCCAGGCGCACCGGCAGCGGCGCCATTCACCCCGGCTACGGCTTTCTTTCCGAGAACGGCGACTTCGTAAAAGCCCTTGAACAGGCGGGCATTACCTTTGTCGGCCCGCCCGCCTCGGCGATTGCCGCCATGGGCGATAAATCCGCCGCCAAGGCACGCATGGCCAACGCAGGCGTGCCGCTGGTGCCCGGCTACCACGGCGACGACCAGAATGACACCCTGCTGCGCGACGAGGCCGACAAGATCGGTTACCCGGTGATGCTCAAAGCCAGCGCCGGCGGTGGTGGCAAGGGTATGCGCGTCGTCGAGTCGGGGGATGGGTTTCAGGCCGCTCTGGACGGCTGCCGACGTGAGTCCAGGGCCGCCTTCGGCGACGATCGCATGCTGATCGAGAAATACCTGGTCAAGCCGCGCCACGTGGAAGTCCAGGTGTTCTGCGACCGCCACGGCAACGGCGTTTACCTGTTCGAGCGCGACTGCAGCGTGCAACGCCGCCACCAGAAAGTCATCGAAGAAGCCCCCGCCCCCGGCATGACGGCCGAGCTACGTAGCGCCATGGGCGATGCCGCCGTGCGCGCCGCCCAGGAAATCGGCTATGTGGGCGCCGGCACCGTCGAGTTTTTATTGGATGCGGACGGGTCGTTCTTCTTTATGGAAATGAACACCCGTCTCCAGGTCGAGCACCCGGTCACCGAAATGATCACCGGCCAGGACCTGGTCGAATGGCAGCTGCGCGTGGCCATGGGCGAACCGCTCCCCTGTACCCAGGACGCACTGACCATCACCGGGCATAGCTTTGAAGCGCGCCTTTACGCCGAAGACCCGGATCAGGATTTCTTACCCGCCACCGGCCTGCTGACGCGTTTCGCGCTGGATCTGGAGGGAGCGGGTTTAAGCGGCGACCAAGTACGCCTGGACAGCGGCGTGGAAAGCGGCGATGCGGTGTCGATGCACTACGACCCCATGCTCGCCAAGCTGATCGTTCACGGCGTTGACCGCGACGCCGCCCTGGCGACCCTCAACCGTGCCCTGGCAGCGCTCGACGTTCAGGGCGTGGTGACCAACCGCGCCTTTCTGATGCGTCTGGCGACCCATCCTGGCTTCAAGAACGTGGAGCTGGATACGCGCTTTATCGAGCGTAACGAGGCAACGCTGTTCGCGCCACGGTCCTACGGCCGGGAAGCCTACGCCAGCGCGGCGCTGATCGGCCTGCACCAGCTTGCCCAGGAATGCGAGAGCGACTCGCCCTGGGACCGCCACGACGGTTTCCGACTCAATGCGCCGCATACCATTCGCATTGCGCTGTGCGACCCGGCAAGCGCCCAGGCGCCGGATAGCGATGAAGCGGTGGTCATTGTTGAAGGTAAGCGCAGCGCCGGCGAGGCGCTTTGGCAACTTACCATAGGCGACGAAACCCTGACCGCCAGCCTGCAACCACTCAGCGGCGATGCCGTCGCGGTCACGCTGAACGGCCACCGTCGCCGGCTGCAGGCACGCCGCGATGGCCACGTGGTGGTCATGGCCGACCCGAGGGGTGAAACACGCCTGTTCTGGCGGCGCATCGACGCCATCGACCACGGCCACCACGAAGCCGAATCGACCCTCACCGCACCAATGCACGGCACCGTGGTCGCCCTGCTCGTGGAGCCTGGCGCCAGCGTCGAGAAAGGCATGCCGCTGATGGTCATGGAAGCCATGAAAATGGAACACACCATGACCGCGCCAGCCGATGGCAGCGTGGCGTCGTTCCACTTCCAGGCGGGCGATACCGTCGGCCAGGGCGACGTGCTACTCGACTTTGCCCCCAGCGAATAGGAGCTACCCCATGGCGCTGCCAACGTCCGTCAAACTGTTTGAAATGGCCCCCCGGGACGGCTTGCAGAACGAGCCGGGGGACATGGTCCCCACCGCGACCAAGATTGCGCTGATTGAGCGCCTCGCCAAAGCAGGACTCGCGCACATCGAAGCCGCCAGCTTTGTCTCCCCAAAGTGGGTGCCGCAAATGGGAGATGCCGCCGAGGTGATGACCGGCATCAGCCGTCAGCCGGGGGTGGTCTATTCGGCACTGACGCCTAACCTGAAGGGCCTGGAGAACGCGCTTTCGGCGGGTGTTGAGGAAGTCGCCGTGTTCGGCGCGGCGTCTGAGGCGTTTTCGCAAAAGAATATCAACTGCTCTATTGCCGAGTCCCTGGCGCGCTTTGCGCCGCTGCTCGAACGCGCCAACGACGCCGGCGTACGGGTGCGAGGCTACGTTTCCTGCGTGCTGGGCTGCCCCTACGAAGGCGAGATTGCGCCCCACAAAGTGGCCGATGTCGCCAAAGCGCTATATGAGATGGGCTGCTACGAAATATCCCTGGGCGACACCATTGGCGTAGGCACTCCGCTGGCCGCCAAACGCATGATCGAGGCAACCCGTCAGCAGGTACCCATCGAATTTCTAGCGGCACATTTCCATGATACCTACGGCATGGCGCTGGCGAACCTCTATGCCGTGCTGGAAGAGGGCGTCAGCGTGATTGATGCGTCCACCGCCGGGCTAGGCGGTTGCCCGTATGCCCAGGGCGCCTCGGGCAACGTGGCCACCGAAGACGTGCTCTACCTGCTGGCAGGGCTGGGCATCGATACCGGCGTTGATCTGCAGGCGGTGATTGATACCGGCTACTGGATTACCGACAAACTGGGGCGCAAACCCGGCTCAAAAGTTGCCCTGGCCAAAGGCCGCGTAAGCGCATAACCAATAACAAACCGTCGCTGCCTATTCGCTCGGACAAGACAATAATATGTGGAGAGATACCATGGCATCACCTGCACTTACCCTTCCAAGCTACACCAGCAGTACCGCCGACAAACCCCTGCTGGGCATGACCATTGGCGATAAATTCGACCAGATCGCCGCGCAGTATCCCGATAACGACGCGCTGATCGTGCTGCATCAGAACATTCACTGGCGCTACCGCGAGCTACAGGAAGAAGTCAATCGCTGTGCCCGCGCTCTGCTCGCCATTGGCGTCAAGCAAGGCGACCGGGTGGGCATCTGGGCACCCAACTGCAGCGAGTGGACGGTGACGCAATTTGCCACCGCCAAAATCGGTGCGATCCTGGTCAACATCAACCCGTCGTACCGCACCCACGAGCTGGAGTATGCGCTCAACCAGTCCGGTGCGCGCTTCCTGGTGACGGCCGACAGCTTCAAAACGTCGGACTATCGCGGCATGCTCAATGAACTGGCCCCCGAGCTCAAGGCCAGCGCCGAGGGCAAGCTGAAATCACAAAAACTGCCCGACCTTGAGTGCGTCATCAACCTGAGCGCCGACAAGCACAACGGCATGTGGCGCTGGGCCGACCTGATGGACGAAGCGAATCAAGTGAGTCAGACCGACGTCGACGACCTTCAAGCCACGCTGCAGTTCGATGACCCGATCAACATTCAGTACACCTCGGGCACCACCGGCTTCCCCAAAGGCGCCACGCTTTCCCATCACAATATTCTCAACAACGGCTTCTTTGTCGCCGAAAGCATGGGCTTTACCAGCGAAGACCGCCTGGTGATTCCTGTGCCGCTGTATCACTGTTTCGGCATGGTGATGGGCAACCTGGGCTGCATGACCCACGGCGCGGCAATGATCTACCCGGACGAGGGCTTTGACCCCGGCAAGGTGCTCGAGGCGGTGCAGGAACAGAAAGCCACTGCGCTGTTCGGCGTGCCCACCATGTTTATCGCCGAGCTGGACCATCCCGATTTCCCAAGCACGGATCTATCGTCGCTGCGCACCGGCATCATGGCGGGCTCGATCTGTCCGGCCGAAATCATGAAGCAGGTGATCAGCAAGATGAACATGAAAGGCGTGCAGATTGCCTACGGCATGACCGAAACCAGCCCGGTGTCGACCCAGACCGGTGCCGACGACAGCATTGAAAAACGTGTCTCGACCGTCGGTCGTACCCAGCCGCACCTGGAAACCAAAATCGTCGACCCCGGTAACGGCGGCATTCTGCCCCGCGGTGAAATTGGCGAGCTGTGCACTCGCGGGTACAGCATCATGCTGAAGTACTGGAACAACGACAAAGCCACCGCCGAGGCCATCGATGAAGCGGGCTGGATGCATACCGGCGATCTCGCCACCATGGACGACGAGGGTTACGTCCAGATCGTTGGCCGGATCAAGGACATGGTGATTCGCGGCGGCGAAAACGTCTATCCCAAGGAGATCGAGGAGTTCCTCTACACCCACCCGGCCATTTCGGAAGTCCAGGTCACCGGCGTGCCGGACAAGAAGTACGGTGAAGAGCTGATCGCCTGGGTCAAACTCAACGGTACCGACCACGAGATTAGCGGCGAGGACCTGCGCGAGTACTGCAAGGGCAAGATCACCCACTTCAAGATCCCGCGCTACTTCAAATTCGTCGATGAATTTCCGATGACCGTCACCGGCAAAATCCAGAAGTTCAAGATGCGCGAAATCTCCATCGAAGAGCTGGGGTTGGACGACTAGCCATACAAGCACCAGGCGCCGGCGCCTGGCTCGCCAAGGAGCCTTTTCATGGTGTTCCACTCACCGCTGGTGGCGCATTATCAGCAGTCGCTGCGTGATCGCGAGGTATTGGAGCAGATACGCGCCCACTATCCGGATGGGCCCACCCTGCCCCAGCTTGCGCCCCTAGACCAGTTGCACATTGGCGGAATGGCCGCTTCCGCCAGACTGCTCGAGCTGATCGACACCGCCTCGCCGACGCGGGTGCTGGATATTGGCGCCGGGCTCGGCGGTTTGATGCGCCAGGGTGCCGCGCTCGGCTTTCAGATGGTGGGCGTCGATATCACCCAGCGCTTTAACGCGCTAAACCGGTCGCTGAGTGCCCTGGCCGTCAACCCGGGAAGCCCGCCGCTAGGCTGGGTGACCGCAGATGCCCGAGCGCTTCCCTTTGCAGCGGGGGCTTTCGACGCAGTGGTCTTTCAACACAGCTTGCTCAATATGCCCGACGCCGCCGGGGTGATGGACGAATGCCGCCGCGTGCTAAGCCCCGGCGGCCAGTTGGTGATGCATGAGGTAGTCAGCGGCCCGAACGTGGCGGACCTTGTCTATCCCGTGCCGTGGGCCGCCTCGGCGGCGCACTCTTACCTGCATACCCTGGCCAGTTTGGTCACGCTGCTCGAGTCTGCTGGCTTTGTCCTCCAACACCTTGACGACTGGAGCGATACCGCCCTCGAATGGCGCCAGCGACAGCGGCAAAAAGAGCAGACCCCACGCCAGGCGGTCCTGTCACCCCAGTGGGTATTCGGCGAGCGCTTCACCGCAATGGGTCGCCATCTGGTAGAAAATCTGGCCAGCGGCGCAATTAAATTGGTAGAAATCAAGGCCAGTTGCTACTCTCAATAGATCTGCCTTTACTGGACGCTTCCAGGTATACAAAAATGCCAATGAAACGCTTGGCAAGCACCTTACTCTGCTGTGCAGTCCCCTATGCCAGCATCTTTGCTGACGAGTCCGCCTCTCCCCTGGCGTACACCTCGCCGCACAGCGAACTATTGCAGCTGGAAAACGGCGTCGTCCTCGAAGGCAGCGACCTTGCCAGTATCGACAGCTATACCAGCGGCTTCCGCCTGACGGCGGGCTTCAGTCCCTGGCAGCTTCCCCAGATGGACATCGGCGCTGAACTGGCCTATCGCGAAAGCGAGGAAGTGCCTATTTCGTCGAGCATCAACCCACTTATCATGGACACCCTGAGCCTGGGAGGAGCCCTGGTCGCCGGCCTGCGCATGGGGGCGTTCAGCGTCTATGCCAAGTCAGGGCTTACCGAATGGCGTGGTGAAAGCTATCAACCAGGGCAGGAAATCGACGACGGCGGCACCGCCATGCTCCAGGGCTTTGGCGCCACCCTCACCATCGACCGCCTGGTCAGCCGCCTCGAGTACGAACGTATCGACGCCCCGGCCCTCGACCATCTCAATACCCTCAGCGCCTCGCTACACCTGCCGTTTTAAGTTTCCATTAGCACTGTGCTAATGATTGCATTGCAAGCAGCTGCGGTCTCCATGCTACACCGTCATGGCATCGACGGGCGGGATTCTGTCGGCCCAAGGATGCAAACGCTCGAGCTGAACTGCTAGTGATGCGAGCTATCATTAATAATTCAAAATTAGGAAAGTTAACGCTATGTCGATTGAGCTTTGGTTGTCATTTTTGCTGGCGTCTTTTTTGGTCATCGCATCACCAGGCCCTGCCGTTGCTCTATTGGTAATGACCGGCATCAATCAAGGCCGAAGAGCCGCATTGGCGATGTTGCCCGGCTTTTTCTTGGGTGACCTGGTGGCTATGTCACTTTCATTTGCCGGCGTCGGCGCTCTGCTGATGGCGTCTGCGGAGCTATTCGCCATGGTTAAATGGCTAGGGGTTCTTTATCTGCTTTATCTGGGTATTATGATGTGGCGTGAATCCGGTCGACTGAACGACCTGGAAACCTCGGGAGCTAACATCAAGCAAGGCACCGCAAAGGCATTTTGGGTGACACTCCTGAATCCCAAAAGCATTCTGTTTTTCATGGCATTCATGCCGCAGTTTATTAGCCAAACTCAACCCCTAGCGCCGCAGTTGGCGATTTTGTTTGCTACGTTTCTTGTGATGGGCGTCATCTCGGATCTCGGCTACACACTGTTGTCGACGACGAGCCGACAGCTAATGACTGCCAAGTTTCGCCGCCTGCTACACCGCTGTGGCGCCGGCAGCTTGATTGGCGCCGGGTTATTGATGACCGTTATGCGACGTCCGGCTGGATAACTAATCTAATCGGAAATTATTGATGCCACACCCGATGAAGAAAGAGGACTTTCCGGTCTCCAACGTCAGGCACTTTCTTGAACCTGGCCCTGTTGTGCTGGTGTCATCGCAATGGCAACAGCACACCAACATCATGACCCTGGGGTGGCACATGGTCATGGCGTTTTCCCCTTCGCTCATCGGCTGCGTTATCGACGCCGGCAATCACTCCCACGCGCTGGTGCGCAACAGCGGCGAATGCGTGATCAATATTCCCCCGGCATCGCTTGTCGATACGGTCGTGGGTATCGGCAACTGCTCAGGGAGCGAGGTCGATAAGTTCGACGCCTTTGGCCTGACCCCAGGCATGTCAGAAAAGATCGATGCGCCACGGATTGAGGGATGCTACGCGTCCTTCGAGTGCCGGCTGCACGATGACGCCATGATCGAATGCTACAACCTGTTTATCTTTGAGGTCGTTAAAGCCCACGCCGCCCCTTCGGCGGATGAGCAGGAGTCGCTGCACTACCGGGGTATGGGCGAGTTCATGCTGTCGGGAAACGCTATTGACCGTCAGGCCTTGTTCAAGTCGTCGATGCTTGTCTGAGCATGTCAGCAATGAAGGGGGTCATTGCTTATCCGCTTCAGGCGGCGTCCAGATCGGTACATCCTCACGCTGGGGCTCGGGCCAGTCCTGCTGCATGGCGCTGTTCAGCGCTTCTTCCAGTTTCATGAACAGTTCACCGTATCGAGGGCTGAAGTTGATGCCTTCTTCGATCTCCTTCCATGCATCAAACAGCTCGTCCTCGTGGGCCTTTTCGTTCTGCACAAACGCCCAGGTCATCTGCTTGGCGCGCATGGGGTGAACCCCCATGGCCGTTAGCGCATGGCCGCCCAGCTCCAGTGCGGAGTGGTAGGTTTCACTGATGACGTCATCGGCCCCGGCTTCTCGAAGCTGATATCCATGGCCGCGGTCAAACGCTCGGGCCAGCACCCATACATGGGGGTAGTAATGCTTGACGTGCTTGACCATCTCAACGGCCCGCTTGCGGTCATCAATGGCCACGACCAGCAAGCGCGCCTGTTCGATACCGGCGGTTTCCAGCAGGTCTGAGCGGGCAGCATCGCCGAAATAGCTTTTAATATGGATCCGCCGCAGGTTCTCGATTTGCTCGAGTTCGTGATCGAGCGCGACGATGGGGATGTTGTTGGCACGCAGCAGACGACAAATAATCTGCCCGAAGCGCCCCACACCCGCCACGATCACCGGCGCCTGTTCGTCGATGGCATCCGCCTCGCGCCCGTCGTTTTTGACCCGACGATAGCGCGGCAGCACCAGGCGGTCGTAGGCGATGAACAGCAGCGGCGTCAGGAACATCGACAGCGCGATGACCAGCGACAGCACCTGGGAAATCTCGACGGGAATCACGCTGTTCTGCACGCTGTAGGTCAACAGCACAAACCCGAACTCACCGGCCTGGGCAAGGCTTAGGGTGAACAGCCAGCCGTTGCTGCCATGCACCCGAAACAGCAACGCCAGGCCGAGCAGGATGGCCGCCTTGACGGCAATCACCACGACGCCAAGGGCCAACACCGTGCCCCACTGCGAGGCCAGTACCTGAAAGTCGATCCCCGCGCCGACGGTGATAAAGAACAAGCCTAGCAGAAGCCCCTTGAACGGCTCGATATTAGCTTCGATTTCATGCTTGAACTCGCTATTGGCCAGTACGATACCGGCCAGAAACGCACCCAGCGCCGGGGAAAGATTCACCAGGCTCATGAGCGCGGCGATACCGATGACCAGCATCAGCGCCGTGGCCGTGAATACCTCACGCAATCCCGAGCCCACCACATAGCGAAACAGTTTCGGTACGAGGTAGTAACCGCCAGCAATCACGCTGCCGATCGCCGCGACCACCACCAGCGCATGCGCCCAGCCGGGCAAGTGCGCCACCAGGCTTATGCTCGCGTGACTGGCTTGATCGCCACCGGCGCCCATCAACTCGGGTACCGCCAGCAGGGGAATCAACGCCAACATGGGAATCACCGCGATATCCTGGAACAACAACACGGAGAAAGCGCTCCGGCCGCCCTCGGTTTTTTCCAGGCCTTTTTCACTCAGGGTTTGCAGCACAATCGCTGTCGAGGACAGCGCGAACAGCAAGCCGATGGCCAGAGACGTTTGCCAGGTAAGCCCGAGCCACCAGGCAATGGAGGTCCCCGCGGCGGTGGTCAGCATCACCTGCAGCCCGCCCAGGCCGATCAGCCGCACGCGCATCGCCCACAGGCCTTTCGGGTCGAGCTCCATGCCGACCAGAAACAGCATCATCACCACGCCAAATTCGGCAAAGTGCTGGATCGTGGTGGTTTCCTGGCCCACCAGCCCCAATATCGGGCCAATGACCACGCCGGCCATCAGATAGCCGAGCACCGAGCCAAGCCCATAGCGTTTCGCCAGAGGGACGGCGATCACCGCCGCCACAAGATAAATAAACGCCTGGATAAAGTACGCGGTCATCGGGGGTCCTTTTATTTGTTCAATCTATTTGTTCAATCGGCTTGACTTCACGGCATAATCATATAGCGTACTAGTACGCTAGTACATTACTTATTACCCGGCGGCCAACGGTGCCTTCACGACATGCTCTCAAACGATGATTACCAGGCGGAGCTGGTTCGCCATTTGCTTGCCATCGACTCTCCAGAGGCAATGGATATGGCGCTGGCCAGCCTGCTAACGCCTGCAGAGTACCAAGAAATCAGTAAGCGCCTACAGATTTTCAAGCTGCTGCGTGAGGGCGTGCCCCACCGCAAGATTGCCGAAACCCTGGGCGTGGGTATTGCCACGGTGTCGCGTGGCTCCCGTGCCCTAACAACGTTACCTTCTTCATGGACCGATCACCTATGACAACTGCCGAAACGCACGCCACAAAAGGCCCGCAGCCTTTTACGCTGCCGCGCAAGCCTCACTACGTGACCCTGGCGGCGGACTGCGATTTTTTTGCCCTGTTTCAAAAAATCGAGCGGCAATTCGATACCTGCTACATGCTGGAGTCGCTTGGCGAGGACAGCCACATGGCGCGTCACTCGATCATCGGCTTCGACCCCGAGTACACGCTCTACGCCAACGGCAAGACGCTGACCATTGAAGACCGCGACGGCCATGCCAATCACTACCCGAGCGAGAACCCCTACGACCTGCTGCGCAGCCTGATTCCGCAAAATATCATTTCCCGCAAGTATGCAGGCGGGCTGAGCGGCTATCTTGGCTACGATGCCATGCAATACTTCGAGCCCTCGCTTTCGCTGAAGGCCAGCGACGACTTCGATACCTTTCGCTTCGGTCTATACAAGGATGGCCTGATCCTCGACAAGATGACCGGGGAGGTCACCTACTTCTACTACGACAACAGCCGCTACGAGTTTCTGCAGACGCTGATCGACGCTGACGACACTCCCCCCGGCCCGCTGCATATCAAGGCGCTCGGCGACACCATGAGCCAGGATGAGCACGCCGAGGCGGTGGCCAAGGTGAAGCAGGACATCATCGACGGCAAGGTGTTTCAGTGCGAGGTCGGCTTCAAGAAGCGCTTCCAGATCCAGGGCGATACTCTGGCGCTTTACGACCAGCTGCGCACCATCAACCCCTCGCCGCAGATGTACTACGTCAAGTTTGGCGAGCAGAAGCTGATCGGCGCAAGCCCCGAGTTGCTGTTCCGCCTGCGCCAGGGCGAAATGGAGACATTCCCGCTGGCAGGCACCACCACCCGTGGCCAAACGCCTCAGGAAGATACCCAGCTTGCCCGGGCGCTGCTCAATGACCCCAAGGAGATTGCCGAGCACAACATGATCGTCGACCTGCATCGCAACGATATCGGCCGCGTCGCGCAGTTTGGCACGGTGAAGGTGCGCAGCCTGATGGATATCAAGCGGTTCAGCCACGTGCAGCATATTTCCAGCGAGATCGTCGGCATTATCGCCGAGGGTGACGACATGTTCACGGCGCTGGCCAGCAATTTCCCGGCGGGTACGCTGACAGGGGCGCCGAAAATCGAGGCGATGAAAATCATCGACGATCTGGAAACCGATGGGCGCGGTCCCTACGGCGGTGCAGTGGGGCAGTTCTCGTTTAACGGCGACTGCACCTTTGCCATTCCCATCCGTACGGTGTTCGTCAACGGCGAGCGCGCCTACGTGCAAACCTGCGGCGGCAACGTCTTCGATAGCAACGCCGCCGACGAGTATGAAGAGATTCGCCGCAAGTTTGCGGGCACCCGCAAAGCCCTTGCCTCTTTCATGAGTACGGATAAGGATACGGAGAGCCACGCATGAAGGTGCTCATCATCGATAACTACGATTCTTTCACCTATAACCTCTACCAGTTTATCGGTGAGATTCTGACGACCGAGAAAAATCGTCGGGCGATTCCCCATTTCGAGATTATCGTCAAACGCAACAACCAGATCGATTTTCAGGCCATCGAGGCCATGGCGCCGGATCGCATTATCATCTCACCTGGCCCCGGCTCGCCGGACGACCCGCGCTACTTTGGCGTGTGTGCGGAAGTGATCGAGAAGCTGGGCAAGACCACACCGTTGCTGGGCGTGTGTCTGGGGATGCAGGGCATCGTGCACGTGTTTGGTGGCAAGGTGGTCAAAGCGCCGCTCCCTATGCACGGCAAGATCAGCCCGATCAACCACAATAACCGCTCGGTGTTCAACGGCGTGCCCGACCAGCTCGAGGTCATGCGCTACCACTCGCTGATTGCCGATGCGGACTCACTCCCCGAATGCCTGGAAGTAACCGCCACCGTTGGCGGCCTGGCGGCTGACAACTTCGAACAGCGCAGCCGCTGGCAGGCGGTCGGTGAGTTTGAGCTGATGGGCGTGAAACACCGTGACTATCCGATTCACGGCATTCAATTTCACCCCGAATCGTTTGCCACCGAAGGCGGCAAGGAACTGATCGCTAATTTCCTGTTCGCCTACGCGACCTGACGGCTAGGAAGACGACTTACGGCGCGGGCCCGCCTTGCCCTTGAACGGCTTGTTTTTTCCAGGCTTCTTGGGCGCCCCGGGCTTGCCCGGCGCGGCGGCTTTCTTGCCGGCCGGCTTGCCACCGGGCTTGCCTTTCAGTGCCGGTTTGCCGCCGGCGCTTTTGGGTTTAGAGCGCCCTGCCCCGGCTTTGGCCGCGGGTTTGCCCGCTTTGCCGCCTTTTCCCGTTCCATCGCGCCCCTTGTTACCCGGTCGCTGGGCGCCTTTTTTGGGCGCACGTTGCTTGGCAGACGCGGTGCGTGGGGCCGGTGCAGCCTCCGAGCGCTCGGTGAGCGCCACCAGGGTATCGAATTCCTTGACGGTTAAATCCCGCCAGTCACCCAGTGCCAGCCCCTTGAGCGAGACGTTCATGATCCGCGTGCGGATCAATTGCGTAACCTCGTAGCCAAAGTACTCGCACATCCGGCGGATCTGGCGGTTCAAACCCTGCACCAGGGTGATGGAGAACTCGAACGTCGACAGCTTCTCAACGTGGCATTTCTTGGTGACCTGACCAAGAATCGGCACGCCGTTTTGCATGCCGTCGATAAACTCCTCGGTGATCGGCTTGTTGACCGTCACCCGATACTCTTTCTCGTGCTGATTGTTGGCGCGCAGCACCTTGTTGACCAGATCGCCGTTATTGGTCAGCAAAATCAGCCCCTGGGAGTCTTTATCCAGACGGCCGATCGGAAATATGCGCGTGCCGTGTTTGACGAAATCAACGATGTTGTCTTTTTCACTCGACTCGGTCGTGCTGACAATGCCCACCGGCTTGTTGAGCGCAATCAGGACGACATCCTCTTCTTCCTGGGGCTCGATGTCCTGGCCATTCACCTTGACGCGATCACCCGGAACGACCTGATCCCCGGTGGTGGCCCGGCGGCCGTTGATCCAGACATTGCCTTGCTCCACAAAGCGGTCGGCCTCGCGCCGCGAGCAGAGTCCGCTTTCGCTGATGTATTTGTTGATGCGAGTAGATTTTCGTAACGACATAAAGCGCCATCGGCAAAAGTGAAAAAGGTAACCGCTTAAAAAGACGTGCCCGGCTGCTTGAGAAATTCGACTTCTTCCGGGGTGGACGCCCTGCCCAGCACGGCATTGCGGTGCGGATAACGCCCAAACCGGTCAATGATGGCTTTGTGGCGAACCTCGAAGTCCCAATTTCTCTCCAACCCCGGCTGGTCAAACAGCTGCATCGCCAGCGCATGAATGGCGGCTGACTCGCTGTGCATGTACGGCATATACAGGAAACTGCGCTCGACCGGGGTCAAGTCGGCATCGGCACCGGCCGCCACCGCTTCCTGGGCGAGCGCCAGTGCCAGCGCATCGTTGGCGAAGGCGCGCGCATCGTCGCGGTAGATGTTACGCGAGAACTGGTCCAGGACAATTATTTCAGCCAATCGGCCGTGCGCGGTCTGGCGCCATGCGTAGCACTCACACTGCCCGGCCTGGGCATGCAACACGCCAAACCGCGCCGAGATCGCACGATCCATCTCAGGGTCTTTTTTAAACCATTGAGCAGGCGTCAACGTTTCAAACCAGAAATCGAGTACCGTTTGAGCCTCCGAAGACATTGACGCCTCCTTCTCATTAATAAGAGGGTAGCCTAGCCCGTATTACGCAGACCCGCGGCGATCCCCGCCATGGTGACCATCAGCGCCCGGGAGAGATCGGCGCTGATCGCGCCATCGGCATCCCGGTTACGCTGCAGGAGTTCTGCCTGCAGGCCGTGCAGCGGATCGATGTAGGGGTTGCGCACATCGATCGCCTGGCGAATCAGCGGGGTGTTTTCCAGCAGCGCGTCCTGCTGAAGAATATCCAGCACGGCCTCTTCCAGGCGCGCAAAGCGTTCGCGTAGCTGCTTGCCGAGTGCCTTGAGCGACGGCTCGTCCACCAGGCGGTGCTCATAGTAGGCCGAAATCGCCACATCGGCCTTGGCCAGCAGCATCTCCAGCATGTCCAGGTAGGTGCCAAAGAACGGCCACTCATTGCGCATCTCCTGCAACACCTCGCGACCGCCAGGCTGCTCGAGACGCCGCGAGAACGCTTCGCCGCTGCCCAGCCACGCCGGCAGCATCAGGCGAATCTGCGTCCAGGCGAATATCCATGGAATGGCACGCAGGGTTTCCACCCCGCCGTCCTGACGACGCTTGGTGGGCCGCGACCCCAGCGGCAACCGGCCCAGGGCGCCTTCCGGGGTGACCGCACGGAAATACGGCACAAAGTCTGGATCTTCGCGCACCACCCCAACATAGGCGGCGTGGGCGACCTTGGCGAGTTGATCCATCTCCTCGCGCCAGTGGGGCTCGGGGGTCCTAGGCGGCAGCAGCGTGGCCTCGAGCACCGCACAGGCGTAGATTTCCATCGAACGCAGGGCGATATCCGGCTGGCCGAACTTGAAGCGAATCATCTCACCCTGCTCGGTCACCCGGAGACTGCCGTTCACCGATCCCGGCGGCTGGGAGAGAATCGCCGCGTGAGCCGGACCGCCGCCACGGCCCACAGTGCCACCTCGGCCATGGAAGAGCGTTAAGTCAACGCCGTGTTTCTCGCAGACGTTTACCAGGGCTTCCTGGGCACGGTACTGCGCCCAGGCGGCGGCCAGCTGGCCGGCATCCTTGGCCGAATCGGAGTAGCCGATCATCACTTCCTGGCCGTTGCGCATCAGCTTGCGATAGCCCGGCAGCGCCAGCAGCTGGTCGATCACGTCACCGGCATGATCGAGATCGTTGAGGGTTTCAAACAGCGGCGCGATGGGCAGCGTCACCTGGCCGCCCGCTTCTTTCATCAGCAGCGCCACGGTGAGGACATCGGAAGGCTGGGCGGCCATGGAAATGATATAGGTGCCGAGGGCTTCGGGGTGCTCCTTGGCGATGACCTTGAAGGTGTCCAGCACCTCGCGGGTTTCCGCCGAGCATTCCCAGCGGCGCGGAATCAGCGGACGCCGCGAGTCGAGCTCGGCGAGCAGAAAGTCCTGACGCTGCTGTTCATCCCAGTCGCGATAGTGACCCAGGTTCAGCGCAGCGGTCAGCTCTTCCATCACCTGGGCATGGCGACTGGCCTCCTGGCGCAGGTCGAGTTTGGTCAGCGTCACGCCGAACACCGCCACCCGGCGCAGCGTATCGAGCAGCGCGCCGTTGGCGATGGTGTCCAGGCCGACGTCACAAAGCGAGCGATAGCAGGCCAGCAGCGGCGCATACAGCTGGTCGCGGGTTTCGATGATCGGCCCGCCGTCATAGTTGCGCCCATCCAGCTCAGCCTTGGCCCAGTCCCGGGTGGCTTCCACCTTGGCCAGCAGGCGCTTGAGTAGTTCGCGGTAAGGCTCGGCCACGTCGCCAACTTCCGCCTTCAAAGCACTGTTGGCCTTCCACATGGAAAGCTCGGTCTTGAGCTGCTCGAGGTCGCGCAGATAAAGATCCGCGGCCATCCAGCGGCCCAGCAGCAATACCTCTTTGGTCACCCGCGAGGTCACGTTGGGGTTGCCGTCGCGGTCACCGCCCATCCAGGACGCGTAGCGAATCGGCGCGGCATCCAGCGGCAGACGCTCACCGGCGGTGTCCAGCAGCAGGTTGTCCAGATCGCGGTGAAAGTCGGGCACGGCCTGCCACAGCGAATTTTCAATGACCGCAAAACCCCACTTGGCCTCATCCACCGGCGTGGGCCGCTCGTGGCGGATCTCGTCAGTGTGCCACGCTTGGCTGATCAGCTCCTCGAGCCGCCCCTGAGCGCGAGTGCCGCGCTCGGGATAGTCCTCGGAGCCTTCAATGGCCGTCAGGCAGTCGTCGATGGCGTCGTACTTCTGGATCAGCGTGCGCCGGATGACTTCGGTGGGGTGCGCGGTCAGCACCAGCTCCACACGCATGTTGGCCAGAGTCTCGACCAGCTTGCGCGGCGAATTACCCGCTGTTTCGGCGCGTTTCAGCAGCTCACCGAGCACCGGCTGCGAGCCCGGCTTGTAGTCCTCGACGCGGCGAAAGCGTGCCCGGTAATGCTGCTCGGCAATATTGGCCAGGTTGAGAAACTGGTTGAACGCCCGGGTGACGGGCAGCAGGTCCTGTTCGGGAAGCTTGCGGAGATACTCGATCAGATCACGCTGCTGGAGCGAGTCGCCCTGCCGCCCCTGCTTGGCATGGGCACGAATGGTTTCGATTTTATCGACAAATCCCTGGCCTAAATCATCGGCAATGGTTCGCCCCAGGCTGTCGCCCAGGATACGCACGTTATCGCGTAGCGATTCGTGTAGGTCATGGCTCATGGCGTGGCCTCCTTGCAGGGGTCGCATCAATAGTAAATCAGGAGTGAGTCAGTTTTTTTTCTTCGGCTTTGGCCGACTGCCAGTGGGTTTCCATCTCATCCAGGGAAGCCTCGGCCAGCGGACGCCCCGCGCCCTCAAGGGCACCCTCGACGTAGCGAAAGCGTCGTTCGAATTTGGCATTGGTGGCGCGCAAGCACTGCTCGGGATTGGCCCCGAGGGTGCGCGCCAGATTGGTCACGGCAAACAGCAGGTCGCCGACCTCTTCATGGACGTGCTGCTGATCGCCGGTGGCAAGTGCCTCTTCAACCTCATCGAGCTCTTCGCGGATCTTGGCCAGCACGCCCCGGGAATCGGGCCAGTCAAACCCCACCCGCGCCGCCCGCTTGGAAAGCTTGGCGGCTCGGCTGAGGGCAGGCAGAGTGCGCGGGACATCATCGAGCACCGAGGGCGGCTGGTCGGCACGCTCGGCGCGTTCATCGGCCTTCAATGCTTCCCAGCGGCTATTGACCTGCCGAGTCTGCACGTCGTCGGCGCTGACGCCCGGCGGGCGGCGCGATGCCAGGGTGCCGTCGGGAAAAACATGCGGGTGGCGACGCAGCATCTTGGCGGTGAGCGTATCGACGATGTCATGAAAGTCGAAGCGCTGTTCTTCAGCCGCAAACTGAGCGTAGTAGACCACCTGAAACAGCAGGTCACCCAGCTCACCGGGAAGCTCGTCGAACGCACGCCGCTCGATGGCATCAGCCACTTCGTAGGCTTCTTCAAGGGTATGGGGGACGATGCTGTCCCAATCCTGCTTGATATCCCAGGGGCAGCCCTGCTCACGGTCGCGGAGCACGCGCATCAAGGTGAGCAAATCCTCCAATGAATAGCGCATCAGCCCCCTCCTCCACGGACGTTCTTATCAGGGTCGGTATCGCGCAGACGACGGACCTCAGTTACGTTGGGCAATTGCTGAATACGTGAGAAGAGCCGCCCCAGCGCTTCCAAGCCATCGACTTCCAGCGTAATGCGCAGGCGGGCAATGCCTTCGTCGGTGTCGGTCAGCGTATTGACCGCCAGGACGTTGACCTTTTCATTGCCCAGCAGCCCGGTGACATCGCGCAACAGGCCCGAACGATCCCAGGCTTGAATCTCGATGGTCACCGGATAGCGCGTCTGGGCGCGCTCGCCCCATTCCACTTCAATGATGCGCTGGGGCTCATCCAGGCGCAATTGCAGAATGTTGCTGCAATCCTGGCGGTGCACAGTGACGCCGCGTCCCTGGGTGATGAAGCCGACAATCGGCTCGCCGGGTACCGGCCGGCAGCAGTTGGCCATGCTGGTCTTGAGATTGCCCACCCCGAGCACGGTGATATCGCTTTTGGTCGCCTTGCTGGACTGGCGCTTGGGCTTGGCCAGCAGGCGGTCGAGCTGTTCCTGGTCGTCGGATTCGCCAAACAGCTGCTGGGCCTGGTTGAGCACCTGGCCGATACGCAGGTCGCCGGCGCCCAGCGCCGCGTACATATCGTCAGCGGTCTGATAGTTGACGGCTTTCGCCAGCTTGGGAAGATCCAGCCCCTCGACGTCCAGGCGGCGCATTTCGCGTTCAAACAGCGCGCGCCCTTCGTCGAGGTTCTGATCGCGCGCCTGATACTTGAACCAGGCCTGAATCTTCGCCCGGGCACGGGAGGTACGCACGTAACCCAGGCTGGGGTTCAGCCAGTCGCGGCTGGGCCCGCCCTTGGTGGCGGTCAGAATCTCGACCTGCTGGCCGGTTTTCAGCTTGTAGGTCAGCGGCACGATGCGGCCGTTGATCTTGGCCCCTCGGCAGCGGTGACCGATTTCGGTGTGCACGCGATAGGCGAAATCGATCGGCGTGGCGACGCGCGGCAGATCGATCACGTGGCCGTCGGGGGTAAACACATAGATGCGATCGGGCGCCACATCGCTGGACAGCCCTTCGCGCAGGTCGCCAAAGCCACCGACTTCGTCCTGCCACTCCAGCACCTGGCGCAGCCAGGCGATTTTTTCCTCGTAGCTGCGGCTCTTGGCGTTGGTATCGTGGCCTTTGTAGCGCCAGTGGGCACAGACACCCAGCTCGGCTTCATCGTGCATGGCAAAGGTGCGAATCTGAATCTCGAGCACCTTGTTTTCCGGGCCCATCACGGCGGTGTGCAGCGACTGGTAGCCGTTCTTCTTGGGGTTTGCGATGTAATCGTCAAACTCGTTGGGCACGTGATGCCAGCGCGAATGCACGATCCCCAGCACGGTGTAGCAGTCGGTCACTTCGGGCACCAGGATGCGCACGGCGCGCACGTCGTGAACCTGGGAAAAGTCGATCCGCTTGCGCTTCATTTTGCGCCAGATCGAGTAGATATGCTTGGCGCGCCCGTCCACGTCGTAATGGTGAATGTTCTGGGCTTCCATCAGCCCCTTGAGGGTCTCGACCACGTCATTGATGTAGCGGTCACGGTCCAGACGCTTTTCGGCCAGCAGCTTGGCAATCGCCTTGTATTCGTCTTCGTGCAGGTAGCGAAACGAGAGATCCTCGAGCTCCCACTTGATCTGCCCGATACCCAGGCGGTGCGCCAGGGGCGCGTAGATATCGGCGACTTCCCTGGCCACCTGGAGACATTTTTCCCGCGGCGCATCCTTGACCTGGCGCAGCGCGCAGGTGCGCTCGGCAATCTTGATCAGGGCAACCCGCACGTCACCGATCATGTTGACCAGCATCTTGCGCAGGTTTTCCTGCTGGTTGTGCTGGCCCATGCCATGGTTGGGCGCCAATGGATAGCTGATCGCGGCCATCTGCAGGACCCCATCGATCAGGCTGGCCACTTCGTCGCCAAACCGTTTGCTGACCGTTTCCAGGCTCAACAGGCCTTCACGCACCGCACGGTAGAGGACCGCGGCTTCCAGGGTCGACTGGTCGAGCTTCAACTCGCCCAGGATGTCGGCCATTTCCAGGCCCATGCGAAAGCTCGACCCCGGCGTCAGCCAGACGCGATGCGACCTGGGGGCGTCCAGCTCCAGGGTCTGGGCGAGCTCGCAGGCCTGATACAAACGCTCAGGCTCCGGAAGGCGCACATCTTCTTGCAGGCGCGTTAACCATTGCTGAAGGTCCACCTTTCCGCTGTCGGTTAGCGGCTGGTCTTCACGCACTTTTACCATGACGATATCTCATCCTTTCGAGGCAGCGGCTTGTGGGGTCGCTGCCGAGGCTAGCTGCGTTTATTCACACCCCGTGTGTTCAAACAGCATCAGCGTTTCCATATGCGCAGTGTGCATGAACATATCGGCCACTGCGACTTGCGTAATGCGGTAACCCGCATGCACAAGGTGTGCCGCATCGCGGGCAAGCGTGGCAGGATCACAGGAAATATATACCACCTTGGCGACCGGACGGCGCGCCAGCCCCTGACAGATCGCTTCCGCACCGCTGCGCGGTGGATCAAGTACCAGCGCGTCCCTGTCGCCTTCGTCGCGCAGCAGCGCGGCAACGGTCGCCGGATCGCTCAGATCCAGTTGCTGACCGGAAACGCTCAATTGGTTGCGTTCGGCATTGCTCGCCAGCCTTGCCACCATGGAGGGGCTGCCTTCCACCGCATGAACGTCGGCGCCGGCCGCCGCCAACGGCAGACTGAAGTTACCAATGCCGGCAAATAAATCCATCAGCCGTTGGTCGGGGAAAGGCATCAGCCAGTCCACGACGGTGTCGACCATTTGCTGGTTGACCTCGGCGTTCACCTGTAGGAAGTCGCCCGGGGCAAAGGTTAGCGTCAAGGGCGTACCGCCGGGTATTTCCAGGCGCTCTTCCAGCGCCGGCGGCGCACCATGCCAGTGCAATTCCGGTGACTCCCGCCCTAACCAGGTGCCCAATGCCAGCTGATGCTGATCGGCAAACGCCTGCCATCGCTCGGCGTCCGCAGCGTTGGCCTTGAGCTGACGGACCAACACCACCCGTTGAGTATCCGTCGACAGCAGCTCGATATGCCCGACCTGGCGCGGCGCCTCCAGGGTGTCAAGCAACCCGCGCAACGGGGTGATCAGTGCCTGCAGCGGTTCGACCAGCACCAGGCAACTTTCGATATCGACCAGCCGATGGGAATGGGCCGCGCGAAAGCCCAGCCGCGGGTGGCCGTCGCCGTCGACCTTGACGCCCAGGCGGGCGCGCCGCCGATAGCCCTGCGCCTCGCTGTAAAGCGATTCCACCGCGCCCAGGGTGATGCCCTGACGGGCAAACAGGTCGCGCACCACATCCTCTTTGTGGGCCCGCTGGGAGTCCACGGCCAGATGCTGTAAATCGCAGCCGCCACAGTGGCTGAAATGCGGGCACGGCGGTGAGACGCGCTTCGCCGATGGGCTCAGCACCTGCTTCACGTGCGCTTCGTCATAACGCTTGCGGGTCAGGTGAACGGCCACCTCTACGTGTTCGCCGGGTAGCGCCTGATCAATAAAGACCGTCTTGCCGGCGGCGGTATGTGCCACCCCGCGCCCGTCATGAGCCAGCCGTTCGACGACCAGGGCGGACGCGTCCTGGGTCGACGGGTTAGATGGCTTGGCGGTTTGCTGACGGGCCAGCCCGGAATGCCCTGAGGCAGGCCGAGGGGGCCGGCGTTTTCCCAACATGGCCATCTATACCTCCGGGGCAAATAGACCCGTGGAGAGATAGCGATCTCCGCGGTCGCAGACGATAAACACAATGACCGCATTCTGGGTTTGTTCGGCAATACGCAGCGCACCGGCCAGACTACCGCCCGACGATACTCCGGCAAAGATGCCCTCCTCACGCGCTAAGCGACGCATATGTTCCTCGGCTTCGTGCTGGGCGATATCCAGGGTTTTATCCACCCGCGGCGCTTCAAAAATAGCGGGCAGATACTCCTTCGGCCAACGCCGGATGCCGGGGATGCTCGCACCGTCGGCGGGCTGCAGGCCGACAATCTGAATCGCCGGGTTCTGTTCTTTCAGGTAGCGCGACACGCCCATGATGGTCCCGGTGGTGCCCATGGAGCTGACAAAGTGGGTCACTTCTCCGCCGGTTTGCCGCCATACTTCGGGCCCGGTAGTGCGGTAGTGCGCCAGGGGATTATCCGGATTGGCAAACTGATTGAGCGGTTTTCCTTCGCCGCGGGCAATCATTCCATCGGCGATATCGCGGGCTTCTTCCATGCCGCCTTCTTTACTGGCAGAGACCAGTTTCGCTCCGAAGGCAGCCATCGCCTGCTTGCGCTCCTCGGACGCGCTCTCCGGCATCACCAGCACCATCTTGTAGCCCTTCATTGCCGCGGCCATGGCCAGGGCAATGCCGGTATTACCCGACGTGGCTTCGATCAGCGTGTCGCCGGGGGTAATCTCGCCCCGCGCTTCGGCTTCGCTGAGCATTGACAGCGCCGGGCGGTCTTTCACGGAACCCGCCGGGTTATTGCCTTCCAGTTTCGCCAGCAGGGTATTGTTGCGCCCGGCACTGATCCGCTTCAGGCGTACTAGAGGCGTATTGCCAACCACCTCTTCTAACGTGGGATAATCCATCGTATCGATTCCTTATCGTGACCGTTACCCTGCATTATATCGGTGCTAACGTACACTGGACAGGTAACCCTCTTGAATCAGCAGGCTGCTTTCATGTCTTTGAACACGCGACTTCTTTTTGCGCTGCTTGGTCTTCCCCTAGTGGTGTATGCCTGCATGGCGATACTACTCGTGCTGCAAAACGATCATAAAGCCCGCGAGCTTCTGGAAGAGCGCGTCGTCAACGCCAGCGAATACATTGCCCCAAGCATGGCAGAAGCGCTGCTGGACACCGATATCGATCAGTTGGAGCGCCATGTCGCGCGGCTCCTCGAGCAACCAGGCGTCAACTCCGTGACCGTCTTTGACGACCAGAACAGCCGTCTCTTGGTCCGTGGAAGCACCAACCAGACCTCACGGCTTTCCTCACCGCCCGACGCCACACAGCTGGCAACCGACGATAGCGTCTGGCGCTTGCAGGTGCCCCTCGCGCCACCGGCTGCGGGTAGCGAGGCCACCACTCGGGCAGGATGGCTGGAAGCCACGATCGACACCAGCTCGCTCAATCTGGCCCGCTACCAGATGATCGCCAGCTTGAGCCTCGGGGGGATGCTGCTTGGGTTGTGCCTGTTCTTGATTGCCTTTGCTATCAGCCGCTACGTCACCAGGCCCATCGAGGACGCCAGCCACGCCCTCTATCGCCTGTCACGCGGCGATTATGAGCAGACGATCACGTCCCACAGCACCACTGAGCTCAATCAGCTCGCCAAGCAAATCAATGCGCTGGCGGCTCACCTTCAGCAGTCCCAGTACGACATGCAGTCGCAGATCGAGCAGGCGACCAGCGAGCTGCAGGAGTCCATGGAGACGATCGAAGAGCAGAACATCAAGCTTGACCTGGCCCACCGCAGCGCCGTGCGCGCCAACACGATCAAATCCGAGTTCCTGGCCAATATGAGCCACGAAATCCGCACGCCGCTCAACGGCATCATCGGTTTTTGTCGCCTGCTGGGTCGCTCTTCCCTTGACGACCGCCAGCGCGATTGGCTTCAGCACGTTCACCGCGCCTGCGATAATCTGCTGATGCTGGTCAACGACGTGCTCGATTTTTCCAAGCTCGAGGCCAACCGGTTGACGCTGGAAGAAGCCGATATCGACGTCGTCACCCTGGTAGACGAGGTACTCGGCCTGCATGCTCCCGAAGCCCAGCGCAAGCATCTTCACCTGGTCGCGATGGTCTACGACGACGTGCCCACCCCGCTGTGTGGCGACCCCCTGAGACTGCACCAGGTACTCAATAACCTGATCAGCAACGCCCTGAAGTTTACCCAGCAGGGCGACGTGGTCGTGCGGGTCATGCTCGAACACTTTGCGGGCAAGCATGTCGTGCTGAACATCAGCGTCAGCGATACGGGCATCGGTTTGAGCGAGGAGCATCAGCAACAGCTGTTCAGCGCTTTTTCCCAGGCCGAACCCAGCCACCCTCGCCAGTTCGGCGGCAGCGGGCTGGGCTTGACCATATGCCGACAGCTGATTCATCGCATGGGCGGTGAAATCAGCGTCGAAAGCGAATTGGAAAAAGGCACCACCTTCTCGTTCACGCTGCCACTACAGGCGCATCACGCCGACGAACGCAGCCCCGAGCTATTGCTTGATGGCCCAATCATTGGTCTTCATGAGCCCCACACCACCACGCGGCATGTGCTCGAGCACCTGCTGCAACGCTGGGGGGCCATCCCCGTGGGGCTGGCCAGCGACGCTGACTGCGATCTCGTGTTGATCAGCCTTGACCGGGACGACCTGCAGGACTCTGCAATTGCCGACTGGCAGGCGTTCATTCATGCGGCGGCATGCCCGGCACTGGTGCTCGTCAACGGCTCCAGCTTTGAGCTTCCCAAGCTCGACTTTCCGTTTAAAGGCGAGCTGCTGTGCAAGCCGTTTACCCGGGCACAACTGGTCGCCTCACTTACCCACCTGCTGGTGCCGGTGGGTGAGCCGCGCCCGCTGCCAACCCCCTCCGACGCGGCTCCGGTCGCCGATGAAGGTCACCGGTTGCTGGTCGTCGATGACAACACCTCCAACCGTCAGTTGCTCAGTGCCTTGCTCGAAGCGCCCGGACGTCATATCACCTTGGCTGAAAGCGGCCAGCGAGCAATCGAGATCGGCCGCGAGCACTCCTTCGACATGGTCTTTATGGATATTCGCATGCCTGGGATGGACGGCGTGCAGACCACCCAGGCGCTGCGACGCCTGAGCACGCGCTGGGGCCGCTGCCCGATCGTGGCGGTCACCGCTCACGCCCTTAATAGCGAACGGCAGCGCTGGCTGGCAGAAGGGCTGGACGACGTGATCATCAAACCCATTGACGAGCATGATCTGAATCAGTTGCTCAGTCGCTTTCTGGGCATAACGCCGACGCAAGCGCCGCCGCCGATCAAGAAACCCCGGCCGAGCGGCAACGCCGCCACCCTGCCGGCGATCGACCTGACGCTTGGCGCCCGCCTGGCGGGGGGCAAGGAAGACCTTGCGCGCGCCCAGTTGAGACGCTTGATCGACCATCTACCTGCCACCCGGGAAGCCATGGACGCCGCCTATCAGCAGCGCGACCTGGAAGCGCTGCTCGACAGCGTCCACGGCCTCAACGGCGCCAGCCGCTACTGCGGCGCACCAGAGTTGGCGCTGATTGTCGAAACGCTGGAAACCCGGCTACGCACAAGTGGGCTGGACCACGTGGACACGCTGATTCAAGACCTTTACCAGGCGATGGACAAGCTCATTGCCCAGCGGGGCACGCTTGGTTAGGCTTTGTCTGAAAAGTCGGCGAGCGAAGGCCAGACAAGGCAAAAATCGGCGAAAAGACGGAGTTTACATAGTGTAAATGAGTACTTTGAGCCGATTTTTAACGCCGTATGGTCGAGCGCAGCCAGTTTTCAGACAGAGCCTAGCGGTGGGCGACTTAACGCTCCAGCACCACAAACGCAATGGCGTAGTCGTCTTCATCGCTTAGCGTGATATGCATGGCGGTAATCCCGGCGGTCGCCACCTTGTCGGCGGCGGCCCCGGCGAGTTTCAGATGAGGCTTGCCCAGCGGGTCGTTGAGCACCTGAATATCGCACCACTGCAGGCCGCTGCGCAGCCCCAGCCCCAGCGCCTTGACGAAGGCTTCCTTAGCGGCAAACCGCTTGGCAAGAAACGCCACCGGTTGTGCCTTGTGCTGCCATACCTGATGCTCTTCGGGGCCCAGGATGCGCTGCGCGAAGCGTGGCCCATGGCGGTTCATTGCGCGGGCAAAGCGCTCAACCCGGGCGATATCCGAGCCAATCCCAACGATCACCGCTCAGTGCCCGCAGCAGCCGTCATGAACATGGTCGTCATGTTCGTGATCGTGGGCGTCCAGCGCCGCCATGAGCCCGGCTTCCTGACCCGCGATGATCAGCCGCTTCATTTCGGCGACGGCGTCTTTCAGTCCCACAAACAGCGCGCGGGCAATAATCGCGTGGCCGATATTCAACTCATTGATGCCCGGCAATGCGGCGATGGCCTCGGCGTTATGGTAATGCAGCCCGTGGCCGGCATTGACCACCAGCCCCAGCGATACCGCGTGTGTGGCGGCAGCGGTTAACCGCTGGTACTCGGCCGTGGCGGTCTCGCTGCCGGGGCGTGCCTCGGCATAAGCGCCAGTGTGCAACTCAATGACCGGCGCGCCCGCGCGCTGGGCCGCGTCGATCTGGTCGGCCTCCGGGTCGATGAATAGCGACACCTCGCAGCCGGCAGCGGCAAGGCGTTGGCAGGCACTGGCGATGGCGTCAAAGCCACCCACTACGTCGAGACCGCCTTCGGTGGTGAGCTCTTCGCGCTTCTCGGGCACCAGGCATACATGGGCGGGGCGAATCTCCTCGGCCAGCGCCAGCATTTCCTCGGTCAGCGCCATTTCCAGGTTCATGCGCGTATTGAGCACCTCGGCGAGCAGCTTCACGTCGCGCAGCTGGATATGGCGGCGGTCTTCACGCAGGTGGACGGTTATGCCATCGGCGCCCGCCTCTTCGGCTAATAGTGCGGCCTGCACAGGGTCCGGATAGCGGGTGCCGCGTGCCTGACGCAGCGTGGCAATGTGATCGATGTTGACGCCTAACAGTATCCGAGGGGGATGCATAATAGCCTCCAGTCAAAACAGGGGTGCCGCCTAACGCTGGCGACGTTTGGCAAGATCGAGCATCAGTTCGCGGGAGCGTAATGCCTTGGTACCCAGGTGCGGTGCCAGCGCGGCACGCATGACGGCTTTCAAGGCGTTGGCAAGCGTCGGCTCCTGCCAATCATGGTGATCAATATAGCGCAGGGTGCGACCGTCCAGCCCTTTGGCGGCCGGGATGAACGCCCGACTGTCCGCATCGAACCGGTACTGGGCCTGGGGGTCGAGCGCGCCACCATCGGGGGTGCAGAAGCGTGGCGTGGCATCCAGCGCCTCCAGCAGCGACCACTCATAGCGGCGCAGCGCCAGCGCGCGGGCGGCGGGCGCCGGCAACGCTTCCAGCAAGGCGGTGTAAAAAGCAAAGGCGTCACCGGCCGGAAGCTCCAGGGGCAGCAGACGCGTGGCGATTTCATTGGCATAAAGCCCGCATAGCAGACCTTCCCCCGCCAGCAGCGCCGTCGCCCCGCGGGTCTCCATCAGGGTCAGCCGCTTGAGCTCACGCTCGCCGCGCCAGGTAACCAGCAGCGGCGTAAACGGCTGCAGACGCTGCCGCGATTTCGACGTCGGCCGCTGGCCGCCCTGAGCCACGGCCCGTATCCGGCCGTGATGCAGCGTCAACAGGTCCACCAACGCACTGGTTTCGCGGTATGCCCTGCGGTGCAGCAGGAACGCAGGCTCCGCCGACATGCCTACGCTCAATCGAGATCGTAGCCCAGGCTTTTCAGCGCGCGCTCATCGTCGGACCAGCCGCGTTTCACCTTGACCCACAGGTTGAGCATGACTTTGGTGCCCAGCGCCCGCTCCATATCCAGCCGGGCTTCACGGCCGATATTCTTGATTCGCTCGCCGTTCTCACCGATCAGGATGACTTTCTGGCCCTGGCGCTCGACCAGAATCAGCGCGCTGATATGCGTGACGCGATCGGTTTCACGAAATTCTTCGATTTCGACGGTCATCTGGTAGGGCAGCTCGTCGCCCAACTGGCGCATGACTTTTTCACGCACCAGCTCCGCCGCCATGAAGCGCAGGCTTCTGTCGGTAATCTGGTCTTCCGGGAAATAGTGAATGCTTTCGGGGAGATGCTTGGCGACTTCCTCTTCCAGTGTATCCACCTGGGTGCCGTGCTTGGCCGAAATCGGCACAATCGCGGCAAACTCACGGCGCGCACCCACGTCGGCCAGCCAGGGCAGCAGATCGCCCTTGTCATTCAGCCGGTCCACCTTGTTGACCGCCAGGATGATGGGGGCTTTGACATGCTCGAGTCTTTTGAGCACTGCCTGGTCTTCATCGGTCCAGCGAGTGCGGTCGATAATGAACACCACGCAGTCAACGTCGCGCAGTGCCTGGGTCGCCGCCTGGTTCATGAACCGGTTGATCGCTTTATTGCGATCCTTGGACATGATGTGCATACCAGGGGTGTCGACATAGATGAACTGGGCGTCGCCTTCCGTCTTGATCCCCATGACCTGGTGGCGCGTGGTTTGCGGCCGCCGGGAGGTAATCGAGATCTTCTGCCCCAGGATGCGGTTCATCAGGGTGGACTTGCCGACGTTGGGACGGCCGACAATCGCAACGAATCCACAGGTTTGGCTCATGCATTGTCTCCAGGACGTTTTTCAAGATAAGCGAGCGCTTCTTCGGCCGCCTGCTGCTCTGCGTGGCGGCGGCTCGGGCCTTTGCCTGTGGTGTGTTCACTTAACAGGTCGATATAGCACTCCACGGTGAACGTCTGTGCATGGGCTTCCCCCTTGACGCTCACCACCTCATAGCGCGGCAGTGCCGCCTGGCGGGACTGGAGGAATTCCTGCAGCCGCGTCTTGGGGTCTTTTTGAGTATCCTGAAGCGAGATGTTGGACAGCCGTTCGGCGTACCAGGCCAGCACGCGCTCACGCACTGCGTCCATGCCCGCATCCAGGTAGATAGCGCCGATCACCGCTTCAACGGCATCCGCGAGAATCGATTCCCGGCGGTGTCCGCCGCTTTTCATCTCGCCTGAGCCTAACCGCAGGCACTCGCCGAACGTCATTTCCCTGGCCAGTTCCGCTAGGGTCTGGCCTTTTACCAGGCGGGCGCGCAGACGTGAAAGCTGCCCTTCCCGCGCCTGGGGGAAGCGCTCATAGAGGGCTTCGGCAATGACGAAATTGACGATGGAATCACCCAGAAATTCCAGGCGTTCGTTGTTGCGACCGCCGTAGCTGCGGTGGGTCATGGCCAGTTCGATCAGCGTGGCATCGCCGAACGTATGGCCGATGCGTCGGCAAAAAGCGGTTAACGAAGTACTCACGGGGCCCCTACGTCATTGACGTTGACTAAAAAATTATGGCTAAACATGACGGTCGGCCTCATCACTCAATGCGGCGCACGTCGGTAAAACTTGGCAGCCCGCCGTCCCAGTGCATCCAGACGGCAAAGGCGCGCCCAACGATGTTTTCCTCGGGCACAAACCCCCAGTAGCGGCTGTCGTTGGAGTGGTCACGGTTGTCACCCATGGTGAAGTAGTGACCTTCGGGCACTTCGACTTCGCGCATCTGCGGACCTGGGTCGCGGGGGTTGTTATAAATATAGTGCTCAACCTCGCCTAAATGCTCCTCCAGCAACAGCTGCTGGGAAGCGGCTTCCTCCATCAGCTCCTTGGATACTGGCTCGCCATTGATGTAAAGCTGCTTGTCTTCATAGCGGATACGATCGCCGGGCAACCCGACCACGCGCTTGATGAAGTTGACCGAAGGCTCTTCGGGGAAGCGGAACACCATCACATCGCCGCGCTCGGGATCGTCCACCTCAAGAAAACGCGTATTGACGACCGGCAGACGCAGCCCGTAAGCGAACTTATTGACCAGGATAAAATCACCGACCTCAAGCGTTGGACGCATGGAGCCTGAGGGGATCTGAAACGGCTCGACCACAAAGCTGCGCACCACCAGTACGACCAACAGCACCGGAAAGAAAGAGCGCGAATAATCGACCGGCCACGGCTCTTTGAGCAGTTTTTCACGGGTCGCCGGGTCCAGCCCCTCTTGCGTGTTGGCATCGGCGTGGGCGACCCGCTCGCGGCGCTTGGGTCGTAGCCAGATCACATCGAGCAAGTAGATAACGCCAGAAAGCGCAACGGCAAGTACCAGCAGTAATGCAAAATCCATGGGTGGAGGTTTTCCCTAGTCGTTAACCTTGAGTACAGCAAGGAAGGCTTCCTGGGGGATTTCCACCCGACCGACCTGCTTCATGCGTTTCTTACCGGCTTTCTGTTTCTCGAGCAGTTTTTTCTTGCGGCTGACGTCACCGCCGTAACATTTCGCGGTTACGTTTTTGCGCAGTGCCTTGACGGTGGAGCGCGCCACCACCTGACCGCCGATAGCCGCCTGGATCGCCACATCAAACATCTGCCGGGGGATCAGCTCTTTCATCTTTTCCACCAGCAGTCGACCACGCGAATGAGCGTGATCGCGGTGAATGATCACCGCCAGCGCATCCACCTTATCACCGTTAATCATCACGTCCAGACGAACAAGCTTGGCGGCTTCAAAGCGTTCGAAGTTGTATTCGAGCGAAGCATAGCCGCGCGAGATGGACTTCAGTCGATCAAAGAAGTCCATCACGACTTCCGACATGGGCAGCTCATAGGTAAGCTGGATCTGGTTGCCCAGAAACTGCATGTCCAGCTGGGTGCCGCGGCGTTGTTCGCACTCAGCGATCACGTTGCCGACAAAGTCCTGGGGCACCAGAATGCTCGCCCGCACGATGGGCTCACGCATTTCCTCGACGTCGGCCATGTCAGGCAGCTTGGACGGGTTTGACACATAGATGATGTCGCCATTTTTCATGGCCAGCTCATAGACCACGGTCGGGGCGGTGGTCAGCAGGTCAAGATCGTACTCGCGTTCCAGACGCTCCTGGATGATCTCCATATGGAGCGTGCCCAAAAAGCCCACCCGGAAACCAAAGCCCAGCGCATCCGAGTTTTCCGGCTCGTACTCGAGCGAGGCGTCGTTGAGCGCCAGCTTTTCCAGGGCATCGCGAAAATCTTCGTAGTCATCGGCGCTGACCGTGAAGATGCCCGCGTACACCTGCGGCTTGACCTTCTTGAAGCCGGGCAAGCGCGGCACATCCGGTGTTTTGGTGTGCGTAATGGTATCGCCCACCGGGGCACCGTGAATGTCTTTGATACCGGCGACGATGAAGCCCACCTCGCCCGCGCGCAGAATATCGGTCTGCTTGCGCAGCGGGGTAAAAATACCCACTTCCGTCGTGTTCCAGTCCCGCCCGGTAGAATTGATGCGAATCTTGTCGCCTTTGCGCAGGGTGCCGTCGAACAGGCGGACCAGCGACACAACGCCAAGATAGTTATCGAACCACGAGTCGATGATCAGCGCCTGCAAGGGGGCGTCGGGATCCCCTTTGGGGGGTGGAATATCACGCACCAGCCGCTCTAGCAGCGCGTCGATACCGATCCCGCTTTTCGCCGAGACCTGGCAGGCATCGGTGGCATCAATGCCGATAATCTCCTCGACCTCCTGGGCCACCCGGTCGGGGTCGGCCTGGGGCAAGTCGATCTTATTGAGCACCGGCAATACTTCGAGCCCCTGCTCCACGGCGGTGTAGCAGTTGGCTACCGATTGAGCTTCAACCCCTTGGGCGGCATCGACAACCAGCAGCGCCCCTTCGCAAGCGTACAGAGAGCGAGACACTTCGTAAGAAAAATCAACGTGTCCTGGCGTATCGATGAAGTTGAGCTGGTAAACCTGCCCGTCCGGCGCGGTGTAATCCAGGGTGACCGACTGGGCCTTGATCGTGATGCCGCGCTCACGCTCGATATCCATGGAATCAAGCACTTGTTCTTTCAATTCGCGCTCGGTCAAGCCACCGCAGGTCTGAATCAAGCGGTCTGACAGCGTGGACTTGCCGTGATCGATATGCGCGATAATCGAGAAGTTTCTTATGTGCTTAATCTTGCTTACTTTTTCTTGGGTCATTGGCCGTTTTTAATCCGCTATATGTACGCAACCATGTACGGTAAAAAAAATTGCCCTGGGTTACGCAGTAGAAATTTGACGCCATTGTACCGTTACGACGGTCCCGGTGCTATGTGCAAAAGAAGCAGGCAAAAAAACGGCAGCCCGCTAATGGAAGCGGGCTGCCGACTTAGCCACCGTCTATCAGTTATTCAAAACGCAGCGCCACGAAAAGCGAGCGGCCATCGCGGTAAAGGCGTAGGGGAATCGCGCGATCCGTCGGCAGTTCTTCAACGATGCTGCGCAGCTCTTCCGGCGAGGACAGACTGCGGTGATCCAGGCTGACCAGCACATCACCGGGGCGAAGGCCAGCGCGTGCCGCGACGCTATCGGGCTCTACTTCACGCACGATCACACCCCCCTGCAGGTTCAGCTGTTCCTGGGTCTCAGCATCGATTGCAGCCACGGAGGCGCCAAGACGCACCTGGCTGTCGCTGGACGATGATGACGCGGAAGGCTGTTCAGCATCTGGCCAGCTACCCAGCTCGACCGATTCGCTGCGCTCTTCACCGTCACGCATCAGGCGCAGATCCACTTCGTCGCCGGGCGCCACGCGGCCGATCAGGCGTGGCAGGCTGCTGGAGCGGTCAACGCTTTCGCCGTTGACTTCGAGAATCACGTCGCCGGCTTTAAGCCCGCCTTTCGCCGCCGGGCCCTCAGGGTCCAGATCCGCGATCAATGCGCCCTTGGCTTCTTCCATGCCGAAGGACTCGGCCAGATCACTGGATACGGGCTGAATCATCACGCCCAGCCAGCCACGGTTGACGTAGCCGTCTTCACGCAGCTGGTCAGCGACATCCATGGCAACATTGATGGGAATCGCGAAGGAAACGCCCATGAACCCGCCACTACGCGTAAATATCTGGGAATTAATGCCGACGACTTCGCCATCCAGGTTAAACAGCGGACCGCCGGAGTTACCGGGGTTGATCGCCACATCGGTCTGAATAAAGGGCACATAGGCATCGCGGGGCAAGGTGCGATTGATGGCACTGACGATACCCGCGGTCACCGAATGATCGAAACCGAACGGCGAACCAATAGCGGCGACCCACTCCCCAACCTGGAGGGCATCTGAATCACCCAGCTCTAAGGTAGGCAGGTCGTCAGCTTCCACTTTCAGCAGCGCCACGTCGGTTTGCGGATCGCTACCGATAAGCTCGGCGGTCAATTCACGGCGATCGTTCAAACGCACGAGGATTTCATCGGCGTCAACCACCACATGCGCATTGGTCATCACATAGCCGTCTTCACTGATAATGAAACCGGAGCCCAGCGACTGACGTTCTTCAGGACGCCCCTGGCCACCACCCGGGGGTGCAGGGAAGCTATCGCCGAAAAAGTGGCGAAATATCTCGGGGATTTCCTGACCGCCGAAGTTATCAAAGGGCGAAGCACCCCGCTGCACGGTACGGCTAGTGGAAATGTTGACGACCCCGGGGGCGGCGTCTTCAACGAGCTCGGTGAAATCCGGTAGATTTTGCGCATGGGCACTATGTGCCAACGAAAGCAGCAAAACGCAGAACCATAACGTAGAGGGGAGTATTAAGCGCTTCATGCAAGAGCTCCTAATGAAAACACTATCAAGCCAGGTCAATGCAGCTCACCCGAGCCGCTGATCACACTACATCGGCCAGGCGCGGCCGAAAGTTCTCCGCACGCTGACCTAAGGCATATTTAAGGCCCATCATGCCACTAATCAAGACGCCGAAAAAAAGACTCGGTGCCAGCCACGCGGCCGCCGCCGACATGCTTCCGATGGTGGCCATCGCGAGCGCCATGAGTAGCGGCAAGCCGTAGACCAGCCACGTCAACTGTGTCACGGAGGTCTGGGGCATTACCAGCACTACCTCGCTGTGCAACGCGGGCATGGCGTCGTCTTCGCGGCTGGCCGGCACATCCACGGACAGCTGCCACGCAGAGCGGCGTGTAAGCAGACCCGCGCCACAGCCCTGGCCTTTCTCGCATTGCGCACATCCGGGCGAGGCCGCCACTTCGACGACAACGCCTCCCGGGTGATAACCCACCACCCGCGCCCGACGCTCGATCAACCTCTCATCCGCTCCTCGCGACACCGAATTCACCTCCACGCCAACATTTGGCCTCGTCGCTAGTCACCCTTAACCACCGCTTGCGCCATGACAAAAAAAATGGACGTTGAAATAGAGAACAGCTCTTTTCAACATCCATTTGCATTTTACCCTGCTGACGGTTGGTCAGGCTGATCAGCGCTGGCCCAAGGGTTCCGTTACGCCAGAGGAACGCATCAGCGGCATCCACTGATCGTTTTGGCTTCCCGCTGCACCCTGAGTCTGCTGCTCAAGGTATGACTGCAGCAACCGCAGCTGCTCGACGTCAATATTCATGCCCTGCTGCGCCGATACCCCCTGCTGAGGGGCAGAACCGGAGAAGCCACCTTCACTGACGTTCATCAGACCGCTGCCCGACGACTGGCCGCTAACGCGGAAAGGCGTTTGTTCGAACATGGGCGTCTCAGAGGCCTGAGCGCCTGTCGACTGGCCATTACTGACAGACGGTGTAGACGCAAGATTAACCGGCTGAACCTGATTGGACGACGCGGGGGCCGTGCTGGATGCCACATTGCCACCCTGCTCTGCCGTACCGCCGCCGGTGCCGAAAAACTGGACGCCAGTGATCACCATGAGCGATACCGCCGCCGCAACACCTGCACCGCGTGCAAATGACACGTTGCCGGTTCGTGCGGGTGTCGTATCGCTTTCCAATGCTGGGGCAGGCTCGCCCTGCAGACGGGCCATAATGCCAGCAGAGAGGTCGACGCTTACATCCACGTCGCGTTCACGCCGCATCATGCTTCGAGCCAAATGGTAACGTCGCCACGTCTCAGCGGCATCGTCATCGTTTGGTAGTGCCTTCAACACTCGGCGCAATTCTAGCTCATCACTTTCGCTATCCATTAATACCGAAAGTGATTCCCGTGTGTTTTGACTCATACTTCACACCCTCACACTGTTGAGAAGAAGCGCTGATGGCCATCGCGAACTATTGCCTTCACGCTGGCATTCACCGGCAGCTCCACAGGCCAAGCCTAGGCAGACCACTTCGCCACGGTGCAAACAACACCTTTGATCGTTTCACTGTTCGCTGTATCGCTAAGCCGAAAGGCCTATCAAGACAGCGTCAAAATAAAACCACGCTAATGAAGCTTTGTAAGCTTTCCGTTTCAATGTAATGGCTTTGACGGTGATGCCAGCAAACAGTTCACGGTAATCAGTAGTTTTTCGCCATTACGTTTCAACGCACCCACATTGACCACTAATCTTCGCGGCTGTTCCGTGCCGTGGTCACCAGAGGACGAATATGTTCGTCCACGGCTTCGCGAGCCCGGAAAATCCGCGAGCGCACCGTGCCCACTGGGCACTGCATGACCTGGGCAATGTCTTCATACGCCAGCCCGTCCAGCTCGCGTAGCGTAATCGCGGTGCGCAGGTCATCGGGCAACTTTTCGATCGCTTCATAGACGGCGGCTTCCAGTTGATCCCGCGCAATGGCGGCTTCCGGCGATTCCGCATCGGCCAGGCGGCCACTCTGGTCAACGATTTCGGCATCGACAATATCCAGATCACTGCCCGGCGGCCGGCGGCCACGGGACACCAGATGATTTTTGGCGGTGTTGATGGCGATTCGGTACATCCAGGTGTAAAAAGCACTTTCAGAGCGAAACTTGCCCAGCGCCCGATAGGCCTTGATGAAGGCCTCCTGCGCCACGTCATGGACCTCGGAGTGGTCATGGACATAGCGCCCGATCAAACCGATGATTTTGTGCTGGTATTTCTTTACCAGCAGATCAAATGCGCGTGTATCGCCTTTTTGGGCACGCTCAACGAGCTGTTGATCTGTTTCACGAGTGCCCATTCACACGCTCCCCCTCACTCGGACAGTGATCGCCGAGCGCAACTCTTCCTTTAAACCCGATACACTGGGCGTTAACAGCAAGCAACATAGCGTTCCTTGGGCATTGGTTAATCATACTAGTAACATAAAAACGGCACTGTAACGTGATCGACCGCTGTTGGCTAAGTGTTACGCGTTCTGCACGGCGCATCAAGCGTTTACCCCTTGCTTAAAACCCAGCGGCTGACTTCATTCAGCCTCGTCAAGTTCCACAACAATTGATTTTTAGTGCGCCGACAAGCGATAGTAGGCCTCTTTATTCGCCCAATACGCACGCACAGGTAGCACAATGTCAGATCAGCAGGTCAACAACCTTAACGTCCTTGCTCAGGACGTGCTCACTACCCCTGAAGCGCTAAAGCAGGATGTGCCGCTTACCGAGGCTGCCGAGCGCACCGTGATCGAGGGCCGTCACACTATCCAGCGCATTCTGGACGGCAGCGATCCGCGCTTGCTGATGGTGGTCGGACCATGCTCCATTCACGATGTCGACGCCGCCCTGGATTATGCCAAGCGCCTTCGCGCGCTGGCGGACAAGGTCAGCGACAGCCTATATATCGTGATGCGCGTGTATTTCGAAAAGCCGCGCACCACCGTTGGCTGGAAAGGCTTGATCAACGACCCGCACATCAACGACTCGTTTGAGATCGACGAAGGCCTGCACATCGCACGCAAGCTGCTGGTCGACCTCGCCGAGATGGGTCTACCGCTGGCCACTGAAGCCCTCGACCCGATTTCGCCGCAGTACCTGCAGGACTGCATCAGCTGGTCAGCCATCGGCGCGCGCACCACCGAGTCGCAGACCCATCGCGAAATGGCCTCGGGCCTTTCCTCACCGGTCGGCTTCAAGAACGGCACCGACGGCAGCCTGGATGTCGCCATCAACGCCCTGCAATCCGTTGCCAGCCCGCACAATTTTCTTGGCATCAACCAGTCGGGGCAGGTCGCCATCATCCGCACCCGCGGTAACGGCTACGGCCACGTGGTCCTGCGCGGCGGCAACGGCAAGCCCAACTACGACAGCGTGAGCGTGGCCCTGGCCGAAAGAGAGCTCAAGAAAGCCAATCTTTCCGCCAACATCATGATCGACTGCTCTCACGCCAACTCCAACAAGGACCCCGCGCTTCAGCCGCTGGTACTGGAAAACGTGACCAACCAGATACTGGAGGGCAACACGTCGATCATTGGCCTGATGGTGGAATCACACATTGGCTGGGGCAACCAGAAAGTCCCCGCCGATCTCAACGATCTCCAGTACGGGGTATCGATCACCGATGCCTGCATCGACTGGGACACCACCGTTGATGCCTTTACCCAAATGAACGACAAGCTGGCCCCGGTGCTGACAAAGCGTCGCCAGGCCTAGCCCTACCGTTGCCCACTGCGGCCATCGCAGTGGGCAATCGTCCCTTACAAGGCAATCTCTCGCTTGAACGGGGGCAGTGCATCCAGCAGCGCCTGGCCATATCGCCGCGTGAGCACACGTCTGTCGAGCAGCGTGATCGTCCCCGTGTCGCTTTCCTTACGAATCAGCCGACCGCAGGCCTGCACCAGCTTGATCGAGGCATCCGGCACGCTGATACGCATGAAGGGATTGCCGCCCTGGCTCTCGATCCACTCGGCGAGGGTGGCCCCCACCGGGTCATCGGGCACCGCAAACGGCAACCGGGTAATCACCACGTGGGTGAGATAATCGCCGGGTAAATCGATCCCTTCGGCAAAGCTTGCCAGACCGAAAATGATACTCCCCTTGCCGCTATCCACCGCCGCACGGTGACGCTCGATCAGCTCGCGCTTGGGCAAGGCATCCTGCGCCAGCACCCGCGCCCTGACCGCCCCATCCAGCACCTTTTCGACACCGCGCAACTGCGCCCTCGAGGAAAACAGCACCAATGCCGCTTCCCGATGGGCCAACTGGGTCACAAAATCGACGATAGCCCGTTCGTGGGCTTCCCGGTCGCTTGGATCGGTCGCCTCCTTGGGCACGCTCAACACGGCATTGGCGTAATCAAACGGGCTCGGCAATGCCTGATAACGATAGCGATTGGCAAGCCCTGCGCGTTCCTGAAGGCGCTCGAAACGCCCCAGCGCGGTCAACGTTGCCGAGGTGACCACGGCGCCATGGCAACGCCCCCAGAGATGCTTTGCCAGGGTATGCGCAGCCGACACCGGGCTTGCCGAAAACTCGAGTTCCGGCTCCCCGCCCACCCGGCTTAGCGTGATCCAGCGCGCGCTTGGCGGCGCGTTTGCTGCATCGCGCTCGCTGAACGCTTGCCACAGCGCATGGGCCTCGAGCGCGCGGCCGTGCAGCAGCGCTACCAGCGGCAACCAGTCCTCGGCCTGCTCGCGGTCGAGCCCAGTCTGCTTATCCGGGTCGAGGCTTTCGCGCAGAATATCGCTGATGCTTTCCAGGCTGCGCGACAGCGTGGCGAACATAACCAGCAGCTTTTCGGCCTGCTCGCGAAGCGCATCGGGGACTTGGCCTTTTTCAAACCGCGACTGGTGAGTGGCCTCTTCGTCGTCCAAGCCGTTGGCACGACCTGCCAGCTGGTGGCCCATGCTGAACACATCGCCCAACGCTGGCTCCAGGTTATGCATCAGCTCGGGCAGACCGGCAAGCAACCGGGCAATTGTCGGCTGAACGGCCAGCGCCTGGTTCAAGTCGGTCAAACTGCTTTTGAGGGTCTTCAGCCAGCGCAGGCAGCCATTCACCGCAAAGCGATGGGCAAAGTGCGACAGCGCCTTATCGGGCAGGTGGTGGCCTTCGTCGAACACAAAGATGCAGTCGGCCGGGTCCGGCAGAATGGCCCCGCCGCCCAGCGCCAGATCGGCCAGCACCAGGTCGTGATTGGCCACGATGATATCGGCATTTTCCAGCTCCCGCCGGGAACGGAAAAATGCACAGGCACCGAAGTGACCGCAGCGCCGACCGGTGCACTGACGATGATCGACGGTCAAACGCCGCCAGTGGGCATCGTCAATGGCATGAGGCCAGTTGTCGCGGTCGCCCTCCCACTCGCCCTGCCCGTAGGCTTCGGCCATATCACTGGCAATCACGCTGAAGTCGCTGCTCTGCGTCTGCAGGGACTGTTCGAACAGCGATAGCGTGGGGTTGGGCTCCGTGCCCTCCAGGGCCTGATCAAGCCGCGCAACGCAGACATAACGCCCGCGCCCTTTGGCCAGCGCGTAGCGAAAGTTCAGCCCGCTGTGCGTCGCCAGGGACGGCAGGTCGTGATTGAGCACCTGCTCCTGAAGCGCCACCGTCGCGGTGGAGACGATCAGGCGCTTGCCGCGCGCCTTGGCAATCGGCAGCGCGGCAATCAGGTAGGCGAGCGTCTTGCCCGTTCCGGTGCCAGCTTCGAGCACGCAAACATGCTGGTCACTTACCCGCTTGCCGTCGTCATCGCTTTCAATATCGCCCAGCGTGCGGGCGATCTCGGCGATCATCAGCCGCTGGCCGTAGCGTGGGGTCAACTCGAGGCGTTCCACCACGCGACGGTAGGCCTCCTGAATCTCGCTTTTTAAGGCGTTATCCAGCATGCGCGTTACAGCATGCCTTCCGGCGGATGTTCGCAGGGCAGTTTGTCGTTGATGTAGCGCTCGATCTCCGGCAGCGAGAAGGCATCTTCTTCACCCACGAAGCTGATGGAGACGCCTTTCGCGCCGGCCCGGCCGGTCCGGCCGATACGGTGGACGTAGTCTTCCGGATCTTCGGGCAGCGTGTAGTTGATCACGTGGCTGACATCTTCGATATGAATGCCACGGCCCGCTACATCGGTGGCCACCAGGACCTGGATCTCGCCTTCGCGGAAGCTCTCGAGGGTCTTGATGCGCTGGTTCTGCGGCACATCCCCTGACAGCATGGCGACGCTCACGCCGGCCTTTTTCAGCAGGTCGTCAAGCTTGCGCACCAGGTCACGGCGATTACCGAACACCATCACGCGCTCGAAGCTTTCCTGCTCCAGCAGCTTGACCAGCAGGCGCTGCTTGTCATCGTCCGACACCATATAGACCCGCTGATCGATGTCCGCCTGGTTTTCCACGGTGACTTCGATCTCGACGTGGGCCGGGTCCCTCGTCCATTGGCTGGCGAGGTTGAGAATGTCGTCGGTGAAGGTCGCCGAGAACAGAAAGGTCTGACGCTCTTCCGGCTTGGGCGTGTAGCGAATGATACGCTTCACGTCGGGGATAAAGCCCATCGACAACATACGGTCGGCTTCGTCGAGCACCAGCACTTCGACTTCGGAAAGGTCGATATCGCGCTTCTGGTGGAAATCGAGCAGACGACCGGGCGTCGCGACCAGCAGGTCGATCTTTTTGCCCAGGCTGTCGCGCTGTTTCTGGTAATCCATCCCGCCGACAACGCTTGCCACGTTGAGGTGGGTGAAACGCGCCAGCGCCTTGGCGTCTTTCTCGATCTGCAGAGCCAGCTCGCGGGTCGGCGCAATGATCAGCGCGCGGGGCGCACCGGTTTTCTGGCCGTCCGGCGTGGGCTCTTCCAGGAAATACGCCAGCGCCGAAATCAGGAACGCAGCGGTTTTACCGGTGCCGGTCTGCGCCTTGCCGACAATGTCGCCACCCAGCAGGGTGTGACGCAGCGCCTCTGCCTGGATGGGCGTGCAGTACTCGAACCCCTGGGCATGAATGGCGCGCATTAACGGCAGCGGCAGATCAAAGTCATGAAAGCGCCATTTGCCGGCCACGGCAGGCACCTGAAACTGACGAAGATCCCAATTTGACTGACGGCGACGCGGTTTCCGACGGCGACGTTTAGGCTTGCGGTTCTGGGCCGATGCTGTGGTCTGTTCCGACTCGCTCATAGGCTATGTATCTGTCCATTGCTGTGGATGTTAGGCATCACGAAGTGCGCATTGTAACAGGGCTTGGCAATAAGAGCGCGCCCTGCTGTCGAAGGAGGTCACTAGGCTGTTAGAATACGTCCCTATCTGAACCAAGGAGCGCGATATGACGCGTAAAAAAAAGACCCGTTCGCTGGCGGATAAAGTAACCATCCGTACCGGTCGGCGTAAAGACTATAAAAAGTGGCGCCATGATAACCCTGATCAGGTGACGTCATCACGCCGTTTTGTGGCGAAAAAACAGCAGCAGCGCAAACTCCAGGCGGTGCGCAAACTGGCCCGTCAGCAAAGCGGCCAGGACATCGCCATTCACCCCGATAAAGACACGGATAACCCCGGAGACCGCTCGTGATGCGTCTTGTGTCCTTTAACATCAATGGCATTCGTGCGCGACTTCATCAGCTGCAGGCGCTGATCGAGACGCACAAGCCCGATGTCATCGGCCTTCAGGAAACTAAGGTGCAGGACAGCGAGTTTCCCCTCGCCGATGTAGAAGCCATGGGCTATCACGTCTTCTATTTCGGCCAGAAAGGCCATTACGGCGTCGCACTGCTCTGCAAGCAGAAGCCCGACGCGGTGTTTTACGGCTTTCCCGACGACGAGGAAGACGCCCAGCGACGCATGATCGGCGTCAGGCTATTGGCCGACGATGGTCAACCTGTCACCGTGTGGAACGGCTATTTCCCCCAGGGCGAAAATGTCACGCACCCCATCAAGTTTCCGCACAAGACCCGCTTTTATCAGCAGCTGGCCCGCCTGCTCGATGAGCAGCATCGCCCTGATGAGCGCGTCGCGGTCATGGGGGACTTCAACATCTCCCCGGAAGACCAGGATATCGGCATCGGCGAAGCCAACCGCAAGCGCTGGCTGCGCGAGGGGAAAACCAGCTTCCAGCCCATCGAGCGCGAATGGCTCGCGGGCATCAAGGCCTGGGGAATGCAAGACAGCTACCGGCTGTGCCACCCCACGAACAACGAGTGGTTTAGCTGGTTCGACTACCGTTCAAAAGGCTTTGATCGTGACCCCAAACGCGGGCTACGCATCGACTATATTCTGGTCACCCAGCCGCTCGCCGACTGTGTCAGCGACGCCGGGATCGACTACGTGCTGCGCGGCATGCAGCGCCCATCTGACCACGCGCCTACCTGGAGCGACTTTTCGCTCACTCTGACGCCGGCTGAATAACCGCCGCGGCCTGCATTACAGTGAATGGCGCGGTGACTGCTCGAGCGTCGCCAGCCATTCACCGGCCTGATCATCGCCCAGCGACTGGGCGCGCGATAGCGCCTGCTCGGCGCGCGCATCCTGCCCCCAGGCAAACGCCAGCTGCCCGTAGCGGCGCCAGTCGTTAGCGTCGTCACTCAGCGTCGCCAGCGCCTCCCAGGCTGCCAACGCCTGGGTTCTATCCCGCGCCTGATGCCAGGCGTTCGCCAGCAGGCGTAGGGTCGCCTCGTCGCGCACTATATCGCCCTGGTCAATCCAGCGCTCAAGGTACTCCGCCGCTCTCGCGGGCGTGCCGCCCGCCATGTGCAGCCGCACCAGCTGCCAGCGATCCTCGTCTTCTTCCAGCTTGCCCAATCGCCAGGCCGTGTCCCACAGCCCTGCCGCAATACCAGGCTGGCCGGCGCGTTGCGCAAGCGCGGCGGCCTGGCGCCAGTCACTTGCCTCGCTGTCCTGGCTCAGCCCTTGCAACAGCAACTCAAGCGCCTGGTCGGTCTGCTGAGTACGCTGATAAATCGCCAAGGCTAGCCTGCGCTGGTCGGCATTCAGCGAGGATGTCTGGGCAAGACTATGCTCCAGCCAGGTGACCGCCGCTTCCCAGCGCTGGTCGTCGGCCAGCCAGCGCGTCAGTTTCCAGCGGTCTTCGTTTGACGCGCCCTCGGCCTCAAGCCCTTCGGCCAGCAGCTCGCTTGCCTGACGCGCCTGGCCTGCCGCACGCCGCAGGGACGCCTCTTCTCTCAGCCAGCGCGCCACCTGGGCTCGCTCATCGCCGCCAAGCGCACGGGCTTGCGCCAGCCTGTCGGCGGCCTCCCCCGGCTGGCCCTGACGGGCAAGCGCACCGGCGGCAAGCTGCTGATAAAGCGCACTGGCCCAGCGGTCGGCGGCGTTGCCCGATTGCAGGCGGTTCGCCTGCCGGCTCGCCTGGTCGACCACGCGGGTATATTGCTGATCACGCAACTCGGTCTGCAGGCGATTCAGGTCGTCAATGACGTCGCCAGGCAACGCGGGAGCGGCTTGGGCGAGCACAGGCCATAGGCTAAATAAACAGATGCACCACCATCGACGCATACTCTCACCTCAATCAAAACGTTAGCGCAGCTGAAATTCGATGCGCTGGGTCGCATTGCGTAATCGTTCACTAGGCTCAAACTGCCACTGGCCTATCGCCTCGCGGGCGGCATCGTCGAATACCCGTCGCGGCTGGGCGTCGGTAATACGAATCGAAGACCCATCGACACTGCCATCGCGACGGATGGTAAACGCCACTTCAACATAGCCCTCCATGCCGCGCCGCTGGGCGCGGGCGGGGTAACTCGGATTGACCCGACTGGTGGGCGCGGCTTCGCCGACATTGACGGGCTCATTAGACTCGGCCTGCTGGGCTTCGGGCGCTGCCTCGCGCTCGGCGTCCGAAGGGTCGGCTTCGCTGTCTGCTTCCGCCGTCTCGGTGGGTTCGGGTTCTGGCTCGGGCGCTGGTTCAGGTTCTGGCTGTGGTTCAGGCTCAGGCTCGGGCTCCGGTTCGGGTTGCGCCTCGGTCAATTCAGGCAGCTCGGTGTCCATTTCCACCGGCTCCTCAGGCGGCTCCGGCAGATCGACCTCCGGCATCGCAATCGTACTGTCGGCCACCGGCGGGGGCTCCGGCGTCGGCATGGGGGCCGACGGCGCTGGCGTTGCCGCCTGATTGGTTTCCGGCGGTGGCGTTTCCTCTTGAGGGGCTTCCTCGGGCGCTTCGACCATGTTCATCGAGACCGTTTTTTCCGGCGGCTCCACCTGGTCATCGGGGGGTGCCACCAGCAGCGCCAATAACCAGAAAAGCCCGATCGCCAATAGCCCACCACCGATCAAGGATAGTGCTTGGCGAATCATTGATTGCTCCGGTTAGCCGCCACCGCCACCTGGTCTACCCCGGCCTGCTGGAGGCGATCCATTACCTCGATCAAAAGCCCCGTGGTGGATTCCCGATCAGCCTGGATGACCACAGAGCCATCCTCGCTGAGCATTCCCGCCACCTCTTCGCCCACCCGGTGCGCGTCAATGGCACGACCATCCACCCATACCGCGCCTTCAGGCGAAACGGCAACCAGCACCTGGGCATCAGGCCTGGGGCTTGCGTCACTCGACTCGGGCCGATTGACTTCAATACCGCTTTCTTTGATAAAGCTGGTGGTGACGATAAAGAAAATCAGCATGATGAACACCACGTCCAGCATGGGCGTCAGGTTCACTTCGCTGTTTTCTGAAGCGCTTTCCATGGAACGTCGTCTACGCATCGTTTTCCTCCACTGCCCGCGCCATGCGGTCGTGCAAACGCTGGTCTTCGCGGCGAATAATGTGTTCCAAACGACTGATGAACAAAAGCCCTACCACGGCGATCGCCATACCGGTCAACGTCGGTAGCGTTGCCCGCGCCACGCCATCAGCCATGGCCCGGGCCTGGTGGGTGTCGCTCAGCGACAGGCTATCGAAAACGCCGATCATGCCGGTGACGGTCCCCAGCAGACCGAATAGCGGGCACAGCGCCACCAATAGCTTTAACCAGGGCAGCGGGCGGCGCAGACGGACGACCAGGTCGTCCGTCCACACGTTGCGCAGCGTGCGGGCGCTCCAGCTTTGATGGTCGTCTCGCCTGGCCCAGCGGTTGACCAGCTGGCGACGCGCCCGCCGCCAGGTCATGCGGTAGAACCAGAAACGCTCGATGGCCATGCCAAATACCAGCAGTGCCACGACGGCCAGCACCACTAGCACCACGCCGCCGGCGTTCATCAGTCGCTCGACCGGCTCGAGCCAAAGGGGAACGGTGACCATATCAATTCACCGGGGCGTGATAAGCGGGCTGCTGAGCTTCCAGATGATCCGCCAGCGTCGCGCTTGCCTGCCCTTCAATGACATGGGTCAGATAACGGCTACGACTCGACAGCGCCGTCTGGGCAAACAGCAACGGCACGGCGGTAATCAGACCCAATACGGTCGTCACCAGCGCCTGGCTGATCCCCCCCGCCATGAATTGCGGGTCGCCAGTGCCGAAGACGGTAATCGCCTGGAAGGTGACAATCATGCCGGTCACCGTCCCGAGCAGGCCCAGCAACGGCGCGATGGCGGCGAGCAGCTTGACAATCGGCTGGCCGCGCTCGAGTCGCGGCAGCTCGGCAAGCACCGCTTCGTCCAGCCTAGCTTCCAGGGCCTCCGGGGTCTGGTGCTTGTCCATCCCTTCAAAGCGCAACAGCACGCGCCCGAGGGGGTTGTTCGCCTGAAGCTCATCGGGGTGTTTGAGCTGGCGATTCACCCGCTGGCTGGTGACCAACAGATACAGGTATTGCAGCAAGGCCACCAGCAACCCGATGCCCCCCAGGGCAACCACCACATAGCCCACATATCCGCCCTGGTGGAAACGCTCCATCAGGGTCGGCCGCTGGGCCAGCGCGTCAATGACGCTGCCCTGGGTGGGGTCGATGGCCAGCACACGACCTTCGCCCTGGTGATAATCCGCCAGATAACCGGCCACCTCGTCAGGCGTGCGCGGCAGGACCGCCAACCGCCCTTCATCGTCCTGGCGTAGCAGGTCAGACTCGGTGAAGGCAGCAAAGTCACCCAGTCGCACGATGGACTGGGGCGTAACCTCGCCATTGGCGTCCGCCACCGGGCGCTCCATGCGCTGGGCATTGGCGGTGTTGCGCGTGAGCGTCGCCAGGCTGTCGACCACGTCTTCCAGTACCTCGCGCTCCAGCACGTCGACATCGCTGAGCCGGGCCGGCATCGCCTCTTCATTCAAGGTCAGCCAGCTGTCGTCGCCCAGCGCGTTTCGCACTTCGCTGCTGTGCTGATTGAGGGCTTCCAGCAGATTGCTAAGCGCCTCACCCTGCTCGGACTGACGCGCCGCGAGTTGCTCAGCTTCAACCGACTGAGCAGCTTCCTGTGCCTGCAGTGCCTCGTTGCGTTCCTGAGCGGCTTGCTGGCGTTCACGCACCTCCTCTAGCGCGTCTTCGAGCGCAGCCTGATCGTCCAACAGCTCAATCAGTCGCTGTTGATCGCGTACTTCAGCGGCCTCGCGAGCCTCGCGAAGCGAGGTGGCGTCTTCCGACTGAGCGCTTGCCAGCGGGCTCATCGTCATCAGTCCCAACAGCAAGGCGGCCGCCACGCGGCGATGACCGATAGTGACACGGCGACTCATGGCTGGCCTCCCTGGTCGGTAGAGACAGTAATCGACAACGGCAGCGTCAACAGATCCGGCGCGCGCTGATCGTCGGCCATGCGCAACCCGTTGCGTACTTCCTGAACATGCTCGCCGCTGAGCGGCTGCCATTCACGGTCCTGGGCATTCCACACGCCACCCTCGCGTCCGTCTGGCGTCAGGTAGTAAAAGCCAATGCGGCCAAGGCGCAGGAAATCGACTTCCAGCTGTTGGTCATCCGCTAACTGCAAACGGCCACTCCAGGTATCCATTTCACGGCCGTAGTCCAGCTCAGTGCGCCAGATATCGAGCATGCCTTCAATGCGCTCGGCAGGTTCGGCGCCCTGTTCATTCTGCAGCGTTTCCACCCGAGCGAGCCGCTGGTCTTTCAGAAACGGCAGGTCGCGCTCGATCCATCGGGTCAGCTGGGTCTGCATGTTCTGCTCGATGTCGGGCAGCGCCGCGCGCGTATCGGCCAGGGTATCCAGCGCTGCGGTCAGGCGGACCTGACGCTCGGCTTCTTCAGCCAGCCGGCCGGTTAACGAGGCGTTCTGCGCCTCGAGCTGACGCGTCTCGCGCTCGCGTTCGCGCAGTTCTTCCAAGGCCGCTCGTGTTTCCTCGTCGGCGCTATCTATCTGCTGCTGAAGTTCTGCTTGAAGCCGCTGGGCATCGACCCCCTGGCCGGCTTGTTCGCGTGTCTCATCACTTGCCATGAGCGAACCGCTGGCCAGCAGACACGCCAGCCAGCATCCCCGCAGGGCAAAGAAAGGCTTGTTCAGCACATCGACTCTCCGTCACTGATTACGGGCAGCTACCTGCCTCTATATAGGACTTATCAAATATAAGAACGATTTGCGTTTATTCTGGATGCGCATAGCCTACCATCAACAAAATAAATGACAATATTTATCATTAGCGTTCAAATAATTTTAGCCGGCTGCCAAACAAGACGGGAGCCGCAAGGGCTCCCGTCTTCACCATTACCAATGCTGGATACTAGCTAACGCCAGGGTACCCAACAGACGCTGCTAATTTATCCCTATGTACTCTTTCGTCAGCGGCGCTAGCGGCAACTGGTCAGCCTCTTCACGGGTTACCCATCTCGCTTCGGCGATTTCAGCCGCCGCCTCAACCGATTCGTCAATCACAATACTGAACAGATGGGCCTGCACCGTCATTCCCGGCTCATTGGCAGCTTGAGCGGTGCGTATGCCCAATGGAGACAGTTGATCGCTATTCACACTCAAGCCCAACTCCTCGTACAGCTCACGGCATAGCGCCTCTAGTGCGCTCTCCCCCGCATCGATCTTGCCGCCTGGTTGCATATAAATAGACGTATTGTGCTTACGCACCAGCAGTAACCTACCGGCAGAATCGCTCACTATGGCCGCCGCGATTTCCATTACGTTAGCTGCATTGCCTGGCATGACTTCTCCGTTGTATGCGTACGTCTTTCTATCCACCATAGCTCATGACGATATTAAAACGCCCAATCGTCGTCTTCGGTGGCGACTGCCTTACCAATCACATAGGAAGACCCCGAGCCGGAGAAGAAGTCATGGTTCTCATCGGCGTTCGGCGATAGCGCTGCCATGATCGTCGGGTCGACATCCGTTTCGCTGCTGGGGAAAAGCGGCTCGAAGCCGAGGTTCATGAGCGCCTTGTTGGCGTTGTAGTGAAGGAATTTTTTGACGTCCTCGGTCAGCCCCACTTCGTCGTACAGCGACTCGGTGTAGCGGACTTCGTTGTCGTAAAGCTCGAGCAGCAGCTCGTAGGCGTAGTCTTTGACTTCCTGCTGACGCTCCGGCGATGCCTCGGCCAGGTCCTGCTGGAACTTGTAGCCGATATAGTAGCCGTGCACCGCTTCGTCGCGGATGATCAGGCGGATCAGGTCCGCCGTGTTGGTCAGTTTTGCGTGACTGGACCAGTACATCGGCAGGTAGAAGCCGGAGTAGAACAGGAACGACTCCAGGAAGACGCTGGCCACCTTGCGCATCAACGGATCGTCGGACCGGTAGCGCCCCAGGATCAGCTCGGATTTGGCCTGCAGCGTCGGGTTTTCTTCACTCCAGCGAAAGGCATCATCCACATCGCGGGTGGTGCACAGCGTCGAGAAAATCGAGCTATACGAGCGCGCGTGGACCGACTCCATAAAGGCGATATTGGTGTAGACCGCCTCTTCGTGGGGCGTACGCGCGTCTTCCATCAGCACCGGGGCGCCGACGCTGCTCTGGATGGTATCCAGCAGCGTAAGCCCCGTGAACACGCGGATGGTCAGCTGCTTTTCCTTGTCGGTCAGCGTGTTCCACGACTGGATATCATTCGACAGCGGGACTTTTTCCGGCAGCCAGAAGTTGCTGGTCAGGCGGTTCCACACTTCAAGATCTTTATCGTCCTGAAGGCGGTTCCAGTTAATCGCGTCCACCCGCGATAAACGTTGCATGCTGGTCATATCATCACTCTCTTCAAAGTCGTTATACGCTTACAGCGTGCAGGAAACGCAGCCTTCCACCTCGGTGCCTTCCAGCGCGCTCTGGCGCAGGCGGATGTAATAGAGGGTCTTGATGCCCTTGCGCCAGGCGTAAATCTGCGCCTTGTTGATATCCCGCGTCGTCGCGGTATCCGGGAAGAACAGTGTCAGCGAAAGCCCCTGGTCAACGTGCTTGGAGGCTTCGGCGTAGGTGTCGATGATTTTTTCAGGGCCGATTTCGTAGGCGTCCTGGAAGTAATCGAAATTGGCTTCATTGAGGAACGGCGCCGGATAGTAAACCCGCCCCAGCTTGCCTTCCTTGCGAATCTCGATTTTGGCCGCGACCGGGTGAATGCTCGACGTTGAATGGTTGATATAGGAAATAGAGCCCGTTGGCGGCACGGCCTGAAGGTTTCGGTTATACAACCCGTGTGCCATGACGCTTTCTTTGAGCGCCTGCCAGTCCTGCTGAGTAGGCAAGGCAATCCCGCTACGCTCAAACAGCTGGCGGACTTTTTCGGTCCGCGGCTCCCAGGCCTGATCGGTGTACTGATCGAAGAAGGCACCGGAGGCGTACGTAGAGTCAGCAAAGCCCGCAAAGGTATCGCCCTGCTCGATCGCCAGGCGATTGGAGGCACGCAGCGCGTGGAAGGCCACGCAGTAGAAGTACAGGTTGGTAAAGTCCAGGCCTTCGTCGGAGCCGTAATAGATATGCTCGCGCGCCAGGAAACCATGCAGGTTCATCTGACCAAGGCCAATCGCCCGGGACTTGGCATTGCCCTCGGCAATCGACGGCACGCTGCTCAGGTTGCTCATTTCCGACACGGCCGTCAGACCGCGAATGGCCACCTCGACGCTGGTGCCGATATCGCCCGAGTCCATCACCTTGGCGATGTTCATCGACCCCAGGTTGCAGGAGATATCCTGGCCGATATGCCGGTAGCCGAGATCTTCGTCGTAATCCGTCGGCGTGTTCACCTGGAGAATCTCGGAGCACAGATTGCTCATGTTGATACGCCCAGCGATGGGATTGGCGCGGTTCACCGTATCTTCAAACATGATGTAGGGATAACCGGACTCGAACTGCAGTTCGGCCAGGGTCTGGAAGAAGGCGCGCGCGTTGATCTTCTGCTTGCGAATACGCGCATCCGCCACCATTTCGTGGTACTTCTCGGTCACGCTGATATCACCGAACGGCACACCATACACCCGCTCGACGTCATAGGGCGAGAACAGGTACATGTCTTCGTTGCGCTTGGCCAGCTCAAAGGTGATATCGGGAATCGTCACCCCGAGCGAGAGCGTCTTGATACGGATTTTCTCGTCGGCGTTTTCACGCTTGGTATCCAGGAAGCGCAGGATATCCGGATGGTGGGCATTCAGGTAAACGGCGCCGGCCCCCTGACGCGCGCCCAGCTGATTGGCGTAGGAAAACGCATCTTCGAGCAGCTTCATGATCGGGATAATGCCCGACGATTGGTTCTCGATACGCTTGATCGGGGCACCCGACTCGCGAATATTGCTGAGCAGGAAGGCAACACCGCCGCCACGCTTGGAAAGCTGGAGCGCCGAGTTGATGGAGCGGCCAATGGACTCCATGTTGTCTTCGATGCGCAGCAGGAAGCAGGAAACCAGCTCGCCGCGCTGCTGTTTGCCACAATTCAGAAAGGTCGGGGTTGCCGGCTGGAAACGACCGCTGATTATTTCATCGACCAGCGACTTGGCAAGCGTCTCGTTACCCCGTGCCAACGAAAGCGCGACCATGCAGACGCGGTCTTCGTAGCGCTCCAGGTAACGCTTGCCATCGAACGTCTTCAGCGTGTAGCTGGTGTAGTACTTGAAGGCACCCAGAAAACTCGGGAACCGGAATTTGTATGCATACGCCTGCTCGAACAGTGCCTTTACGAAGGAAAAATCATACTGCTCGAGTGTCTCCGCTTCGTAGTACTGCTCTTCGACCAGATAATCGAGCTTCTCTTCGAGCGAGTGGAAAAACACCGTGTTCTGGTTAACGTGCTGCAGGAAGTACTGACGCGCGGCTTCGCGGTCTTTATCCAGCTGCAGCTCACCGTTGGCACCGTAAAGGTTCAGCATGGCGTTCAGCGCATGGTAATCCATGGTGCGCCCATCGCTTGTCGCCGCAGGCCGTTTCGTTTCAGCTACGTCTTTCGAGGCTAAGGTTGTCGTTTCCAAAACTCTTCTACTCCTTCGCGAACCTTGGCGACATCTTCGTCGGTGCCAAACAGTTCGAATCGATAAAGCAACGGCACGTGGCACTTTTCCGCAATAATGCGGCCCGCCAAACCGAACGCATCGCCAAAATTGGTGTTACCCGCTGCAATCACCCCGCGTATCAGGTGGCGATTGTGCTCGTCATTAAGAAACCGGATCACCTGGCCTGGCACGGCCCCTTTAGACTGACCACCCCCGTAGGTGGGGGTAACCAAGATGTAGGGGCGGTCAACTTGCAGTAAGGGCTCGTCGCGATTGAGCGGCAACCGCTGGGCGGCCAAGCCTACTTTTTCAATAAACCGGTGGGTATTGCCTGACTTGGTGGAAAAGTACACCAGATTGCCGACCATGGAGGGTGAGCGTCCATTCGTCAGCATGAGTAGTTTACGCCAGGGCTTGAATGCGATCTGGACGGAAGCCCGACCAGTGATCCTCACCGGCGACGACCACAGGTAGCTGACGGTAACCCAGCGCCTCGACCTCTTCCTGAGCGCCCGATTCAGCCGTGATATCGATCACGGTGTATTCAATCCCCTGCTTGTCCAGCGCGCGGTAGGTAGCGGTGCATTGCACACAGGCCGGCTTGCTATAAATCTGAATTTCCATGGCTAATCCCCTTTTCATAGCGGCATTTTTCGGGTAGGGCACATCTTGTGCCCGCCCTCTCTAGAAGATACAACGCATACTATATATAGCCCAATAGAAAATCAATTCAAGCATATGTGGTATTTTTCATCCACAGGATATTGACAGCTAACACCCAGTTCTATTCAGCACAGGGGCACTAAGCATAAAAAAACCGCCCACTCGAAAGTGGGCGGTTTTGGCTAACAGACACCATGAATCGGCGTCATGCCTGGCGCGTCAGGACGTTAGGCGATGGCCGCCTGGTAACGACGCTCAACGTCTTCCCAGTTGACGACGTTAAAGAACGCGGACACGTAGTCAGGACGCTTGTTCTGGTACTTGAGGTAGTACGCATGCTCCCAGACATCCAGGCCCAGCACCGGCGTGTTGCCGTGCATCAGCGGGCTATCTTGGTTCAGCGTGTTCTCGACGACCAGTTTCTTTTCCGGCGTCACGGAGAGCCAGGCCCAGCCGCTACCGAAGCGACCCAGCGCGGCTTTCTTGAAGGCATCCTGAAAGGCTTCGAAACCGCCCAGTTCAGCGTCAATCGCCTTGGCAACGCCACCCTGTGGCTGACCGCCGCCGTTGGGCGACATCATTTGCCAGAACATGGAGTGGTTGGCATGGCCGCCACCGTTGTTGATGACAGGCTGGCGCTTGTCTTCCGGAACACGGTCCAGATTGGAGATCAACTCTTCAACCGGTACGTCTTCAAGACCTGTGCCTTCCAGCGCGGCATTGAGGTTGGTGACGTAGGTGTTGTGGTGACGAGAGTGGTGAATTTCCATGGTCATCGCATCGATGTGCGGCTCAAGCGCATCGTACGCGTAGGGTAATTCTGGAAGTGTATGTGCCATATTGATCATCTCCTTGAGTGGCTTTCGTTGCGTTCAGCAATTCTCGGTTTCAATTAACTAGGTGTGGTCACCTCTTCGCTTTTTCAACCACCGAGGGGGTTGATTTCAATTTTACCCCAGCATTTTAGTCAACTACTGACAGTTTACCTAATCCCGCTCGCATAAAAAAAGCCGACTTCGTCAGAAGCCGGCTTTTAAACGCTACCATTTCAGTCGTTTACAACTTGCTCTCGAGCTCCGGCAGGATCTCGAACAGATCGCCCACCAACCCGTAGTCGGCGACCTGGAAGATCGGTGCTTCGTCATCCTTGTTGATGGCAACGATCACCTTGGAGTCCTTCATGCCGGCCAGGTGCTGAATGGCCCCTGAAATACCCACGGCGATATACAGCTCAGGCGCCACGATCTTGCCGGTCTGGCCGACCTGCATATCGTTGGGCACGAAGCCTGCGTCTACCGCGGCGCGGGAAGCACCGATGGCAGCACCCAGCTTGTCGGCGATGCCGTCGAGCAGCTTGAAGTTCTCGCCGTTGCCCATGCCACGGCCGCCGGAAATCACCACCTTGGCACCGCCCAGTTCCGGGCGATCCGACTGGGCCAGCTCTTCTTTGACGAAGCTGGACTGGCTGTTTTCAACCACCACGTCGACGGCTTCAACGGGTGCGCTCCCACCTTCGCTGACCGCATCGAAGCCGGTGGTACGCACGGTGATCACCTTCAGCGTATCGTCGCTTTTCACCGTGGCAATGGCGTTACCGGCATAGATCGGGCGCTTGAAGGTATCGGCGCTATCCACGGCCAGCACGTCGGAAAGCTGGCTGACGTCCTTCAGGGCCGCCAGGCGCGGCAGCACGTTCTTGCCGGTGGTAGAGGCACTGGCCAGCACGTGCGTGTAATCATCGGCCAGTTCGACCAGCAGCGCGCTCAGCGGCTCGGCAAGTTGGTGGGCGTACACAGCGTTGTCCGCCACGCGCACCTTCGTCACGCCGTCAAGCTTGGCGGCAGCCTCGGCCGCGGCTTGAACGCCTTCCCCGGCAACCAGCACATCGATGTCGCCACCAATCGCTTTAGCGGCGGCCACCACATGGGCCGTGGCGCCGGCCAATTGGCCTTCGTGTAAATCAGCAAGTACCAAAATGCTCATAAAATCAGCTCCTTTCAAAGCGCTTATCTCAAAGTACTGGTTTTAAAGAACCGACCTTAAAGAACTTTGGCTTCGTTTTTCAGTTTGTCGATCAGCTCGTCTACCGAGGCGACCTTGACACCGCCCTTGCGCTCGGCGGGCGACTCTACTTTGAGCAGACTGACCTTGGAGGCGACCTCGACGCCGTAATCGGCGGGGGTCTTGACGTCCATCGGCTTCTTCTTGGCCTTCATGATATCCGGCAGCTTGGCGTAGCGCGGCTCGTTGAGGCGTAGGTCGGTGGTGACAATCGCCGGCAGCGTCAACGCAACGGTTTGCAGGCCGCCGTCGATTTCCCGGGTCACATGGACCTTGTCGCCGTCTACCGCGACCTCAGACGCAAACGTACCCTGCGGCAGATTGGTCAACGCGGCGAGCATCTGACCGGTCTGGTTGTTGTCGGTGTCGATGGCCTGCTTACCAAGGATGACCATGCCCGGCTGCTCTTCATCGACTACCTTAGCCAGCAACTTGGCCACGGCCAGCGATTCGGCCCGCTCGTCGGTTTCAATATGAATAGCACGATCGGCACCCAGCGCCAGCGCAGTACGCAGCTGCTCCTGGGCAGCCTTGGGGCCTACGGTGACCGCCACAATTTCCGTCGCCACGCCCTTTTCTTTCAGGCGAACCGCTTCTTCCACGGCAATTTCGCAGAACGGGTTCATGGCCATTTTGACGTTGGTGAGATCGACATCCGAATGATCCGCTTTGACACGAATTTTGACGTTGTAGTCGATGACGCGTTTGACCGCGACAAGTACTTTCATAGGTTCCTCGCTTGGCTAGTAGTGATGAAGCCGTTAACCCGGGATGGGCACCCATTCTGGCAGGCACCCTGAATAAGTGGTTGGTATCACGTTGCGGCCTCCCAGAAGGCGGGCCGCTAAAATTCATTCAAGCGTTTGATAGGCGTGCAAATGAAAAACCTTTTTAATTTGCCACAGCCGACCTGCCTGCAACAATAGCGGTTGCGTGCGGCCTTGGTCGAATGTCTGGGCGCAGTTAGCAGCGCCTTGCCCCATGGCAGCGGACGAAATTGCCATTTGGCATCGTAGACGTGACCTGACACAGGTATTATGCCTATTATGAGGAATAACCAGAAGCAAACGACCGTTTAAAATTAAGGCCGTGTTTTTATAAGGCACAGCACTTATGAGAATAAGGAGACAACCAGGTGGATAACGTTGAACGCGATGTGATGGACTTTGACGTGGTCATCGTCGGCGCAGGCCCTTCGGGGCTGGCCTCGGCCTGCCGTTTGATGCAGCAGGCCAATGAGGCGGAACACGAACTGACCGTCTGCGTGGTTGAAAAAGGCTCGGAAGTCGGCGCGCATATTCTCTCCGGCGCGGTCTTCGAGCCCCGCGCACTCAACGAGCTATTCCCCGACTGGCAGGAACGCGGCGCACCGCTCAACACCCCCGCGATCCGCGACGATGTCTATCTGTTGAAAGATGCCGACAAGGCGCAGAAGCTGCCCAACGCCCTGGTGCCCAAGAGCATGCACAACACCGGCGGCGACCTGACCCGCTACGTGATCAGCGCGGGCAACCTGTGCCGCTGGCTGGCCGAACAGGCGGAAGCGCTAGGGGTCGAGATATTTCCCGGCTTTGCCGCCCAGGAAGCTATCGTTGAAGACGGCACAGTGCGCGGCATCCTGATCGGCGACATGGGCGTTGCCGCCGACGGTTCACCAAAAGACGGCCATATGCCGGGGATGGAACTGCGCGCCAAATACACCCTGTTTGCCGAAGGGTCTCGCGGCCACATTGGCAAGCGTCTGATCGAGGAATTCTCGCTCGACGCCGGTCGCGACCCGCAACACTACGGCATCGGCTTGAAAGAGCTGTGGGATGTGCCCGCCGACAAACACGAACCCGGCGTGGTGCTGCACGGGTCGGGCTGGCCGCTGGACAAAAACACCCACGGCGGCTGGTTCCTTTACCACGCCGAAAACCAGCAAGTGGTGGTCGGTCTTATCATGGACCTTGGCTACCAAAACCCATGGCTTTCGCCGTTCGACGAATTCCAGCGCATGAAGCATCACCCGGTGCTCAGTCAGTATCTCGAAGGCGGCAAACGCGTGGCCTACGGTGCGCGGGCAATCACTAAAGGCGGCTTTAATTCCCTGCCGAAAATGACCTTCCCGGGTGGCCTCCTGATTGGCTGCGACGCCGGCACGCTCAACTTCGCCAAGATCAAAGGCCTGCACACGGCTATGAAATCCGGCATGGTGGCTGCAGAAAGCGTCTTCGAGGCCATTAAAGGCGGCGACGAAGGTGCCCAGGAACTGACAAGCTTCACCGACAAGTGGGAAGCCAGCTGGGCTTATCAAGAGCTGAAAGAAACTGCCAGCTTCGGCCCGGCAATTCATAAATACGGCACCGTGGGCGGCGGCGCGTATAATTTTGCCAACCAGCTATTGGGTGGCAAGTTACCCAACGTACACGATACGACGACCGATCATGGAGCGCTCAAGCCCGCCGCCGAGTTTGAAAAAATCGACTACCCCAAGCCCGACGGCAAGCTATCGTTTGATAAGCCCTCTTCGGTATTCTTGTCCAATACCAACCACGAAGAGAATCAGCCGTGCCATTTACGGCTGGACGACCCTGAGCTGCCAATTCGTGACAATCTGCCCAAATACGCAGAGCCCGCCCAGCGCTATTGCCCGGTAGGCGTTTACGAAGTTGTTGAAGACGAACAGGGCGAGCCGCGTTTCCAGATCAACTTTCAGAACTGCATACACTGCAAAACCTGTGACATCAAAGACCCTGCCCAAAACATCACCTGGGTAGCACCGGAAGGCGGCGGCGGGCCCAACTACCCGAACATGTAGCGCCCGACGTCAGGCAACGCTGTCTGCAGTCCAATACCCCCGCGTCAGCCTCCTGGCGCGGGGGTATTGTGTTTTGCTCAGGCCAATCGTTCGATGGGGGCACGGCTGGCAATCAGCCGTCGGCGGCCCGCCTGGTCAAAGCGCACGTCGATGACCGGATCACTGGGGTTGCCTTCCACCGTCGCCACCTCGCCCTCACCGAACACCGCATGATGCAGCCGCTGGCCAGGATAGTAGGCACTCGCGGCATATGTCGCCCTGGGTTCTTGAATTTCAGGGGCCGACAGCACGATATCGTCACGCCCCAGCTGGGTCAGGTAGCGTTGCACCAGCGCCGGCGCGGTTACCGTCACCTTGGTGGCTGATGGAGCGGCATGGGCCAGGGACGCGGCCACCTGCATGCTGTCCTGCCAGGCGCTTTCGGCAATGAAGCGGCTGGGCCGATGCGAGCCGCCGTCGTGCAGCACCAGCAGTTGCTCTTTCGAGCGGGTGATGGCCACGTAGAACAGCCGCCGCTCCTCTTCGAGGCGATCGTCAGTGAGCGGGTTATCGCGGCTGTAATAAGGGAAATCTTCCTCGTTGACCCCTGCAACGGCGACAAACGGCCACTCCAGGCCTTTTGCCCCGTGGACGGTGCTGATCAACACCCCCGCCGCCTGGTTTTCCACGGGACGCTCGAGCAGCTCGATAAACGCATCCGGGTCTTCGACGCTTTGCGCCTGCTCGATCAACACATCCAGCAGGCGTACATCCTCTTCGCCTTTATCACGCCGCGCGGCGGCGCGCTTCAGGGTTTTCTCGGCCTCGATGGTGTCGACCACGTGCTGCAGCAGCTTGGCGGGTGGCCATGCGCTCAGCTGAGGAAGTTCACACAGCAAGGTCCAGCGTTTTTTCAGCGTACGGCGCTGGATGGGTTTTAAATCGCTGATCACCGGGTCGTGATTTTCCGGCCACGCTTGGTGGCTGGCGAGCTGCTGGGCCAACCGCTGCAGGCGCTCGCGGGCTACGAAAGGCGTGGGCTGGGCAAGCAACAGGGTCAACTGCTCGGGGTCTTGCAGCAATGCCGGGCGGCGGGAAAGCTTTAGATAGCCCGCCAATGCCTGCACCAGCGGCAGACGGAAGACAAAGCGGTCTTCCCGCGCCAGCCGAAACGGAATGCCAGCCTGCAACAGCGCCAGCTGGAACGGCACCGACAGCGCCCAGCTGCGCACCAACAGACTGACGTCGCTTAACGCACGGCCCTGGGCCTGCCAGTCGATGATCGCGTCCAGCAGATGCCGGCCACCCTGCCCCACCGTCAGGCGCGTATCCGGGTTTTCCGCCGCCGCCAGACACAGCTGGTCGGGCCGGCGTTGGTTGGCAGCGATGGCATGGTTGGCCGCCAGCGCCAGGGCGTGGCCATGACGAAAGGTGGTCGAGAGCGGATAATTGGTGGCCTCACCGAAGGTGGCGGTAAAGTTCTCCAGCATGGTGTCCGGCCTTGCACCGCGCCACTCGTAGATGCATTGGTTGGCATCGCCGACTGCCATGACCGAGGCTCGGCGACCGGCCAACACCGCCAACAAACGCTGCTGGGCCGCATTGATGTCCTGATACTCGTCGATAATCACATGATCCAGGAAGCCTTCCACGCGGCGACGCAAGTCGCTGTCGGCTTCCAGGGCCAGCAACGGCCGATAGAGCAGGTCGGCGTAGGTCATTACGCCTTCATATCGCAGGAGGCGCTCGGCTTCGTGGAAAGCAGCGGGAAAATAGTCGGTGTCGGGGTCGTAATTGAGGCGCTGGTAAAGCGACTCGGGGGCAAGCATCTCAGCTTTGACCAGACCACAGAAGTGGGCCAGCGCCTCCAGCCGGTCGCCCTCCAGCGCGGCATCACGCCGTTCGACGGCATCGCTGAGCACGTTGAGGCTGGCCTGGCGCAGCAGACGCTCCAACTGCCACTCCGCCGACAGCAGCCGCCGGCTCTCCAGAACCCCCCAGCGACACAGGCTTTGCGTCAGCCGGTGCCCCAGGGAATGAAAGGTGCGCACGTCGGGCAGCGCCTGGCCCGTCGGTGCCATGCTCGCCAAACGGCGCTGGAAATCATCCTTGGCGGAGCGGTTGAACATCAACACCAAGATGCGCTTGGGAGACACATTGCTGGCGAGCAGATGCAGGACGCGGGCCGCCATGGTCGTGGTTTTACCGGCGCCGGCAACCGCCGCCACGCGGGCGTGACCCTGGGCGTGGTGAATCACGGCCTGCTGTTCAGCGGTGAGCTTCACGGCGCCTCACTGGGCGTCGACCCATCCAGTTCGTCCGCGTCGAGATAGCCAAGGGGGAACCAGTGGCCCGCGCTGTAAACACTCAGCGCCTGTCGCCCGCCCTCGGCGTCGCGGGGCGACGCCGCGTCGGCAAGCTGGTAGTAGACGTGGCGATGCAACCGGGCCGCCAGCCCGAAACGCACGGCAATTTCAGGCACCCAATCGCCCTGGGGTGTCTCGCTTACGCTTAGCGGATGGTCGGCATCGAGCCGCACCACGTCATCGAACTGGGTGGTCAGCCACCAGGCGTCGTCGTGAAAATCGGCTTCCACGGCGACCAGGGGCCGATCATCCACTTGGATGCGCCAACGCTCCACGGGCGTCACCAGGCAGTAGCCGTCGGCATCGCGGCGCAGAAGCGATGACAGCAATCGGGCGACGCTTGCGCGGGCAAACGGCTGCCCTTCGTGCCACCAGCCACCCTGGGCATCGATGCGCAGGTCCATATCGCCGGACAGCGCAGGCTGCCAGTCGTCAAGCGGCGGGATACTGGAGGCACCCTGCCGATAGTCCAGCAAGCGATCTATGTTCATGGTGTTACCTCGCCCTCGCCTAGCTTGTCACCAGCCCGGCATCCGCCAGCGCCTGCTTGACCGCGTCAGGGGCCTCAGGTAGTGCGCCGCGGAACAGCTGATAGAAATTGGCGGTGGTCTGCATGGCGACCTCATCCACGCTGATATCCCGCGCCTGGGCGATGCATTCAGCGACCTCGACCACCCAGGCGGGTTCATTGGGTTTACCACGATGCGGCACCGGCGCCAAGTAAGGGCTGTCGGTTTCGATCAACAGCCGATCGAGGGGCAGTTGGCGTGCCAGTTCGCGCAGCGACTCGGCACTGTTGAAGGTGACGATACCCGACAATGAAATATAGAAGCCCAGTCGCACGGCTTCACGCGCCATTTCGATATCTTCGGTAAAGCAGTGAAGTACCCCGCCGACGCGCGGATCACAGTATTCGCGCAGCAACTCAAGCGTATCTTGCTTGGCATCCCGGGTATGCACGACCAAGGGCAGCTCGAGCTCGCGGGCCGCCATTAGGTGGCGCTTGAAGCGCTCGTGCTGGACCGCCACCGGTACCCGGTCGGCGTAATGGTAATCGAGCCCCGTCTCGCCAATGGCCACCGCCCCATACTGGTCGGCGGCTTCCTGAATAGCGTCGACGCTGGGTTCCACCGGAGCGTCGTGAAGCGGATGCTGGCCTGCCGAAATCACCACGTCGTCGTGCGCCCGGGCAATTTCGGCAAGCTTGGGCATATCCCCAAGCGCCACCGCGATGGCCAGAAACTGGTTGACGCCGACGGCGCGGGCCGCATTGAGCGTAGCGTCCAGGCTGCCATTGTGGGTGGTGTCGGATAAGCGATCGAGGTGGCAATGGGAATCAACAAACATGTCGCTCTCAGGATAGGCGTTAAAGAGTAAAAGAGGGGGCGGCTTTGTCCAACTGCCCCGCAAGCAGCGTTTCAATGCGGTCGCGCACCATATAATCCTGCGCGTTGAAATGGATGCCGATACCGGGCATGCGGCGCCCGGTGACACCGTCGGGCGACACCCAGATCACGGCGCCGCTCAGTGAAAGGCGTTCGCTTTCACCGGGTAGCGTGAGCAGTAAATAAACCGTTTGACCTAGCTCGTAGAGGCCGCGCGTGGGAATGAACATGCCACCGCGGTCGAGAAACGGCATATAGGCGGACAGTAACGTGGGTACATCCGGCACCGTGAGCGAAAGCGCTTTTTGCGTTGCCATACCACCTCGTCAATCGATCGGATTACCAGAAATATCTAGGAGCGGAGAAGCGCGGACCAGCGTACTAACCATGCTTCCAGCACGAGCTGGGGATTGGGGTTCGAACCAACGGCAAGCAGCCGACGCTGCTCGCGGGCATAGTCCAGCAGCTTGAACCAGTCCCTTACCCGGGCGTTTTTCACCGCCTGACGGTAAAGCGGCAGTAAATCGGGGTTGCGCAGGGAGGTCGTGGTGCCGGACAGCCCCAGCCGGATAAGGTCTTCCAGCCAGGCGATACCGTACCATAAAATCGCATCGATCGCCTGGCGGTCCAGGCGCGCCGCCTCGGCCACCGGCTCGCCGCCACGCACCAGCTGCTCGAAACAGTCATGCAGCTGGTGGCGGAGCGCACGCGCCTCGGGCGCCGCCAACTCCACCGCGCTTAACGGTAGTCCACCCGACACCTGCCACCAGAAACGCGCTTCGTCATCGCTTGCCAGTTGCTCGGTCAGCCAGCCGAGGCAATCGTCCAGCGCCACGCTGGGCAGCGGCCACTGCTGACAGCGCGAGCGAATGGTCGGCAGCACCCGCGAGGGCACATCGGCCAGCAGCACGAACAAGGTTCTGTCACCCGGCTCTTCAAGACTTTTCAGCAGCGCATTGGAAGCGGCGACGTTCATGGCTTCAGCGGGCGAGATGACGATAACGCGATAGCCGCCCTGCTGCGCCGTTTGCGAGACGAAGCGATTGACGTCGCGGATGGTATCAATGCGTATCTGGCGCTTACCTTCTTCGGGGGCAATGCGCAGCAAATCGGGATGATAGCCGGAGGCAAGCAGCTGACAGCTGCGGCATTGACCGCAGGCCTGATCACCGGGGGCGGCGCACAAGGTCCGCGCAACGAGCGCATCGGCCAGCGCCTGCTTACCGACGCCATGCTCACCGCTGAACAATAAGGCATGCGGCATTCGGTCGGTATCAGCAAGCCGGCAGAGCTGGACCCAGGTCGACCGGTGCCAGGGCAACACACCGCTCAGTGCCATAGCGTTGCCCGTCCGGCCAGGGTGTCGCGGATATCCGACTGTACTGCCGCCAGCGATTGATCGGCGTTGATCAGCGCAAACCGTTCGGGGGACTGCTCCGCTCGGGCCAGATAGGCGTCACGCACGGCCTGGAAAAAATCTGTCTGCTCCTGCTCGAAGCGGTCCCGCGTTGTATGCTGGTCGCGCAGGCGTGACTCCAGGCGCTGCTTGGCGGCACTCGGCGGCATATCCAGCAACAGCGTCAGGTCAGGCGTCAGGCCTTTTTGCACGAAAGCTTCGAGGGCTTCGATCCGCTCCACCGGGATCCCGCGTCCTCCGCCCTGGTAGGCGTAAGTGGCATCGGTAAAGCGATCGCACACCACCCAGGCCCCTCGGGCCAGCGCGGGAAGAATCTTTTCAGCGATGTGCTGGGCTCGCGCGGCGAACATCAGCAACAGCTCGGCATCGGTGTGCAGCCATTCGTCGGGCGCCGGGTCGAGCAGCAGCTGGCGAATCGCTTCCGCCCGCGGCGTGCCGCCCGGCTCCCGCGTGGCGACCACCTCGATCCCCTGGGCTTCCAGCCAAGCCACCACGAACTGCATGTTGGTGGACTTACCCACGCCTTCACCGCCTTCTAACGTGATAAAGCGACCGCGCTTCGTCATCATGGCCTCTGGGTCTTTAACGTTGTTAATCACGATTGCGGATATACCGGTTCACGGCATTGTTGTGCTCGCGCAGCGTGCGTGAAAACTGGTGCGAGCCGTCTCCCCGTGCGACGAAATACAGGGTGTCGCCCGGCAGTGGGTTCACAGCGGCTTCCAGTGACGCCTGCCCCGGCATGGCAATCGGCGTAGGCGGCAGCCCGTCAATCACATAGGTATTATAGGCCGTTGCCTCGCGCAAATCGGCATAGGTGATCTGGCCTTCGTAGCGCTCAGCCATGCCATAGATAACCGTCGGATCGGTCTGCAGGCGCATACCGCGCTCCATGCGTCGCTTGAACACACCGGCAATTTCGCGCCGTTCCTCGGGCGCGCCGGTTTCGCGTTCGATCAGCGAGGCCATGATCAACGCCTCGTAAGGCGAGTCGATGGTCAGGTCATCCGCCCGCTCCGCCCAGGCCTCTTCAAGCATCCGCTCCATCCGGTTCAGTGATTGCTCCAGGATATCAACGTCGCTCATGCCCAGGTGATAGCGATAGGTATCGGGGAAGAACCAGCCTTCCGGGTGCGTCCCTTCACGGCCCAGCAATGCCATGACCTCTTCATCGCTCATGTCCGCCGTGCGCTGCTCAAGCTTCGGCGCGGCGGCCAGCAGCTCGCGCATCTGAGCGAAGGTCCACCCCTCAGGGAACGTCAGCGGGTAGGTGACGACATCATTGCTGTCGAGCAGCGCCATCAGTTCCCTGCCGTTCATATCGGGGGACAGCTGATACTCTCCAGAGCGCAGATCCGGCAGCTCTTCCGGCGAAAGCTTGATCAGCAGCCGAAACGCCCAGCCATCACTAATCACTCCCTGCGCTTCCAACTCACCGACCACACGACTGAAGCCGGCGCCCGAAGGCACTTGGTAAAGCACCGGTTCTTCAATCGTCAAAGGGGCGCTGAGCTTTTGTTGCCAAACGGCATAGCCACCGGCGACACCGGCCACGCCAAGCACCACCAACACGGCCATGGCCGCCCAGATGCGTTTCACTATGAGACCTCGATATTCAATGCGTTAAGGGACTGCAGGATAATCCAGTAGCGGATGCGCCACTGCTTGCAAGGGATCATGTTGCGGCGGCTCCCAACGGCGCAGACTGGCACCCTGGGAGGACCACAATTCACTGATGGGCCATACGCCCTGAACGGAATTTGCCAACCAAAGCCTGTCCACCGCCGCCAGCTCACCCAGTGTCAGTTGGGCAGGCACCACATGCTGCGACTCAATCAAGCCAGCACGCAGCGTACCCGCCACACCGCATTGATCCAAGGCCGGCGTCATGATCCGCCCATCCTGCTGCCAAAACAGGTTCATGCTGGTGGCTTCCACGACCATGTCATGACTATCGGCCAGCAGACCTTCCCGGTATTCAGGCGTTTGCCATTCCTGGCGAGCCAGCACGTTTTCAAGACGGTTGAGATGCTTGATTCCCGCCAGACAGGGTTGCCGAGCCAGACGCAGCGAACAGATGCGCACGCTGACCCCCTGGCGCCATGCCGACGGGTCAGGCTGAAACGGCACGCGGCGGCTCATGAGCCGTGGTGCCGCCACCTCGGGAACCGCATAGCCGCGACCGCCGCTACCCCGGGTGACGATGATCTTGAGCACTTCCCACTCGCTGCCTGGGGGGGCCTGCCAGGTCGCTGCGAGGGCAGACTCGTCGGGCGGATCAATCGCCAACCGCCGGCAGCCTTCGAGAAGCCGCTTGACGTGGTGCGCCCAGAGCATCGGCCGGCCTTGGCGCAGCAGGATCGTTTCAAAAACGCCGTCACCATAGGCCAGCCCACGGTCATCAAACGGCACCCAGGGCTGACTCATCGTGACTTACACCTTTTTGAACAGCAGCGAACCGTTGGTACCGCCGAAGCCGAAGGAGTTCGACAGGGCCACATCGATGCGCATATCACGTGCGGTGTGCGGCACATAATCAAGGCGACAGCCTTCCTGAGGGTTATCCAGGTTGATCGTCGGCGGTGCCACCTGGTCACGAATGGCCAGCACGCTGAATACCGCCTCGACCGCTCCGGCAGCACCCAGCAGGTGACCGATCATCGACTTGGTAGAGCTGACTGCCACGCGCTGCGCCGCCTGCCCCATAACGCTTTCGACGGCGCGGCTTTCTGCCAGGTCGCCCGCCGCCGTCGAGGTGCCGTGGGCATTGATATAATCCACCTTGTCAGGATCAAGCTGCGCATCCTTGATGGCGTTGCTCATCGACATGGCTGCCCCGCTGCCATCTTCGGGCGGCGACGTCATGTGATAGGCATCGTCGCTCATGCCAAAGCCAGACAGCTCAGCATAGATGGTCGCACCGCGCGCCTTGGCGTGCTCGAACTCTTCAAGCACCAGCACCCCCGCGCCGTCCGACAGCACAAAACCATCGCGGTCGGCGTCCCACGGGCGGCTTGCCGCCTCGGGGTCGTCGTTGCGCGTCGAGAGCGCACGGGCAGCCGAGAAACCGCCCAGCCCCAGCGGGGTGGTGGCCATCTCCGCGCCGCCACATACCATGACGTCGGCATCGCCGTAGGCAATCGTGCGCGCACTGTAGCCGATGTTATGGGTGCCGGTGGTACATGCCGTAGTGATGGCAATGTTGGGGCCCTTGAAGCCGTGCTGGATCGCCATGTTGCCCGAGATCATATTGATGATGGAGCCCGGTACAAAGAACGGCGAAATACGCCGTGCGCCGCCTTTATTCAGCGCGTTGTGGTTGTGCTCGATCATTGGCAGACCGCCAATGCCCGACCCGATCGCCACGCCGATACGCTCGGCGTTGTCCTCGGTGCACTCGATGCCCGCGTCCTGAATCGCCTGGCCGCCCGCCGCCATCCCGTATTGGATGAACAAGTCCATCTTGCGGGCATCTTTGGGATTCAGATACGGACTGATATCAAAATTTTTGACCGATCCGCCAAAACGCGTATTGAAACCGCTGGTATCGAAGTGCTCGATCGGCGCAATACCACTTTGTCCGGCCACAATGTTGGCCCACGACTCTTGAACCGTATTTCCAACGGGGGTCACCAGGCCTAACCCAGTTACCACTACCCTTCTTCGCGCCATCAACTTTCCTCCAGGGATTCATGGTGACTCGACCCATGTGGGTCAGTAGCTGCCGTCAATGTTGTCGCTAGTATAACGGAGATTGAACGTTAAATTCAGTGTGACCGCAAAGCAAAAAAGCCGTCCCTTGGAAGGACGGCTTTTTAATGCGGGTAGATATAAAGCCACCTACCCGGGTTCGATGCATCAACTAACCCTTACTGATGGGCGTTAACGTAGTCGATGGCTTCTTGAACCGTAGTGATCTTCTCGGCTTCTTCGTCCGGAATCTCGGTATCAAATTCTTCTTCCAGCGCCATGACGAGCTCAACCGTGTCAAGCGAGTCAGCACCCAGATCTTCGGTAAAAGAAGAGCTATTCTGGATATCTTCTTCTTTAACGTTCAGGCGCTCAGCCACTACTTTCTTTACGCGCTCTTCAATAGTACTCATCAACGTACTCCAGTCATTCACATTAGCCGTTTTGGATAACCAGCTATTTGGGAACCGCAAGCCAAAAGCTGCGGGGTAGTTTATAGACGCCCTTAAGCTGACGCAACCGCCAAACCAAAGGCCATCAACGCATATTCATGCCGCCGTTAACGTGCAGCGTCTCGCCAGTGATATATCCTGCCGCATCACTGGCCAGAAAACCAACTGCTGCGGCGATTTCTTCCGCCGACCCGAGACGCGCCAGCGGAATTTGCTTCAACAGCATCTCGTGCTGCGCTTCCGGTAGCGCTTCGGTCATGTCAGTGGCAATAAAGCCCGGCGCCACCGCATTGACCGTAATAGCCCGCGAGGCCACCTCACGCGCCAGAGCCCGGCTAAAGCCTTCCATGCCGGCTTTCGCCGCCGCATAGTTAGTTTGGCCCAGGTTGCCCATGGTCGCCACCACCGAACTGATCGATACGATACGCCCAAAACGCGCCTTGGTCATCCCGCGCAGACACGCCTTGCTGACCCGATAGACCGACTTGAGATTGGTGTCCATCACCGAATCCCATTCGTCTTCCTTCATGCGCATCAGCAAGTTATCGCGGGTGATGCCGGCGTTATTGACCAGTATCGTCGGCGCACCGAAGCGCTCGGCGATGATCTTCAGCACGTCATCGATGCTCGACTGATCGGTCACATCGAGGCATAAACCTGCGCCTTCGATGCCCTGCTCAGCAAAGGCGGCATCGATTTTTTCGGCGCCTGCCTCTGTGGTTGCGGTACCGACGACGATACGCCCCTGGCGGCTCAGCTCATACGCCACTGCTCGGCCAATACCTCGGCTCGCCCCCGTAACAAGGGCAACTCTACGTTCTTGGGTCATAAGGTCCTGCCTTTCGCCATGTAAACAAGCAAGGATAGCGGAAAGTTACCACTTATCATGCATTATCCGCCAACGCATCGCGCGCCAGCTCAAGCGCGGCATCCAAGCTGTCGGGATCATTCACCGCCAAGCTTTTGCTGCCCCGCACAATACGCTTATTCAAGCCGGTGAGCACTTTGCCTGGCCCGCACTCGATAAATACGTTCGCCCCCTGCGCGGCCATCGCTTCTACGCAGGACGTCCAGCGCACGGGTTGATACAGCTGCTCAATCAAGCGGGTGCGTAACGTATCGACGTCGGCATGGGCCTCGGCATCCACGTTCTGAATGACGGTATAGCGCGGCGGACGCAGCTGGATGTCCTGCATGGCCGTCGCCAGACGATCCGCCGCCGGGCGCATCAGGTCGCAGTGTGACGGCACGGAAACCGGCAGCGGCATCGCACGCTTGGCGCCTGCGTCCTGACAGGCCGCAATCGCTCGCTCAACGGCTGCCTTGCCGCCGGCGATGACAACCTGCCCTGGGGCATTGTAGTTGACCGCCGACACCACTTCGCCCTGCGCCGCCTGGGCGCACGCCGCTTCTACGGCTTCATTATCCAGACCCAGGATGGCGGCCATACCGCCTTCGCCGGCAGGCACTGCTTGCTGCATGGCCTCGCCGCGCAGGCGAACCAGCTTCACGCCCTCGGCAAACCCCAGGACACCCGCGCATACCATCGCGCTGTATTCACCCAGGCTGTGGCCCGCCATCACGGTGGGACGCGGCCCTTCAAGCTCCTGCCAGACGCGCCATATCGCCACGCTGGCGGATAGCAACGCGGGCTGAGTGCACTCGGTAGCGTTTAGCGAGGCTTCCGGCCCCTCTTGAACGACCTTCCACAAATCGTAGCTTAACGCATCCGAAGCTTCCTCAAAGGTCGTTCCCACTACGCTGTAACGTTCGGCAAGCTCGCGCAGCATTCCAAGCTGCTGCGAGCCCTGCCCGGGAAAAATGAGGGCAAGGGGTTGAGACATGTCGTTCACCTTTGCTCTTGTAGGCATTTGCTCAATTGAGCGATAGACGCGGTTATGGGCACATCCTGCTACTCGGCATAACCCGCTAACGTGCAGCGCAATGGCATTACCATTACACCCTTAACTAAAATAGACGCTACCCATGAAAGGCCCAGCGCTTGGCAAGCCGCTCGGGCAGGCCGTGCTCGACCTCCTGCATGGCGCGGCGAATGGCATAGTAAAAGCCCTCTGCCTGGGTACCCCCGTGGCTTTTCACGACGATTCCCTGCAGGCCCAGCAAGCTGGCACCGTTGTAGCGCACCGGGTCCAGCTCTTGCTTTAAATGCTTTAACACCGGCTTGGCGATCCAGCTCGCCAGACGCCCTCTCAGGCGTGACGAAAAGGCCAACTGCACGCGCTCGACCAGCATGCCAGCCAAGCCTTCGCTGGCCTTGAGCACCGCATTGCCCGCGAAGCCGTCGCAGACGATCACATCCAGCTCGCCCTGAAAAATATCGCCGCCCTCGGCATAGCCGAGGTAGGCAAACGGCAGGTCGGCTGCCGATTCGCGCAGCAATCGGTCAGCTTCGCGCACACTGGCACTGCCCTTGGTCGACTCGGCGCCAACGTTAAGCAACGCCACGCGTGGCCGCTCGATCTGGTCGACATGCTGAGCCATTGCTGCACCAATCAGGGCAAATTCAACCAGGCGACTCGCCGGTGAATCGACATTCGCACCCAGATCGAGCAGGTAACAGCGTCGCCCCCGACGCGCGGGGATTGCCGTACTGATCGCCGGCCGCGACATGCCTGCCAACATACCCAGCTCGCGACGTGCCAGCGCCACCAGCGCCGCCGTATTGCCGACGCTGACCCCTGCCTGGGCATCGCCCTGCGCCACGCAGCGCAGCATGTGCGCCATGCTGGTCGCCTGCCCGCGGCGTAGTGCCCAGGCAGCCGTTGCCGTCGTGGCCACGCTACTGGTGACATCATGGACCGCCAAACGTGACGTTGCCGCAGCCAATGGCCGCGGCAAACGCGAAAGCTCAGCATCGATTTGCTGGCGCGGACCAAACAGAACAAGTTCCAGACCAGGGTGATCTGTCACGGCCCTGGCAGCCCCTTCAATTAGCGCATGGGGACCTTGATCGCCACCCATAACATCAATTGCTAGGCGCACAAAGCACCCATTCGTTTAGTCGTATCGATAGGCAATGACGCGTTATGCGTCAACAACCTTGCGACCGCGGTAGAAGCCATCCGGAGAAACGTGGTGACGCAGGTGCGTGGTGCCCGTTTCCTTGTCCTGAGACAGCGTAGGTGCGCTCAGCGCATCGTGGCTACGACGCATACCGCGCTTGGAACGAGTTTTACGGTTCTTTTGAACTGCCATGGGAGTACTCCAGGGTCTGTCGGTTTATGGGTGCTTACTTCTTGCCTTTCAGCGTGCTAAGCACCGCGAAAGGATTGGCAGGAGCTGATGTTTCTTCCCCACCTTCTGTCTTGCTGACCAGCTGCTCTGCCGAAACGTGGCAATCTGCCTCGTCGTGGTAGACCACCTGGGGTAGGCTGAGGATCAGTTCGTCCTCAACGACCGTCAGCAAGTCCAGCTGTTCATTTTCCACCAGCACCGGTTCGTGACTGGCTGGAAGCTCGCCGGCCAAGCTTTCATTGGCAACCATGCCTAGCAGAAAGTCGCTGGCGACATCCTGGCTGAGCGGCTCCAGACAACGTCGGCAAGGTAGCGCCAGCGTTGCTTGCAGGTGGCCACGAATTTCACGTCGCCCTTGAGCATCCACGCCAAATTCGAGCACGACGTGGCAGTCGCCCGATTGGAGGCCGGCTTCTTCGGCGAGACGTGGCAGCTTATCGAGCGCCACCAGGCCTTCGAGTCGTTCGCGGCGGGCTGCAAGCTTGTAAGGCTCAACCCGGCTGGGGAGTTGTGTGGTCAACATAGGCGCGCAATGATAGGCACTACCCATGCTGGTGTCAAAGCCAAGCACACAATTCTTTGCCGTCATGCGCTAGGATACGCGACAGACCTGGGCGCATTGGCCTTAAAACGCCGCTGCCTGACCGATCAAGACACTTGCCTTATGAAGGAAAACCCCATGCCTAACGCAACGCCCGCGCTGGTACTGGCCTCGAGTTCACGTTCGCGTCGCCAATTGCTCGACCGCCTGCAGATGCCCTATGAATGCTGCTCGCCCGATATCGATGAAACGCCCAAAGAGGGAGAAACACCGCACCAGCTGGTTCATCGACTGGCGTTAAGCAAGGCCAACGCCGTCGCCGATCGTTTCCCTGACCATTGCATCATCGGCTCCGATCAGGTTGCCGTCTTTGAGGACGACATCCTCGGCAAACCGCATACCATCGAGCGCGCCGAGCACAACCTCAACCGCTTTTCCGGCCATCGTGTCACCTTCCTGACCGGGCTGGCGCTGCTCGACACCCGCCACCACACTCACCGGGTTCATGTGGAGCCCTTCGATGTGGTCTTCCGACAGCTGAGCCGCGACGAAATCAGCGTCTACGTCAATAAAGAACAGCCGCTCGATAGCGCTGGGAGCTTCCGCATGGAAGGCCTTGGCATCAGCCTTTTCGAGCGCCTCGAGGGCCGTGACCCCAACGCGCTCATCGGCTTACCGTTGATCGCGCTTTGCGACATGCTTCGCCAAGCGGGCCTCGACCCGCTCAGCGCCGGCTAATTTACGGGGCCTGAAAGCGCAGCGGCGACGGCGAGGTATCCACGCCCATGAGCTGAGCAGCCGTCTGGGTGAAGCGCCGGGTCAGACGATCAAACGGATCGAGGCTCGGCGTATAGTTCTGCCATTCAGCATCGTCGGCATATTCCCGCGCCACATCATCGATACTGCCGAGTTGATCGACCAGCCCCAGCGTCTCGGCCTGCTCGCCGCTCCACACCAGGCCGCTGAACAACGATTCATCATCGCTCAAACGATCACCACGACCGGCTTTGACATCATCGATAAACTGCTGATGCGTACTGTTCAACACGCCCTGCCAGAACGCTTCGTCTTCGTCATCAAACGGCTGAAAGGGATCGAGAAAGGCCTTGTTGTCCCCGGCGGTCAACACGCGCCGTTCGACGCCCACCCGATCGATGGCTTCCTGCAGCCCGAAGCCGGAATAAATCACCCCGATGGAGCCCACCAAACTTACCGGCGACGCCACGATGTCGTCAGCGGCGGCGGCAATGTAGTAAGCGCCACTGGCACCGATATCTTCGATGACGGCCACGATGGGCTTATCACCCGATTCGCGCAGCCGCATGATTTCCGCATAAATACGCTGCGACTGGACAGGACTGCCGCCCGGGCTATTGATATGGAGCACCACGGCCTTGGCGCTATCGGCGTCCCAGGCATTGCGCAAGCCTTCGATGATCCGCTCTGCATTGGCGGGCGCATCCTCGGCAATCACCCCGTTCACGTCGATCCTGGCAAGGTGTGCCTGCGCGTTCGGCGCGGTCGCCGACGGCGCATAAAACTGATACACCCCTATACCGATGGCCGCCGCCAGCAGGCTGAGCATCAGCAGGCGGAAGAATAGCTTCCAGCGGCGCGAACGACGCTGCTCGGCCAGCACGCCGCCGATCCAGTGGTCCATCATCTCGAGCTGAGCCAGTCGCTGGCGCTCGCGCAGCGTGTCGGCATCGTCATCGGGGTGCCCTGACGGCTGACTATCTTTCCCAGGGGGCACTTCGGCGCCCTGGGTCCAGCGATCTTCCGGGGGTTGCTGCTCGGACGGTGTCTCTAGGTGCTCGTCGCGACGCGAGTCGTCATCTTTCATCACTCACTGCTTCCTCATTAACACGCCGACTGGTTACGCCTGCAGCCAGGCAAACAGTTCATCGACGCTGTGGGCAATCGTTTCCGGCTGGCTGACCGCCAGACGCTCGGGGGTATGCACCCCATAGCTCACACCGACCCGCGGCATACCCATCGCCCGGGCCATTTCCAGGTCGTATTCGGTATCGCCGACCATCACCGCCCGCTCCAACGGCACGGCCAGCTCGTCGAGCAATTCCATCAGCATCTGCGGATGGGGCTTCGAGCGCGTTTCGTCGGCGGTACGGCTGGCATGAAACCAGTCGAGGCTACCGGTCTCGCGAAAAATCCGGTCGAGTCCGCGGCGACTTTTACCCGTCGCGACCGCCAGGCGTGGCGCCTCGACTGCGCGCAGGCGCGCCAGTTGATCTTCCACGCCGGCAAAAAAACGCATCGGGGTAGTGTCGACATGGACAAAATGGTGGGCATAACGTTCGCGCAGGCGCTCCGCCTGAGCTGGAAGGATACCCGGACAAAGCGTGTCGATGGCCTCCGGTAGCCCAAGACCAATGATATTTTCAACGTCCGTCCGGGCAAGCTCGCCCCACTCCGCCTCGATGGCAGCCGCCTGCATGCAGGAAACGATACGCGGCACCGAATCCATCAAGGTGCCGTCCCAGTCGAAGATAATCAGTTCATAGCGCATCAGGGTTCCTTAGCGACGCATGCGTTTGAGCGCGCCTTCGAGCGCGTCGGGAAGCGGCGCCTTGACCGTTACCGGACGACCGTTGGAAGGCTCGGGAAAGGTCAGCGAACGGGCATGCAGGAACAGCCGACCAAGCCCGAGCTGTTTGGTCAGAAGACCGCTTTCACGAGTGGCATACTTGTCGTCGCCCAGCAACGCATGGCCGGCATGCGCCGCATGAACGCGAATCTGATGCGTCCGCCCGGTGACCGGCTCGGCTTCGATGAGCGTGGCTTTCTCGAAGGTTTCCAAGACCGCAAAGTGGGTCCGCGACACCTTACCATTGGGATCCACCCTGACACGCCGCTCGCCGTTTCCCGCATCGAAGCGATCCAGGCGGGCGCTTTCGTAGGTCTTGCGGGCCGGCCAGTGCCCGGCCACGAGCGCCAGGTAGCGCTTGTCCATGCCGTGCTTCTTGAGCGCCTCGTTGAGCGTCACCAGCGCATCCCGGGACTTGGCCAGCAGCAGACAGCCCGACGTATCGCGATCCAGACGATGTACCAGCTCCAGAAACGTCAGATCGTCACGTACCTGGCGCAGCGCCTCGATCAAGCCGATCTTGACCCCGCTGCCACCGTGAACCGCCAGGCCCGACGGTTTATTGAGCACCATCCAGTCCGGCCCTTCCATGATGACGCTACCGACCAGCAGGTCGCGCAAATTATCGCTGACTTCCTTGACGGCTTCGCGGGGCGCCAGACGCAGCGGCGGGATACGCACCAGATCCCCGGCCTGGAGGCGGTAATCCACCTTGATGCGCTTTTTGTTGACCCGCACTTCGCCCTTGCGCACGATCCGGTAGATCAAGGCACGCGGGGCCCCTTTAAGGCGCGTCATCAAAAAATTGTCGATTCGCTGGCCGGATTGCTCTTGGGCAATTTCCACCCACTGTACTTCGCGCCCTTCGGCCATTGCCGCGCACTCCTGCATATAGGCTAAAAAACGGCATTCTACCGTAGACACAACCCCAATGCGTCAATTGCTGGTCGTTAGCTTTACTGTTATATTCCAAAGCGCTTACCGGCTGATGCAGATCATTGATGCCATCGCGTTGTCATCATGTAATTGAAGGTATCATCACTGTCATTGGCCAGCGCCTGCCCGACTAACACGCAGGCCGGAGCAAGAGAGGTGGTGTAGTGTACGCATTACCCACCCTCGCCGTAATAAAATGCAGTAACTCTGCCGCCGGTTTCAAAGACGGCAGACAGGATCATGCCCGACCCTCAACGGCGGGCGATCATTTAAAACGCCACGTCCTAAGTAGCCACGCTGAAACGTCACAACGCGCTGCCTGCTTAAGACGACAAAGTTCAACACCGTGCCGATGGTCGGTGTTGGTGAATCGATGAATGCCAGGTGTTGGCGGTGTCAGCAGGGCCGGATGGACGTGACAGCCACCGAAACATGTCCTGCCTCCGCCACGTACTCAACGCCCAATTGGCCAGGTCGGCGATCACGCCTTCCTGGTAAAATGCGTCAGCATCGCTATGCGCCGAGCACAAGCACGCAGCACCCAGCGGTTCGCCACATCACCCCCAAGGTGGTTCGTCGGCACGCTTCGCTATGCGAGACACTATGAAAAGAATGCTGATCAATGCGACCCAGCCCGAAGAGCTGCGCGTCGCTCTGGTTGATGGACAACGTTTATACGACCTGGATATCGAGTCCGGCGCCCGTGAACAGAAAAAAGCCAATATCTATCGCGGCAAGATCACCCGCGTCGAGCCCTCTCTGGAAGCCGCCTTTGTCGACTTCGGCGCCGAGCGCCATGGCTTTCTGCCGCTGAAGGAAATCTCGCGGGAATATTTTGTAAAAGACGTTTCCGGTCGTCCGAGCATTAAAGAAGTGCTCAAGGAAGGCCAGGAAGTCATCGTCCAGGTCGACAAGGAAGAGCGCGGCAATAAAGGCGCGGCCTTGACCACCTTTATCAGTCTGGCCGGCCGCTTCCTGGTGCTGATGCCCAACAACCCGCGTGCCGGCGGCATCTCGCGCCGCATCGAAGGCGACGAGCGCAGCCAGTTGAAAGACGCCATGGGCCAGCTCACCGTCCCCGACAAGATGGGCCTGATCGTGCGCACCGCCGGCATCGGCCGGAGCCCTGAAGAGCTGCAGTGGGATCTGGACTACCTTGTGCAGGTGTGGGAGTCGATCACCACCGAAGCCGGCAAGCGCGCTGCGCCGTTCCTCATCTACCGCGAATCCAACGTGATCATCCGCGCGATGCGCGACTACCTGCGCCAGGACATCGGCGAAGTCCTCATCGACAGCCCCGAGATTCATGCTGAAGCGCTGGCATTCATCCGCCAGGTGATGCCCTCCTATCAGCAGAAGATCAAGCTTTACGCCGATGAGGTCCCGCTGTTCTCGCGCTTCCAGATCGAATCGCAGATCGAAACGGCCTACCAGCGCGAAGTCAAACTGCCTTCGGGCGGCTCGATCGTTATCGACCATACCGAAGCCCTGGTATCCATCGATATCAACTCGGCCCGCGCCACCCGCGGCAGTGATATCGAAGAAACCGCGCTGCAGACCAACTCCGAAGCCGCCGACGAGATCGCCCGCCAGCTGCGTCTGCGCGACATTGGCGGCCTGGTGGTCATCGACTTTATCGACATGGGCCCGGCGCGCAATCAGCGTGAAGTCGAAAACCGCATGCGCGATGCCCTCAAACTGGATCGCGCCCGGGTGCAGATCGGACGCATCTCGCGCTTTGGCCTGATGGAAATGTCCCGCCAGCGCCTGCGTCCGTCGCTGGGCGAAACCAGCGGCGTAGTGTGCCCGCGCTGTAACGGTCAGGGCACCATCCGCGATGTCCGCTCGATGTCCCTGTCGATCATGCGCCTGATCGAAGAAGAGGCCATGAAAGAGCGCAGCGCGCAGATTCGCGCCATTCTGCCGGTGCCGGTGGCCACCTACCTGCTCAACGAAAAACGCAGCGTGCTGGCCGATATCGAATCCCGCCAGGGCGTGCGCGTGGTGCTGCTGCCCAATCCAGACATGGACACGCCGCACTACGACGTTCAGCGTCTGCGCGACGATCATCTCGACGAAGACGATAGCCAGACGCTGTCGAGCTTCGAGCTGTCCACCGACACCGACGTGGGCAAAGAGCCCGATCCCAGCTTTGTGCCACCGGCCCAGCGAGCTGAAGCCGCGGTTAAAAGCGTTGCCCATAACGCACCGGCGCCGGCGTCACTGCAGAACGACCCGGCCCCGCAGGGCGCCGCGCAAACCAGCAGCGCCGGCGATGCCAGCATGCTGGGGCGCTTCATGCGCGGCTTTGCCAAGCTGCTGGGCGGCGACGAGCAGCGCTCTACGCCTGCCGAATCGGCCAAGCCAGCCACGCCCGCACCGGAGCCCGCCGCACCCCGCAAAACCGCCGAGCAGCGGCCTGCCCCCGCACGTAAGGAAACGCCGCCAAACCGCGAGCGCGATACAGAGCGTGAGGAAAGCAGCACCAAAAATACCCAGCGGAATAATGCGTCGCGCAATGCCGGCAACGACAACGGCGATAAAGACAAGCGAAACGGCCCCAGCCGGACCCGCAACCGCCGTCGCCATCCTCAGCAGGACGAGGGCAGCACCGGGCAGGACAGCGCCAACAAGCCTGGCCGTCAGAAAGACGCAACGCCGGGTTCCGCGAAAGACAGTGACAGCGAGACCACAGGCAAGAGCGCGCCTGCCAAGGCTCGCCGCGAGTCAAACCGGGACGCGCCGCGCAACGCAAAAGCCGACACCGATCAGGTTAAGGATAACGCCGGCGCCGAGGCCCCTGCCGCCAAGCAGGATGACGGCAAGCCCAAGCGCACGCGTAACAATCCCCGTCAGCGCACACGCAAGCAGGCGATCAACCCTGCTGCTGAAGCCGAACAGCTGAAGCTTCAGGCCGAGGCCGCCGAAGCGCCGAGCGAAGATGCGAAGACGCCTGACCAAGGCGCAAGCCCGTCTAGCGACACCCCCGCGGATAGCGCGCCGGCGACCCCGGAGAAAGCCTCTCAGCCGGCGCCTCCGGCCGCTGCGGGTAGTGTCGAGACGCCTGAAGAAAGCAACACCCAGGCCGATGCGGCGCAACCCGCCGGTAGCGCTGCCGACGATGACAGCAGCGACGAAGCCGCAACGACCGCAGAGCGCCCCGTCGCCGAAGCAGCCAAAGCGCGCAAGTCGACGCACCAGCGTCGTCAGTCCAAGAAGGCGCCGCGTCAGGCTGCTGACACAGCATCGCCGACTGAAGGCGAGGTCAGCCAGGCGGATCAGGCGACGGCTGAAACCTCCGCTCAAGAGGACGCCAAGACGGCCGAAGCCCCGGCGGACACCAAGGAAGCTGAAACCTCTGCCGCGGCGTCTTCCGATGAAGCAGCGCCAGCAGCCACGGCGGCGCCTTCGGCCCCTACCCCGGCACCGCTGGAAGACGACAAGGCGTCGGCGGATCAGGACACCACTGATGCTAAGCCGCAGGTTGATACGCCTGCCGCGGCGGCGCCTGAAACGGCAGGCGACGTGACGGTCCCGGTAGATGCAGGCGAAGCGAAAGCCGATGCTGACAAACCTGCGGCGACAGAAGCGGCGTCAACGTCTGCCGCAAGCCAGGCGTCAACTGACGCACCGGCAGCGACACCTCAAGCCAGCGACGATAACGACGCAGCTAAGGCCCCGGCGGATGCCGAGCCGGCTGATGCGGAGGCCACAACGCCCACCGCCGACGCCACGTCGGAAACGCCGGCCGAGCCAGCTGCAACGCCTGAAGAGGCGCAACCTGCGCCGTCCAAGGGTGACACGGTAGCCGATGAGGCGGTCAAACCACGTCGTCGTCGCAGCCGCGCGCACAATGACCCCCGCGAACGGCGCAAGCAGCAGGCCCAGGACACCAGCTCCGATTGATCGCTGACGCGCCTTGAAACGAAAACGCCCCGCTTTTAAGCGGGGCGTTTTTTTGCCTGGCAAGTATCGACGTTCACGTATCTATCAGACGCGGCTCCGGGGTCAGCGTGACCGCAAAGCGCGCGGCCACCTTACCCGCGACCGTATCGGCCAGCGCCAGCAGGCCCTGGCGATTACCACCACCAAAATGCACCAGCACCAGTGCCTGACGCTCATGAACCCCGAAGGCGCCCTGGCGAAAGCCTTTCAGCCCGCACTGGTCGATAAGCCAGCCCGCCGCCAGTTTTGTCAGCCCGTTTCCCTGCGGGAAACACGGCATATCGGGGTAGCGCTCGCGCAACTCACTCGCCTGTTGATCCGGCACGAAGGGATTCTTGAAAAAACTGCCCGCATTGGCCAGTTGATCTGGGTCGGGCAACTTCTCACGGCGCACCGCACACACCGCCTTGGCCACCGCCAGCGGCGTGGGCGATGCCGACACCCGCGACGCCAGATCGCCGTAGTCCAGCTTGGCATTGGGCAGGCGCGAGACGCGCAGCTGCAACCGGGTGATCACGACGCTGTCGGCAAGCTCGCCTTTGAAGATGCTGTCACGGTAGCCAAACCGGCAGGCATCCCGGCTTAACCAACGCGCCTTACCGGTGGTCCGCTCGACCACTTGCACCGCCTCCAAGCGATCGGCCAGCTCAACGCCGTACGCGCCGATATTCTGCACCGGCGCGGCTCCGCAATCGCCAGGAATCAGGGCGAGGTTTTCGGTGCCCCACAGCCCTGCAGTCGCCAACGCCATGACCAACTGATGCCAATTGACCCCCGCACCCACGTGGGCTACCAGCCCGTGCGCATCCGCTTCCAGCCACCACTGCTTGAGCGCCGGTCGGATGACGATACCGCTCAGCGTTTCGGGCAGCAGCACATTGCTGCCACCGCCGAGCAGCGTTATCGGCCAGCCTTCACGGCGGGCCACGGCAAGCACCTGCTGCAGCTGGGCCAGCGTGCGCGGCGCGGCATAACGCTCGGCCACACACGGCAGACGTAGGGTGTTGGCATGACGCAGGTCTACCTCACGCTGCACGACACACGCCGCCACCTCAACGGCCACGCTGGAGGTGATCGACCAGCCCATCAGCGGCGGCTTCCAGCAGATTCAAGACGTGCTCAAAGCCGTCATCGCCACCGTAATAGGGATCCGGCACTTCGCTTTCGGACACGTCAGCAAAGTCGAGTAACAATCCGACATGCGCCCTGGTCTGCTCGGGCTTCATGGTCAGCATGGCGCGCAGATTATCGTGATCCATACCCAGCACATAGTCGTAATCAATAAAATCCTGAGGCACCAGCTGACGCGCCCTCAGGCCACTGATATCGACGCCCCGCTGTTTGGCCGCTGCCTGCGCCCGCGGATCGGGTGCTTGACCCAGATGCCATTGCCCGACCCCACAGGAATCGACGTCCACACGGCCTTGCCAACCGGCGCGCGTCAACGCGTGGCGAAACAAGCCCTCAGCGGTCGGCGAGCGACAGATATTGCCCAGACAAACAAACAGCACTTTCACGACTCACTCCTTCTGAGATACTGACAACAATAGCGCGCGTACCCGGTCGAGATCCTCGGCCGTGTCGACCCCTGCCGGATTGACGTCGCAGGCAAGCGCGACCTGGATGATATGGCCATTCTGCAGCGCGCGAAGCTGCTCGAGCTGCTCCAACTGCTCGAGGCTCGAGGCCGGCCAATCACAGTAAGCGTGAAGAAAACTCACCCGATAGGCGTAAAGGCCAATATGGCGCAGCCACGCATCGGTGCCCAGCAGCGACGGCGGGGAAGAAAACTGTTCACGATCCCAGGGAATCGGCGCCCGCGAGAAATACAGCGCGCGCCCTTGAAATGACCGCACGACTTTTACCACGTTGGGATTGAACAGCGCGTCGACATCCGTGATCGGCTCCGCGAGCGTGGCGATGGATGCCTGGTCATCGTCTGCCAACCGCTCCGCTACCTGATCGATCAGCGCCGGGGGAATCAATGGCTCATCGCCCTGAACATTGACCACCAGTTCGGCCTCGCCCAGCGCCAGCTGGTCGGCGACTTCAGCCAGACGGTCGGTACCGGACGCATGGTCCTGGCGCGTCATCACCACCTCGGCCCCGTAGGGCTGCAGAGCAGCTTGAATTCGCATGTCGTCAGTGGCAACCACCACCCGGCTCGCCCGGCTCTGACAGGCACGCCGCCAGACGTGGGCGATCATCGGTTCGCCGGCGATGTCCAGCAGCGGCTTGCCCGGCAGTCGACTCGACCCATAGCGTGCGGGAATCACCACGGTAAACGCCAAGCTCATTCAACCCTCTCCCGTGCGACCCGGTGAGGGGGGCAGTTTTTCGTCGACATCCAGGGGGCGCGCGGCTTCGGGCAGCATAACCGGGATACCTTCCTCGATCGAGTAGGCCAGGCCATCGTAAACACAATGCAGCTCCTGGGCCTCGCGGTCGTATTTCAGCTTGCCTTGACACAACGGGCAGACCAACATCGCCAGCAGTTCCTTATCCATGAGAGTTTCTCCTACCTCAGGTAAGCGCTGACAGTTTGCCTGTCAGCCAATGCTCAAATTCAGGTGGAAGCGACGCTTCCACATCGAGGACCCAACTATCGGGCGGGGCAAACACCTGGCATTTCACGGCATCCTTGGCCGTCATCACCAGCGGACGACCGTGCAGCGGCCTCAACAGCGCCTCGGTCAGCGGCTGATGGTCCGCCAACGGGTGCCATTCCCCCACGACCCCGAGCGACGCTAACGTGGCAAAGAAACGCTCGGGATTACCGATGGCGGCCAGACCGTTAACCGGCGCGCTGAACGGCAGCGGCGTAAGCGGGAAGTGCTGGCCATCGTTCAGGCGCCGCCAGCCCGAGGGCACAAGGCGCATGGTAACGGTCTCCACCGGCAGCGGGGTCGCGGTATCGCCATTGACGATCACGGCATCAACGCTACTCAAGCGGCTCGGCGGCTCGCGCAACGGGCCTGCCGGCAGGCAGTCGCCATTGCCCAACCCGCGTGCGCCATCGATCACTAGCAGTTCAATATCGCGCGCCAGGGCAAGATGCTGCAAGCCATCGTCGCTGATAATCACGTCGCAGCCGGCTTCCACCAGTGCCGCTGCGCCACGCCCACGCAGCGGGTCGACCACCACCGGCAGGCCGGTTTGCTGGGCGAGCATCAGCGGCTCATCACCGCTTTCCTCCACCGGGGTGGTCGTAGTCACCCGCAGCGGGTGGTATTGGGTTCGCCCGCCATAACCACGGGACACAATGCCCGGCGACCATCCCTGGGCCGCCAGCCTACGCCCAAGCCAAGCCACCAACGGCGACTTGCCGGTACCGCCCAGGGTAATGTTGCCGACAACAATCACCGGAACGGGCGTGCGCCAGACGGGGCGCTTGCCGCGCTCATACTGGCTCGCCCGGCGCTGCAACAGCCATTGATAAAGCCGACCCAGCGGCCGCAGCGGCCACAGCCAGCAACTTCCCTGGTAGGCGCCGGCAAGCCAGCGGTCGGCTAGACTCACTGCGGCTCCTGAAACTGGAGCTGATGCAGCGCGGCATACGCACCGCCGGCCGCCAACAGCGTTTGATGGCTGCCCTGCTCGATGATCCGCCCCTGGTCCATCACGATAATTCGGTCGGCGCGTTCGATGGTCGACAGCCGATGGGCAATCACCAGGGTCGTGCGCCCCTGGCAAACGTCTTCAAGCGCCTTCTGAATATAGCGCTCTGATTCGGTATCCAGGGCCGACGTTGCCTCGTCAAGAATCAACAGCGGGGCATCCTTGAAAATCGCCCGGGCAATGGCCAGGCGTTGGCGTTGACCACCTGACAGCATCACCCCGTTCTCACCGACGACCGTGGCATAGCCTTGGGGCAACTTATCAATAAATTCATCGGCGTAGGCGGCTTCAGCCGCCGCCTTGACGGCAGCAGGATCGGGGTTGTCGATGCCATAGGCAATGTTGTCGGCGATGGTGGCGTTGAACAGCGTGACCTGCTGGGACACCAGCGCCATCTGCTGGCGTAAGGGGCGCAAGGCGTACGCTTCAAGGGCCACGTCATCGACGGTAATGCGCCCTTCGCTGGGATGGTAGAAACGCGGCAGCAAGCTCACCAAGGTCGACTTGCCGCTACCGGAGCGCCCCACAATAGCGACCATTTCACCGGGCGCCACCTCCAGGTTGATATCGCGAAGCACATAGGGTTGGTCATCGGCATAACGGAAACTGACGTTTTCAAGCTTGATGCCCCCCGTCAGCCGCTCGACGCGGTAGGTGCCGTTATCGTTTTCAGGGGCCAGGTCCATCAGGCCGAACAGCTCTGAGGCCGCGGCGATGCCTTTTTGTATTTCGCTGTTGATTTCCGTCAGTTGACGAACCGGCTTGATCATCAGCGCCGCGGCGGTAATGAAGGCAACGAACTCCCCCGGCGTCATGCTCGCCATCAAGGAAGGCGCCATGGCCAACCAGACCAGGATGGCCATGGAAATCGCCACCAGAATCAAAATCACAGGAGAACTGATGGCCCGCGTCATCGCTTCTTTCATGCTCTGACGGCGATTTTTTTCACTCACTCGCTCAAAACGCTGTTTTTCATAAGCCTCAGCACCATGAGTACGCACGACCCGATGGCCTGACAAGGCTTCAGACGCCACATGGGTGACATCGCCCATTGAATGCTGAATCCGTTTGGAGAGTTTGCGAAAGCGCTTGCTGGTGTAACTCACCACGCCCGCGATAATCGGGGTAACGCCCAGGAATAGCAGCGTCAACAACCAGTTGGTCCAGAACAGATAACCCAGCAGACCAATCACAAAAAGCCCTTCGCGCAGCAGAATCGTGAAAGCCTTGGTTGCCGCCCCGGCGACCTGCTCCACATGATAGGTGACACGCGACACCAGGTGGCCGCTCGAGTGATGGTCAAAAAACTTGCCGGGCAGGTGCAGCATATGCGCGAAGACATCGCAGCGCAGGGTATGAATGACATACCGCCCGACGTAAGCCATGAAATAGGTACTCAGAAAGGTACCAATGCCCCGTGCGCTAAACATGATAATCACGAACATCGGTAGAAATAACCGGAAAGAGGCGTCGGGGTTTTGAATGCCGTCAATCAGTCGTTTCATCATCTCCGCCAGCGCCGTGCTTGATGCGGCATAAATGACAAACCCCACCAGCGCCAGACTAAAGGCACGCCAGTGCGGCTTTACATAACTCAATAAACGTTTATAGAGGACCCAGCCTGATTCAGTCACACGAGCTCCTAAGCATTAGCGTGCAGTGGGGAAATTCTACCTGATGGTGCTCGGCATCAACACCGCTGTCGCGGCTTGAACGCTTGGCGTAGGGTTTTTATTTCAGGCGCTGCCCTGGGTGTGAGCCGCAGTTGAATAGCCCCATCTTGCGCGGTGTTCCATAAACAACTGCCCTGCTCGCGGAACCGCCGCACCACCGTATCGCTTGGATGGCCGAAAGGGTTATCGCGTCCGGCGCTAAAAATAACATGCCTGGGGTCGACCGCGCGCACGAACTGAAGCCCCGAACTCGAGGCACTGCCGTGGTGGCCGGCCACCAATGCCGTCACCGGCGAAGCCAGGTCCCCCACCAGGCGGCGCTCGACCTGACGCCCGACATCCCCGGTAATCACCACGCGCTGCTCGCCGACGTCGATGACCAGCACACATGACCGGTCGTTGGCCGACGCTTCAGCCTGATCGGCATTGGGCCACAACACCTGATAGCTGACGCCATCTCGCTGCCATCGGTCGCCTCGTTCGCAGGCATTGCTCGCAACGGCGAGCGGCTCGCTGGACGGCGCACGCCATTCGCCTACCCGATGCTGGTCGCGCAGCGCCTGCACACCGCCGGCATGATCGCTGTCACCGTGGCTTACCATGACGCGATCAAAAAACTGTCCGGGCGGCCACAGGGTTTCGATGGGCATAAACCCTGAGCGATAGCGCGGACCTGTGTCCACCAGCATACGGTAATCGGTGCTGCGCAGCTCCACCAGCTGCCCTTGGCCCACGTCGTAGACGGTAATGGCTAGCTCACCCTCTGTTGAACGTGGCGATGCAGGCCAGAAAGGCACCACGATGACCGCGACAAGCGCACCACGCCTCAACCATGCAGCCATACCCGGCAACCCCCAGCTCAGTGCCGTGATACACAGCCCTAACGCCCAGGGTAGGTGTAAGTAACGAGGCGGCTCCCACTGCGGCCAGTGAACCACGGCGTATTCCAGCGCGGTATAGAAGACCTCCAACCCCTGCTCGAATAGCCACCACGCGGCCGTCGACGCGTAAGGCAGCGGCGTCAGCAACCACCCCAGCAGAGCCAGGGGCACCATCACCAGACTCATGAAGGGAACCGCGATGAGATTGATCAGCGGGGCTGCCGGGGCCACGCGACCAAACGCGATCAGCACCGCGGCGGCCATCAGCGGCGCCAGCAACAGTTGCGAGCGCAGCAATGCCCACCCCCATCCGCGCAGGCCTTGCGGCCGGGGCCTGCCTTGCCAAATGATGATCAGCCAGGCCACGGCGAGAAATGAAAGCCACAGTCCCGGCCGCCACAGGGCCACGGGGTCCAGGATCAGCACCGCGGCCAGCGCCAGCCACCACCCTTGCCAGGGGCCGGGCGCATGACGCCCGCTCATCACCCAGAGCCCAACCACGGTCATGATCATGGCCCGCATCGCGGGCGGCGCCATCCCCGCGAGTAACGCATAGCCAAGCGCCGCCACGCCGGATAGCCACCAGGGCCATGTCTGAAGCCGCCAGTTGCCTGGGCTCACCCAGCGGGTTGCCTGACGGGCAATCAGCAATACAAACGACGCCACCAGCCCCACATGCAATCCGGATATGACCACCAGATGGGTCGTGCCGCTGGCGTTGAGCAGCTCCCAGTCATCCTGAACAAGCTGATCGCCCAACCCAAGCGTCAGCGCCGCCAGCCAGCGCTTTGTCCGCGGCGCCAGGGGCTGGTCTTCAAGGTGAGCATGCGCCTGCTGGCGAAGCGAGAACGGCGTTGAGGTCAAGCGCTTAGGAGGAGGATCCTGGCGTACATAGCCGGTGGCGTGAATCCCCTCACGCCACAACCAGTGGGCAAAATCGAAAGTACCGGGGTTCATAAAGCCATTGGGCGGGCGCAAGCGCAGCGTCATCTGCCAGCGCTCGCCGGGCTTAGGCAATACCTCTTCGAAGGCGTAAGCGCTGACGCGAACCCGTTCAAGGCCCTTGCAGGCCGGTCGTTGGGCTGGCGCCTCACAGCGCTGCACGTCCAACAGGAGGCGCATGCCATCGTTGACCTGCTGGGTCTCGGCTACCCGCCCTTCAACACGCACATCCTCACCGGAAAGCCCCAAGGGTAACTGGTCCGCCCACTGAGACTGCACCGCTACCAGCCCCCAGCAGGCCACCAGCCACCAGAGACAATGCCGGCTACCCGCGGCGGCCAGGAGTAGCAGCAGTATGCCAAGCAGCGTGGCTACCTGTAGCGTGTTGCCGCCTGGCCCAAGCCAACCACCGAGCGCCCCTCCCGCCATCACCGACAGAGCGGCGGGCATGGCAAGCCCAACGCGCATAGTGCCCTCCCTGGCAAGCCCTCATCACCCCCACCATAGCCGAACACCCACGCCTTGTGGATAATGGGCCACATTTATAGGCAAGAGTGTCTGACATGCCTCGCCGGTTTTTCCAGCGCTATATGCCCAAGCCCGATACGCTCAAGCGTCAACGGTCGCTGCGTTTCATCGCACCGCTGATTGCCGACCCGGGTTTGTGGCAATTGACTCGACGCAGCGTCGCCAATGCGTTCAGCGTTGGCCTGTTCTGCGCCATGCTGCCGATTCCTTGCCAAATGGTTGCCGCCGCACTGGGTGCGCGCTTCAGTCGCTGCAACCTTGCCCTGGCCGTCGGCCTGGTGTGGATTACCAACCCATTGACCATGCCGCTGGTTTTTTACGGCAATTATCGGCTAGGCACCCTGCTGTTGGACACACCGCTCCGCGAAGCCCCTTCGCGCATATCCACGCGCTGGCTCGCCGAGCAAATGCACGACATCATGCCGGCCCTGGTGCTCGGCTCACTGGTATCGGCACTGATACTCGCGGTGATTGCCAACGTGGCCGTGCGCCTCATCTGGCGCTGGCACGTTTCCCACCACTGGAAGCGCCGCCGCCAAAAACGTCGGCTGCGGCGCGCCCGCGTTGAAGCGGAGTTCGACGACTAGGTCTGCTCGACAAGCTTACCCGCGTCCAGCTTCATTACCCTGTCCTGATGGGCCGCAAGGCCGACATCGTGTGTCACGATCACGAACGCACAGGCACTTTCCCTGGCCAGCTCGTCCATTAACGCAAGGATCGTGGCGGCCGTGGTCTGGTCCAGATTACCGGTGGGCTCGTCCATCAACACCAGGTTTGGATCGGTCACCAGGGCCCGGGCAATCGCCACCCGCTGGCGCTCCCCGCCAGATAGCTCGCCCGGCTTGTGATCCGCCCTGTCCTGCATGCCCACCCGCGTCATAATCTGCATGGCACGTTGTTCGGCGGTTTTTTTCGCCTGGCCGCGAATGATCAGCGGTAGCGCGGCGTTTTCCAGCGCCGTGAACTCCGCCAGCAAATGGTGGAACTGGTAGACAAAACCAATGTAGCGGTTGCGAAACTTACCCAGCGCGGCCTCTTTCAAGCCCGACAGAGGCTGGTCGGCGATCACGATACTGCCTTCGGTGGGGCTATCCAGCCCGCCCAGCAGGTTAAGCAGCGTGGTCTTGCCCGACCCGGAGGTACCCACGATGGCCACGCGCTCGCCTGCGCGCACCTCCAGATCCAGCGCATCAAGCACGGTCAAATCATGCGGGCCTTCGCTATAGGTGCGAGTAAGCGACTCGCAGCGCAGCATGACGGGGGCATTGGTCGATGTCGTCTCAGACATGTTGGCATCCTTATTCATAGCGCAGCACATCCGCAGGCTGGACACGCGCCGCTCGCCAAGCCGGGTATAGCGTCGACAGGAACGTCAAGCCAAAGGCGGCCAGCACAATATTGCGAACATCTTCAAAGTGTAAACGCGACGGCAAATCACTGATGAAATACACCCCAGCGTCGAGGAACTGGATATTCATCGCGCTCTCAACCCAGGCGATCAGGTCGGAAATCGTCAGCGCAAGCAGTATCCCGACGGCCACCCCGATGGCAATGCCAATCAACCCGATGGCCAACCCCTGCACGATAAATATGCCCATGATCGAGCGAGGCGTGGCACCGATGGTGCGCAATATCGCAATATCCGCGCGCTTGTCGGTGACCACCATCACCAGGGTCGACACGATATTGAACGCGGCAACGGCAATGATCACTGTCAACAACAGCGCGATCATGCGCTTTTCCATCTGAATCGCCTGGAAAAGGTTGCCCTGGGAATAGGTCCAGTCGCTACCGCGATAGCCAGGACCCAACTCATTGAGAATGGCCTGCGTCTCACTGCCGGCGACAAACAGATCATCCAGCTCGAGTCGCAGCCCACCGATGGCGTCACCGAGACGCCCCAACTTCTGCATGTCTTCGATATTGGCGTAGGCCAGTGTGGCGTCCAGATCGGCCCCGACGCTGAAGATACCGCTGACGGTAAAGCGCTTCAGACGCGGGAACACACCGGCTGGGGTAATCGACGCCTCGGGCACCAGCAGGGTGACGCGATCCCCCACATCAACACCTAAACGCCTGGCCAGCATTGACCCCAGCACCACGTTCCACTCGCCGGGTACCAGATCGGCGAGCTCGCCCTGCTGCATGTGCTCGCCGATGATCGACACATTATCTTCCCACTCGGGGTTGATGCCGTTGACCATGGCCCCTTCATTGTTTCCGCCGACGGAAAACATGCCCTGCTGTTCGACGAACGGGGCCGCCCCTTCTACGCGGTCACGCTGCATCAGCTCTTCGGCCAGCGACTGCCACTCCACCATGCCCTCCCGGGCTTCAATTTTAGCGTGTGGCACCATACCCAGAATGCGGGTACGCAACTCGTGATCAAAGCCGTTCATGACTGAAAGAACAAGAATCAGTACCGCCACCCCCAGCATCAGTCCCAGCATGGAGGTCAGTGATATAAACGAAATAAAATGATTTCGGCGTTTAGCGCGCACGTAGCGCAACCCCACCAAAAAAGGCAAACGATCAAGCATGGCGTCATTCCTTATAAGTCAGCGCTCATGGTACGGTTTTTTTAGCATCGCTGCATGTGTAAACGGGCTTTAGAGACACATCCACCGCCAGCGTTCCCTCGTGTTTATCAGCACTTGCAACTTTTCCCGCCAGCCCCTACATTGCGCCGATTCGCCCACCCCTTTTTTATCTTCGCTGCGAGCGGCTTTACGTTGACTACCTCGACCTACCGTTTATTGCCCGAGTGGCACCCACAAGACGGCATTCAAATGACCTGGCCGCGCCCGGATGGCGATTGGCAGCCGCTCCTGGCCAGCATTGAAGCCACCCTGGAGCGCATCGTCATTGCCGTCACACGCTACCAACGCGTGCTGATCAGCGTGCCCGACGACGCCTCGCGTGCGCGGCTGGCAGCCACTTTCCATGCCTACGGCGTGCCCGAGCGGCAGATAGTGCTTTGTGTAGCGCCCACCGACGATACCTGGGCGCGCGATCACGGGCCCATCACCGTCGCCGATAAAGACGGGCAGCTGCAACTGCTGGATTACACTTTCACCGGCTGGGGCGGTAAATTTCCCGCCGAGCGCGATAACCAATTAACCCAGCGGCTTGCCGACGCAGGGGTCTGGAACTGCCCTGTCAGCTTGCGCGCGCTGGTGCTGGAAGGCGGTGCCATCGAGACAGACGGTAACGGCACCTTGCTGACCACAGAGGCCTGCCTGCTGAATCCCAATCGCAATCCGCAGCTCACGCGTCGCGACCTGGAAACACAGCTAGAGGCAGACCTGGGGGTTGATCGTGTGCTGTGGCTGGCCAACGGCCACCTGGAAGGCGACGACACCGACAGCCACATTGATACCCTGGCGCGGTTTTGCGACCCCGCGACCATTGCTTATGTTCGCTGCGACGATCCTAATGATCCACATTACGACGCGCTTCTCGCGATGGAGCACGAGCTGCAGGCGTTTCGTCAGCGCGACGGCACGCCCTATCGGCTTATCCCGCTGCCCTGGCCCAAGGCCTGCCATGCACCGGACGACGGCCGCCGCCTGCCCGCGACCTACGCCAATTTCTTGATCATCAACCAAGCGGTACTGGTGCCCACCTACGGCGACCCGGCCGACCTTGTCGCCCTTCAGGCGCTGACCGAGGCATTCCCGGAGCACACGCTCATTCCCATCGAATGCAGTCACGTCATTCGCCAGCACGGCAGCCTGCATTGCTTGACCATGCAGCTGCCCCAAGGCACGCTCGCCGCTCACCCGACCGATAAGGAGTCGTCATGCAACGTCAGTTGACCGTTGGCGTCGTCCAACAGCCGGCCTGGCCGGACAAAGCAATTAGCCTGGCCGCCAGCGAGGCGGGCATCCGCGATGCCGTCAATCAAGGCGCGCAGCTGGTCTTGCTTCAGGAACTGCATGCCACGCACTATTTCTGCCAATACGAAGACCCCGCCGTGTTTGATCTGGCCGAGCCGCTGGACGGCCCCACGGGCCAGCGGCTTGCCGCGCTAGCCGAGGAATTGGACATTGTGCTGGTCGGTTCGCTCTTTGAACGCCGCGCGCCCGGACTCTATCACAATACGGCGGTGGTCTATGACCGCGCCAAGGGCCAGGTGGGGCACTACCGAAAGATGCATATCCCCGACGACCCAGGGTTTTACGAGAAATTCTATTTCACGCCCGGCGATCACGACGCTGCGCGAAACGAAGGCTTCACCCCCATCGATACGTCACTGGGCCGCCTGGGCGTGCTGGTTTGCTGGGATCAGTGGTACCCCGAAGCCGCACGACTGATGGCCCTGGCCGGCGCCGAGCTGCTGCTCTACCCCACCGCCATTGGCTGGGATCCCAACGATGACGATGCCGAGAAGGCCCGTCAGCAGGAAGCCTGGACGCTTATCCAGCGCGCTCACGGCGTCGCCAATGGTGTGCCTGTGATCGTAGCCAACCGCGTTGGCTTCGAGGCTGATACCTCCACTACCGGCGCCGGCATTGAGTTCTGGGGAGGCAGCTTTGTGTGCGGCCCACAGGGGGAACTCCTGGCGCGAGCCGACGAGACGCCTCAGCAGCTGGTGGTCGACATCGACATGACCCGCAGCGAAAACACCCGGCGCATCTGGCCCTATCTGCGCGACCGGCGTATCGATGCGTATGGGGAATTGACCCGGCGCTTCAGGGACTAGGCGCTGCCTGAAAACTGGCTCCGCTTGCCGACTTTTCAGACAAAGCCAAGGCGCGTTTCAGCCTGTCCAACACGCAAAACGCCTGCCCGGTTAGCCGGACAGGCGTTTTTTATCGCCCCATTACTTCCAGAAATCGCGAATGGAGGCGATGCCCTGCGCGCCGACCGCGCGGGCATGGTTGGCGTCAAAGCGGGTCATGCCGCCCAGGGCAAACACCGGCATGCCGGCGCGCTCTACCCACTGCTGGAAGTCATGCCAGCCCATGGGGGCGACTTCAGGGTGCGACGGCGTCGTGCGCAGGGGCGACAGCGAAACAAAGTCACAGCCCAGAGTGGCAGCCTGCGCGAGCTGCTTGGGGTCATGCGTCGAGGCAGACAGCCACTTGTTTTCAGCGATCGGCCGACGCTCCAGTTGCATGAGCCGCTCGCTGGTCAAATGAATACCGTCGGCATCTACCTGGTCGAGCAACTCAGGATCACCGTTGAGCAGCAACCGCGCACCGACCTCGCGACACAGCGTCAGCGCGCGCTGCGCCCTTGCCACGTAGGCCTCGGGCGTCAGTTGCTTGGCGCGCAGTTGAACCAGACGGATGTTGTCCTCTTTAAGCGCCCGGGTCAGCAGCGCCTCAAAACGGGCTTCATCGGCCTCTTCGCCGGTGATCAGATATTCGGTGGGCAGCATGACGGCACGCAGGATGGGCAAATTCGCCGCCGGGAACGGGTAGTTGACCAGTTCTTCCATGGGCACCCAACGCACCGCCTGACCTTCACGACCAAACGGCTCACCGGCAAACTCGTGCACCTGCCAGACGTCCAGCAGTATGTGCTTGTCAGAATACTCGTGATGCACGCGAATCAATGGTTGCGCGCGCACGATTTCGACGCCCAGCTCTTCGTGCAGTTCGCGCTTCAGGCCTTCCAGCCCGGTTTCATAGGGGGCCAGTTTGCCGCCGGGAAACTCCCATAGTCCGCCGTGATCCACGTTGGAAGGCCGCCTGGCAATCAATACTTGCCGCTTGTCAGCGCTGATAATGGCAGCAGCTGCCACATGAACCCGTCGTTTAACCATTACATTCATTACGTCTTTATCCACTGTGTGCACACCCGCTGAGCAATTGCGGTCGGTGTTATATCGCTACGTTAACGCTACCTTTGCCGGCCAGTCACCCAACCCGGCCAACACCGGCTAGCTACGATAATCAGCGTTGATCGATACATAGTCATGGGAAAGATCCGAGGTCCACACGGTGGCCGCTTCGTCTCCCCGCCCCAAACTGATGCGGATCGTAATTTCGTCTTCGGCCATTACCTTGCTGCCGGCCGCTTCCGTGTATCCTTTTGCCCGCCCACCGTCTTCCACCAGGCGGACGTCGCCTAACTCGATCGTTACCTTATGGACGTCAAACGCATCCACCGGTGCCCGACCCACCGCGGCGAGGATACGCCCCCAGTTGGCATCCGAGGCGTATAGCGCGGTTTTGACCAGCGGGGAATGCGCCACGGTAAAGGCGACATCGAGGGCTTCCTGGCGCGACTGCGCCTGGTCGACCTGCAGGGTGACAAACTTGGTCGCGCCTTCACCATCCCGAATAATGGACTGAGCAAGCTCGGTCATCACCCGCTGCAGGGCATTGCGGAAGATATCGATCTGCGCCTCGCTTTCAACGCGCGCGCCGGCGCCGGTTGCCGCCAGCATACAGGCATCGTTGGTCGAGGTATCGCTATCCACGGTAATGCAGTTGAAGGAGCGCTCGACCGTTTCGCGCAGTAAGCGCTCGAGCAAGGACTGTTCGATCGCGGCATCGGTCACCACAAAGCCAAGCATGGTGGCCATGTCGGGCCTGATCATGCCCGACCCTTTGGCGATACCGTTGATCACGACCTCACGCTCCCCCATCGCCACGCGGACACTCGCCCCCTTGGGACGCGTGTCCGTGGTCAGGATACCCTCGGCGGCGTGCTGCCAGGCCTGACTGTCCTCAGCACGGTTGGCAAACGCCTCGGGGATACCCTCGAGTAGCTGCGCCATGGGCATCGGCTCGCCGATCACGCCGGTCGAGAACGGCAGCACCGCGACGTCGTCAACGCCCGCCTGTCCAGCCAGCGTCGCACAGCTTTGCAGTGCGTCCTGGTGGCCGGTCTCGCCCGTGCCAGCATTGGCATTGCCGGTATTGATCAGCCAGTAGCGAGGGCCATCATTCGCTTCAGCGGCACGCTTCAGGTGCGCCTTGGCCACCACTACCGGGGCGGCACAAAAGGCGTTGCGGGTAAAAACGCCCGCCACTGTCGACGTCTCGGGCAGTTCTATCACCACGACATCACGACGGTGCGGCTTTTTGATGCCCGCCATGGCCGTGCCCAAACGCACCCCCTTGAGGGGCGGCATCGTGGGAAAGGGCATTTCTCCTACCGCCATGTAGTTCTCCTAAGACGTGGCTTATTCACTTAATCAAGTTTACCGCAGCACTGCTTGTATTTTTTGCCCGAACCACACGGACACGGATCATTGCGACCCACCTTGGGGCCTTCACGGCGTACGGGACGACCGTCAGCTCCCGGCGCTTCTTCGGGGGTGCCTGTGTCCTCAACCGGCGACGCTGCCGGATCGTCATGACGACTGTCAGCGGTGGCTTTTTCACGCTCCAGCGACTCGCGGCGCTTTTTCTCGAGCGCCTCGACCTCTTCCGGCTGACGAACCTGCACATGGCTGAGAATGCGTGTCACGTCAGCCTTGATGTTAGTCAGTAGCTGCTGGAAAAGCTCAAACGCTTCGCGCTTGTATTCCTGTTTGGGGTTCTTTTGTGCATAGCCGCGCAGGTGGATGCCGCGGCGCAGATGGTCCATGGATTGCAGGTGTTCCTTCCAGCGCGTGTCGAGCACCTGCAGCATGACCTGCTTTTCAAAGCGGCGGATGAGCGCCTCACCGGCGGCGTCAATTTTAGCGGCATAGGCCTCACGGTGCATGGTATGCAGCCGTTCGCGCAGCTTCTCTTCATTGAAGCGCTGGTCGGCTTCGGCCCACTCGACCACCGGCGCGTCCAGATTGAACTCGGTTTTCAAATGCGCTTCGAGGCCCGGCAGGTCCCACTGCTCGGCCAGGCTCTGGGGCGGCACGAAGTCACTGATCGTGCTGTCCATGACTTCTTCATGGATGCCCGCGACGGCGTCGGCCACGTTGTCGGCCGCCAGAATATCGTTACGCTGCTGATAGATGACCCGGCGCTGGTCGTTGGCCACATCATCGTATTCGAGTAGCTGCTTACGGATGTCGAAGTTGCGGCCTTCGACTTTCTTCTGTGCCCGCTCTACCGCATTGGATACCATCTTGTGCTCGATGGCTTCGCCGCGTTCGAGCCCCAGCGCCTGCATCAGCCGCTTGACGCGGTCTGAACCGAACAGCCGCATCAGGCTATCTTCAAGGGACAGGAAGAAACGCGTCGAGCCCGGGTCGCCCTGGCGCCCGGCGCGGCCACGCAGCTGATTGTCAATGCGCCGCGATTCGTGGCGCTCAGAGCCGATCACGTGCAAGCCGCCAGCGTCCAGCACGGCATCGTGGCGCTGTTGCCATTCCGCTTTAAGCGCGTCAATCTGCGCCTGGCTTGGCTTCTGAAGCTTGGCCGCTTCGGCTTCCCAGTTACCCCCCAGCACGATATCGGTACCACGACCCGCCATGTTGGTCGCGATGGTGACCGCTCCTGGGCGCCCCGCCTGGGCAATGATCTCGGCTTCGCTCTGGTGCTGTTTGGCGTTGAGCACGTTAAACGCCAGATTGGCCTCACGCATCAGCCGCGCGATGTACTCTGACGTTTCGATCGACGCCGTACCCACCAGTACAGGACGGCCAGCTTCGGTCTGCTCCTTGACGTCCTGAATAATGGCTTCGTACTTTTCTTCCGCACTCAGGTAAACCAGATCATTGAGATCTTTACGCGTCAACGGACGGTTGGTAGGAATGACCACTACGTCAAGCCCATAGATCTGGCGGAACTCGAAGGCCTCGGTATCGGCGGTACCGGTCATCCCGGCAAGCTTTTCGTAAAGGCGGAAATAATTCTGGAAGGTCGTCGACGCCAGGGTCTGGCTTTCACGCTGAACGGTAACGCCCTCTTTGGCTTCCACCGCCTGGTGAAGGCCTTCTGACCAGCGCCGACCGGGCATTGAACGGCCGGTGTGTTCGTCGACGATGACTACCTGGTCGTCCGAGACCATGTAGTCAACATCAACGTGGTAAAGGTGGCGAGCGCGCAAGGCCGAATGCATGTGCTGGAGCAGGTTCAGGTTCTGGGCGGCGTAGAGGGACTCTTCCTCTCCCAACAGCCCTTCCTCGCGCATCAGCGCTTCGACCTTGTTATGCCCCTGCTCGGTCAGCTCGACCTGCTTCTGCTTTTCTTCCAGCAAGAAGTCACCCGAGACGGTCGCCTCTTCATCGTCGGCCACTTCACCTTTTTCAAGCTGCTGCGACAGCCGGTCGACCACCTTGTAAAGATCGGTGTTCTCATCGACGGCGCCTGAAATAATCAGCGGCGTGCGGGCTTCGTCAATCAGGATCGAATCGACCTCATCGACGATGGCATAGTGCAGGCCGCGTTGGACTTTATCTTCCAGCGAAAAGGCCATGTTATCGCGCAGATAATCGAAGCCGAATTCGTTGTTGGTGCCGTAGGTGATATCACAGTGATACGCATGACGCTTTTCGGCACTGGTCTGGCCGGCAAAAATGACGCCGACAGTGAGGCCCAGAAATTCATACAACGGGCGCATCCATTCGGCATCGCGGCGCGCCAGATAATCGTTCACGGTAACCACGTGAACGCCTTTTGCCGGCAACGCATTCAGGTAGACGGCAAGCGTCGCCACCAGGGTTTTACCCTCACCGGTTTTCATCTCGGCGATACGACCGCGGTGCAGGGTGATCCCGCCCACCATCTGCACATCGAAGTGGCGCATGCCCATGACGCGCTTACTGGCCTCACGGACCATCGCAAAGGCCGACGGCATCAGGTTATCCAGGGGTTCACCGTCTTCCAGTCGCTGACGCAAGGTGGCCGTGGTGGCCTGGAGGTCGGCATCACTCAGCGCTTCAAATTCACTTTCCAGCGCATTGACGTGCTGCACGCTTTTAAGCATGCGTTTAACGTCACGGTCATTTTTTGAACCGACGACTTTACGTAATAAATTATTGATCATGTAGTTTCCAACTTGCAGCGAGCGCCCTTGGTGGGGTCACCCCGTTCCATAAATGATAAAGGTTGACTGACGTGTCAGCGCTAAAACGGGGGATGGCGCGGTGGACCACGACGACTGAACACATCGTGTTCGGCAACGAGCACACTCACAAAGGAAGGGAACGCCACGCGCTGGCGCAGCTGCCTGACGGGTTTCATTACCACCCACCAGCGCCGCAGAATGCGTCGCCGGGTGGCCATCAAACGAGTCCGGGCGCGCAATACCGAGGGCGCCCAAAAACATGCCACGACGCTGCGCTCACCACCCCTCAGCGCGTCAGCATAGGTCAGGTTGGTGGGCAACAGGCAGCCGACCAACAGTCCCGCCAGCCACCAGCACGCCAGGCCATGACGGCGCTGACGTCGCGGCGATACCGAGGCTATGTTTAACGCTGACGACATGCTGTGGACAAGCTCCTGAGCGTGTTAGGCTTTAATTACCGGGCGGGTGACATGCGCCCGAGACCACCGTGGAGTGGCGTAATAAGCGATACCTTAGGAATCAAGCGTATGAGTATAAAGGTTAAGCGTTCTCAGGCACAGCCCATCAGCCGCTTGATGGGCAAGTCGGGCGATATCGGCAAGCTTATGCGTCTCTCGAAGCTGATCGATCAGGCGCAGAGGCACCTGCAGGCCCACCTGCCAGAAGAAATGCGCGAGCATATCTATGTGGGCGGATTTCGCGACGGCCGTTTGACGCTGATCAGCGGCCAGGCCCAATGGCTGACCTGGCTGCGCTACGAGCAGAATCGCTTGCTGGGCCTCATTCATCAGCTGCCGGGGTTCGAGGGTGTCACGGGCTTTACCTTCAAGGTGCGCCCGATCAGGCCCATTCAGGCGCCCTTGCGCAACACCCGCTCACTTTCCTGCTCGGCAGGTCAGACGCTTTCCGAGTGCGCCGAAGACACCGATCACCCCGCGCTCAAGCGCGCTCTGGAACGTCTGGCTTCCCACGCGCCTGACGAGTAACGCCGCCTTCTCCAAGCTTGCGCCATAACGCAAAACGCACCGCCGAAGCGGTGCGTTTTGAACAATAATGTCGTACCCGACAATCACGCCATGGCGGGGGCGGCGTAGGAAATCGGGGCAACCGCCTTTTCTTCCTCGAACGTGACGATTTCAAAGGCGTCAGGCTGAGCCATTAGCTCGCGGCACAGCTGGTTGTTCAAGGCATGGCCTGATTTTACACCGCGGAACTCGCCAATCAGGCTGTAGCCCAGTTGATAAAGATCGCCAATGGCGTCCAGAACCTTGTGCTTGACGAATTCGTCTTCGTACCGCAACCCGCCTTCATTGACGATCCGGTAGTCATCCACCACGATCGCGTTATCCAGACTACCGCCCAGCGCCAGATTATTTGACCGCAGGAATTCCAGATCCCGCATGAAGCCAAAGGTACGCGCCCGGGAGACTTCTTTCACGAACGAGGTGGTCGAGAAATCAATCAGTGCCGTTTGCTTCTGCTGGTCGAACACCGGATGATCGAAATCGATAGCAAACGAGACCTTGAATCCCTGGTGAGGAAGGAATGTCGCCTCTTTATCGTCTTCGGTAACGCTGACGGGGCGCTTGATGCGGATAAATTTCTTGGCCGCTTCCTGCTCGAGGATGCCCGCCGATTGAATCAGGAAGACGAACGGGCTTGCACTGCCATCCATGATTGGCACTTCAGCCGCGCTGACATCAACATACGCATTATCAATACCCAACCCGGCAAACGCCGACATCAGATGCTCGACAGTTGCCACCTTGACGCCCTGATAGCTGAGCGCGGTGCACAGCTTGGTATCTTCGACAAGCTCTGCGCGCGCAGGCACATGGACCACTGGGTCCAGATCGGTTCTGACAAACACAATCCCCGTATTGGCGGGTGCCGGACGCAAAGCCAAGTGGACTTTTTTCCCCGAGTGTAAACCCACTCCGGTGGCGCGAATGACATTTTGTAGGGTGCGTTGTCTGATCATGGGCAGTGGTAGAACTCTGATGACGGGTAACCGCAAGGGATGAAAGTTATCAAACAGTGTTCACTATAACAGCAAACGAGGGTTTTAACCAATAAAACTCTCGTTTGCTGGAAGCAGTGAACCTACTTGCTGTTGTTTCAATCCGCTTGACGGCGTAAGAACGCTGGGATGTCAAGGTAATCATCGGCATCCGCAGCACGACGTTTTTCAGGACGCGCAGGCGCGCTTTCGGCAGCTTCGGCACGGTTAGTTGCCTGCTGACGCATGACGGTCGGCTGCTGCAGCTTGCGATAATCGGAAGAGGTATCAGCAGTACGACGAGCCGGTTCACGAGTCGCCGCCTTGGGCTGACTACCATCCAGGCCGGCGGCCACAACCGTCACACGCAGTTCGTCGGACATCTCCATATCAATGGAGGTTCCCACCACGATCGTGGCTTCTTGAGAGGCAAATTCCTGAACCGTGGCGCCCACGTCGTTGAATTCGCCAATCGAGAGGTCGGGGCCTGCCGTGATGTTGACCAGAATGCCGCGAGCACCGTGCAGATCGATATCTTCCAGCAGCGGACTGCGGATGGCTTTTTCAGCGGCTTCGCGGGCACGGTTTTCACCGGTGGCGCCGCCGGTCCCCATCATTGCCATTCCCATTTCCGACATAACCGTACGTACGTCGGCAAAGTCGACGTTGATAATGCCCGGACTGGTGATCAGCTCGGCGATACCCTGTACGGCGCCCAGCAGCACATCGTTGGCCGCGCTGAAGGCAGTCAACAAGGTTGCGTTTTTGCCCAGTACCGAGAGAAGCTTTTCATTGGGAATAGTGATGAGCGAGTCAACGTGCTCGGAGAGCTCTTTCATACCCTCTTCGGCGGCACGCATCCGCTTGGGTCCTTCGAACGGGAAAGGACGCGTTACCACCGCGACCGTCAGAATCCCCAGCTCCTTGGCCACCTGCGCGACCACGGGTGCACCGCCAGTGCCGGTGCCGCCGCCCATACCGGCGGTGATAAACACCATGTCAGCCCCGTTGAGAAGCTCGGCAATACGCTCCCGGTCTTCCATCGCGGCTTGACGGCCCACGTCGGGATTGGCTCCCGCACCCAGCCCTTTGGTGATCTCTCCCCCAAGCTGCAGGACCGTTTTAGCGGACACGCGTTTCAACGCCTGGGCATCGGTGTTGGCGCAGATGAACTCGACGCCTTCGATGTTGCTTTCGACCATGTGATTTACAGCGTTGCCGCCACCACCGCCAACGCCAACCACTTTGATGACCGCACTGCTCGAGGGTGCGCTATCTACCAATTCGAACATAAGCCCCGTCTCCTGAACCGCGCTTGCGGCCCTGTCAGAAATTTCCTTTGAACCAGCCTTTGATTCTTGCCAGCGCTGCACTGCCATCCTTGACGTCACGCCGGGAGACGTCAGCACGCCCCTTATGCACAGGGATGACTCCCCCTTGGCTTTCTCGACCATGCACATGGCGGGTTTCCTGCAATGCATAATGCAGTAAACCGACGCCCGTTGCATAGATAGGATTACGTACCACGTCTGACAACCCTTTTACATTTTGCGGACACGCAATGCGAACCGGCATATGAAAAATCTCTTCTGCCAGCTCACCCACGCCTTCCATGCGTGACGTACCGCCAGTCAGAACCACACCCGCCGCGACCATATCCTCATAGCCGCTGCGTCGCAGCTCGTCCCTGACCAGCGTAAAAAGCTCTTCGTAGCGTGGCTCGACCACTTCGGCCAAGGCCTGGCGGGAAAGATCCCGGGCCGGCCTGTCGCCCACGCTAGGCACTTTAATCATTTCGTCGCTTGCGGCTAACTGGGTCAGCGCGCAAGCATATTTTACTTTAATTTCTTCGGCGTGCTGAGTCGGCGTCCGCAGCGCCATGGCGATGTCGTTTGTAACCTGATCACCGGCAATCGGAATCACCGCCGTATGACGAATGGCCCCCTCGGTAAAGATGGCCATATCCGTGGTCCCGCCGCCGATGTCGACCATACAGACACCAAGTTCGCGCTCGTCTTCCGTCAGCACTGCCATGCTGGACGCCAACTGCTCAAGGATAATGGCATCCACATCCAGACCGCAGCGACGCACGCACTTCTCGATATTCTGTACCGCGTTAAGCGCCGCGGTCACCAGATGCACCTGGGCCTCGAGGCGTACGCCGGACATGCCGAGGGGCTCGCGGATACCGCCCTGGGCGTCGATCGAGAACTCCTGAGGCAGGACATGCAGCACTCGCTGACCTTCCGAAACGGCCCGTGCCCGCGCTGAGTCGATAACCCGATCAATATCAGACGGCGTCACTTCGCGTTCTTTAATCGCCACGACCCCATCGGAATTCATCGATTTAATATGACTGCCGGCAACGCCCACATACACCGAATGAATATCGCACCCGGCCATCAGTTCAGCTTCTTCAACGGCGCGCTGGATTGATTGTACGGTGGATTCAATATTGATCACCACGCCGCGTTTCATACCCCGCGACGGGTGTGAGCCAATACCTGCAATTTCAATCCCGCCGTCATCGGTTGGCTGACCGACGATTGCGACGACCTTGGACGTTCCGATGTCCAGCCCGACCACCATGTTGGATGCGTTGGGTGAGCCTGCCATGAGTCGGGAAATCTCCTTGTCGCCTTAAATAAAATACAATTAACGCTCGATGCTACTTGGCACAAGTTAATAAGAGTGCCAACTTTTGACTTTGCGTTGCTTGGCAATGAGCCAGTTTAATCAAAGGAATTAACATTTATAATTCCCGTTTGGCACATAGTATAGAAACAATTGATGCAATACGACTAGTCAAATATCACAATAGTCGCCATAAAACACAAATAAAACCCCATTGACGTGGTTTTCACCGACAGCGACTGCTTACTTTACACCTTTAAACACCCATCCATCGACTTGTTACTCTTCTTGCACATCAAATTCACTTTCGCCATGCCAAGCCACTGCGACGCCGTTTGGATAACGTAAATCGATATAGCGGATACGCTCACTTAAATCACTCAACTCACGCTGCCAGGAAGCACTTAAACGCGCCAGACGCACTTCGTGTTGACGCCGCCCTAACATCACCCAGGCACTATCGTTTAACTGCACTCGCCAAGCACCGCGAGGTTCTAAACGTAGTTGGGTTAAACGCAAATCGAGCCGCGCAAAATGCGGGGTTAATTGATGGTAGTAATCCAATACTTCTTCACTGCTGCCCGCCGGTCCTGCCATGTCGGGCAAGCCCTGGGGCACGCCTAACGGCGCAAAGGCAAATGGCTCCCCCGCCTCATTAAGCAGAAAATCATCGTTCCAGCGGGCGACCGGGGTCTGTTCAACCAGTTCAAATACCAGCGCATTGGGCCATTCGCGTGTGATACGGACTTCATTCAGCCAGCCAATACGTAGCGCCTGCTGCCTTAATGCTCCAAGATCGGCGGATAACCACTGACTATCCTCAACCACGGGCGCTAGCTGCGTTCGCAAGTAATCCGCATCGACGTAGTCCCAGTCGCCGCGGATCGAAACGCGCTCGATGGGCCGGTCAAGCCACAGCCAGAGAGCTTGCCCGCCTGCCACCAACAGAAGGCCCAACATCAAACCACCCAACCAGGCCTGGCGCTTTTTCATGAGGCACTCTGCTGACCGGCTGTCCGCTTACCGGCCGTATGCAAAATGCGCATGACCAGTTGATCAAAATCAATGCCGGCATAGGCCGCCGACTGGGGCACGAGGCTGTGATCGGTCATGCCGGGTACGGTGTTGACTTCGAGTAGCCAAAAACGCCCCTCGCTGTCGCGCATCACGTCAACGCGCCCCCAGCCTTCGCCTCCAACGGCGGCAAACGCTTGCTGACAGAGCGTTGCCAGCGCGGCTTCGTCATCCTGGGAAAGACCGCAGGGTAGGTGGTACTCGGTGGTATCGGTTAAATATTTGGCTTCGTAATCATAGAAACCGCCCGGCACTTCGACGCGGATAGCGGGCAGGACCTGATCGGCTAACAGGCTGACCGTATACTCATCGCCCTGAATGAAACGCTCCGCCATGACCCGGGCATCGAACCTCGCCGCATCGTGATAGGCCGCTTCCAGGGCGGCCTGGTCGTCGACAATATTGATGCCTAGCGTCGAGCCTTCGTGCACGGGCTTGACCACCAGCGGTAGGCCAAGCTGTGCCACCACACCAGCCCAGTCAGCCTGTGCGTGCAGCATGATGCTCTCGGGGGTTGGCAACGCCAGCGCATGCCATACCTGCTTGGTACGCTGCTTGTCCATCCCGAGCGCCGACGCCAATACGCCACTGCCCGTATAGGGAATGTTTAATAGTTCCAGCGCGCCCTGCAGAGTGCCGTCCTCGCCACCGCGACCGTGCAGCGCCACGAAAACGGCTGTCGGGGCCAATTTTTCAAGCCCGACCAACCCGCCTTCACGGGGATCGTAACCCTGTACATTGACGCCCTGACGCTGAAGGGCAGCGATAATCGCGGCGCCGCTCTTTAACGACACCTCACGTTCGGCAGAGTGGCCGCCATAGACCACCACGACCCGCTCGAGCGACACAGGTTGAGAGTTCGCTTCACTCACAGGACCACCTCATTTAACGCCATCTGAGCTTGCGCTAAGCGCAGCGAAATACCACCAATATCACCCGCCCCCTGGGTAATCAGAATATCCCCGGGGCGCAGCACATGGCCCAACAAGCCGGGCAACTCGTTTTTGTGCTCGACAAAAATAGGATCGACCTCACCCCGCTGACGAATGGAGCCTGCCAGCGTACGCCCTTCGGCACCGGGAATCACCGACTCCCCTGCGCTGTAAACGTCGAGCAGTACCAGTGTGTCCACCTGGGAAAGCACGCGCACAAAATCCTCGTACAGGTCACGTGTTCGGCTGTAGCGATGGGGCTGATAGAGCATTACCAGGCGTCGATCGGGCCAACCCGCGCGCACCGCCTGGATGACCATATCTACTTCCCGCGGGTGATGGCCGTAATCATCCACCAGCATGACCTCCCCACCGGCAGCCATCGGGTAATGGCCATGCACCTGAAAGCGACGGCCCACCCCGGCAAAACCGGCTAGCCCGCGGGTAATCGCCGCGTCGCTGACGCCGGCATCCGTGGCGACAACGATCGCCGCCATGGCGTTGAGCGCATTGTGACGGCCGGGCATTGCCAGCCGAATGGGCAAGGGATCGGCACCGCCCGGGCGGAGTGCGGTAAAGGTGACTTCGCCGCCCTGCTGCTTGAAATCAGTAATGCGATAGTCGGCATCCGCATCGAAGCCGTAAGTCACGAACTGACGTTTTACCTGCTCACTCAGCTCGCGGACATTGGCGTCATCGATACACAGCACGGCCAGCCCGTAAAAAGGCAGGTTATGCAGAAACTCCACGAAGGTGCTCTTGAGGCGCGAGAAATCGCCGCCGTAGGTGGCCATGTGATCGGCATCGATATTGGTGACGATAGACATCATCGGCTGCAAGTGCAGAAAAGAGGCATCCGATTCATCGGCCTCAGCCACCAGGTAATCACCCTCACCCAAGCGTGCATTGGTACCTGCACTGGTCAATTTTCCGCCAATGACAAACGTCGGGTCCAGACCGCCCTCCGCCAGAAGCGTCGCCGTCAGACTGGTCGTCGTGGTCTTGCCATGGGTACCCGCCACCGCGATGCCATGACGGAAACGCATCAGCTCGGCGAGCATTTCCGCGCGGCGCACCACCGGCACGCGATGGTCGTGGGCCCAGCGAATTTCCGGGTTGGTCGGGTCGATGGCGGTCGACACCACCACCACATCGGCGCCGGAGACGTGCTCTTCAGCATGGCCAATCGATATACTGACGCCGCATTGACTCAACCGTTCGGTGACCGGCGAAGGCTTTAAATCGCTGCCGCTGACGGCATAGCCCTGATTGGCCAGCACCTCGGCGATGCCGCACATGCCTGCTCCGCCAATGCCGACGAAGTGAATGCGACGAATGCGGCGCATGCCTGGGCCACTGGGAGCGGCCGAGGAAGACGCCGCCTTGGTTACAGAGTGGGTCACGCAGTCTCTCCTTGCGATATGACAGCCAGACACCCGGCGACCAGACGCTCGGTCGCGTCCAGGTGGGCCGCCTGGCGCGCGTTAGCCGCCATCGCCGCCAGGGTGTCGGGCGTTAATAAGTTGGCCAGTTCCTGGCCAAGACGTTCGACGGTCAGCTCGGTCTGCACAATGCACAGTGCCGCCCCCGCCTCGACAAGCACCTGGGCATTGACCCGCTGATGATCATCAACGGCAAACGGAAAAGGCACCAGCAAGGCCGGCTTGGCCGCCGCGGCCAGTTCGGCAACCGTTAACGCGCCGGCACGGCAAACCACCAGGTCGGCCCAGTCATAAGCGCCCGCCATGTCATCGATAAAGGGCTCGACCAGGGCCTCTACACCCTGGTCGCTATAGAGCGCGGCGGTATCGCCATCGCGTGCCTTGCCAGCCTGATGCCATACGTTCGGGCGCTGGGAGACCGGCAAGCTGGCCAGCGCTGCTGGCAGGCGCTCGTTAAGGGCGACCGCGCCCAACGACCCGCCTACCACCAGCAGCCTCAGCCGACGGGACGCCATGCTCGCCGCCGTGCGCGGAGTATTGCCCAACGGAATGATTTCATCACGAACCGGATTACCGATTACCTCGGCACGCGCGCCGAACGCCTGGGGAAAAGCCGCATAGGTGCGTGCAGCGAGGCGTGACAGGACCTTGTTGGTTAACCCGGCGACCGCGTTTTGCTCATGAATCACCAGCGGAATACCCAGAGTCTTGGCGGCAAGGCCGCCTGGGCCGCTGGCAAAACCTCCCAGGCCGACCACCACCTGAGGCTTGAAGCTTTTCATCACGCGACGCGCCTGCTGAACCGCGCGAGTCAGATTCAGCGGCGCCTTTAGCCAGCCGGCCAGGCCGTTGCCGCGCAGCCCCGATACGGCAATGGTATGCAGCGGAATATTCGCCTCGGGCACTAACCGGTTTTCGATCCCGTTGGGACTGCCCAGCCACTCAACGTCGACCTGCTGCGCCCGCAAGGCCCGCGCCAACGATAAGGCAGGCATCACGTGGCCACCGGTCCCTCCTGCCATGATAAGCACTCGGCGCGTCGGTTGTGTCACAGACAACTCCTTACCTTGATGATGAGAGGCGTGGCTCGCGACGGGCCCGATAGGGCGTCGAGGCACGCTTGGGAGAATGCCGCGTTTCGGCATCGGTACGTAACAGCAAGCCTATCATCACGCCCGTCACCAGCAAGCTCGAACCGCCGTAGCTCATTAGCGGCAACGTCAGTCCCTTGGTGGGCAACAGCCCAGAGCTCACCGCCATGTTGATGAATGCCTGAGCGGCGATAATGAAGCCGATACCATAGCTGACGTAAGCACCGAACAGGTGGCCAGCCAACTCCGCGCGGCGCCCCACCCACATCGCCCGGGCAATCAACAGGGTAAATAATATCACCACGGTAATGGCACCCAACATGCCCAGCTCTTCCGCGACGACTGCAAAGATGAAGTCGGTGTGGGCTTCGGGCAGGTAATGCAACTTCTGCACGCTGTTGCCGAGCCCGGTTCCGGTCACATGACCTCGGCCAAAGGCTATCAGCGCCTGGGTCAGCTGATACCCGGTGGCGAACTGGTCGGCCCAAGGGTCAAGAAAGCTGGTCCAGCGCGCCAGGCGATAAGGTTCCAGCGCCACCATCATCACCGCCCCGGTGGCCAACAGGCTGCCACTGCCAATCAACAGGGTGAGTGACGCCCCCGCCATCATCAGCATGCCAATCACGCAAACGGTAAACACCACCATGCCGCCAAAGTCGGGCGCCAGAAACAAAAGCCCCGCGGGCACGGCCAGCACGGCCAGCGGCCGCCACATGCTGAACGGCTTGCGCCGGAGATCATAGGTAAAACGCGACATGAAAGCCGCCATGTAAAGAATCAGGCCAATCTTGGCAAACTCCGATACCTGCAGACTGGGCAGCGGCCCCGGCAACGCAATCCAGCGTTTGCTGCCGTTGATTTCCTGGCCGATGAACAGCACCAGCGTCAGCAGCCCAATACTCACCAGCAGGATCAGGCCGGCGTTCTGGCGCCATACTTCAAGCGGGATACACAGCATGAGCACGCTGGCCAGGACCGCAACCACCAGAAACAGCCCATGCTGCTGGGCGTAATGATAGCTGTCGTCCAATAACCCAATCGAGGCGGAACTCACCATCACCCAGCCAAACCCGGCCAGAGCAACGGCGACCACAATCAACCAGACATCGCAGGACATTCCCTGGGTCGACATTTTTTGGCGCAGGTTGTGTAACCGTTTCATGCGCTGACCTCACCGATTTGCTGAGCTTTGCCTTCTACCCAGCGTCGAAAAACATCGCCTCTTGCCTGATAATTGGCAAATTGATCCAGACTCGCACAGGCTGGTGACAGCAGGACGCAGTCGCCAGGTTCGGCGAGCGCGTAAGCCGCTTCCATGGCACGCTCCAGCGTCTCCACCGTGCGTGTCTCGACGTGCCCTGACAGCGCGTTCTCCAGCCGCGGTGCGTCCTGGCCGAACAGCAGCGCGCAGCGTGCCGACCGGCTCAACGGTGACGCCAGGGGGGAAAAGTCAGCCCCTTTGCCAACCCCGCCCGCAAGCAGAATCAGCCGCCCTTTCAAATCGGCACCAATGCCTTCGATGGCCGCCAGGGTCGCGCCCACATTGGTGCCCTTTGTGTCATTCACCCAACGGACCCCATTAAGCTCCCCAATCAACTCGCTGCGATGGGGCAAGCCTTTGAAGGCTTTCACTGCCTGACACATGGCCGGCCTGGCAAAGCCCAGTACGTCTCCCATGACCAGGGCGGCTAACGCATTGAGGTAATGATGCTGTCCAAGCATCGCCAGCTCGTCAGCGCCGAGCCAAGGCGTCGACCCGTGCATCAGCGTCAACCGCCCCTGATCCTGCGAAAGCCCCCAGTCGTTGCCGCTCGGCGGCTGGTGGCCGAAACGTGTGATGTGAGGCACTGACTGAGCGGGAAAGGTCTGCGGATCATCCGCATTGACGACGGCATGTTGAGCGCCGCGAAAAATGCCCTGTTTGGCGTCGCGGTAACCCTGCATATCGCCGTGTCGATCCAGATGGTCTTCAGAGAGGTTCAAAAACGCCGCCACCTTCGCGCCAAGGCGAGGGGTTGTTTCCAACTGGAAGCTTGAGAGCTCGAGAATGAATAACGCTGCGTCGGGCTGCTTTTCCAGAAGGTCCAGCGCAGCGGTCCCCAGGTTGCCGCCCACGGCGGCGTTGACGCCCGACGCCTGGGCCATCTGCCCCAGCAAGGTGGTCACGCTGGACTTGGCATTGGAGCCGGTGATGGCGGCAATGGGGGCGGAAGTGGCGCGCACAAAAAGGGCCATTTCGCCCACCAGCCGAGGCTCACCGGTGCGTGGGTTGACCTGCGCGGCTAGCGGCGCCAGCACGGGGTGATGGGGATCGACGCCCGGGCTGACCACGACTTCTTCCGCGGCCTCAAGATTCAGCGCTTCAAGCGGACCACAATGCACCGCCACCTCGGGGTGATCGTTGCAGAACGCTTCAAGCCCGGGTGGCTGCTCGCGGGTATCGGCCACCATGAAAGGCACACCCAAGCGCGCCAGATGGCGACATATCGCCCGCCCAGAGATTCCCAGCCCCACTACTAACGTCATTCCTGGTGGAACGCGAACCATCCCGGCTCCCTCTTACCGAACCGCTAAAGGTCCGGCCGTATCAAAAGAATGAAAGTGTTAAACGCTTAACGCACTTTGAGCGTTGCCAGCCCCAACAGTACCAGCACGACGGTAATGATCCAGAAGCGCACGATGACGCGCGGCTCGGGCCAGCCTTTCAACTCGTAGTGGTGATGCAGCGGGGCCATCCGGAAAATACGCCGCCCCGTCAGCTTATAGGAGCCAACCTGCAGGATGACCGAAATGGTCTCGAGGACAAAAATGCCGCCCATGATGAACAGCACGATTTCCTGGCGGACGATAACCGCGACGACACCTAGCGCCGCACCCAGCGCCAGCGCCCCCACATCGCCCATGAATACCTGCGCAGGATAGGTGTTGAACCATAGAAAGCCTAGCCCCGCACCCGCTATCGTGGCGCAAAACACCGCCAGCTCGCCAGTTCCGGCAATGAACGGTATGTGCAGGTAGTCCGCGAACAGAGCATTGCCCCCGGCATAGGCAAACACCGCCAGCCCCATGGCAACGAGCACGGTCGGCATGATGGCCAGACCGTCAAGGCCATCGGTCAGGTTGACCGCGTTAGAGCTGCCGACAATGACCAGATAGGTCAACAGGATATAAAAGACGCCCAGGGGAATGGCAACGTCTTTGAGCGTCGGGATCAACAGGCTGGTTTCCACCGACGAGGCAGCAGTGAGATACAGAATCACGGCGGCACTCAAACCCACCACCGACTGCCAGAAATATTTCCAGCGCGCGGGGAGCCCTCGGGGATTTTTCTCGACCACTTTACGGTAATCGTCTATCCAGCCAATGGCGCCAAAACCGAGCGTCACACCCAGCACGACCCAGACGTAATGGTTGGTCAGATCGCCCCACACTAGGGTACTGATCGCCATGGCCATCAGGATCATCGCGCCGCCCATGGTCGGCGTACCGGCTTTCGATAGATGCGATTGAGGCCCGTCATCGCGCACGGCCTGACCAATTTGCCCCTCGACCAGGCGCCTGATCACCCAAGGGCCCAGCCACAAGCACAAGAACAGTGCCGTCAGGGCGGCTAGAATCACCCGCAGCGTTAAATAATTGAAAACCTGAAAGGCAGATTGATACTGCGCAAGAAAATTCGCCAAGTGAAGTAACATGAACGGCGTTTACCTTATCTCATCCGTGCGCAGGGCGGTGACAACATGTTCCATGCCTGCGCTGCGCGACCCTTTGACCAGCAAGCTGGCATTGGGCGGCAACGTATTGTGAAGATGACGCACAAGCGTCGCGTGATCATTAAAATGCAGTCCACCATCAAATGCTTCGCTGGCCGGCCGGGCGGCGTCTCCCAGGGTAACCAGCATCTCGACACCCAACTGGGCCGCGTACCGGCCAATCTCTGCATGCAGGTCGCGTGTCGCGTTACCCAACTCACCCATGGCACCCAGCGCACACCAATGTGGGCCAGGAAGGCTGACCAAGGTGTCCAGGGCAGCTTTAACCGCCCCTGGATTAGCGTTGTAGGTGTCATTGAGCAGATTCGCGCCGCGCAGCCCCGGCAATACGCTCAGCCGATTGGGCAGCGCCGTCAGGCGCGCCAGCCGCTCCACCACCTGCTCAGCGGCCACACCCAGAACCAGCGCCGCCGCCGCCGCCGCCAGGGCGTTGCTGACATTATGCTTGCCCAGCAGCGGCAGTTGCACACGACCAAGGGAGCGACCCTGATAGTTAAGCGTAAAAGCATAACGCCCTTGGGAGTCACAGGAAAGCGCTTGGGCACAGATATCCGCGGGACCTTCAATGCTGTAACTGATGACACGCCGCGGCGCCGCACAGGCCCGCCAGTAGGAAAAGTAACGATCATCACGGTTCAATATCGCCACCCCATCGGGCTGCAAACCGCTCAGCAGCTCGCCCTTAGCCTGGGCAATCTGCCCCATCCCGCCAAATTCACCCACGTGGGCACCGGTCACGTTGGTAATGACCGCGACCTGAGGGCGCGCCAGACGTGTCGTCCAGGCGATTTCTCCAAGATGATTGGCGCCTAACTCGACCACGGCGGCCTGATGAGCGGGCGTCAGGGCCAGCAAGGTAAGCGGCGCGCCAATATCATTATTCAGATTGCCACGCGTGGCGTGGACGGCCCCCAAGGGTTCAAGCAAGGCCGCGGCTATTTCCTTTACGGTGGTTTTGCCGCTGTTGCCGGTTATCGCTACCAGCGGCCCCGGCCACGCTTCACGCGCGGCTAAGGCCAACAGCCCCAGACCCAAGCGGGTATCCGGGCACACCAGCTGCGGCAGCGGGCCATCGACGGGCGTCTCGACCAGCGCCGCCACGGCGCCCGCCTGGCGGGCGTCTTCCAGTAGATCGTGGCCATCGAACCGTGGACCTTTAAGGGCCACAAACAGCCCGCCGGGCACCATGTCACGGGTGTCGGTGACCACGCCGCTTAGCGGCGTGGCCGCTAATGCAGACGGTGGTTCGATGGCAAGCGCGTCGGCCACACGACCTAACGTCCAATCCATTTAACGCGCCTCCCGAGCGGCCAGGGCTTTTCGCACCGCCTCGCCGTCGTGGTAGGGGTAGCGAACCCCGTTTATTTCCTGGTAGGGCTCGTGGCCCTTTCCTGCCACCAAAATGATATCGTCAGGATTGGCCTGGCGAACCGCATAAGCAATTGCCTCAGCGCGTTCCGGCATTTCCAGCGGCTGCGCCTTGGGACTGAAGCCTGCCAGAATCGCCTTGCGAATGTCCTCGGCCGCCTCCCCCCGGGGATTATCATCGGTCACGATCACGCTATCGGCGTGGTTTTCTGCCACGCGGGCCATCTCCGCGCGCTTGCCGGTATCGCGCTCACCACCGCAGCCAAACACACACCACAAACGACCCGCGTGCCCTGCCAGCGCGCGCAATGCATTGTCGAGCGCGTCCGGCGTATGGGCGTAGTCGACCACGACGCTCGGCGCGCCCGCCTGACGATAGCACTCCATGCGCCCCGGCACCGGAGAAAGCGACGCCGCTGCGTCGAACAAGGCTTCCAGCGGCTCGCCCAACCCATACAGGGTCGCCATCGCCAGCAACACGTTATCCAGGTTGAAGCGCCCCATCAGCGACAGCGAAAGCGTCCGCTCCCCCTCAGGGGTGGCAATCAACGCCTCCTGGCCCTGGCTGTGGGGATGCCAGCCGACCACGCGCAGGGTAACGGCCTCGTCGGTCCCGGTCGCCAGTACGCGCACGCCGCTATCACAGCCGGCCAGCATCAGGCGCACCAGCGAGTCATCGCCGTTCATCACGGCAAGCTCAAGCCCGGGCCGCCGGAACAGCTTGGCCTTCGCCGCCGCATAAGCGGCCATGCTGCCGTGATAATCCAGATGGTCGCGGCTCAAGTTGGTGAATACCCCCGCAGTGATATCCACGCCGTCCAGCCGTGATTGATCAAGCGCATGGGAGGAGACTTCAAGCGCTACGCGCTGCACACCCTGGCGAGCCAATTCTCCCAGTGCCGAATGCATGGCAAGCGCGCCCGGGGTGGTCAGGCCCGTATCGCGTAGCGCCCCTAGCCGCCCAACGCCCAGGGTGCCAATCACCCCCGCTGGCGTGCCCAACGCCTCGCTTAACGCAGCAATATAATGCGTGACCGAGCTTTTGCCGTTGGTGCCCGTTACGCCAATCACCGCCGGGCCCTCAGGCAGTTGAAACAGCGCGCGGCCAAGCTCTCCCAGTCGGCGCGTCAGGTACGGTAGCTCAAGCACCCGACCGTTGAGCGTTACGTCACCCTCGCCGGCATGCGCAAGCACCAGTCCGGCCCCTGCCTCGAGCGCCTTGTCGATAAAGTCGCGACCATCGAAGCGACTGCCAGGGACGGCCACGAAAATATCGCCAGGCGTTAACTGACGCGAGTCGCTGGTGATCTCGAAGCGCTCGGGCAGCGAGGGCAGCTCGCGGGGCAAATCACCGGCAGGCCACACCTTGGCTAAGGCTTGTTTCACCTCATTCGGGCTGAGCGTCATGCAATCTCCTTCCCTTTATTCAACTTCATGATCGGGGGGCACATCCAATAGCCGCAGCGCATTGCCGGTAACACTTGAGAACACCGGCGCAGCCACGGCGCCACCGTAGAACTCGCCAGCCTTGGGGTGATCGATCATGACCACGGTAACAATACGCGGATCCGAAATCGGCGCAATACCCGCAAACACGCTGCGGTAGGCGTCCGTGGAATAGCCGCCCTGCCCCGATTTACGCACCGTGCCGGTCTTGCCACCCACGCGGTAGCCTTCCACCTGCGCTCGACGGCCTCCCGTATAGGCAGCCACCGAGTCTTCCAAAATCTGCAGCAGGTCATTGGCCACGTTAGGCGACATCGCGGGCGTTCCCTCAGGCGGAGAGGATAGGCGTAATAGTGACGGCGGTATGCGGGTACCGTCGTTGGCAATGGCGGTATAGGCGCTGGCCAGCTGCACTGCCGACACTGAAAGTCCATAGCCGTATGAAAGTGCTGCCCGCTCGCTGCGCGATCGGCGTATCGGGGCGGGCAAGTGGCCGGTGGTTTCACCGGGGAAGCCTGTTTCGGCACTTTGGCCGAAGCCAAGCTGATGGTACTTTTCCCAGATCGCCGTTTCGTCAAGTTCAAGCGCGAGCCGCGACATGCCAATATTGGACGATTTTTCCAGAATCCCCGCCAGGTCCAGCTCTCCATAATTACGAAAATCGCGGATCGTATACTCATCGATCCGCATCCAGCCCGGCGATGTGTCCACAACGGTATCGCTGTCAAAGCCTTCGCTTTCCAGCACCGCCGACATGGCCAGCGGCTTCATTACCGAACCGGGCTCAAACACATCGACCAGCGCCTGGTTACGCAGCCCCCGCGGATCGATACCGGCCCGGTTGTTGGGGTTGTAGGACGGCAGATTGGCCATGGCCAGCACTTCGCCGCTTCGAGCGTCCATCATGACCAGCATGCCGCCGTTGGCCTCGTTTTCGGCAACCGCCGAGCGCAGTTCACGGTAGGCCATGTACTGCAAGCGCTGATCGATCGAAAGGGTCAGGTCGCCACCGGGCTGCGCTTCACGGATCACGTCCAGCTCCCTGACCAGACGCCCACGGCGATCCTTGATAATGCGCCGCTGACCGGGGTGGCCGGCCAGATGTGGCTGATAGGCAAGCTCGAGGCCTTCCTGGCCTACATCGTCAACGTTGGTGACGCCGAGCAACTGGGCCGCCACTTCACCGGCAGGATAGTAGCGCTTGTATTCGCGCTGGGGATAGACACCGGGCGTACGCAAGTCGAGGATGCGTTGCGCGGCCTCGGGCGTCATCTGACGGCGCAGATACATAAACTCATGTTCGCTGTAGCGCGCTACCCGCGCCTCGAAAGCGTCAAGCGACATGCCTAGCGCCTGGGCCAGAACGATGCGCTGAATGGCGTCGTCGGGAAGCTCTTGAGGATTGGCCCAAAGGGTCACGACGGGGGTCGAGATGGCCAGCGGCTCGCCATTACGATCAGTAATCATCCCCCGGTGGGCGGGAATCACCTCGTTGCGCAGCGTGCGCGCATCGCCTTGACTCTGCAGAAACGGACGGTCAATGACCTGAAGCAGGGTGATCCGACCGATCAGAATCGCTGAGACGATGGCAATCATCAGCACGATAAAGAAAAACCGCCCTCCCGGCAGAGGCGGCGCGACAGGGGCTTGACGTGAGCTGACGCCTCGGCGCTGAAAGCTCATGGCCGGATGACCTCAACGTCGTTGACGTCGGGAATGCGCATGCCCAGGCGCTGGGTGGCAATTTGCTCGATCCGGGCAGGCGTCGACCAGGCGCCTTCCTCGAGTAGCAGTTGGCCCCATTCGGTGTTGAGCTGGCTCTCTTCCTGCTCCAGCTGCTGCAGCTGTGCGTACTGGCCGCGCGTGGCGTGAGTGGTCGCCACGACGCTAAACGCCGTGACGAGGCAGGCCAAGAAAACCAGACTGAACGCTACCGGCCATGGCCGCAGGCGAAAAGTAAAAGGCCACTCGGCCTGCAGAGTGGATAGCCACCGATCAAGTTGCTCCATGCTCATGATTACCTGATCAAACTCGTTTACGTGCCGCTCGCATGACCGCGCTGCGGGCACGTGGATTATCGGTTACTTCGTCGTCACTTGGCCGCCTTCCCTTGCCCAGCGCCTCTAGACGACGATTCAATTGGTCATCCCGGATCGGCACGCCGCGGGGTAAATGCGTATCGCCCCGGACGTGATGACGAATAAACCGCTTCACGCGACGATCTTCCAGCGAATGGAAACTGATGACCACCAAGTGGCCGCCCGGCGCCAAGGCATCAAGCGCCGCCTCAAGGGCAGCATCCAGTTGCTCCAGCTCGCCGTTCAAATAAATGCGCAGCCCCTGGAAGGCCTTGGTGGCGGGATGCCGGCCTTTTTCCCAGGCGGGGTGCGCCGCTTTCAATACCTCGGCCAGATCGACGGTATGCGTAAAGGGCTTTTCGCTGCGTCGTGTCACCACCGCCCGCGCCAGCCGCTTCCCAAAACGTTCTTCGCCATAAGATTTAAACACGTGCGCGATGGTCGACTCACTGGCATGGGCGAGGAAGTCGGCGGCGCTTTCTCCCTGGGTGGGATCCATGCGCATGTCCAACGGTCCATTTCGCATAAAGCTGAAGCCACGCTCAGGATCGTCCAACTGCGGAGAGGAAACGCCCACATCCAACAGGATACCGGCCAGCTTGCCGTGCACGCCTTGCTCGTGGGCCACCTCGGCCAGCCGGGCAAAATCGCGCTGAACCATCGTAAAGCGCGCATCCGTGATAGCGGCCGCAGCTGCAACGGCTTGGGGATCCCGGTCAAGGGCAATCAAGCGCCCTGCATCATTCAGGCGTGAAAGAATGACCCGCGAGTGTCCCCCACGGCCAAAGGTGCCGTCGAGGTATACGCCATCGGGTTGATGCACGAGGGCATCGACGGCACCGTCCAGTAGCACGCTGGTATGCTCGAAATGGGCGCTAGCCTGATCGGTGTCAGGTGACGGCATAGTACACTCACAGGATATTAAGCGGGCATGCCGGGGCATGCCCTTGTGGATGGGGAGTCGGCCGATAAGCCGGGTTCTGTCGTGGACAGTCATTCCTCTAGGCGCTGCGTTACCCCAGCGCTCAAGCAACCTACCCGGACCCAGCGCGGGCCACGCCATTGGGTCCCTATTTGGTCTTGCTCCGAGTGGGGTTTACCTTGCCACGCACTGTTGCCAGGCGCGCGGTGCGCTCTTACCGCACCCTTTCACCCTTACCGGCCTCGAAAGGCTTAGGCGGTCTACTCTCTGCTGCACTTTCCGTCGGCTCACGCCGCCCAGGCGTTACCTGGCACTCTGCCCTATGGAGCCCGGACTTTCCTCCCCCAACACCTTTTGAGGGGTATTAGCGGCGACTGTCTGGCCAACTCCGGCGGCAAGCATACCAGCGCCTTACTTTCGCCTCAATGATCACCTTTCATTGCCTGTAGCCGGGCATACCAGGTTTGCTTGCGGCCACTAAACAAGCGTGCGGCCACCCCGGCTGCCTGCTTGACGCCGACCCCCTCAGCCAGCAAGGCATCAAGCAAGGTATCGGCGTCGATCGCCTGCTGCTCGCTTTGCACCGCCGGGGGCGCACCGGCGACAATCACCACAAACTCGCCGCGCGCCTGATTGGGGTCATCGGCCAACTGAGAAAGCAATGACGCCGGCGACCCGTGGAGGAAGGTTTCAAACGTCTTGGTCAACTCGCGAGCCAATACCACGTCGCGCTCGGCCAACTGTTCATTGAGCGCCTCGAGGGTATGCACGATACGGTGCGGGGATTCGTAAAACACCAGAGTCTCTTCGCGGGTCTTCCAGCCGTCCAGCGCCTGGCGACGCGCCCCCGGCTTGGCGGGCAGAAACCCGCCAAATACGAAACGATCGGTGGGAAGCCCCGCCCCGGAGAGCGCGGTAATCAGGGCGCAGGGACCCGGCACCGGCACGATGTGGCGGTTACGGGCCCGTAATTCGCGAACCAGGACAAAGCCTGGATCGCTAATCAACGGCGTGCCTGCATCGCTGATCAAGGCAATATCCTCGCCTTCAGCGAGGTAACGATCCAGGGTTTCAACCCGTCGCGCTTCGTTGTGCTCGTGCAAAGAAAGCATCGGCTTGTTCAAGCCCAGGTGCGACAGCAGGCGCGCGCTGTGGCGGGTGTCCTCGGCGGCGACTCGCGCGACCTCGCCAAGTAGCCGAATTGCTCGGGCGGATAGATCATCCAAATTCCCAATCGGCGTGGCGACCACGTACAATGTCCCCGGTGGTGTCTGTGTCATCGTGACTCCCAATTCGTCAATGGCTTGCCCCACGGTACGCTATGCTTGTGCAGTAGCCGCCAAATCGTTGACTAGCAGCGATGGCGTAAATGGAAACTAAGGAAGGATACATGAAACAGTCATTACGTGGCTTTCTCGCCGCTACGCTCATGGCGCTTCTCGTTGCGGGTTGTGCGACGCAGTCTCCCAGTGTCGTCGACCGTGAGCCTGACCGAGACCCTGGCCAACTGCTCAGCCAGGCAGAGGAACAGAGGCCTGAACAGGCGGCCCAGACACGTCTTGAGGCGGCCGATATCTTTGCCCGTCAGGGTGAACGTGAGGATGCCTTCGACGTCGCCGGGGACATCGATGAGCAAGCACTCTCCGAGTCAGACCGGGTACGCTGGGCGCTGCTGTTCTCTGAGCTGGCTCGCGCGCTCGACGAGCCCGACAGCGTACTGCGCGCCACCCAGGTGCTTGACGACGAACTACCCATGCAGTCAGACACGCAGCGCACGCTTGAAGACCGCCAGCGCTGGGCACGCGAAACACTCGACAAGCCCGACCCGGATCGCTTTGCGCTGCCCGAGCTCGAAGGCGAAACGATCAACCGCATCGCGGTGGCCCTGCCGGAGTCCGGCACCCTCAGCAATGTGGCCGAGACCCTCGCGTCGGCCATGCGCCGGCATCACGATATCAAGGGCGACGACGTCCAACTGAGCTTCCTTGATGCTTCGCAATATTCGCTTAACGAGCTGTATGATCGCGCCCAGCAAATGAACGCCCAGGTCATGATTGGCCCGCTCGACAAGGAACAGGTCACCCAGCTTGAGCAGCGCGATAGCGTGCCGGTGCCCACCCTGGCGCTCAATTACGGCAGCAGCGAGAGCAATCAGGCAAAACGGCTTTTCCAATATGGACTATCCGCTGAGGACGAAGCGCGCCAGGCCGCCCGCCGCGCCTGGCAGGACGGTCACCGCAAGATGACGCTGATGGTCCCGGACAACGACTGGGGCCAGCGCGTGGGCGAAGCGTTCTGGAACCAGTGGCAGCGCCAGGGCGGTGATATCACCAATGCGGTGCGCTACAACCCGGACAACCCTGTCTCCGACGCGGTAAAAACCGCCCTGAACGTGCGCGGTGAACGCGCGCAGCTTGACGATATCGACGCTCTCTTCCTGCTCGCGCTTCCGGACTATGCGCGTCAGGTGCCGCCGACCATGGACTATCACTACGCGCAGGACCTGCCCGTCTACGCGACCTCCCATCTTCACGAGGGACGCCGCCAGACACGTCTCGATCAGGACCTCAACGATGTCATGTTCATGGACATTCCCTGGCAGATCCCCGATGCCGCTGTGGGTGGCGAAGAGGTATTGCCCTTCTACGAGAGCTACCAGCGCCTGCGCGAAGAGTCCGACGCTTCCATGTTCCGGCTGATGGCCATGGGCGTCGATGCTTATGAAATCGCCACCCGCCTGTCGGATTTTTCCCAGTTGGAGGGCTTCGACGGCAGCACCGGCAAGCTGTTCCTCACCAGCGACGGGCGGTTTTACCGTGAGCTTCCCTGGGCCAAGTTCCAGAACGGCACGCCTTCGCCGATCCTGATCCCTGGCCTGCTAGGCGATGAAGAAGAGAATCAAGACGACAACGACGAACGCGATGACGACTAGCCCGAAGACCGCACGCGCCCGAGGCCAGGCCATTGAGCAGGTAGCGGCTCAATGGCTTCAGCAGCGGGGGCTGCGTTTAATCGCCAGTAATCATCATGTTAAGGGCGGCGAGCTTGACCTCATCATGCAAGACGCGGATATTCTGGTCTTTGTCGAGGTCAAACACCGCAAGTCGAGCCGCTACGGGCACCCAATCGAATCAGTGACGGTTCAGAAACAGCAGCGACTGGTTCGGGCCGCACGGTTATACTTGGCCGCTTTACGTCATCCTGTGCCGTGTCGTTTTGATGTTGTCGCCATGACCGGCACGCCCCCTGATGTTGACATCGAGTGGGTGAAAGCCGCGTTTGACGCTTTTTGAATTCACAACCGGGAAGCCCTAATGGACTTTCAATCACGCATACTGGGCCATTTCAACGCCAGCATCGATACCAAAACCTATGCCAGCGAGGTGCTGCCGCCCTTCATCGAAGTCGCCAGCCAGATGATGGTGCAGTGCCTGGTGAGCGAAGGAAAAATTCTTGCCTGCGGCAACGGCGGCAGCGCCGGCGACAGCCAGCACTTCTCCTCCGAGCTGCTCAATCGCTTTGAGCGCGAACGGCCAAGTCTACCGGCGCTGGCGTTGACCACAGACACCTCCACGCTCACTTCTATCGCCAACGACTATACCTACAACGAAGTCTTCTCAAAGCAGATCAGGGCGCTGGGCCAGCCCGGCGATATCCTTCTGGCGATCTCGACAAGCGGCAATTCGGCTAATATCGTACAGGCCATCCAGGCCGCTCATGATCGCGAGATGACGGTAGTGGCACTCACTGGCCGGGACGGCGGCGACATGGCATCGCTGCTTGGCCAGGACGACTGCGAAATTCGCGTACCCGCCACGTCTACTGCGCGAATCCAGGAAGTCCACCTGCTGGTCATTCACTGTCTCTGCGATCTGATCGATGAACAACTCTTCGGCGGCTAGCCCCGCATCGTCGTCAATGAAAAGGAACCTATCATGAGCTTACAATTTCCCTCATCGCGTTTATCTCGCCTGCTGATGGCGGCTGCGTTAGGCGCAAGCGTCCTGCTAGCCGGCTGTAGCACCAATACCCGGGTTGATTCATCCAACTACGGCCAACGCGGCGAAGACGTGGCGGCCGTTGACGAAACGATCGAACGGGAAGTCGATCGCGCGCTGGACCGGGCCGACGGACGCCTGGGTGATGCGCGAATCCGTCCGCATAGCTTCAACGGCGTGGTACTGCTGGTGGGCCAGGTGCCCAGCGAAGAGCTGCGTGACAAGGCAGAAAGCGTCACCTCCGACCTGCGCGGCGTCAACGACGTTTACAATGAGCTGTCGGTAGCCGCCCGCCTGCCCTCCTCTCAGCGCCTCACCGATACCTGGTTAACCAGCAACGTGATCGGTCGGCTAGCCACCAATGACAGCATTGACTCCTCGAAGCTCAAGGTGACCACCGAAAACGCCAGCGTTTACATCATGGGCATGGTGTCGCGCGACGAAGCGGAACGCATCGTCAATGCCGCCTCAAGCGTGGCGGGGGTGCAACGCATCGTCAAAGTCTTCGAATATATCGACTGACCCCACGCGCCAGGCAAATAAAAACCTCGCTGCATAAACAGCGAGGTTTTTTATATCCATTTGCAGTGCAGTGCTTCAAAGGACGACTACTTCACCACACGCAGCGACGGCTTTTTCTTGCTGCCGGATTTGCTTTTTGGTGCATCGTCAGACGTGCCCGACGCCGTGTTATCGGAAGATGACTCAGCCTCGGGGGTTGGATCGGTCACCGAAAGCGTCGGCTTGCCAGGGGCAGACGACTCGTCAAGCGGCTCTTCCTCTTCCAGCGAGGTCAGTTCCGGCTCGTGACCGAAAACCATTCCGGCCCCGTTCTCACGGGCATAGATGGCAATAAGTGCCGGCGTGGGAATCATGACCTGCATCGGCTGGCCGCCAAACCGGGCGTTAAAGCCGATGGCCTGATTTTCCATGAACAGGTCGCGCACCGCAGTGGGAGCGACATTGAGGACAATTTGGCCGTTCTGGACGAATTGGCGCGGCACCTCGACACCCGGCTGGGTGGCATCCACCACCAGGTGGGGGGTCAGCTCATTGTCCAGCAGCCATTCGTAAAGCGCTCGGGCGATATAAGGACGGCTCGATTTCATCTAGATTCGCTCCTCCTGACAGACAGGCCCCGCCAGGCGAGGCCCCGTGTGGGTTCAAGCACGCATTTCTTTTTCGCGCTCGTTCAACGCGGCCTTGAAAGCGTCTCGCTCGAACACACGCGACATATAGCTCAACAGCGGCTTCACCTGTTTTTCCGGCAGCTCGATATTCAGCGCAGGCAAGCGCCATAGAATGGGCGCCAGGCAACAGTCCACCAAGGTGAACTCGTCGCTCATGAAGTACGGCATATCTTCGAAAATAGGCGAAATACCGATCAGGCTTTCGCGCAGTTCTTTGCGCGCCTTCTCGGCTTCCTTTTTCCCACCGCTGACGATCTGCTCGACCATCGGGCACCATTCGCGCTCGATGCGATGCATCCAGAGGCGGCTTTGCGCACGCGCCACGGGGTAGACGGGCAGTAACGGCGGATGCGGAAAACGCTCGTCCAGGTACTCCATCATGACCTTGGACTCGTAAAGCACCAGATCGCGATCGAGTAGCGTCGGCACGCTGTTGTAGGGATTCAAGTCGGCTAGTTCGTCGGGGACATTCTCGCCGGATACATCGACAACATCGACCGCCACGCCTTTCTCAGCCAGCACGATGCGCACACGATGACTGAAATGATCATCATTACCTGAATAAAAAATCATTGACGACCGTTTGGCCACAACTCCCATGAAACCATCCTCGCAGCGAATCAATCCTGGATAATAACACGTCCACCCCACCTTTGGGGAAGGCGACGCCATGCTTTAAGGCCAAGGCTAACACGCAAAGGGCGTGCGGTCTGGCCGCACGCCCCAGCTTGCCCTATATCAATGCGTTTAATGAATATCGCGCCAGTACTCTCGCTTGAGGAAATACGCAATCACGCCGAATATAAACAGAAATATGAGCACCTTGGGCGCCAATGCCTGGGCCTGTAGCTTTGAGGGCTCACCCACATAAGCAAGGAAGTTGGTCAAATCATAAACGGCATTTTCAAACTCCTCCGGGGAAAGCTCGCCCTGCTCGGTCACCTCAAGCGTGCTGCAGTCAGCGTCGGACGTTTCGCCCTCTTCGGAGGCCGCCGCGTCATCACACACCTTTTCCTGCACGCCCTGGAGAGGCTCAAGCACATTGGGCATGGCCACCAACTCGAACACTGTGTTGTTCACCCCCGTGGGACGCTCTGGGTCCTGGTAAAAACTGAGCAGATACGAATACAGCCAATCCGTACCGTGTAGGCGCGCAGACAGCGTCAGGTCCGGCGGGGGAGCACCAAACCAGGTCTCGCCGTCCTCCTCACCCATCGCCGTTTGCATTTGATCGTTAAACGCCAGATCCGGCGAAAAGATGACTTTGTCTTCAATAATGTCCCGGGGGATCGCCAGGTCCTCGGCGGCGCGCGAGAATCGCTGGTACTCAAGGGAATGACACCCCATGCAGTAGTTCACGTAGAGCTTCATGCCATTTTGCAACGACGCCTGGTCTTGCAGATCAGGTTCCATGGAATGTGGCACACTTGTGCCACCGGCCGCCACGGCGGTAAGAGGGACGAATATGGCCATGAGTACGATCAGTTGTTTTTTCATTAGCCAGTCACCCTTTCCGGTACGGGTTTTGTTTTTTCCAGCCGCGTGTAGATCGGCATCAGCAAGAAATAGGCAAAGTAAACTGCCGTGCACACCTGGGCCAGCAGCGTTCTACCGCCCGTTGAAGGCAACACCCCAAGCACGCCCAACGTCACAAAGCTTGCCGCGAATAACGCCAGCATCAACTTGGAAATCCAGCCTTTGTAGCGCATTGACCGCACCCGACTGCGATCCAACCAGGGCAGCACAAACAACACCGCAATAGCGGCGCCCATGCACATCACCCCTAGAAACTTCGCCTCCAGGCCAAAGATCGAGAACGTGATCGCGCGCAAAATCGCGTAGAACGGCGTGAAGTACCAAACGGGCGCAATATGGTCGGGCGTCTGCAGCGCGTTGGCAGGCTCGAAGTTAGGCTTTTCTATGAAATATCCACCGCCTTCCGGGAAATAAAACACCACCACGCAAAACACGAACAGAAATACCGCCACACCCACCAGGTCCTTCACGGTGTAGTAAGGGTGGAAGGGGATCCCGTCCCGTGGGTTACCGACTTCGTCCTTTTTCTGCTTGATATCGATACCGTCCGGGTTATTTGACCCCACCTCGTGCAGCGCAATGATATGCAGCACGACCAGCGCCAGAATCACGATCGGCAACGCCACGACATGGAGCGCAAAAAAGCGATTTAGCGTAATGCCCGAAATCAGGTAGTCGCCGCGTATCCACTGCGCGAGGTCCGGGCCAATCCCTGGAATAGCCGAGAACAGTGAAATAATCACCTGCGCGCCCCAGTACGACATCTGCCCCCAGGGCAGCAGGTAGCCCATGAACGCCTCGGCCATCAGCAACAAATAAATCGCCATGCCGAATATCCACACCAGCTCGCGCGGCGCCTTGTAGGAGCCGTAGAGCAAGCCTCGGAACATGTGTAGGTAAATCACCACAAAGAAGGCCGAGGCCCCGGTGGTGTGCATGTAGCGGATCAACCAGCCCCATTCCACATCGCGCATGATGTATTCAATGGAGTCAAAGGCCCCTTCGGCGCTGGGGTTGAAGCTCATGGTCAGCCAGATGCCGGTGACAATCTGATTGACCAGCACTAGTAGCGCGAGCGAGCCGAAAAAGTACCAAAAGTTGAAATTTCGGGGGGCGTAATAGTGAGACAGGTGATCTTGAAAGAACTGCGTTGCCGGCAAGCGGTCGTCAACCCAGCGCATCAGGCCGCGTGGGGCTTTGGCTTTATTTGGATTACCCATCAGGCCGTCTCCTCATCTTCGCCAACGATGATGATATTATCGCCCTCGAAACGATAGGGGGGAACTTCGAGATTGGTCGGCGCCGGTACGTTACTGAACACACGGCCCGCCAGGTCGAATCGCGATCCATGACAAGGGCAGAAAAAACCACCAGGCCAGTCATCAACGCCCACGCCGTCTGCATCGGGCTCAGGCCGATACACAGGCGAACACCCCAGATGGGTGCAGATACCAATCAGCACGCCTATCTCGGGCCGAATGGAGCGCATTTGACCGGTACTGTAAGAAGGCTGAAGAGACGACTCGGAATCGGGGTCGGCGAGACGGTCAGCGGCAAACGCCTCGGTGCGCTCGATCATTTCGGGCGTACGATTGATGATCCACACCGGTCGTCCTCGCCATTCGACCGTCATACGCTGGCCGGGAGCGAGTTTCGACACATCGGCCTGAACAGGGGCACCCGCTGCCCGCGCCCTGGCACTCGGTTGCCATGCCGACACAAAGGGGATCGCCACGCCCACTGCCCCCACTGCGCCGACAACGGTCGTTGCCCCCACCAGGAAGCGACGCCGCCCCCTGTTAACGCCGCCATTTGCCATATTCGATCCCCCACCCTTGTGCCTCGCCTAATGCATTCTATCCAAGCGAGGATTCGTATTGTTATTTATCGTCTATGTATAAGGTAGTTGAACCAACACGCTAAGCGCCAGACCCAGCCCATCTTTTACGCAATCCTCGAAAAGTGTTTGTTATAGCCAAAAAAAAACGCCCAGGCCATTGGCCTGGGCGCTTTCCACAGTCTTGCGCGTGATTAACGCTTGGAGAACTGCGGACGACGACGCGCTTTGCGCAGGCCGACTTTCTTACGTTCAACCTGACGCGCATCGCGAGTTACATAACCCGCCGCACGCAGTGTCGGACGCAGGTCTTCATTGTAGTTCATCAAGGCGCGAGTGATGCCGTGGCGAATTGCACCGGCCTGCGCGGAACCACCGCCACCCTCAACCGTGACGTAAACGTCGAACTGGTTGAGTGTTTCGGTGAGCTCGAGCGGCTGGCGCACGACCATGCGGCCTGTTACGCGACCAAAGTACTGGTCAAGCTCACGGTTGTTGACGGTAATTTTGCCGGAACCCGGCTTCATAAAGACGCGAGCGGTGGAAGTCTTGCGGCGCCCGGTACCGTAATACTGCTGTGTCATGGCGAAGAGTTCCTCAGATGTTCAGTTCAAGCGGCTGTTGGGCAGCATGCGGATGCTCGGCACCAGCGTACACTTTCAGTTTAGAGTACATGGCGCGGCCCAGCGGGCCTTTCGGCAGCATGCCTTTCACGGCAGACTCAATGATGCGCTCAGGAGCATGGTCGAGCATTTTGTCGAACGTCATGGAGCGCAAACCGCCCGGGTAACCAGTGTGGCGGTAGTAGGTCTTGGCCTTCGCCTTGTTGCCGGTCACTTGGACTTTTTCAGCGTTGATGACCACGATGTAATCGCCAGTATCAACGTGAGGGGTAAATTCGGGCTTGTGCTTACCGCGCAAGCGGCGAGCAATTTCGGTAGCCAGACGACCGAGCGTCTTGTCCGTTGCGTCAACAACGTACCAATCGCGCTGGACGGACTGCGGCTTAGCACTGAACGTCTTCATGGATTAAATCACCAGTTAAAATGTGTTGGGTGCTACACACCGAGAAGCGGCGTTGCACCATCCCTATTTTTTTTGGTTGCGGATCAAGTAACCCCACAACGTGTAGCGAGGCGATATTCTACAGCAAGCCACTCGCCAAGTTAAGCCTTTCTACGCACTGCCGACACTTTTTCGGCTGCCTATTCGCCACTCGGCGCTAACGGCTTCCGTGTATCAGGGCTTGTGCGGCAGCGCCAGATATTCGTGGGACTGCATTTCCTGAAGACGCGAGAGCGTGCGCTGGTATTCAAAGGTCAATTTTCCATCCCGGTATAGCGACTCGACCGGCGCTTCCGCCGACATCAGCACCTTGACGCCGCGATCGTAAAACTCATCGACCATGTTGATAAAGCGTCGGGCCTGATCGTCGTCGCCACCGCGCATGGCGGGCACGTTAGACACGATAATGGTGTGAAATTCCCGCGCCAGCTCAATGTAATCGTTTTGGCTTCGCGGCCCATCGCAAAGGTCCGCAAACTCAAACCAGGCAATGTCGTCGTGTAGCCGGCGCGTTGTCAGCACGCGCTGATTGATCTCAAGCGGCGCATTGGCTTCCCCCGCTTGCCCGGCAATTTCACGAAAGTTGCGTTCGAGTTCTTCGTCGGCGGCCTCGTCCAAGGGCGAATGAAAGATCTCCGCACGCTCAAGGGCCCTCAGGCGATAGTCGACGCCCGAGTCCACATTCACGACGCGGCAATGGCGATTGAGCAAATCGATGGCTGGCAGAAAGCGGGCGCGCTGCAGGCCATCCTTGTAGAGGTCGTCGGGCACGATGTTTGACGTCGCCACCAGCACGACGCCGCGCTCAAACAGCGCTTCAAGCAAGTTAGCCAGAATCATCGCGTCGGTAATATCCTTGACGAAGAACTCATCAAAGCAAATCACTCGCGCTTCGCTGGCAAACTTGCTTGCCACGAGCGTGAGCGGGTTCTTTTCACCTTTATAGTGGGTCAGTTCGTTATGAACCCGCTGCATGAAACGATGAAAGTGGGTACGCATCTTGTCGGCAAACGGCAATGACTCATAGAAGGTGTCGACCAGGTAAGTCTTGCCACGGCCCACCCCTCCCCAGAAATACAGGCCCTGCACGCTTGGGGTCACCGGCTCGGCGGGTGCCGACTTCTTGCCCATCAACCCGGCCATCCTGGCCTTTAGTCCCTTATTGGCGAGAACGGTTTTGGGCACCGTGGTCGGCGTGGATAGCAACGCATCGTACAAACGCTGCAAATGCGCCACCGCGGCTTCCTGCACCGCGTCGTACTCAAACCCTTCACGCTTGAGATCCTCGCGATAACGCCCCATCGGGGTTGCCGCTTGGGGCGCTGGCTCACCGCCTGCCGACGTTCCCCTCATCGTTCAACTCTCCCATTATTTGCCGTTTGACACCGCTGAAAAGCGCCGTACGATCTGGATGAAAGCGCTAATTATACGTGGTTACGCCCGCCGACGCATGAGCATTGACCCAACCATCATGAAGACGCCTATAATGGTACTCGACTGTTTTACGCGCTGTTACGATGAGCAGCGGCAGGCATCAAGGGAGATCAATGTGGAAAGCGAGCCATTAACCTATGCAGCAATAGGCCTGGTGATCGGTCTGATAATCGGCGCAGGATGCTACCGGTTACTCAGCAAGAGCCAGCGTCAACTAGCCTCACTACGTCAAACGCTGCTGGAACGTGAACATCAGGTTGCGTCGCTTAAAAACGGCGTCAGCAATCAGTTGTCCAGCGTCCATGAGTCGCTGGCGAACATTCGCCAGGAAACCGACGAGCTGGAAAAGAAGCTGCAGGAAGATGCCGGGCAGTGGCAGCTCGATAGGCTGACCCACCGCCCTGCCGAGCTGAGCGACCTTCGCCCGACTACCGCGGCGACCGCTGAAACTGCCAATGGGCCCGCCATGCCTCGCGACTACGCCGATGGTAAAAACGGCACGCTATCCGAAGACTTCGGCCTCAAGGACAAGGACTCAAGCGACGACGCCGCCACGGCACCGCGTTACTGAGACCAGACTGACTGGGCCGCCCCTGATCGGCGCCAACAGGGGCGGCCCCTTCACGCAGGGTTATCGATATCGACAAAGCGGTGGACCACCCCGTATTCGTCGGCCAGCCATTCGCCCAGCGCCTGCACACCGTAGCGCTCAGTGGCGTGATGCCCTGCCGCCAGATAATGAATGCCCATCTCTCTGGCCAGATGCGTCGTACGCTCGGAAATCTCACCGGAAACAAATGCCTGAGCGCCGCCTTCGCAAGCGGCACTGATCATGTCCTGCGCCCCGCCCGTGCACCAGGCAATTCGTTCGATATCGCCCACGCCGGGCGCCTCGATCAGTAACGGCTCGCGCTCCAGAGCCTGGCCCAACTGATCCGCCAGTGCCTTGGCACTCAGCGGTTTGGCTACCCGCCCCGACCATAGCAGTCCTTCACCCAGCTCGCCGTCCAGACACCCTTCGACCTTCCATCCAAGCCGACGGGCAAGCTCGGCGTTGTTGCCCATCTCGGGGTGGGCATCCAGGGGCAAATGGTAGGCCAGCAAGTTGATGTCGTGATCCATCAGGGTTTTGATTCGCCGGTGTTTCATGCCGGTAATGGCGATGGGCTCGTTCTTCCAGAAATAGCCATGGTGGACAATCAGCATATCCGCTTCCCAGCGTACCGCTTCATCAAGCAGTGACTGACAGGCCGTCACGCCGGTCATTACCCGGGTTACTTGCTTGCGGCCCGCCACCTGGAGGCCGTTAATCGTAAAATCCTTGAACTCTGAAGCGCGCAGCTGATGGTCACAGGCCGCTACTAAACTATCGCGTTGAATCACCGTCACTCCTAGGGATTTGCTGGCACCCATGAGACATAAACCAATAAAGTGTTACCATTCATAGTGTAAGGCTGACCGCCTGTCAGTGCTAATCTTCAGACGTTATAGCAATCGCCAAAGGAACTCCCAATGCATCGCTTTGTGCTGCCTTATGTATGGCCCATCATCACAGGCTTTTTGCTGGCAGCACTGGTATTACTGGCGTTTCCTGATCGCTTCCCCCTGCCTTTCCTGAATTCGACGCCGCAGACCGTAGAAACGCCGCCCTCGCTGGTGACGACCGCAGATGAGGACAGCGACCCTGATCGCCCGGCCCCCGAAATTCGCCAGGCCACCCCGCTGGCTCGCAACCAGGGGCCGGCAAGCTATGCCGCAGCGGTCAATCAGGCGGCGCCTGCCGTGGTCAACATCTATTCATCGCGCATCGTCGAGCGCGACGAACACCCGCTGATGTCGGACCCGTTCTTTCAGCAGTTCTTCAACGGCGATGACGCCACTACCCACCAGCGCATGCTCTCAAGCCTGGGTTCTGGCGTCATCGTCAGCGATGAAGGCTATGTGCTCACCAACCACCACGTCATCAACGGGGCCGATGAAATCCAGGTGGCCCTGCGCGATGGGCGAGAGGTAATCGCCGAGGTGATCGGCACCGACCCGGAAAGCGACCTTGCCGTGCTGAAAATCGATCTGGATGAGCTGCCCGTCATTGAGTTAAGCAACTCCACCGACGTGGCCGTTGGCGATGTAGCGCTGGCAATCGGCAACCCCTTCGGCGTGGGCCAAACCGTGACCATGGGGATCATCAGCGCCACCGGGCGCAGTCACCTGGGGCTTAACGCTTATGAGGACTTTATTCAGACCGACGCGGCCATCAACCCCGGGAATTCAGGCGGGGCGCTGGTCAACCCTGAAGGTGCGCTTGTCGGCATTAACACGGCCATTTTCTCGCGTTCGGGCGGCTCGCAGGGCATCGGCTTTGCCATTCCGGCCAATCTGGCCCACAGCATTCTCGACGAACTGGTGACTCAGGGCCGTGTCATACGTGGCTGGCTGGGCATCGAAGCCCAGGCGCTGTCCCGGGAGCTTGCCGCCTCGTTCGGGTTGCGTACCCCCCAGGGCGTCATTGTCGCAGGCGTAGTGGATGAGGGGCCTGCTGAAGAGGCGGGGCTGATGCCCGGCGACGTCCTGCTCGCCGTGGACGGCCAGCCGATCCTTGACGCCCGCGTGACCATGAGCGACATCGCCTCGATCAAACCCGGCACGTCGCTGCCGCTCACCATCGTGCGTGATGGTGAGCGCATGGAGATGACACTGGAAGTCGGTGAGCGCCCCATTCCCACATCGTTGCCGCAGCCAGACGGCACGCGGCGAAGCGGCGACCAGCCACAACAGGACAGGTCGCCAGCGCGGGATTCATGATCGGCGAATGCGATACTCGGCGGAACGCGCGTGGGCTGTCAACGACTCGCCGCGTGCCAGCACAGAGGCGACCTCACCGAGCATCGAGGCGCCCTCGGCCGAACAGTGAATCAGCGACGAGCGTTTCTGGAAATCGTACACACCAAGCGGCGATGAGAAGCGCGCCGTGCCCGACGTTGGCAGCACGTGATTGGGCCCTGCGCAGTAATCGCCCAGCGCCTCGGCCGTGTAGCGCCCCATGAAAATCGCCCCGGCGTGACGAATATCGGCAAGCCAGGCATCCGGCGTCTCGACCGATAGCTCAAGGTGCTCAGGGGCAACGCGGTTAATCAGCGTGACGGCCTCTGCGGCATCGCGACACTGGATCAGGGCGCCACGACGGCGCAGTGACTCGCGAACGATATCGGCGCGCTCCAGTGTGGGCAGCAGGCGCTCGATGGCAGCCTCCACCTCGGCCAGGTGATCGGCGTCCCAACTGACCAGAATGGACTGTGCATCCTCGTCGTGTTCCGCCTGGGAAAACAGGTCCATGGCCAACCAGTCGGGATCGGTAAGGCCGTCGGACACTACCATGATTTCCGAGGGTCCGGCGATCATATCGATCCCCACCTGGCCAAATACCGCCCGCTTGGCGGTTGCCACGTAAATATTACCCGGCCCGACGATCTTATCGACCCGCGGTACGCTCTCGGTGCCATAGGCAAGCGCACCAATGGCCTGGGCACCGCCGATGGTAAATACTTGGTCGACCCCGGCCACATGAGCTGCCGCCAGCACCAGGTCATTCAGCACCCCGTCGGGAGTCGGCACGACCATGATGATCTCTTGTACCCCAGCCACATGGGCAGGAATGGCGTTCATCAACACCGATGAGGGGTATGCAGCCTTGCCGCCTGGCACGTAAATACCCGCCCGATCGATCGGTGAGACTTGCTGACCAAGCACGGTGCCGTCGGCTTCTTCGTACTGCCAGGAACCCGGCTTCTGGCGCTCGTGATAACGACGAATACGCTCGGCCGCGCTGGCCAGGGCATCCCGCTGCTCCGCAGGCAGTTGCTCGAACGCATGGCGCAGTTGCTCGGCGGTGAGACGGAGCTCGTCCATCGAGGTAACCGATACGCGATCAAAGCGGTTGGTGGCCTCGATCACCGCCGCATCGCCTTCGCGCTTTACGCTGGCAAGAATATCGTCAACCCGTGCCTGAACGGCACTGTCGGATACCCCCTCCCAATCGAGCAGGGCATCCAGCCGAGCGCTAAACTCTGCATCGGCGGTGTTGAGTCGTGCGATCGTCGCAGTGGCGTTGTCGTTCATAGCAACCTCACGTTAATCGGCGGGCGATGTGGTCTTGCGTTCGGCAACGGCGCGCTCCAGGCGGGCCAGCAGCGGTTTGATGCGGGCGTGTTTCATGGTCATCGCCGCCTTGTTGGCCACCAGTCGAGTGCTGATCGGCGCGATCAATTCGCGGGGCTCCATACCATTGGCGCGCAGGGTGTTGCCGGTGTCGACGATATCGACGATTTCATCGGCCAGGTTCATCAGCGGCGCCAGCTCCATCGCGCCATAAAGCTTGATAACTTCGGCCTGAATACCCTGCTCGGCATAGTAGCGGCGGGCAATATTGACAAATTTCGTCGCGACCCGACGCCGCGCCAGGGTTGGCTGCTCTCCGGTGACACCCGCCGTCATCAGCTTGCAGCGGGCGATGTCGAGATCCAGCGGCTCATAAAGCCCTTCAGCGCCGTGCTCCAGGAGCACGTCCTTGCCCGCCACGCCCAGGTCGGCCGCGCCCAGTTGCACATAGGTCGGCACGTCCGTCGCGCGGATGACGACGAATTTAACGTCGGGCAAATTCGTATCAAACAGCAGCTTGCGGCTTTTGCGGATATCCTCAATGGGGGTGATGCCCGCATCGGCCAGCAGCGGCAGGGTTTCATCCAGGATGCGCCCTTTCGAGAGCGCGACTATTAACTGATTACTCATTTTATTTGCCAGTGGTTGGGGGCCAGGCTCAGCCAGGAATACGCCGGATGCGCGCACCCAATAGCTGTAACTTTTCCTCGATGCATTCGTAGCCACGGTCGATATGGTAGATGCGGTCAACCAGCGTTTCGCCTTCCGCCATCATGGCGGCAATCACCAGCGAGGCCGAGGCACGCAGGTCCGTCGCCATCACCGGTGCCCCGGAAAGCTTGTCGACGCCGGTAATCAGCGCCGCATTGCCTTCCAGAACGATATTGGCGCCCATGCGGTTGAGTTCCTGCACGTGCATGAAGCGATTTTCGAAAATCGTTTCGACCACTCTCGACGAGCCGTCCGCCACAGCGTTCATGGCCACAAACTGGGCTTGCATATCGGTGGGAAAGGCCGGATACGGCGCCGTGCGGATATTGACCGCACGCGGGCGCTTACCGTGCATGTCCAGTGCTATCCAGTCGTCACCGGTGGTAATCTCGGCGCCCGCCTCCTCGAGTTTGGCGAGCACCGCTTCGAGGATATCCGCACGGGTGCGTTTGACTTTCACGCGGCCACCGGTCATGGCCGCCGCCACCAGAAAGGTGCCGGTCTCGATGCGGTCGGGCATGACATCGTGGTGGCAGCCGCTGAGTGTCTCCACCCCTTCGATGGTAATGGTATCGCTGCCGTGACCGCTGATGCGCGCGCCCATCTTGATCAGGCACTCTGCCAGGTCCACCACCTCGGGCTCCCGGGCGGCGTTCTCAAGCACGGTGACACCATCGGCGAGCGTGGCGGCCATCAACAGATTTTCCGTACCGGTGACCGTTACCGTATCAAAGTAGATCGTCGCGCCTTTCAGGCGACCGTCTACCCGAGCGCGAATATAGCCGCTTTCTACACGGATATCGGCTCCCATGGCCTCCAGTCCGCGAATATGCAAATCCACGGGACGCGAGCCAATCGCGCAGCCCCCCGGCAAGGACACGTCGGCCTGGCCAAAATGGGCAAGCAAAGGCCCAAGCACCAGAATAGAGGCGCGCATTTTCTTGACCAGCTCATAGGGCGCATGACAATGAGTGACCTGCGAACCATCCAGTTGAATGGTGAGATTTTCCCCCATGACCGGCTCAACGCCCATCCGTCCGAGCAGCTCCAGCGTCGTCGTAATATCCTGTAAATGCGGTAGGTTACCGATGACCACGGGGCCTTTGGCCAACAGGCTGGCACACAGGATAGGCAACGCCGCATTTTTGGCACCGCTGGCCCATACTTCACCATCCACCGAGCCGTTGCCGGTAATAATCAGTTTGTCCATGAAATACCCGTTACTGAACGTTTTCAGCGGCCATCTGCCACTGGGCCGGGGTGTAGGTCTTGATGCTGATTGCGTGCAAGGCGCCCGACGCAATTTCATCACTCAAGGCGGCATACACCAGCTGCTGACGCTTGACGGGCGACAATCCTTCAAAAGCATCACCCACTGCAATCACCTGGAAATTACAGCCTTCGCCCTGAATATGGAATTCGCATCCGTCGATACGCGATTCGAGCAGGGCTTTCACTTCATGGGGTTGCATAGGTCCGAAACTCCTTAAAGGACGTTGTGTAGCGAATGGATGGACATCAAGGGGAAGACATCATAAAGAAAAGCCTGCGGTTTGGCGACGCCCGCGGTTCAGTGGACGGGCTTTTCGTCCGGCGCCTTGATCAGCGCCTCGAGCTCGGCAAGCTCGGCGAGCCGCATGAGCGGCGCCGAAAGCGCAATGGAGATAACGCTGATTTGATGCTGGTGACAGGTGCGCAGCCACTGGAGCAAAACGCTCAAGGCCACATTACGCGGCGTGGTCACCGCACTGAAATCGAGCGTTACCGTCGCGGGGTGTTGCTCGACAAGCCAACGCGAGCCCTCGGCGGCAAGTGCCGCCGCCGACGTCACATCCACATCGCCCTGCACGCTCAAGCCCTCGGACTGATGGTGGAGCGACACATCGCGATCGGTATAGATCACCGTCACTCATTGCCCCCTTCTTCCAGCTCATCGACGCCGACGTCTGGCGACCAGCCCTCGATCACCGCGTCATAGTCGCGGTTATTGTCGCGCATGGCCTGATCGAACTGGTTGCGGAAGGTCAGTCCCAGGTTGATACCGTTGACGATGACGTTGACCACGCGCCACTCACCGTCGGATAAACGCAGGCTGTAGTTGACCGGATAAACATCGCCGTTAGTACCCACAACTTCCATGGCCACGCTGGCACGGTCCTCTTCGCGCTGCGGACGCTGATCATCCAGCACACGAATCTCATCGTAATCGAAGGTCACAAGCCCCCGTGTGTAGGTATCGATGAGCGTCTGCCGGAAGACATCGGCGAAACGGCTGCGCTGCTCCGGTGACGCATTACGGAAATAGCTGCCCATGACGCTGGCACCGATGTAGCGAAAGTCCGCCACTGCTTCAAGGCTCTCATCGACTTGCTGTTTCAGCTCATCAATATTGTCTTCGTAATACGTTTCCCGACCTTCGAGCTCTTTCATGAAGGCATTGATGTTATCGCGGATCATCGCCTCGGGCGGTTCGGGCTGTGCGCTTGCCGACAGCGGCACCAAGGCGGTAAGTAACGCGGCGACCAGGGTAACCCCTGTTAGTAACGACCATTTTTTTACCAACATCATTTTCTCCTTTTATCGGCAGCGAACACGTCCCCGCTATCTCGCTCGTCCTGAGCAACGGGCACGAAACGCGGCAAGTCGTTCACCACCACAACGGTTAGTTACTTGCCATATTGGATATAAATTGCTGAATAAGTTCTTCAAGCACAAGAGCGGATTGCGTGTCACGAATGGTATCGCCGGGTTCCAGCATTTCGGGGTCGCCCCCCATGCTCAAACCAACGTACTGTTCGCCCAGCAGCCCCGACGTAAGGATAGAGGCGGTGGCATCACGGGAAATCTGCCCTTCCAGCTCACTGTCAAGACTCAGCGTCACCCGCGCGTCGTACCACTCGGTATCAAGCTCTATGGACTCGACATGCCCTACGGTCACGCCCGACATGGAGACGCGGGCACGGGGCTTGAGCCCACCGATATTGGAAAAATGCGCGTCCAGCTGGAAGGTGTTCGATGGCCCTGAAAAGCTCAGGCCGCTGACGCGCAGGCCAAGAAACACCATTCCCAGCACCCCGACCAAGATAAACAGGCCGACACCAAACTCCATGGCTCTACTTCGCTTCATGAAACTGCTCCCGCTATTCAGAGGCCGCCGAACATCACGGCGGTTAATATGAAATCAAGCCCCAGCACCGCAAGCGACGAGTAGACGACCGTGCGCGTAGTAGCCCGGGAAATCCCTTCAGAGGTCGGCATCAGGTCGTACCCCTGGAACACGGCAATCCAGGTGACTACCACCGCAAACACGACACTTTTGATCATGCCGTTGCCGATATCGTTAATGAACCCAACGCTCGCCTGCATATTGCTCCAGTAGGAGCCTTCGAAGACACCCAGCCATTCGACACCGACGAGATAGCCGCCCCAGATCCCTACAACGCTAAACCCCACGGTGAGAATCGGCAGCGCCACGACTCCCGCCCAAAAGCGTGGCGCCACCACTCTTCTCAAGGGATCGACGCCGATCATTTCCATGCTGGTCAACTGCTCGGTGGCTTTCATCAGGCCTATTTCGGCGGTGAGTGCCGACCCGGCACGACCCGCGAACAACAACGCGGCGACCACCGGGGCCAGTTCACGCAGCAGCGACAGCGCCACCATCTGCCCCAAGGCGTCTTCAGCGCCAAAATCGATCAGAATGGTGTAGCCCTGAAGCGCCAGTACCATGCCGATAAACAGCCCCGATACCAGCACGATCGCCAGTGACAGCACGCCGACGAAGTGCAGCTGGCGAATCCACAGCCGAATACCCTCCGCCGAGGGCACGCCCACTGCGGATTGGGCAAGAAACACCCCGGCACGGCCCAGCGACTCGATCACATCGCAGCCCCGCCGTCCCAGGCGGGTAATGCGTGAGGCGACCGCTCCTTGCTTGATGGTCATTTGGCATCTCCCTGAATCACCGTGTCACCCAACATATCGGGATAAAACGCCGACGCCGGATAATGGAAGGGAACGGGGCCGTCGGGCTCCCCGTGGATGAATTGCTTCACCCGGGCATCCTGATTGGCGTCGAGATCGGCGGGCGTTCCGTGCGCCACCACGTGGCCTTCGGAAATAAAGTACAGGTAATCCGCGATGGTCAATGTCTCCTTGATATCGTGGGAGACCACCACCGAAGTCAGGTTCAACGCCTGATTGAGCCGCTTGATCAACTGCACCAGCACGCCCATGGAAATGGGATCCTGGCCCACAAACGGTTCGTCGTAGAGAATCAGCTCGGGGTCCAGGGCCACCGCCCGGGCAAGCGCGACGCGCCGGGCCATGCCGCCGGAAAGCTCGGCCGGCGCCAGGTGGCGCGCACCACGCAGCCCCACCGCCTGAAGCTTGAGCAGCACCAGATCGCGAATCATCGCATCGGGCAGCTCGGTGTGAACACGCAGCGGAAAGGCGACGTTTTCATAGACATCGAGATCCGAGAACAGCGCCCCGCTTTGAAACAGCATGCCCATGCGCTTACGCAGGGCAAACAAGGCTTTCCGCGACAGGCGATGAACATCGTCACCGTCGATCAGAACACGCCCCTTATCCGGCGTCAGCTGCCCGCCGATAAGCTTCAACAAGGTGGTTTTGCCTGTTCCGCTTGGCCCCATGATGGCCGTCACTTTGCCGCGGGGAATGGTCATATTCACGCCGCGAAAAATTTCGCTATCACCCCGCGAAAAAAACAGATTCTCAACTTCAATAAAAGGCACAGTGCTCATGGAACCATCGACTCTCACGTTGACATGCGCCGGCGGTTCAGCGCTGGCGCGCCGTGCAAACGCCCTCAGCAAAAGCGGAGGTGGCGCCTCGTTCCACACAGCGAAAAACAGTGGTTAAAAAGGATTATCGAACAACGTATTCTAACCCACCCTGACGATGACAAGCGAGCATAGGTTGCCCGCGGGGCAAAACGATAGGGCAAACTGCTCGCCGTCAATGTTACTCTTATACTCTGTTTGTCATTTTTAACGAGCCACGCCATCACCCATGTCAGCGACCACTGCTACTACGCCCTTTCGTCAAAGCGCATTGCGCACGCTAAACATCGAGCAGGCCGCCATTGCCGGCCTGACCGCCAAGCTGGATGCGCATTTCGACCATGCCTGCGAGCTGATTCTGGGCTGCCAGGGCCGCGTGGTGGTGACCGGCATGGGCAAATCAGGCCATATTGCTGGCAAGATCGCCGCGACGCTTGCAAGCACCGGGTCACCGGCTTTTTTTGTTCATCCCGGCGAGGCCAGCCATGGCGACCTTGGCATGATTACCCGCAGCGACGTGGTGATCGCGCTCTCCAATTCCGGCGAAACCGCCGAAGTCACGGCTTTGCTGCCGCTGCTCAAACGGCTCGGCACGCCGCTGATCAGCATGACGGGCAGGCCTACGTCGACGCTCGCGCAGCACGCGGACGCCCACCTGAACAGCAGCGTTGACCGGGAAGCCTGCCCACTCGACCTGGCCCCGACAAGTTCGACCACGGCCGCACTCGCACTCGGCGATGCGCTCGCCGTCGCGCTGCTGGAAGCACGCGGCTTCACCGCTGAAGACTTTGCCCTGTCACACCCCGGCGGCAGCCTGGGCCGGCGCCTACTGCTGCGCGTGCGTGACCTGATGCATGAAGGCGACCGCCTGCCCCAGGTCCCGCTGGGCAGCCCGCTACGCGATGCGTTACTGGAAATCACCCGGCAAGGTCTGGGGTTCACCTGCGTGGTCGCCCCCGACGGTCAACTGGCCGGCGTGTACACCGATGGCGACCTGCGCCGCACCCTGGATAACTTCCATGACTTGCGCGAGGTGCGGGTGGATGACGTAATGACCCGCCCCGGCAAACGTATCTCTCCCGACCTGCTGGCCGCCGAAGCCGTGCGCATCATGGAAGACAATCGCATCACCGCGCTGGCAGTAGTGGATGAACAACAGCGCCCCATAGGGGCTCTACACATGCATGACCTGCTTGCCAGCGGCGTCATTTAACTGAATCGACCGGAGGCTCAATGACCCTTTCCGCTGACCTACTCGACCGACTCCGCCGCGTGCGCTTATTTGCCCTGGATGTCGATGGCGTGCTCACCGATGGTCGGCTTTACTTTCAGGCCGATGGCGTCGAGATAAAGGCATTTCACACCCAGGATGGCCACGGGCTCAAGCTGCTCAAGCGCGCCGGTATTTCAGTTGCCCTGATTACCGGACGCGATTCACCCATGGTCAGCCAACGCGCCGCCGCGTTGGGCATCCCTCACGTCTACCAGGGCTGCGAAGACAAACTGGCCACGCTGCGCGGGCTCTGTCAGCGCCTGGGCATCGAACTTTCCCAGGTGGCTTACTGCGGCGACGACCTGCCCGACCTGGCCAGCATCAAACGCTCGGGCGTGGGCATTACCGTTCCCAACGCACCCGACTATATGCATACCCATGCCGACTGGATTACCGACCGCCTGGGCGGCCACGGAGCCGTGCGCGAAGTGTGCGACGCGATGCTGGATGCCCAGGGCCACTGGGGCGCGGTCGTCGACACTTACCTGCACGGCTGAGGGATTATGGTGAAGCGACTACGCACGCGCCTGGGGCTTGTCCTGATCGTACTGGCGCTCGGCAGCCTGCTGGTATGGCTGGACCCCGGCGGACCACGAACCGTCGCGACCGCCCCTGATGCACGGGCGGAAGAACCCGGCCATGTACTTCACAATGCCGAGCTGACGCTATTCGACGAGCAGGGCAACATCCAGCAGGGGCTGACCACGCCTCGCCTGCTGCATACGCCCCAGTCCGCCTCCACTCAGGCGGAAACACCCCATGCGACACTGTATGACAGCGAACGCCGCGTGTGGAACGCCACCTCCGAGGTGGGGACGCTCAACACCAACTCGCAAGAGCTGACGCTCTCGGGCAATGCGCGACTAATAGCGCCCGAGGAAGGGTGGCAGCTGGACACCGACGTTCTGCACTATGATGGCAAGACCGCCCACGCCTGGAGCGATACCCACGTACTTCTCCAGCAGCCACCCCAGCGCATGACGGCGCAACGGATGGATGCATGGCTCAATGACGAGGAGGTGCGCCTTGAAGACAATGTCAAAGGCTACCACCCTCCCGAGACGCAACCTGGACAGGAATAAAACATGAAAGCGCTTATTTACACGGCCTTGGCCGCCGCCTGCCTGGTCCCGCTTTACGCCACGGCCGACAACCACCAGCAGCAACCGGTTGAGGTTGAAGCCGACCAGTTGGACCTCGACCAGCGTGCCGGTACAGCGGTGTATACCGGGGACGTCGAAGTTCGCCAGGGCGACATGCTGATCAAAGGCGACGAAGTCGAAATTCAGCGCAACGACGAAGGCGAGCTTTCGCGCGCCATCGCCCTGGGCGAACGCGCCTATTTACGACAGCAGCCCGAGGACCAGGAAGGCCCCATGGAAGGCTGGGGACGCAAAGTGATTTATCACGTCGCCGAGCGCCGGGTGGAGTTGATCGACCAGGCTGAAATCATTCAGCGAGGTGACCGTTTCACCGGCGGACGACTGGAATACTTTATCGATCGGGAAGTCGTCCAGGCGCGCTCCGACGTGGAGAACCAAGAGCCGCAGCGTATCCGCATGACGCTGCAACCCGAAGACTAAGGAGAGCCCGATGGCAGCTGCCGCCGACCGCGCAACCCGAACGCTACACGCCCGCCATTTGGCGAAAAGCTACAAGCGCCGGCGCGTCGTAAAAGACATCAATCTGGACATCTCACAGGGCAGCATCGTGGGTTTGCTCGGCCCCAATGGTGCGGGCAAAACCACCTCGTTCTACATGATCGTCGGCCTGGTCAAGGCTGACGCGGGCAGCGTCGGCATCGATAGCCTCGACCTTTCCCGCGCGCCCATGCACGAGCGCGCCAAGGCAGGTATCGGTTATCTACCCCAGGAAGCGTCGATCTTTCGCAAGCTGACCGTCGCCGATAACATCATGGCGATCCTTCAGACGCGCAAGGATCTCGACCGCGCCGGGCGTGAAGCATGCCTGGAAGCGCTGCTGGAGGATTTTCACATCACCCACATCCGCGATAACATGGGCATGAGCCTTTCCGGCGGTGAGCGCCGCCGCGTGGAGATTGCCCGGTCGCTGGCCACTGAACCCGCGTTCATCCTTCTGGACGAACCCTTCGCCGGTGTTGACCCTATTTCTGTCGGCGATATCAAAGCGATTATTCGCGCCTTGAAGGACCGTGACATCGGCGTGCTGATTACCGACCACAACGTACGCGAGACGCTGGATATCTGCGATGTGGCCTACATCGTCGGCGACGGCCACATCATCGCCAGCGGCACGCCTAGCGCCATTCTTGACAACCAGGAAGTGCGCGACGTTTACCTAGGTGCTGATTTCCGTCTGTAAAGCTGTCAATGGCATATTTATTGCCAGTGGCATACTTATTGCTATTGCACCAAAACACAACACACACTAGGGTGGATGCTTTCCGATAACGAGTGGTTCTCAGATGGTCATGAAAGCTTCTCTTCAACTGCGGATCGGCACCCAGCTCACCATGACACCCCAGCTGCAGCAGGCCATTGCCCTGCTGCAGCTATCCACGCTCGATTTACGCCAGGAAATACAGCAAGCCCTCGACGCCAACCCGATGCTCGAACAGGAGGACGAGTTCAGCGAACAGGCCGCCAGCGAGCCCGAAGAAACCGAATGGGCCGACAGCATCCCCACAGAGCTCTCCGTCGACAGCGACTGGTCGGACACCTACCAGGACATGGCAGGCTCCGGCAGTTCGAGCAGTGAGGGCCCGGACTTTGAACGCCAGGCGGCCGGGCAAAGCCTGCACGGCCATCTTCTGTGGCAGCTTGCCATGACCGACCTTAGCAGCCGCGAGCAGTTGGTCGCCGAAAGCCTGATCGACGCTCTCGACGCTAACGGCTATTTAACCCAGCCACTCAACGATATCCGCGAAGGGCTGCGCGCCCAGGGCGTGGAAGGCCTCAGCCAGCGTGAGGTTGAAACCATCCTCATGCGGCTCCAGCAGTTTGAACCCACCGGCGTATTCGCCCGCGATCTACGCGAATGCCTGATGCTTCAGCTCGCCGCCCTGCCCGACGACACCCCGCTGTTGATTCCTGCCCGGCGACTGGTCCGCCAGTTCCTGGAAGCCCTGGGCAAAAATGATCAACGGCTGCTCAAACGACGGCTAGGCCTGGACGACGCGCAGCTCGATGACGTCATCCAACTGATCCGCAGCCTGGATCCTCGCCCTGGCAGTGAGTACGCCGCGACCGATGACAGCTATGTGATTCCCGACTTGGTGGTTCGCCATGATAACGAAGGGTGGCACCTGGAGCTCAACCCGGAGGCGCTCCCCAAGCTCAGGATTCAGCCCGACTACGCGAGCCTGATAAAACGCGCCGACAAGAGCCAGGACAACCAGTTTCTCAAGGACCACCTGCAGGAAGCCCGCTGGCTGATCAAAAGCCTCTCCAGCCGCAACGACACCCTGCTACGCGTTGGTCGCGAAATCATCACGCGTCAGATCGGCTTTCTGGAACAGGGTGAAGAAGCCATGAAACCGCTGATCCTGGCCGATATCGCCGACGCGGTCGAGATGCACGAATCGACGATTTCCCGGGTTACCACCCAGAAGTTCATCCACACGCCACGGGGCATTTTCGAACTTAAATATTTCTTCTCCAGCCAGATCAGCGGCCAGGATGGCGACAGCCATTCGAGCACCGCGATTCGGGCACGGCTGAAAAAACTGATCCAAGAAGAGTCCCCCGGCAAACCCCTGTCCGACAGCCGTCTTGTCACCCTGCTAGAAGACGCCGGCATTCACGTGGCGCGGCGTACCGTCGCCAAATATCGCGAAGGCATGGGGATCCCCTCCTCAAGCGAACGACGCTGTTTGCGATAGAAAAACGGAAACTCATCACAAGGGCTTTGCTTAGCGGCAAAAAGGGTTACAATCGAAGAACAGTCCGACGGATAAGGAGTACGTCAATGCAAGTCAATATTACCGGTCATCATGTGGAACTGACTGACGCCTTGCGTGACTATGTCAACGAAAAGCTGGAACGCGTTGAGCGCCATTACGACAACATTACCACCGTGCAGGTCACGCTCTCGGTCGAGAAAGAGCGTCAACAGGCTGCCTGTACGCTGCACGCCGCTGGCGCTGACTTGCATGCCGAAGCCCTCGACAATGACATGTACGCTGCCATTGACGCTCTGGCGGACAAAATCGATCGACAACTCGTTAAGCATAAGGAAAAAGCACAAGCCCGCGCCCAGGGCGCAGGCGTGCGTTAATTCAATGACGTTGGCCACTATCCTCCCCCCGGAGCGCGTCCTTTACGACGTGCCCGGGGGCAGTAAAAAACGGGTGCTGGAGTTTTTCAGCACCTTCATCGCACAAAATATCCCAAGCCTCGACAGCCAGGAAGTGTTTAGCCGGTTGATCGGTCGCGAACGCCTGGGCAGTACGGGGATCGGCAACGGCGTTGCCATCCCCCACGCCAGGAGCCCACATTGTGACTCGCCCATCGCAGGCTTCCTGAAGCTCAACGAAGCCGTCGACTTCGACGCCATCGACGGCGATCCGGTTGATCTGGTGTTTGTTCTGCTGGTACCCGAAGAAGCCGACGACACTCACCTGGCTCTGCTCGGCCAGGTCGCCTCGATCATGAACGATGCCGACACGCGCCAGCAGCTTCGCAAAACCGAGAGCCAACGGGAGCTGCTGGACCTCATCACGGCCAAGATACGCGACCAGGCTAACAGCCAGTAACCCGCTGGCGAGTCTGGCGGACACACAATGCGTTAACGTCGCCATCTGGCTGGTTACCCACGTCGCTTGACCGCAAGCAAGAGAGCTTTCATGCAACTCGTCATTATTAGTGGCCGATCCGGGTCGGGCAAATCAATTGCCTTACAGGCGCTGGAAGATTTGGGCTATTACGCCATTGATAATTTGCCGGCCATGCTCCTGGACTCGCTGATTGATGAGCTACGCGACCAGGGTGAACGTACCCATCTGGCGGTCAGCATTGATGCGCGTAACCTGCCGGACGCACTCGCCAAGCTACCCAAGCTTCTCGAAGAACTCCGCCAACGGACCATCAAGTGCCAGATCGTGTATCTGACCACCGATGCCCGCATCCTGCTCGAACGCTATTCGGCAACCCGCCGGCGACATCCGCTGACCCGCAACAGCTCGCTGACGCTTGAAGAAGCCATCGATCAGGAAGAGCAGACCCTGCACGAGATACGCGACCTTGCCGATTTAACCATCGATACGTCGCGGCTTTCGGTACACGACCTGCGCCGACGCATCACCGACCAGGTAGCGCACCAGCGGCGCGACCAGCTCACGCTGACTTTCGAGTCGTTCGGCTACAAGCGCGGCGTTCCCCTCGATGCGGATATTGTCTTCGATGTGCGCTGCCTGCCCAATCCCTACTGGGATCCATCGCTACGCTCGTCCACCGGTCGCGACGCCGATATCATTGCCTTTCTGGGTAACTACCCGCTGGTCGACGACATGGCCAACGATATTCAGGCATGGCTTGAACGCTGGCTGCCTGCCTACCAGGACAGTCAGCGCAGCTACATGACCGTGGCGATTGGCTGTACCGGCGGGCAGCATCGCTCGGTATACATGGTGGAACAGCTGGCCCAGCGCCTCGCCCGACACTCGGACGAAGTTCAGCTACGCCACCGGGAGCTGGGGTTGCAGTACACGGTTCATGCACCGCAATAAGCGTTTATGCCTGGCGGAAGCCGGGCCTTCTTCCACCGCGACACCCCTAATAGCCAAAAGGAACCAGGGTGCCAGAACGTAAACTTACCCTCACCAACCAGCGCGGTCTACACGCGCGGGCCGCCACCAAACTCGTGCAATGCAGCCAGCAATTTGATGCCAACGTACGGGTAGTGAAACAGCAGCAGGAAGCCGATGCGGCCAATATCATGGCCCTCCTGATGCTGGCGGCGCCCTGCGGCACCGAGCTGTGTATCAGGGCCGAAGGCGATGACGCCGAACAGGCACTGGATGCCATCCAGGCGCTGTTCGACGCGCGCTTCGATGAGGACAAATAAGCCTTGAAGGCCGCTATGCTAGCTGCCGGCGATAGTCATGCCATCGATCAACCAACTCCCGGAATGGATGCTGCCCCGGCGATCAATGTCATCGCCAACGCCTATCAGGCCCCCGAACATACGCTCCAGGTTGCCGGCAATGGTGAATTCCTCGATCGGGTATTGCACCACCCCGTTTTCGACCCAGAACCCGGCAGCACCGCGCGAGTAATCACCGGTCACGCCGTTTATGCCCTGCCCCATCAACTCGGTCACCCAGACCCCGGTGCCCATTTGCGATAGCAGCGAGTCCTGGCTGGTTAACGGCGCGGTAATGCGCATATTGCGGGCACCGCCCGCGTTACCGGTGGTGGTCATGTTCAAGCGCCGAGCACTGTAGGACGACAGCATGTAGCTCACGATCTGACCACGGTCGATAAAGCGATTATCGCGGGTTTGCACGCCTTCGCCATCAAAGGGTGAGCTGGCCGTCGCGCCGACCTCCATGGGCCGCTCCTCGAGGCTGAACCAATCGGGAAATAGCGGTGTGTTGAGCCGATCACACAGGAAAGATGCCTGGCGATATAGCGCACCGCCCGCCAGGGCCCCCATCAGATGGCCCACCAGACCACTTGCCAGACTGGGGTCGAACAGCACCGGATACGTTCCTGTGGGCGGCCGTTTGGCACCCAGCCGACGCAGCGTACGCCTCGCCGCTTCGCGGCCCACCGTCGCCGGGTCGGTTAACTGTCCAGGATCACGTGCCGAAGTGTAGTCCATGTCGCGCTGCATGCCTTGCGCGTCCTCGGCAATCAGCATGCATGAAAGCGAGTGGCGGCTGCCTTTCTGGGTGCCGATAAAACCGTGACTGTTAGCATATACGCGTACGCCTTCACCGCTGGACAACGACGCCCCGTCCGACTGGGTAATCCCCGCCACGTCCCGCCCCGCCTGCTCGCAGGCCAGCGCCAGCTCGATGGCCTGGTCGGTGGTGAGCGCCCAGGGATGGTGGACTTTCAGATCCGGCAGGTTGGTGGCCATCAAGGCCGCGTCGGCCAGCCCCGCGGCAGGATCTTCGCCGGTGTAGCGCGCAATCGCCAGGGCTTTTTCAACCGTGGCCTGCAGCGAGGCTTCGCTGGCATCCGTCGAGGAAGCACTGCCCTTGCGCTGCCCTACATAGACGGTAATGGCAATGCCCTGATCGCGGGAAAGCTCAACCGTTTCCACTTCCCCCTGGCGGACGCTGACGCCGATCCCCTGGTCAACGCTGGCACCGACCTCGGCAGCATCGGCGCCCATCCGTTTAGCCATCGCCAAGGCACTTTCAGCACGCTGGATGAGTAGTGCCTGTTGGGCTGATGCGTCGAACGCTTGAGCCATACAATCTCCTTAACCACCGACATTGCCGGTAGATCCATATTGAGCATCGCAGCCTGATATAATAAGGCCACGAATTCTGTTGATGAGAACCCACGATGCCAAAACAACGCCCCGAGCCCCTAGACGACGAGATGCCAGAGCGTCCCAGCAAATCCCAGTTGAAGCGCGAAATGCATGCACTTCAGGCATTGGGGGAAACATTGATTGCCATGCAGCCCGCCGAGCGGGCGCGTTTCCCGCTATCCGATGACATGCTGCGCGCCATCGATGAAACCGCTCGCATTCGCTCCCACGAAGGGCGCCGTCGGCATATGCAGTACGTCGGCAAGCTGATCCGCAAGGAAGATCTTGCCGCCATTCAGGCCGTCTTCGACGGCATCGAACAGGAAAAGCAGCAGCGCGATCACGCCTTTCATCGCCTTGAAAAATGGCGCGACCGGCTGGTCGCTGAGGGCGACCCGGCAGCGGAGCAGTGGCTCGTCGAGTACCCGGACACCGACCGCCAGACTCTGCGCCAATTGATCCGCAATGCCCAGCGGGAGCGCGATCAAAACAAACCGCCGGCCAGCGCCCGCAAGCTGTTCAAGTTCTTGCGCGATACCGTCCAGCTTTAATCCCGGCTCAGGACTGCGTGCCGCCCACGGTCAGCTCGTCGACTTTCAGCGTCGGCTGGCCGACACCGACCGGCACGCCCTGGCCTTCTTTTCCGCACACACCGATGCCGGTGTCCAGCGCCATATCGTGGCCGATCATCGACACACGGCTCATTGCCTCAGGACCGTTGCCGATCAGCGTCGCGCCTTTCACAGGCGCCGTCACGCGGCCATCTTCAATCAGGTAGGCTTCGCTGGCGGAGAACACGAATTTGCCGGAGGTGATATCGACCTGCCCGCCGCCAAAGCTCACCGCGTAAATACCGCGCTTGACGCTCTTGATAATGTCGTCCGGCTCGTCCTGCCCCGCCAGCATGACGGTATTGGTCATTCGCGGCATCGGCAGATGCGCGAACGACTCGCGGCGCGCATTACCGGTGGGCGCCATGCCCATTAACCGGGCGTTGAGCTTGTCCTGCATGTAGCCGGTCAGCACGCCGTCTTCAATCAGCGAGGTGTACTGTCCCGGCGTGCCTTCATCGTCAACGCTCAGCGAACCGCGTCCGTCACTTAAGGTGGCGTCATCCACCACGGTAACCCCCTTCGAGGCCACACGCTGGCCCATGCGCCCGGCAAAAGCCGAGCTGCCCTTGCGGTTGAAGTCGCCTTCCAGGCCGTGCCCGACGGCTTCATGGAGCAGAATGCCCGGCCAGCCAGCCCCGAGCACCACCGGCATTTGCCCGGCGGGCGCATCGACCGCTTCAAGATTGACCAGGGCCTGACGCACCGCCTCTTTGGCATAGCGCTCGGCGACCTGTTCGTCGCGCAGCCGCGACATGGAATAACGCCCACCGCCGCCGGCGCTGCCGCGCTCGCGACGGCCATTTTTTACGGCAATGACGCTCACGTTGAAGCGCACCAGCGGACGAATATCCGCGGCCAGAGTGCCGTCGCTGGCACGCACCAATACCACTTCGTAGGTGCCGGAAAGCGAGGCGCTGACTTGGCTAACGCTGGGGTCGGCGGCACGCGCAATGCGATCGGCGTCTTTCAGCATGGCGACTTTTTCATCGGCGCTCAGGCCGGCGAGCGGGTCGATACCTGCATAGTAAGAGGCCGCCGAGACCGGCTTGACCGCCTGGCCGGGCAGACGCTTGCCACTGCGCACGATACCGGAGGCCGTGCGCCCGGTATCCACCAGTGCATCGGCCGTAATCTGGTTGGAATAGGCAAAGCCGGTTTTCTCGCCGGCAAGCGCTCGCACGCCAACGCCACCATCGATGTTGTAGCTTGCCTCCTTGACCTCGCCGTCTTCCAACACCCAACCTTCCTGCCAGGTGCGCTGGAAATACAGGTCAGCGTAGTCCACACCGGCCCCCATGGCGTAACCCAGGCCGCTATCCAGCGCGTCGAGGTCCAGCCCTCCGGGGGTGAGCAAAATCGAAACGGCCGTCTGTAAGTCGCTTGTCTGATCGGTCATCGAGAGCCTTCTAAGGTAACTTGCGGCGAGGCCCAAGGCCCCTCCACACGGTAATAAATCGTGGTCGCCTGATCCAAGGCTTCGCCAAACATCTGATCGGCTAAAAATAGCGCGCCACCCACTACGGGCGCCCCAATGGCGATGGCCGCCATGGGCAAACTCTGGCTTACCGGTAGTGCGACGCCAAGACGCTGATCGAGTTCACGGCGAACCAGATCAACATCGCCAGTGAGGGTTAGCGTGGTGGCTGGCGCCTCAATTTGCAATGGACCGCGTAGCATCAGCCGGCCATCGGCGATATCCGCCGCACCGTGGACACGATCAAACGCCGTGCCTTGCCCGGTTACGTCGGAAAAATCCAGCCGCAAACGGCGCAGGACATTATCCAGATTCAATAGCCCCACCAGGCGAGCCGGGGCCGATTCAAGGGTCAGAAAGCGACCATCGCGCACGTCGACGGTCATCTCCCCGCCTGCCCGGGCAAGATCCAGCTGCCAGGGAGCACCGGCCCAAGCCAGGTTTGCATCCGCCTGGGTGCTGCGGCTGCGCATGGCCACCGGCTGATCCAGGCGGTCAAGGGCCGAGGCGATATCGCCCCCTCTGATCGACATCTGGGCGCGGGTTTGGCTGCTGGCGCTGCTGCCTTCCCAGTGAAGCGCCCCCGACGCCGTCAGCTGACCCAGCGTAAGCCCAACCGGGTCCAGCGAAATTCCTTTCCCGTCCGCTTGCCAGAATGCGGTTAAAGGACCCACCCGCTTATCTTCAAGGAGCATGGTGGCCAGACGAAAACGCCCATTAGGTATATCGGCAAGCCAGCCTGGCAGCCCCATCGGCGCCGTTGGGGCGGGCGCATCCGTGTCTACCGACTCGCGCCATGAACTTGGCAGCGAGGTAGAATCCCCGATGCTTTCCGGGGCATCACCATCGGTGTCCTCGGGGGAGAACGCCTCGACAATGGGATCCAGCGATAGCCGAGCTAACGCAATATCCAGCGGGGTCGACTGCGACGGCCGATAGTCGACCCGCCCCATGAGGACGTCGCTGTCGATCAGTAACGATAGCTGATCATCACCAAGGCTACCCTCCGCCGTGCCGCCGCCCAAGCAATCCCCGCGTAAGACCACACAACCAGTCGCCACATCCAGCGCCAATGAGGGCATGGCCGACGCAGACATCTCATCGCTGCGTTGCGCACCGGGCGCCTGCAGAATAGGCGATAACGCGGCCTGCCAGGCGGCTATGTCCAGCCGCTCGACCTCCGCCGACACTTGCCAGCCAGGCGTTTGTCGCCAGTCGGGCGTGCGCCGCGAGGCCGACCCCAGACGCACACTCCCGGCAAGCTCATCCTCGGGCGCGTGGACGTGCAGATCGGCGATATCGGCCAGTCGGCTTTCGATGCGCAAAGGTGATAGCGAAGCGTTCAGCGTCCAGGGCCATGCCTGCTGCGCAGTCTTGGCGAAGGGTGCCGGTAGTTTGACCGCTACGCCTTGCCAGTCGCTTTCAAGCGAAAGCGTCGGCGAAGACGCCAGCATGAGCTGCCCTCGCCAGGACGTGCGCCCTTCAGCAAGCGAAGTGGCGGCGTCACCCGGCAAACCGGTCATTCCCAAGAGTGCCTCGACCGAGGTTTCGCCCTGCAGCGCGACGCCGTCGCGCCGGGTATCAATATCCGCTGAAACCGGGCCGCCCAATAGCCGGCCATCCAACTGGCCGACCAGCGCATTCTGTTCGCCCTGCTGCTGCCAGGTAAGGTCGCCTTGAAGCGCGTCAATACGCTCGGCAAGATCGCCGTAGCCGACCTGCATGCCTTTTGGCTCGACGTTGATCTCCAGCGCAAGATCGTCTTCATTGTCCAGCGACATGGCAAGCGCCAGGTCACCGCCGATATAGCCCTGGAGGTCGAGCGACCCAAGACCCGGCATGTCAATATCGGGAATCGCGGTTAAAAACGCCAACGCATCCTGGCCGCTTGACTGCCAATCGCCGGATAGCGCCAGCGCATCGTCCTGCATTCGCAGCGCGCCCTGGGTGAGCACGACACCCTGACTTTGGCCACGCTCGATCTCGGCCAGCAGATTGTTATTTTGCCACTTCAACCGGCCAGCCAACTCGTTCAGCTGCGGCCAGCCCGGCGCAATAGGCAGGTAGCCATCGCGCAGTGCCAGATCAAGGGTCGTAACCACTTCCTCGTTGGATACATCGTCACCCAGCGGCTGGCTGAGTTTGAGTGCCCCCCGGGTGACATAACCGCCCACATCTTGACCCAGCCATTCGCGCAGCTCGGGGTCCAGAATTTTCATGGGTACCCACTGCGCAAGCGGTTGCTCGGCGGCATCGACGTCCTGAAAATCAATATCCAGCCCGAAATGCCCACGATCGGCATCGGTGACTAGGCCAAAGCCCCCGGTAACGCGGGCGCCGTCCCAATCCAGTGCGATATCGCGTCCGCTGACTAATGCCCGCGGGCCGTCGTAAACCCACTCGACCTGCCCCGTGGCATGCTGCAGCTGCATGGGAGTATCAAAAATTTCAGGAAAGTAGAGCGTGCTCTCGCGATGATTGGCAAACTGTACCCGCCCTCTGAAATCCCGCGCCTGGACCCAGGCATCCAGGGGGCCACCCCCAGGCGCCTGCTCCCAGGGCAATACCTCAAGGTTGCTGATGGCCGCGTCGACGCCCCATTCACCTGCACGCTGACCAAGACTCAAGCCTTCCACCTGCCCACGCGGGGAGAGCGTTTGCAGTACCCGGGTGACCGACTCCGGCAACAGGATATAGTCGCGCCAGGCGGCCAGAGAGGCCAGTTCAAACGCACTGGTTCGCAGCTCCCAGTTATCCGGCTGATGCGTTACGTACCAATGCCGGGGGAGCGCGGGACCTTCGCTGACGCCCGCTGGCTGGGCCCACTCCACCTTTTGCGCATCGCCACTCAGCCATGCTTCACCGCCCTCGCCATCGCGCTCCCACTGCCCAAGCGCCTCTACATCCCTCAAGATGGCACGCTGCACATCGTGGCGCAGCGTTAACTGGGGTATCTCAACCCCGACACGCGCCTGATCCAGTTGGCCCTGGTACCAGCGCCCCCAAAGCTTGGCATCGCCGCCCGCCTGGGTAACCCGCGGCACGTAGTCGGGGCGCAGGACATCCGCCAAAAGCGCCAGGTGATCCAGCTGTATTTCGACGTTCAGCGCACCAGAGAAATCCCGGTAACCTTGCTCGCCCGGCGCAATCTCGGCCTGCACATGGGCAGTAGGTAAAGGTCGGGACGGCGTATCCTCCGAGTGGCTGATCAGATTGATGCTGCTTTCAAGCTGGGTGCCTTGATCGTCTCCGCCCAGTAACAGCGTGGGGGCATGCAAGTCGACGGTATTGCGCTCGCCGTGGAGTACGACACGGGTATTCTCGACGCTTAGCCGCTGGCGTAGGAGAATGCCCGCCCATCGATCCAGGGCTTCAAGATTGAGCTCCGGCTGCTCCTCCATCACCGGCAGTTTGGCGGGTGCTGGCCATTCCCATTTATCGCTGAACAGACGGTAAAGGTGAAACTCGGTGCCGCGCACATCCGCGTCGTTGAAAATCGGGGCCCGCGCAAAAAGCGACGCCCACACATCCAGCCGCAGCTTGGCGTGGTCCAGCTTGAAAAGGGGGTAGCCATTGGGGGTTTGAGCACTGACATCACCGACCATCAGTTGGATGTCGTTGCGCTCAAACGCCAGCGTCAGACGCTGGATGTTGACCGGTACACCGACGCGGGTTTCCAGCCAAGCCTCGATCCTCGGCGTCAGCGCATCCGCCTGACTCATGGCCAAGCGCAACAACAGCAGCACAATGGCCAGCGCCCCCAGCCACCACGCTGCCATTCTCAATGCAATACGCACCACCGGGCGAGTCGTCATGGGTCACATCAACACGATATCGTACTGCTCTTGAGAATAATGTTGCTCCACTTGAAAACGTATTGTCTTGTGAATGAACGTTTCCAGGTCCGCCACCGCAGCGGATTCTTCATCCAGCAAGCGATCCACCACCGGCTGCGAAGCCAACACCATGTAAGTTTCGGCACTGTAGGCCCGTTCTTCGCGCAGAATCTCGCGAAAAATTTCATAGCACACCGTCTCCGGTGTCTTGAGCGTACCCCTGCCGCTGCAGGTAGGACACGCCTCACACAAGGTCTGCTCGAGGCTTTCACGAGTGCGTTTGCGGGTCAGCTGAACCAGACCAAGTTCAGTGACGCCGGTACATTTCGTCTTGGCGTGATCACGCTCCAGGGCCTTTTCAAGCACGCGCAGCACTTGCCGCTGGTGCTCGACATCCTCCATATCGATAAAGTCGATGATGATGATGCCGCCCAGATTGCGTAGGCGAAGCTGCCGGGCGATCGCCGTCGCGGCTTCCAGGTTGGTCTTGAAAATCGTCTCTTCAAGGTTGCGATGGCCGACATAGCCCCCGGTATTGACGTCGATGGTGGTCATCGCTTCGGTGGGGTCAATGACCAGATAGCCGCCTGACTTCAACTGGACCTTGCGACCGAGCGCCTTCTGAATCTCGTCTTCGACGCTGTACAGATCAAAAATCGGCCGTTCGCCAGGGTAGTATTCGATACGGTCGACGGCTTCGGGCATGAACTCCCGGGCAAACTCGACGAGCTTGACAAAGTTCTCCCGCGAATCGATGCGGATCTTTTCGATATCGTCGCGCATCACATCACGTAAGGTGCGCATGAACAGCGGCAGGTCGTCGTAGATGACCGTGGATGGCGCCGCGGTAATCTTTCGCTCGCTGACCTTGCGCCATAGACGCAGGAGAAAGTGCATGTCGCCAATCAGCTCTTCATCGCCCACCCCTTCGGCGGCGGTGCGCACGATGAAGCCGCCATTAACATCCAGGGTCTGCTCACCGATGCTGCTGTCCAGCAACGCCTTCAGCCGGTCGCGCTCACGCTCGTCTTCGATACGCTGGGAGACGCCGTTATGCGGCGAGTCGGGCATGTATACAAGGTAGCGCGAAGGCACCGACAGGTGGGTGGTCAGGCGCGCGCCCTTGGTACCGATGGGATCCTTGGTGACCTGCACGACCAGCGCCTGGCCCTCGTGAAGCAACTGCCCGATCGTCTGCTGCTCGTCGACGGGCGTACCGGGCGGCATCACTTCATGGGCATGGATAAAGGCGGCGCGCTCGAGGCCAATATCAACAAAAGCAGCCTGCATTCCAGGCAGCACGCGGACAATCTTGCCTTTGTAGATATTGCCGACAATACCGCGTCGACGGGAACGCTCGATGAGCGCCTCTTGCAGCACGCCGTTTTCGACCAGCGCCACGCGGGTCTCCATCGGCGTCAAATTAATCAGAACCTCACCGCTCATGCAAAAATCCTTGTGGGTTTACGCGGGTAAATATCCATCCCATAACGGTACCCCCTGACGACGCAGCAAGCACGCTGTTTCAAAAAGTGGCAGCCCCACCACTGCCGAGTGACTGCCTTCAATCCCAGCTACAAACACCGACGCCAATCCCTGTATAGCATAACCGCCGGCCTTGTCCTGTGGCTCTGCAGTTTGCCAGTAGGCCGCTATCTCGGCCTCGCTGATGTCACGCAGCGTCACGCCGGTGGTCACACAGCACGTTAACACGCCCTGAGGGCCGGTCACCGCGACACCGGTCAGCACCTGATGCTCTCGCCCCGAGAGATGGCGCAACATCCAGGCGGCGTGCTGCTGGCTATCGGGCTTGCCTAGAATCAGCCCGTCCACCACCACCGCCGTGTCGGAGCCCAGCGTGGGCAGTGACGTCATGGGCGCCGCAGCTTGCGCCTTGGCCTGTGCCAAGCGTTCCACATAGCGCTCAGCGGACTCATTGGCTAACGGTGTTTCATCGATGTCGCAGGGCTGCACCTGCACCGCCACGCCGATCGAGGCGAGCAGCGCGCGGCGGCGCGGCGATGCGGACGCCAGGCATAACACCGGCTCTGATTCCAACGCCATAGCAGCTCCACGTCGCTTGTTCAGGCCGGCTTACCCGTTGTTAGCGGGCAAGGCGGCGCTGCAGGGCGGTAAACATTGTCGCAAGCCAAGGCCATAACACGGCGCTGACCACCGACGAGGTTAGAAACGCCAGATGAATGGAGAAATCCCCCACCAGGCTGCGTAGCCACTGATCGATCAGTTGGACGAGCCCCAGCAACACCAGGACCAGCAGCGCCTGCTGAAGCAGCGAATAGGCGCGGAACCGGGCATACACCAGGGCACACAGAAATGCCAGCAGGGAAAACATGATGGCATGCTGGCCTAACGGAGTACCTTCGATCAGGTCGAGTAGTATGCCCAGCACAAAGCCGTGGAACACGCCTACCTGGTCCGGCTCACGCATGCACCAGTAAATCAGCATCAGCCCCAGCCATTCCGGGCGAAACACCTGCCACCCATCGGCCAGCGGCATGACCTGCAGGCAAAGTGCCAGCAGCAGCGTCAGCCACACCACCACGAGGGGCGTCACCGGTACGCGAGGCATCAGGGCACCTCCTGGGAAAACGATGTATCGTCGGGGTTGACTACCTGGTGGGCACTGCGTAGCGCTTCAACCGAGACCCGTAGGGTGTCGTCCCATTGTTGTTCGTCAGGGGATACCTGCGGCGGCGGAGAAAGTAACAGGAAATGACGCGAGCGCTTCAACTGCGCCATGGGCTCTGCAGTCACCTGGGCGAATGGCTGGCCCGGGTCATGGTCAACTTCAGTGACGCGAGCAACAGGGTAACCCGGCGGAAATCGCCCTGCCAGACCCGAAGTGGTCAGCAGGTCGCCCTCACGGATATCCGCCGTATTGGGCACGTGCAGAACGTTAACCCGACCGTAGCGGCCCGCCCCTTGGACAATAAAGCGCAGCCCGTTGCGATTGACCTGAACGGGCAAAGCATGGCTTGCATCAGCCAGCAACAGCACCCGGCTCGAGTAGGCCGACACCGCCGTTACCTGACCGACAAGCCCCGTCGCATCGATCACCGGCTGCCCCACGTAGGCGCCGTGGCGATGCCCACGATCCACGACCATCTGATGACTGAAAGGGTCGTTATCCAGCGACAGCAGCTCAGCGGTCATGTACGGGATTTCGCGCTGCTGGGCGGCGTCCAACAAACGTCGCAGCTCGGCGTTTTCCTTGGTGAGGTTCGACATCTGCTGACCGCGATGCGATAGCGTCAAAATCTGCTCGCGCAGGCGCCGGTTTTCATCGACGAGTGCCTGCTGGTCCGACAAGGCGAGCGACCCCCAATCCAGAAACCGACTGGGGACGCCCACCACCCACTGGATGGGGGCTACCACCATTGACATCTGGGCACGCACATTTTCCATCCGCGTGAAACGCTGATCGACAAACATCAGCGCGCTGGCGATCAGCACGCAGAAAAATAGCCGATATCCCGGTAAAGGACCGTGCGAAAACAGCGGTTTGATAGGCAAATCCCCCGCGATTAACCGCTGCGATTAGTCGCTCGACAGCAACTCAAAGGTGTGCTGATCAATCATTTCTAGCGCCTTGCCGCCACCTCGAGCCACACAGGTCAGCGGATCTTCGGCCACGATGACAGGCAGGCCGGTTTCTTCGGCAATCAGCTTGTCAATGTCACGCAGCAGCGCACCACCACCGGTCAGCACCAGTCCACGCTCTGCGATATCGGACGCAAGCTCGGGGGGCGACTGTTCCAGGGCGTTCTTCACCGCCGACACAATAGACCCTAAGGTCTCTTGCAGCGCTTCGAGGATCTCGTGGGAATTGAGCGTAAAGCTCCGTGGAATGCCCTCGGCCAGATTGCGACCGCGGACATCGATCTCGCGCAGCTCGCCGCCGGGATAAGCGCAGCCAATTTCTTCCTTGATACGCTCGGCGGTGGCTTCACCAATCAGGCTGCCGTAATGACGACGCACATAGGCGATAATCGCCTCATCAAAGCGGTCGCCGCCCACGCGGATGGATTCGGAGTAGACGATACCGTTCAGCGAAATAATCGCGATTTCGGTTGTCCCCCCGCCGATATCCACGACCATGGAGCCTTGCGCTTCTTCCACTGGCAGACCGGCGCCAATGGCGGCAGCCATGGGCTCTTCGATCAGATCGACCCGACGCGCGCCGGCACCCTCGGCAGATTCACGAATGGCGCGACGCTCTACCTGAGTTGCCATATAGGGAATGCAAACCAATACCCGGGGGCTAGGCGTGATGAAGGTGCTTTGGTGGACTTTACGGATGAAGTGCTGAAGCATTTGTTCGGTGACCGTAAAGTCAGCGATAACGCCATCTTTCATCGGACGAATGGCCGTAATATTACCCGGCGTACGCCCCAACATGCGTTTCGCATCGGCACCTACTGCCGCGACGCTGCGCATATTACCGGATTGACGGATGGCAACGACGGATGGCTCATCAAGTACAATGCCACGACCGCGTACGTAAATCAGTGTGTTGGCCGTACCCAAATCGATCGATAGATCGCTGGAAAACAGCCCCCTCAGACGTTTGAACATGGATGTTGTTACCTAGTGCAGACTGGGAACCCTGTGCGGATGCAAACGGTATCACCGCAACCCCCTGGCAGCAAGCACGAGTCGCGCCTAACACTGCCCGTTCGCGCCAAGATGTGGTACCTTTTGCGGTTATTTTCCACGTCTGCAACACAAGACGTTAATAAGATGACTGTCTGTATACCGCGTGACGCGGGATATGTTCCATCACCTTCGCGAGGAATTTCCGATCATGGCGCTTGAAGACTCCCATGTACGCCGGGCCGCCCATCTAGCCCGACTCGCCGTCAGCGATGACCAAGCCAGCGACTTCGTCGAGGACCTGAGCCGGATTCTGGACATGGTTGACCAGCTGCAAGGCGTCAATACCGATGGCGTTGCGCCGCTGGCCCACCCGCTCGATGCCACTCAGCGCCTGCGTGCCGACGAGGTCACCGAAACCAATCAACGCGATACGTTTCAGCGCTGCGCGCCAGCGGTGGAAAACGGCCTTTATCTCGTGCCGCGCGTGGTTGAGTAACCTGATACCGCGTCCTTCGCCGTCTTTTTACCCTTATTTTTCGCTTCGAACGGAGCTCTCAGGTCATGCACGACAAGACACTGACGGAACTCGCTAAGGCGCTCGACAGCGGTGAGCTGTCCAGCCGCGAGCTGACCGACCACTACCTGCAACGCATCCAGCAGTCCGGCGCCACGCTGAACAGTTTTATTACCGTGACCGCCGAGCAGGCCCAGGCTCAGGCCGATGCCGCCGACCAGACGCGCGCCAACGGCAACGCCGGATGGCTGACCGGCCTACCGCTGGCCCTGAAGGATATTTTTTGCACCCAAGGGGTTAAAACCAGCTGCGGCTCCAGGATGCTGGACAACTTTACGGCGCCTTACGACGCCACCGTGGTGGAAAAACTCAAGGCGGCGGGCACCGTCAGTCTTGGCAAGACCAACATGGACGAGTTCGCCATGGGCTCCTCCAACGAAAACAGCTACTACGGCCCGGTGAAGAACCCCTGGGACTTGAGCGCAGTGCCCGGCGGCAGCTCCGGCGGCAGCGCGGCAGCGGTGGCCGCAGGCCTGACGCCGGCGGCACTGGGCACCGACACCGGTGGTTCGATTCGCCAGCCGGCCGCGTTCTGCGGGATTACCGGCCTCAAGCCGACATATGGTCGTGTGTCGCGTTACGGAATGATCGCCTACGCCTCAAGTCTTGATCAGGCAGGTCCCATGGCGCGCAGCGCCGAAGACTGTGCCCATCTGTTGAACGTCATGGCCGGCCACGACGTGCGCGATTCCACCAGCGTGGCCCGCGGCGTGCCCGACTACGCGGAAACGCTCAACGCGCCGCTGTCCGGGCTGAAAATCGGCCTGCCCAAGGAGTACTTCGGCGATGGCCTGGCCCCCGAGGTCGAAAAAGCCGTCCGTGAAGCGGTCGGCGTGTACGAGTCACTCGGCGCCACGGTACGTGAAGTCAGCCTGCCGCATACCCACTACGCCATCCCCGCGTATTACGTCATCGCCCCGGCCGAGGCGTCATCCAACCTGTCGCGCTTTGACGGCGTGCGTTTCGGCCACCGCTGCGAGAACCCCAGCGACCTGATCGACCTTTACAAGCGTTCGCGGGCAGAAGGGTTCGGCGAAGAAGTCCAACGCCGCATCCTGATTGGCACCCACACGCTGTCGGAAGGCTTCTTTGACGCCTACTACACCAAGGCGCAGAAAGTTCGCCGTCTGATTCGCCAGGACTTCCTGGACGCCTTTGAAGACGTCGACGTACTGATGGGCCCCGCCTCGCCCACGCCGGCCTTCGACCTGGGCGCCAAGAAGGACCCGGTCTCTATGTACCTGCAGGACATCTACACCATCGCGGTGAACCTGGCGGGCATTCCCGGCATCAGCGTACCGGCCGGTTTCGTTGGCCGCCGCCCTGTGGGCCTGCAGATACTTGGCACCCACTTTGCCGAAGCCCAGCTGTTGAATGTCGCCCACCAGTTTCAGCAAGCCACTGACTGGCACCTGCAACGTCCTGCCACCGCCGAGGAGAGCGCCTGATGCAATGGGAAACCGTGATTGGGCTTGAAGTCCACGTTCAGCTCGCCACCCACTCGAAGATATTTTCCGGCGCTTCGACGGCGTTTGGCGCCGAGCCGAACAGCCAGGCATGCGCGGTCGACCTGGGCCTACCCGGCGTGCTGCCGGTGCTCAACGAGCAGGCAGTGGCCATGGCGGTGCAGTTTGGCCTGGCGGTACACGCCGACATCCCGGAAGTATCGGTATTCGATCGCAAGAACTACTTCTATCCGGATTTGCCCAAGGGCTATCAGACCAGCCAGATGTATCACCCCATCGTCGGCCCCGGCGAGGTAGAGATCACCCTGGACGACGACACCACCAAGCGGATCCGCATCCACCATGCCCACCTGGAAGAGGACGCGGGCAAGTCGCTGCACGAAGACTTCCATGGCATGACCGGCATTGACCTGAACCGCGCGGGTACGCCGCTGCTGGAAATCGTCTCCGAACCCGATATGCGCAGCGCCAAGGAAGCGGCGGCCTACCTCAAGGCGATCCATTCGATCGTCACCTACCTGGGCATTTCCGACGGCAACATGGCCGAAGGCTCGATGCGCTGTGACGTCAACGTCTCGGTGCGCCCCAAGGGCCAGGAAACCTTCGGCACCCGGGCCGAGATCAAGAACGTCAACTCGTTCCGCTTCGTGGAAAAGGCCATTGCCTTTGAAGTCGAGCGTCAGATCGAGTTGATCGAAGACGGCGGCACGGTGATCCAGGAAACCCGCCTGTTCGACCCCGAGCGCGACGAAACGCGCAGCATGCGTACCAAGGAAGAAGCCAACGACTACCGCTACTTCCCCTGCCCCGACCTGCTGCCGGTGGTGCTCGACCAGGCCTATCTGGAACATCTGCGCAGTCAGCTGCCCGAACTGCCCGCCGACAAGCGCGAACGCTTTCAGCACGAACTGGGCCTCTCCGCCTATGACGCCGCGGTGCTTTCCGCCAGCCGCGATATGGCCGAATATTTTGAGGATGTCCATCGCGTGTGTGGCGATGCCAAGCAGGCGGCCAACTGGGTACAGGGCGAGCTCTCCGGCGCACTCAACCGTGAAAACCTGAGCATCGTCGACAGCCCGGTCTCGGCCGTGCAGCTGGGCGAGCTGGTCCAGCGCGTGCTCGACGACACCATCAACGGCAAAGCCGCCAAACAGGTCTTCCAGGCACTGTGGCACGGCGAGGGCGGCAGCGCCGATGCGATCATTGAGGCGAAAGGACTCAAACAGGTCACCGACACGGGGGCCATTGAAGCAATGATCGACCAGGTGATCGCCGACAGCCCCGCCCAGGTTGCTCAGTACCGCGACGCCGAGCCCGAAAAGCGCGGCAAGATGATTGGTTACTTCGTCGGCCAGGTCATGAAGGCCTCGCGGGGAACCGCCAATCCGCAGCAGGTCAATGGCCTGTTGAAAGACAAGCTGGATGCGCTGCTCTAGGCACACCCCTTGCCAACCTAAAACGGCCGCGCTTGCGGCCGTTTTTTTCGCTACGTTAACTGCCCGGGATGCACAAAGCGTTGCAACTGGGCGCAGCCTGAGGCCCACACCGGCGCGGTTAGCTCGGCAAGGCCCGCGGTGGGAAACCCGATGCCGCGGGCCGTGCGGCCTTCCACCAGGGTTTCGGTGAGTGCGCCCACCAGCGGCATGTGGCTGACCAGGATCAGCTGCGCGTCGGTTTGCTTGAGCAGCCACTCCACCACCGTCTCGGGGGAATCGTCGGGGGTAATCAGCGGCAGGGTCTCTACCGGTACGGCGAGCACCTGGGCTAGCTGCGCGGCCGACTGCTGAGCGCGACGGAAGGGGCTTGCCAGCAGCCTCGGCGTCGGCCATCCCTGTGCCGTGTAATGCGTGGCGAGCCAGTCCGCCACCTTGGCGACTTCCTGCTCGCCATGCGGCGTCAGCGTGCGCTGGTCATCGGGGCGACCGGGGCCCGCTTCGCCGTGGCGCATCAGCCAGAGTCGCTGCGTTTGATCAGTCATGCCAGCCACCGGTGTCGCGGTGAGCTTGCTGAACGTCTTCGCGGGGAAGAATGAATTCGACGTCACTGCTTTGCTCGCCCATCATCAGCGTCTTCGCCATGTCCTGTGGCGGCACGCCGTCGAACAGCACGTGATACAGCCCTTCGGCCAGCGGCATGTACACGCCAATTTCGGCCGCCTTGTTGCAGACCAGCCTGACGGTATTGACGCCTTCTGCCACCTGCCCAAGGGCGTCGACGGCTTCGTCCAGGGTGCGGCCCTCGCCGATCGCAAAGCCCACGCGGTAGTTGCGCGACAGATCCGACGAGCAGGTGACAATCAGGTCCCCTACCCCCGCTAGGCCCAAAAACGTCATCGGGTTGGCCCCCTGGGCAACGGCAAAGCGGCTCATTTCCGCCAGCGCCCGGGTCATCAGCATGCTGCGGGTATTTTCGCCCATGCCCAGCGCGGCCGCCATGCCGGCGGCAATCGCATAGATATTCTTCAGCGCGCCGCCGAGTTCCACCCCGTGGCGGTCGTTGCTGGCGTAAACGCGAAAATAGCGGCAGCCCAGCGCCTGCTGAACCCGCGTGCGGGTCAACGCATCGGCGCTGGCAATCACCGTGGCGGTCAACTGCTTATCAGCAATTTCCGAGGCCAGATTGGGACCGGCAATCACCCCGATATGCGCAAACCCGGTTTCCTGTTCGAGCACCTGACTCATCAACAGAAAGCCGTCCTGCTCGATCCCTTTGGTCGTGCTGACCAGAATCTGCTCGGGCTTTAACCAGGGTTTGGCGGCCTGAACAACACTGCGAAAAGCCTTGGAAGGAATCGCAATCAGCACCAGTTCCGCGTCGTGCAGCACCGTTTCAAGGTCGGTAGACGCCTGAACAGCGGGGTTAATAGGATAGTTCGGCAGGTAGCGACCGTTGCGGCGCTCCCGGTTGATCTGCGCCACCAGCGCCTCGTCGCGCATCCATTGGCGCACCTGAGCGCCATTGTCGGCGGCAATACTGGCCAGGGCGGTACCAAAACTACCGCCGCCTAGCACGGCGACATGAATCTGCTGCTCAGCCATGGGGGTTCCTGGATTTCATTAACAAAGAGTTAAGCGTACGACAAAAATAAACGGCCCGCTTGGGGCTGCCAAGGGGCCGTTGTGCGCGGCAGGTGTCGTTACGCTGCCAATACGCCGTTGAGGCGCTTCACGTAGGCGGCGGGGTCATCCAGGTGGCCGCCTTCGGCAATAATCGCCTGGTCCAGCAGGATGTGGGCTAAATCGGCAAACAGGCTGTCGTCGGCACTTTCCAGGCGCGCCACCAGCGAGTGGCTGGGGTTCAGCTCGAGTATAGGCTTCACCTCAGGTAGCGGCTGCCCTGCTGCTTCCATGATGCGACGCATCTGGTAGCCCATTTCGTGCTCCGGCAACACTACGCAAGCCGGCGAGTCGGTAAGACGATGGGTGACCTTGACGTCCTGCACGCCTTCGCCCAGGGCTTCCTTGACCCGTTTGACCAGTGACTCCTTAGCCTTGGCGGTTTCTTCCTGCTCTTTTTTCTCGGCTTCGTCTTCCACGTCACCAAGATCGAGCTCGCCTTTGGCCACGTCCGCAAAGGACTTGCCATCGAACTCGGTCAGATGGCTCATCAACCACTCGTCAATACGGTCGGAAAGCAGCAGTACCTCGATACCCTTCTTGCGGAAGATTTCCAGGTGGGGGCTGTGCTTGGCAGCATTGAAGCTGTCGGCCACCACGTAATAGATTTTCTGCTGACCTTCTTTCATGCGCCCGACGTAGTCGGCAAGCGAATGCTCCTGCGCGGCCGTATCGGTGTGCGTTGAGGCAAAGCGCAGCAGGCCGGCGACTTTTTCACGGTTGGCGAAGTCTTCCCCGGGGCCTTCCTTGAGGACGCTACCGAAGGTGTTCCAGAAAGTCTGATACTGCTCGTCGTCTTTGGAAAGCTTCTTGAGCATATCCAGCGCGCGCTTGGTCAGGGCGCCCTTGATCTTGTCGACCTTGGGGTCCTGCTGGAGAAGCTCTCGGGAGACGTTGAGCGACAGATCGCGGGTATCCAGCACCCCTTTGATAAAGCGCAGATAAAGCGGCAGGAACTGCTCGGCGTCATCCATGATGAAGACGCGCTGGACGTACAGCTTCACGCCACGGGCGCCGTCGCGGTCGAACATATCGAAGGGCGCGCGACCGGGCACGTACAGCAGGCTGGTATATTCCAGCTTGCCTTCCACCTTGTTGTGGCTCCAGGTCAGCGGATCACTGAAGTCGTGGGCGACATGCTTGTAGAACGCCTTGTACTCGTCGTCGGAAATCTCGCTCTTGGGGCGCACCCAAAGCGCCGTTGCTTCGTTGACGGTTTCCCAGGTGGTGACTTCGCTGCCTTCGATGGGGTTGCCATCGTCATCCTTGGCGGTTTCGGTCTTGGGCATGCGCACCGGCACTTCGATGTGATCCGAGTACTTGCGCACCAAGTTCTGCAGGCGGAAATCGTCGGCAAATTCCTTGGCGTCGTCCTTGAGATGCAGGATGATTTCGGTGCCGTGCTGCTCGAGGTTGATATCGGCAACGGTAAATTCGCCCTCGCCCTTGGAGCGCCACTCGACCCCGGTGCTGGCGTCCTCTCCCGCTTTGCGCGTACGCACCGTAACGTCATCGGCGACGATGAAGCTGGAGTAGAAGCCGACCCCGAACTGTCCGATCAACTTGGCGTCTTTCTGCTGCTCGCCGGATAGCTGCTTGAGGAACTCGGAGGTGCCGCTTCGCGCAATGGTCCCGAGATTGGCAATCACATCGTCGCGCGTCATGCCGATGCCGTTGTCGCGCAGCGTTACCGTGCCTGCTTCGGCGTCGTGTTCGATCTCGACCCGCAGTTCGCTATCGCCTTCGTACAGCGCATCGTTGTCCAGCGCCGCGTAACGCAGCTTGTCGCAGGCGTCAGCGGCATTGGAAATCAGCTCGCGCAGGAAAATTTCCCGATTGGAGTACAGCGAGTGAATCATCAGATTCAATAGCTGCTTAACTTCCGTCTGAAAGCCAAGAGTTTCTTCGTGGTTCGTATTGGACATGCGCTTAGCCCTCGTTGATCTCGTTACATAAGACGCCCTGCCACGCTGGCAAAGGCATAAAATCAGGTGTGAACGAGATATGGGGCTGAGGGATGATTTTTCAAGCGGCAGGTGGTGAGGAAGCGGCCGACTCACTCTCGGGGTATTTCCAGGCGCGATACCCCGCTAGCCGCTGGTCGATACGGTTGAGTAACCACCCGACGATCACGACGTCGTCAACCACGCCGATCAACATCAGAAAATCAGGGATCAAATCAAACGGCAGCACCAGATAAAACAGCGCCACCGCCATCAGTGCAAACGCCGACCAGGGCACCGGGCGAAAACGCCCCTTGATCACGTCGCGGGTCATCGGTAAAAACAGCTTCAGGGCCCGTACAACGCGTTTGACTGCCCAGGCACGGGATTTAAGTCGACGTAGCAACCACCACGTGGATAATGGAGCCATCAGTAATGAATCCTCTAAGGCGTTCGGTTGTCAGAACCTTTCGCGTTAGGATAGTTCATTCTACCCAGGTGGCCGAACGCCGTATCGAGGAAGCATCATGCCCCGCACCGCACGCGTATTATCAATCGCTTTTATGGCCTGCTTGCCGAGCGTGTCCTGGGCTGCCAGCGACAGCGCATTGCGCGACGCACTCGAGGCCGCTCGCAACAAGGAGTGGGACCGCATCGACATGGCCGCGATCGAGGATCATCCGTTAAGTGGTTATGTCACCTACCACCGCCTCCGTAACCAGCTACCGGACCTGTCACCCGACACGGTCAACCGTTACGTCGATGCTCACCGCGATTCGCCGCTGGGTGAATGGCTGCGCGGCCAGGCGATCGAACGCTACGGGGACGCCGGCCAATTTTCCGATGTTCGCGCGGTCAGCGACGGTGAGCCCAGCGGAACCGCTCGGCAGTGCCATTACCACACGGCGCACTTTGATAGCGACCCGCAGCAAGCGGCAGACGCAGGCCTGCGTCTGTGGTCGGTGGCGCAATCGCAACCCAGCGCCTGCGACAGCCTGTTTGAACGCTTGAAAGCCAATGGCACCATCGACGACGAAGCGATCTGGGATCGCCAGATGCTCGCCTGGCAGGCTGGCAATACCCGTCTGGCCGACTATCTGAGTGAGCAACTGAGCGGCGCCTGGCAAACCGCCATCGATACTTACGAAGCAGTCGACAGTGACCCCCAGGCACTGCTGAGCTCACCCACCTGCCTGGGTCCCGAATGCGCCGCGACCACACGCTTCTATCAAGCCGCGATGCAGCGGGTCATCGAGGAAGACGCCTCGCAAGCCCTCGCCTACTGGCGCACCCTGGATGATCGCTTGAGTCTGCTGCCCAGTGATCAGCAGTTCATCGAGGAAGCGCTGGCCTACTATGCGCTAGTGCATGAAGTACCCAACTCGATGGCCTGGGTGGACAGCGTGCTCCCCCGGCTCGAGAGCGAGCGGGTGTTTGAGATACGCGTTCGCCGCGCGCTTCAGGCACGCCAGTGGGAGGGCGTGCGCCAGTGGATTACCCAGATGCCCAACGACCAGCAGCAGGAGGCTCGCTGGCAATACTGGCTTGCCCGCGCCAACGATCAGCTAGGTAATCAGGCCGCCGCGGAAACGCATTTTCAACAGGCCGCCGACGAACGCAGTTTTTACGGCTTTGCCGCCGCGGAACGCCTGGGTCAGCCCCTGGCACTGAACAATGAACGCTTCTATTTCGATGAGGCCTCACGGCAGCGCATCGCCCAGCTACCGGTTGTCCAGCGCACCCAGGCGTTGATGCGCATCGGCGAAGACGGCCTAGCCAATAGCGAATGGCTGCATGCGGTTCAGCAGGCATCTACCGAAGAGGCTCGAGCGCTGGCGGACTTTGCCGCCGAGCAGGATTGGCATGCCCGGCTGGTGCAAACCACCATTGCGGCGGGCATGTGGGACGCCCTCGAATGGCGCTTCCCTCAGGCCTATCACGATGACTTCATCCACTGGGGGCGCCTCAGCGGGGTTGACCCTTACCTGCTGATGGCCATCACGCGCCGTGAGAGTGCCTATAACGCCAACGCGCTGTCGCCGGCAGGCGCCCGTGGGCTGATGCAGCTGATGCCGGGTACCGCCGCCCAGGTAAGTCGAGAGATCGGACTCGAGGACCCTGGCCCCTACGGCGTACTGGACCCGGAGCTTAACATTCGCCTGGGCAGCACTTACCTGCGCGACAAGCTGCAGCGCTACCAGGGCAACAGGCTAGCCGCGGCGGCCGCCTATAACGCGGGGCCCGGGCGCGTGGATCGCTGGCTGGGAGACAATAGCATTGAGGCCTTTGACCTGTTTGTGGAGCGTATCCCCTACCGCGAAACCCGCGACTACGTTCAGGCAGTGCTTAGCTATCGCGCCATCTTTGAAAGTCTTGCCAAAGGCTCGAGTGACGGCGTCACCCTGCTGAGTGAGGGTGAAAAGCAGGTGCGTTACGATCGCGCCCTGGTAGCGCGTAACTGACTGGGCCGGCCAGCCCTCACAGGCGCCGGGTCCGTCACACCCATTAAATAGGGCGCTGGGAGAACGCCAGGCGTATCCCCAGCACGACCAATACAGCGCCGGTCATGGCATTGAGGGTCTGCGCAAAACGTGCGCTGGCCAGCCATTTACCGGCGCTGCCAACCATCAGCACCACGCCGGTCTGCCAGATATTGGCGATTACAAAGTGCACGCCCGCCAGCCACAACGACTTGACCAGAGCCGGGTCGCTCGGGGCAATGAACTGCGGCAGGAAAGCCATGTAAAAAACCACCGTCTTGGGGTTGAGCACATTGGACAGAAACCCCTCCTTGAGCGGCTGCCAAAGCGGTACGGCGGCGGCATCGGTCATCATCCCCTTGACCGGCAGCGGCTGCCCGCGCCTCGCCGCCAACAGGCTCCCCACGCCCAGCCAGATCAGATATCCTGCCCCCACCATCTTCAGGGCATGAAACGCCCAGGCGGATTGCAGCAGGATCAGCGAGATACCCATCGCCGAGATGGTGGCATGCACAAACAGCCCGCTACAGATCGCCATGCTGGTGGCCACACCATCGCGAAGCCCGCCCCTGGCTGTGTTACGAATCACCAGCAGCGTGTCGACACCCGGGGTAATCGACAGCAACGTAATGGCAATGACAAACGGCACGAACTGCCCGTCAATCAGGCTAAATGGCGTCATGTTCAAGCGCTCTCACAGTGGAAAAGATTCAGCACATTGTGACTGGACGATAGGTTTTTTTGCATCTAAAGTGATTTTGGCGGGCACGTAAAGCGTCCCGCTTGATCACTAAGCTCGTTAAGGAAATGGAAAATGGCAACTGGCACTGTCAAGTGGTTCAACGATACCAAAGGTTACGGCTTCATCTCTCCCGATGACGGTGGTGACGATTTGTTTGCCCACTTCTCCGAAATTCAAGCTGAAGGCTTCAAGACCCTGCAAGACGGTCAGAAAGTCAGCTTTGAGGTGACACAGGGTAAAAAAGGCCTTCAGGCTTCCAACATCCGCGTTGCGTAACCCCTCCAACGCACAAGGCCCGCGTCGAAGCGGGCCTTTTTAGTTCCCCGGCAGCTATTCCTTTTTGTCTTACTAACTACTCTTCCTCACCCAGGTTCTCGGGGCGCTCCTCTTCAATAGAGTCAAACTGCTCATTCAGGCGCTGCTCGGCCTCTTCAAAACGACGCTCGGTATCTTGGATAAGGGCCTCGACATCGCTGCTGCGGTTACTTTCTTCACTGCGCGCCGATTCCGGCAGACTGCTATCGAATTCCCAACGTTCGTCCATCTCTTCTTCGCTGATGGTGTCGGTAACGGGCGACTGCTGCTCGACTTCCTTGAACTGCTCTTCAAGACGCTGCTGCGCCTCCTCAAAGCGGCGTTCGGTTTCGGCAATCATATCATCCACGTCCGAGCGCGTTGCCTCGCCGGGCATTGCCCCGCCTTCTTCCAGCACTTCTTCAGGGTCAGCCGCCAGAGTCTCTTCATCGGCTTCGACGTCTTCGGGTTGCGTCGCGGCTTCCTGCTCAGCCTCCTCACCTTCCAGGGCTTCGGCGCGTTCCAGCTCCTCTTCCGCCTGACGAGACTCGATCTCGTCGCTATCCGCTTCGCTGCTGTCAGTGTCGCTGTCTGAAGACACCGCAGCTTCATTATCATCGTCGCCGTTCGACACTGATGCCGATTCGGTATCAGTTGACGATGACGCCGACTCCTCCTGATTGACGTCAGATGTCTCTTCGCTATCGCCACAGCCGCTGATGACCAGCATGGCGGCGGCGAGCACGGGTAGCCAAACGCGGTTAGCCATTAATGTTGTCTCCTCAAGGTTTGCTCCTCATTGCATCCATAACCGTTTGTCAATTCAGCGTCAGCCCTGATCGGCCGACGACAGCAGCGGACAGTTATCAGGCAGTACCGCGCGGATCGCCAGCGGGACGGCCTCCGCGCGAAAGCGTCGATAGTGGCGCGCTTCCCCGTCAAGCGTCAGCGGCCAGGGTGGATCATCGGGCAGCGTCGAGACGCTAAGCGCGTCCACCGATACGTAGCGGACATAGCGACCCTCGCTTGGAAAATCCTGCAGCTCGCTGACCAGATCAGGCACCGCTGTCGCGGTGATAAAGTCTTTTACGATCAGGACATCCAACAGGCCATCGTCCAATTTTGCGTTGGGCGCCAACACCTGGCCACCCCCGGACTGCCGACCGTTGCCGATCGCCAGCAGCAGCAGCGATGCGGACTCTTCCTGATCGGCCCAGTGTAGCGTGCCACGATAGCTGCGATGTCGCCATGCCTTGACGGCGCCCATGAGCGAATAGGCGCCCCCGCCCAGCATGCGCTTGAGCATTTTGGGGGTCGACGAGGTGATTTCGGCGCCAAAGCCTCCCGTCATCATGTTCACGTAGTAGCTGGTCGCCGAGTCACTGTCGCTCTCGGCACACAGCTTGACGACGTCAATGGGGTAGTCAGCCAGCGTCAGCGCCGCCGACAGCGCCTCTGCCGGTTCCAAAGGCAAGCCGACCGAGGTAGCGAAGTCATTGGCACTCCCCAGGGGCACAATGCCCATGGCAGGGCGTCGCGACGCCTCCAGGCGCATCAGCCCGTTCATGACCTCATTGACGGTGCCATCCCCGCCGCAGGCAACCACATGGGTGATTCCCATGTCGGCGGCCGCCTCGGCAAAGTAGACGGCGTCACCTGCTTCCCATGTTACCCGAACGCTGATCGGCGTCCCTGCCTTTCGTTGCTCAGTCACTGCTTCACGAAGCGCCGCATTACCGGCGGATTTACCATTTACAATGAGTAAAAAACGCTTTTGTGCTGTTGTCACTGAGAATTCCTTTCGTTATCGCTCCATCGGGTTGGTTATGCCAGCGCCTTTTCGACCACCTCGTAAACGTTGCTCGATAGCGGTTCGCGCTGAATACGCTCAAGCTGTGACCGCATCAGCTCCTGGCGGGTTTCATCGAAACGCTGCCAGCGGGTGAGCGGCGTGATCAAGCGCGCGGCAATTTCCGGGTTCAGGCGATTCAGCTCGATCACCACATCGGCAAGCAAGGCATAACCCTCGCCGTCCAAACGGTGGAAATTCACCCGGTTTTGCGCGAAGGCACCAATCAGTGCGCGTACGCGGTTGGGGTTTTTCAGCGAGAAGGCGGGATGCGCCATCAGGTACTTCACCCGGTCGAGCACATCCGCCTGCGGCCGCGATACCTGAATGGTAAACCACTGATCCATTACCAGGGGGTCGTGGGCCCACTTTTCACCGAAGGTCTTGAGCGCAGGCGTCGCCAGATCATCGCGGTCGCTGTGCACCAGCAGCGTCAGGGCGTGGCGCACATCGGTCATGTTGTGGTTGGCCGCAAACTGGCCTTCACATAGCGCGACACCCTGCTCGTCCTCGATCGACATCAGATAGCTGAGCGCGACGTTTTTCAGGCTGCGCTGGGCAATCTGTTCAGGCGTCGGCGCGTAAGGCTCGCTCGGTCGGTTGGCCTCGAACGTCGCCATGAACTCATCGCGCAGCGCCATCGCCAGCGACTGGCGAACAAATTCCCGCGCGGCATGAATGGCATCGACGTCGACGATCGGTTGCTGCTCGGCGATGTACGCCTCGGAAGGCAGCGTGAGCATTTCGGCAAGCACTGCCTTGTCCGCCGGGGCACTGGCCAACAGCGCACGGAAAGCGTCGACCACGCGGCTATCCATGACTTTCTCGACACCGTTGCGGTGTGCGGCGATCAGGTCGTCGAGCGCCAGCATCGCCAGACGCTGCCCGGCATCCCAGCGATTGAAGCCGTCGCTGTCCTGAGTCAACAGAAAGGCAAGGTCTTCCCGCGAATAGGGGAAATGCAGCTTCACCGGGGCAGAAAAGTTGCGCAACAGCGAGGGCACCGGTGCTTCGGCCACGTCGGTAAACACAAACGTCTGTTCGTCATCGCGCAGGTGAATCACCGCGTCTTTACCGAGCTTTTCTCCGCCCAGGGTAAGCGTCAGGTCCTGACCTGACTTGGTCCCCACCAGCCCCATGGCGACCGGGATATGCAGCGGCTGCTTGTCCACTTGCCCGGGCGTGGCAGGGGTCCGCTGACGCAGCGTCAGGTGGTATTCGCCGTGGGCGTAGTCGTATTCGCCGTGGGCATCGATCTCGGGCGTACCGGCCTGGGCGTACCAGCGCATGAACTGGCTCAGATCAAGCCCAGAGGCCACCGCCATGCAGTCGACGAAATCCTCAATGGTGACGGCCTGCCCGTCAAAGCGCTCGAAGTAACGATCCGCCCCCTGGCGGAAGGCTTCCCAACCCACCAAGTTGCACAGCATACGGACGATCTCGGCGCCCTTTTCATAAATCGTCAGGGTGTAGAAATTGGTGATTTCAATGTAATGATCGGGGCGCACCGGGTGGGCCGTAGGTCCCGCGTCCTCGGCAAACTGCGCCGTACGGAAAAACGACACGTCCTGAATCCGCTTCACCGGGGCGGAGTTGGTCTCGGCCGAGAAGCATTGGTCACGGAAAACCGTAAAGCCCTCTTTCAGGGACAGCTGAAACCAGTCACGGCAGGTCACCCTGTTGCCCGACCAGTTGTGAAAGTATTCGTGGGCAACGATGCCTTCGACGGTCTGAAAGGCGGCGTCGGTGGCGGTATCCGGATGGGCCAGCACCGCCGCCGAGTTAAAGATATTGAGGCCTTTATTTTCCATGGCCCCCATGTTGAAGTCGTTGACCGCCACGATCATGAACAGATCCAGATCGTATTCGCGTCCGTAAGCCTGCTCATCCCAGGCCATGGCACGCTTGAGCGAGCCCATGGCATGATCGGTTTTCTGCAGGTTCTCTTCTTCCACCCAAAGCTGCAGAGTTACGTCTCGCCCGGACTGGGTGATGAAGTGGTCTTCCACCTTATGCAGGTCCCCGGCGACCAGGGCAAACAGGTAGCAGGGCTTGGGATGCGGGTCTTCCCAGATGGCATAGTGACGGCCATCCGGGCGCTCGCCCTGTTCAATTGGATTGCCGTTAGCGAGCAGAATCGGCTCGCGTTTACGATCGCCGATCACCGTCACGGTGAACGTCGACATGACATCCGGACGATCGGGGTAAAAGGTGATGCGACGAAATCCTTCGGCCTCACACTGGGTGCAGAACATGCCATTGGACTGGTAGAGACCTTCCAGTGCGGTGTTGTCTTTGGGCGAGAGGGCTACCTCGCTCTCGAGCATGAAGCGCGCCGGTACCCGATCAATATGCAGGCCTTCGTCACTGACCTGATACTCGCTTGCTGCAAGCGGCGTGCCGTCAATCGACAGCGAACGAAGGTTCAGTTGCTCACCGTCAAGCGTCAGCGGCGTATCGCCATCGGCGGTTGCCTGCCGCTCGATATGCAGTCGCGCTGTGACGAGGGTGTCGGCGGGGTCAAGATCAAACGTCAGCTCGGTATGAGTCACCCGATAGGCGGGGGGCTGGTAATCGCTTAAATAAACCGGCTGCGGATCAGACATGATGCGAAACTCCTATGGTCGGTGCTGTTGTTATCGGCGTTAAGGAAGTGGTAAGCGCGTGGGCTCAATCGCGGAAGTTATCGAACTGCAGAGGCAGTTCCGGCCCCTCTTCACCGCGCAATAACGCCATGACGCTTTGCAAGTCGTCCCGCTTTTTACCCGTAACACGCACCTTTTCGCCTTGAATCTGTGCCTGCACTTTGAGTTTGCTGGCCTTGATACGTTTGACGATGTCCTTGGCCTCGGCTTGATCCAGGCCTTGCTTGAGAGCGACTTCCTGGCGGGCTTTGACACCGGACAGAACGGGGTCCTTGATATCCATGCAGCGCGCGTCGATGCCCCGTGCAATTAACCGGTTACGCAGCACGTCGAGCATCTGCTTGAGCTGAAAATCGACCTCTGCCTCCAGTTGAACCGTGTCCTTTTCGAGGGTGAACGAGGCATCCACCCCTTTGAAATCAAAACGTGACTGGACTTCGCGATTCGCTTGGTCGACGGCATTCGCCGCTTCGTGCTGATCGAACTCTGAAACAATATCAAATGACGGCATAGGCAGATTCCTGGCAAGACATGACCCCCCATTCTAGAGCAGCCAGCCCCCTACCGGCCAATTCTGTTCGTTGAAATCACTAAATTACGCCGCCAAGGCCCATGGACCGTGAAATAAAAGCTGAACCACCTGGATGTTCAAGCCCAGGTGAATCGCTTAGGCTGGATTCCCGAAATGGCTGTTCGACACTGAGGAAAACGCATGACAGACCGCAATACACGCCACAAGGCGTCGATGGAAAAACTCAAGGCGCGTGTCGATGAAAAGATCGCCGAGGCTACCGAGCAGCGCGGCTTACTGCTGATCAACACCGGCAACGGCAAGGGCAAGACGACCGCCGCCTGGGGCACCGTGACCCGCGCCCTGGGATACGGTTACAAGGTCGGTGTCGTTCAGTTTATCAAGGGGCTGTGGGAGTGCGGCGAGCGCAACCGCCTGGAAGAAGATCCCAACCTGAGCGTTGCCATCATGGCCACCGGCTTTACCTGGGATACGCAAAATCGTGAGGCCGATACCCAGGCCTGCCAGGAAGTATGGCAGGATGCCGAGAAAATGCTTGCCGACCCCGACACTTACCTGGTGGTGCTCGATGAAATCACCTACATGCTCAAATTTGGCTACCTGGATATCGCCACGGTGATCCAGGCACTCGAGAATCGTCCCCACGAACAGACGGTGATTATCACCGGACGCAACGCCCATCGCGACCTGGTCGCCATGGCGGACACGGTGACCGAGATGCAGGAAGTACGCCACGCCTTCAACAACGGCCTTCAGGCGCGCCGGGGCATCGATTTTTAAGCGGGTCCTAGAAACTAACGGACATGAAAAAGGGGCGACCCAGTCGCCCCTCTCTTCAACCCGCTAGCTAAACGACTGTCATGCCAGACGCGTCGCTGCCTCGATTATCCGTCGAACGGATTGCGTAGCACGATGGTTTCGACGCGGTCCGGCCCGGTCGAGATGATGTCGATGCTGGTGCCGACCTGCTCTTCCAGGAAGCTGATGTAGGCGCGTGCATTGGCAGGCAGGTCTTCGACTTTCTTGATCCCCAGCGTCGATTCTTTCCAGCCCGGCAAATCCTCGTAAAGCGGCTCGATGGCTTCGTAGCCTTCTGAATCCACCGGCGTATCGAGGACGTCGCCGTCCTTGCTGCGGTAACCCACACAAACGCGGATGTTTTCCAGCCCATCGAGGACATCGAGCTTGGTCAGACAGATGCCCGACACCGAGTTGATCTGAACCGCATGGCGAAGCGCGACGGCATCGAACCAGCCACAGCGACGCGGACGGCCGGTAGTGGCACCGAACTCGTGGCCCTTCTCGGCCAGATGGCGACCATGGTCGTCAAACAGTTCGGTGGGGAACGGTCCCGATCCGACGCGCGTGGTGTAGGCCTTGGTGATACCCAGCACGTAATCCAGATACAGCGGCCCGACGCCGGAGCCCGTCGCCGTGCCGCCCGCGGTGGTGTTGGAGCTGGTCACGAACGGATAGGTGCCGTGGTCGATATCCAACAGCGAGCCCTGGGCGCCTTCAAAGAGAATGTTCTCCCCGGCTTTGCGCAAATCGTGCACCATGCTCACCGTGTCGCGCACCATGGGGCGCAGTTCGTCGGCCATTTGCATGGCGCTGTCGAGGACTTCCTGGAAGTCGACCGCCGGCTCGCCGTGGTAATTCACCAGCACGAAGTTATGGTAGTCGAGCACTTCACCAAGCTTGGAGGCAAAACGCTCGCGGTGCAGCATATCGCCAAGGCGCAAGCCACGGCGGGCAACCTTGTCCTCGTAGGCCGGACCAATGCCACGCCCTGTGGTGCCGATCTTGGCAATGCCGCGGGCTTTTTCGCGGGCCTGGTCCAGGCGCACGTGGTACGGCAGGATCAAGGGGCAGGCAGGCGACAGACGCAGCCGTTCGCGCACCGGCACGCCCTTGGCTTCAAGCTCACGGATTTCCTTGATCAAGGCTTCCGGCGACAGCACCACACCGTTACCGATGATACAGGTCTTGTCGGGGCGCAATACGCCGGAAGGAATGAGATGAAGAACGGTCTTTTCACCGTCGATCACCAGCGTATGACCGGCGTTATGACCACCCTGAAAACGCACCACCGCCGTTGCCGACTCGGTCAGCAAATCAACGATCTTGCCTTTGCCTTCATCGCCCCACTGGGTGCCCAGGACTACGACATTCTTACCCATTATGCACTCGTCTCTTGTGTCAGGGCCGTTGGCTGCCAACGGCCATCGATAAACTCAAGACGGCGGTCACAATCGTGCTCCGCCGGTCCCGTACGCTGCCCTGGCAGCGCCTGAATTACCCGTTCGCCCTGCGCGCGCAAGGCGACGATGGCTGCATCCAGCGACGCCGCCTGCTCGGCCGGCGCCCAAATCGCGCCTTTCGCCGGTGCGGCAACGTCCAGTGAAGCTAACTGCTTCAAGTCCATAGAAAAACCGGTAGCGGGACGCGCACGCCCAAAGGCACGCCCGGTATTATCGTAGCGCCCGCCTTTTGTCAGCGCATGCCCGTAGCCGGGTATATACGCCGCAAACATCATGCCGGTGTGGTATTGATAACCACGCAGTTCCGCCAGATCAAAATACAATGACACGTCGAACTGTGCCAATACCCCTTGATAGAGGGCGTCCAGCTGATCCAGTGCCGCAACCACCGAGGCGGGCGCGCCGGCCAGCCGCTCGCGCGCCTGCACCAGAATGTCGGCATCGCCGTGCAACTCGCCAAGGGCGAGCAGCATGTCGGCCAGCGCCGGATCACTGACGCTGGCGCTGACTTGCTCGGCCAGCAGGCCCGGAGACTTGAGGGCCAGGGCGTCGAACAGCGACGCTTCCTGCTCCGCATTCAAGTCGGCGGCTTCCACCAGGCTGCGGTAAATGCCGATATGCCCCAGCGCCAGGTGGATTTCCTGGGCACCGGCCGCCTGCAGGCTGGAAAGTGCCAGGTGAATAATTTCCTTGTCGGCATCCAGCCCAGCATGGCCGAACAGCTCGACGCCTACCTGCACCGGGCTGCGGCCACCTTGATGCTGATCGGCCTTGGCACGCAATACGTTGGTGCAATAGCACAGCCGTACCGGCCCCTGACGCTTGAGCGAGTGGGCATCCATCCGCGCCACCTGCGGCGTGACATCCGCCGATGCACCCATCATCCGCCCCGTCAACTGATCGGTCAACTTGAAGGTCTGGAGGTCCAGATCGGTCCCCGTGCCGGTCAGCAGGGAGTCCAGAAACTCTACCGGGGGTGGCATGACTTGGTCATAGCCCCAGCAGTGGTATAGATCCAGCAACGTCCGGCGTAGCTCTTCCATACGGCTTGCCTGAGGCGGCAGCACTTCGTCCATGCCGTCGGGCAATAGCCAGCGGTCAGCGATGGTCATGTGAACAATCCTGCGAGACGACAGTAATGAAGGCCCAATGACGTAGGGCCACAAAAAAACCGGGCGACGCCCGGTTGATAAAGTCTACCACGTTTTGTGACGCGTTGAACCCCGCCGGAAACCGGCGGGGCTGCGTCCGACGCCTAGCCGTCTTCGTCGGGCATGGCGCTGCGCAGGTAGCGGAAGAACTCGCTATCCGGCTCGAGCACCAGCAGGTTTTCATCACCCGAGAAGCTCTCGCGATAGGCATTCAGGCTACGCCAGAACGAGAAGAACTCCTGATCCTGACCATAGGCTTCCGAGAAGATCGCGGCGGCCTCGGCATCACCTTCACCGCGCAGCGTTTCTGACCGCTCATTGGCCTGAGCAAGCAGCACCTGGCGGCGGCGATCCGCATTGGCCTGAATCCGCTCGGCCTCTTCCTGACCTTGGGCGCGCCACTCACGGGCTTCGCGCTCACGCTCTGAACGCATCCGCTCATAGACCGCGGCTGATACGTCGTCAGGCAGGTCAATACGCTTGATACGGACGTCGCGAATCGCCACACCGAGCTCTTCACGCATCAGCTCGTCAAGATCATCGGTCGGGCCTTCCATCAGGTCATCGCGCTCTTCGGCAATGATCTGCTGAAGGTTCAAGCGACCAAACTCGTTACGCAGACTTTCGTCAACGCGGGGCTGAATCAGGCGCGTCGCCATCATTTCATCACCCGCCGTAGCCTCGTAATAGCGCGTGGGGTTGATGACCTGCCATTTGACATAGGAATCGACAATCACCGCTTTCTGCTCGAGCGTCAGATAACGGCTGGTATCGGTATCCAGCGTCAGCAGGCGAGTATCGAAAGTACGCACGGTCTGCGCAATCGGCACTTTGACGTGCAGGCCCGGCTGAATGTTCTCTTCGATAACTTCACCAAAGCGCAGTTTGACCGCGCGTTCGGTTTCATCAACAACATACAGACTGTTACTGGCAAGCCACGCAACGGCGGCGATGCCGCCAACGATTAGCAGGGATCGATTATTAATCATTTACCGGCCCTCCCTGCGGATGGAGCTACTACTGGATGAGGAACTACTGCTTTGACTGCTGTTACCGCTGCGCAGGCTTTCCAGCACTTGCGGGTCGACACCGTCGCTATTGCCTTGCTGCGAGGCACCGGCAGCCCCCTGACGACGATTCAGCTGCTCAAGCGGCAGGTACATCATCGGAGCGTTATCACTTACGTCCAGCAGCACCTTGGGCGTTTCGCCAAAGACTTCTTCAATGGCCTCAATGTACATGCGCTCACGCATGATATCGGGCGAATTCTCGTACTCGGCGAGCAGCGAATTGAAGCGGTTTGCCTGACCCTGCGCTTCAGCTACTACCGATTCACGATAACCTTGGCCCTGCTCGACCACACGCTGCGCCTGACCCTGAGCTTCAGGGATGATGGCGTTGGCGTAGGCCATGCCTTGGTTGATCGTGCGCTGACGGTCTTCACGGGCACGGATTACGTCATCAAAGGCATCGATGACCGGCTCCGGTGCAGAAGTAGACTCGATGTTGATGGTCTGTAGCTGAATGCCGGCGCCGTAGTTGTCCAGATAGGACTGCAGGCGGCTCGATACCGAGCTGCCCAGGATTTCACGACCCGAGGTCAGGATATCGATCATGTCGGTGCCGCCGACGACGTGCCGCAACGACGAGTCGAGGGCGTTATCAAGCGACAGTTCCGGGTCGCGTACGTTGAGTACGAAATTACGCGGATCGGCCACCTGATACTGAGCGGAAATTTCGACTTCGACGATGTTTTCATCGCGGGTCAGCATTGACTGTGTCTGGGTCAATGAGCGCACGCGGGTGACGTTCACCATCCGCACTTCGTCAATCAACGGCGGATTCCACTGCAGACCCGGAGTAACGGTGTTCTGGTATTCGCCAAAGCGAAGCACGACGCCACGTTCTGACTGATCCACCAGGTAGAAGCCCATGGCGGCCCAGATAGCCAGCGCGACAATGACCAGCAGGCCCGGCAAGGCAAAAACGTTACGTGGCTTACCGCCACCACCGTTCTTGTTACCACCGCCGCCGGATTTTTTACCGCCGCCCAGCACGCCGCTGAGCTTTTCCTGAAACTTCTTCAGAGCCTCATCAAGATCGGGAGGGCCTTGGTTATTGCCTCCCTTGTTGCCGTTATTACCATCGTTATTACCACCGCGGTTGCCACCGCCGTCGCTGCCACCACGTCGGCCACCACCACTCCAGGGGTCATGCTGGTTGCCACCACCAGGCTCATTCCAGGCCATACTTCGTCTCCACTGAGGTATTCACTCACGCTCTTGCCCCGACGTTAACACAGGGCCGTAGCGCGTATTTAGTATTATTGCGATGCGGCGCTTATTCGGTCACCGACCGAGCGCACAGGCCACCCACTGGTTGAGGGGTCACCACTCTTTCGTTTCGCGCAGCTCGGCGGGCAAATAGGTATTGGCACGCTCGCCGAGTTGCGCCATCAACTGGTTAAAGTCTCGTCGCGGCAGACGAACATCAAGTACCGAACGCCCTTGTTCATCGAACGCTTCCTCGCGTACTGCATTGAGTTCATGTAGGCCTGCCCGCAGCTTACCCTGCTCGGGGGAAAGCGTTAGCGAAAAGCCAATGACATCGCCAGCAAGGCGCTCGGTAAGCGCTTCGTGAAGCAGATCAAGGCCCTTGCCCTGCTGGGCCGAAAGCCACACGACCTCAGGCAGCCCCTCGCCGTCACGCTCGATACGCGGGGCACTGTCCAGGATGTCGATCTTGTTCATGACATTTAGCACCGGCACGTCATCGGCGCCAATTTCTTCAAGCACGCGCTCGACCTGCTCAACATTGAGATCCCGATCAGGGTCCGCCGCATCGATGACGTGCACAAGAAGCGTTGCTTCGGCGGCCTCCTGAAGCGTGGCCTGAAAAGCCTCAACGAGCTTGTGGGGAAGATGCCGGATAAAACCAACGGTGTCGGCCATCACCACCGGCCCAACATCTTCAATTTCCAGGCGTCTTAACGTCGGGTCGAGCGTTGCAAACAGCTGGTCGGCAGCATACACGTCTGACTGCGTTAACGCATTGAAGAGCGTTGACTTGCCTGCGTTGGTATAACCTACCAACGAGACACTGTGAATTTCAGCCCGCGCACGGGCACGGCGGTTTTGCTCACGCTGGCTGCGCACCTTGTCGAGTCGTTTATGAATCGACTTGATACGCCCACGGAGCAGGCGCCGGTCGGTTTCCAACTGGGTTTCACCCGGACCGCGCAGACCGATACCGCCTTTCTGGCGTTCCAGGTGGGTCCACCCGCGTATCAGACGCGTGGATACATATTCTAGCTGCGCAAGCTCAACTTGCAGCTTACCTTCGTGGGTGCGCGCCCGCTGCGCAAAGATATCCAGAATCAAACCCGTGCGATCCAGCACACGGCACTTGAGCTCACGTTCCAGATTACGCTGCTGCGAGGGGCTTAAGCCATGATTGAAGATCACCAGCTCAGCTTCGTGAGCTGCGAGCATTGCCCGCAGCTCTTCCAACTTGCCTGACCCTATGAAGCTGCGCGGATCAGGACGGTGTCGGCTAGCCGTGAGCAACGTCGCAGGCTCTGCACCGGCAGAGCGCACGAGTTCTAAAAACTCACCCGGGTCTTCACGCGCTTGTTCATCTTGAAAATCTACGTGAACAAGGACAGCCGTTTCTCCGGCTTCGGGGCGTTCAAAAAACAATCAATACCTCGTGGACTGTTCTGCTGACTTCACCGTGTTACTCATCAGCGTCCGGAGCGGCCGGATCTTGTGCAGGTAACCGCACATTTCGTGAAGGTACAACGGTTGAAATCGCATGTTTATAAACCATCTGACTGACGGTATTGCGCAACAAGATGACAAACTGGTCAAACGATTCAATCTGGCCCTGCAATTTAATGCCGTTCACCAGAAAAATAGAGACCGGAATGCGCTCCTTGCGCAAAATGTTCAGGTACGGGTCTTGAAGGGACTGCCCTTTGGACATGTTGCTCTCCCTAAAACTGTCGTTGGGGGTTGGTTATGGATGGCGTGCCCAACTGGTGCTACGCCGACATCTCGTTGCCCGAAAGGCCTGCTCACTCGGCCACTCGAAAACATCACTTACGAACCTTCTATCTTACGCTAAGCGCTGCTTTCGCGCACGATTTTCAGCACCTTATCCAAGGCGTTGGACTGCAGCGTATCGATCCAGTGCAGCGACGGCCAACGTCTTAGCCAGGTAATTTGCCGCTTGGCGAGCTGGCGTGTGGCAATGACACCGCGCTCTACCAGAGTATCGTCATCATAGCGACCTTCCAGATATTCCCATACCTGTCGGTAGCCAACGCTTTTCATCGCAGGCAGATCACCATGTAGATCACTGCGTTGTTTGAGGGCGGCGACTTCATCTATCAAGCCCTCTTGCAACATCATTTCAAAACGTAGCGCGATACGCTGGTGCAATACAGAACGTTCTGCGGGCAACAGCGCTATCGACAGCACCCGCCAGGGAAAGGTTTCAGGCTGCTGCTCCGCCCAGAGGGCACTCATCGGACGCCCACTGGCATAATACACTTCCAGGGCACGCATCAGGCGCTGCGGGTCATTCGGATGAATGCGCTGCGCCGAGGGCGGATCAACCTCGCAAAGCGTTCGGTGCAGAGCAGCCAACCCCTCTTTCTGCCACCGTGCTTCGAGATCATGGCGAATCGAAGCGTCGGCCGCAGGAAGGTTAGCAACACCTTCCATCAAATGCTTGTAGTAAAGCATGGTACCGCCGACCAGCAGCGGCACCTGACCCGCCGCGCTGATTTGTCGCATCTCATTCAGCGCGTCGCCACGAAAATCGGCCGCCGAATACGGCGTTGCCGGGTCACGGATGTCGATCAGGCGGTGGGGGGCGCGGGCCAGCTCATCGGCACTGGGCTTGGCGCTGCCGATATCCATCCCGCGGTAGACCATCGCCGAATCGACGCTGATCAACTGGTGCCCCAACCGCTCGTGCAGCGCGATGGCCGTGTCGGTTTTGCCCGCGGCGGTCGGCCCCATCAAAAAAATCGCCCAAGGGCGTGTATCAGCCATGCGCTGGTAAAACTCCACTAACAATCAAAAAGCTACGCCATACTTTGTCACTTTACAGGCCTACTTGCCGCGCATGAACAAGCGGTCCAGGGCGTTCATATCCATCTGCGTCCAGGTGGGTCGTCCATGATTGCACTGGTCGCTTCGCTCGGTGCGCTCCATGTCGCGCAGCAGCGCGTTCATTTCATCCAGCGTCAGCCGCCGGTTGGCCCGTACGCTACCATGACACGCCATGGTGGAAAGCAGCTCGTGAATCCGCGCTTCGACCTGATGCGTTCGACCAAAGCGCGCCAATTCCTCGAGCATCTCGCGCACCAGTGCCTCCGGGTCTGCCTGGGCCAGCATGGCCGGCAGTTGGCGAACCAGCAAGGTCTCGGGGCCGGCAATATCCAGCTCGACCCCCAACTTGGCGATGGCATCGCGCTCGCTTTCCACCGTGGCCACTTCAGTGCGGCTGGCGGCCAGCGACACAGGCACCAGTAGCGGCTGGGTGTCGATCCCGCGGGTCGCCGCCAGCTGGTTTTTCATGCGCTCGTAGACGATCCGCTCGTGCGCGGCGTGCATATCCACAAGGACGAGACCGTGGACGTTCTGCGCCAATATATAGACGCCGTGGAGCTGACCCAGAGCAAAACCCAGCGGCGGCGCGCTGGTAGGATCAGCCTCTGGCATGGCCACTGGCGCTTCGCGCACCGCACCGTGCGGCTCACTGGGCATTTTCTCGGCGGTGCTGGTTTGCGGCGTCAGCAGCGTCTCTTCGTGGTCGGGGTGCAACGCCTGATAGCCCTGCATGAAGCGGCGCACCCGTTCGCCACCCGGATGGCGATCGCTCGAAGGCGCAAGCGCCATGCCCTGTTGCTGCCAGCGCGCCGCATCCGCCGGCGTTTCCTCGGCCGCTGCGGGCTCGGATGCTGCCACCTCCGGTGTATCGCCGTCGTTTGGCCGCGCGTCTGCCAGACTGTGGTGCAGGCTTGAATACAGAAAGTCGTGCACCATGCGGCCATCGCGGAAACGCACTTCATGCTTGGTGGGGTGAACGTTTACATCGACGACATCGGGGTCGAGGGTCAAGTACAGCACAAAGACCGGATGGCGGCCGTTATACAGGACGTCGCGGTAGGCCTGGCGAACGGCATGGGCCACCAGCCGGTCGCGCACGACGCGACCGTTGACGAAAAAGTACTGCTGATCGGCCTGGGCGCGCGAATGCGTGGGCAACCCCACCCAGCCGCTCAAGCGCAGCGCCCCCGCTTCGCGCTCGATATAGCGCGCGTGCTCGATAAAGTTGTTGCCCAGCAACGAGGCAATGCGCCGCTCGCTGGCGGAAGGCGAATGGCCCGCGGGCAGTTGATGCACCACCTTTTGATTGTGGCGCAATGTCCATGCAATGTCGTAGCGCGACAGCGCCTGGCGGCGGAACGCCTCTTCCACGTGGGCGAATTCGGTTTTTTCGGTACGCAGGAACTTGCGCCGCGCCGGCGTGTTAAAAAACAGGTCGCGGACGGCAACGCTGGTGCCGCGCGGGTGCGGCGCCGGCGTGACGCGTGTTTCCATGCCCCGCCCCTCGGCCACGACCCGCCAGCCCTGGCGCGGATCGTCCGCCGCGTTGGAGATGAGCTCCAGTCGCGACACCGAACTGATCGAGGCCAGGGCCTCGCCGCGAAAGCCCAGCGAGCTCACGCCCTCCAGGTCTTCCAGGCTATCGATCTTGCTGGTGGCATGGCGGGCAAGCGCCAGCGGCAGGTCCTGTTCGCCAATGCCGACGCCGTCATCGCGGACCTTGATCAGCCGCGCACCGCCCGCTTCAATATCTACCTCGATGCGCTGACTGCCCGCATCAATGGCGTTTTCGATCAGCTCTTTGGTGACTGACGCAGGACGCTCGACCACCTCCCCGGCCGCAATCTGGTTCGCCAACCGGGGGTCCAGGACGAGTATGCGCGGCATAGCGGACGTTGTTTCAGGCAACACGGCACCTCATGAACTGGGAATACGCAATACTTGCCCCACACGGATGACATCGCCGTTGAGGTCGTTGGCTTGCTTGAGCTGGTTGATCGGCACCCCGTGGCGCACCGCAATCGCCGAGAGCGTGTCGCCGGACTGAATGCGGTACTCGTCGCCACTCGGGCTGCGCTGATTATCCCGCTGCCAGGCAAGCAGGCTTGCCGGCGGCGGATAGCGTTCGAAATGGCTTTTCAGACCGCTGAAGACCGCCTCGGCAACCCCCTGCTGATGAACAGGGTCGCGCAAGCGTCGCTCTTCGTCGGGATTGGAGATAAACCCAGTCTCGATCAGCAGCGAGGGGATATCCGGTGATTTGAGCACCATGAAGCCTGCCTGCTCCACCCGCGATTTATGCAGCCGGTTTACGCGACCGAGTTGGTCCAGTACCTGCCCGCCAATCGACAACGAATCGTTGAGCGTTGCCGTCATGGTCAAGTCCAGCAGCACGCCACGCAGCACCTGGTCCTTGTCACGCAGTGACAGGTTGCCGTCTACCCCGCCGATCAGGTCGGAGCGATTTTCGCTATCGGCAAGCCATTGCGCGGTTTCTGACGTCGCGCCCCGCTGGGACAACGCATAGACCGAGCTTCCCTGGGGGCGCGGGCTGTTGAAGGCATCGGCATGAAGCGACACGAAAAAGTCGGCTTTTTGCTCGCGGGCGAGCTGGGTACGCTGACGCAGCCCCAGATAATAGTCGCCGTCGCGGATCAGCACCGCCTTGAAGCCTTCGGCCGCGTTGATGGTATCGGCCAGCCGCTGACTGATGTCGAGCACGACATCCTTTTCCCGGGTACCTGATGGGCCGATCGCCCCTGGATCTTCGCCGCCATGCCCGGCGTCCACCGCAATAATGATATCGCGCCTTGGGTGGGGCTTGGCTTCTTCAGAGGCCCTAGGCTCATCCGCTGGCGAGGATGCCTGCTGACTATCGCCCTGCTGGTCGCCTACCTGTGCCTGAGCGCTGGCACGCTGCGACTCCATTTCCTGGTCGCGAATCATGGCCTCGATGGGATCGATGGGGTTTTCCACCGCGCTTTCACCAGGGTACTCCAGATCCACCACAAGCCGGTGGCCATACTGATCGTTGGGCTCCAGGGTAAAATGGCGCGGCTCCACCTCGCGGTTGAGCTCGAGCACGACCCGCAGCCCGCTGCCATCGCGGGCACCGGTGCGCACGGTGCTGATCGCACTATCCTCCAGCGCCAGACTGTCCGGGTCGGCCTCCATCTGACTCTCGTCAAGATCGATGACCAAGCGGTCAGGATTATCCAGGGAGAACACATTGGCCGATGCCGGGCCGGACAGATCGAACACCAGCCGCGCATGATCCGGCGCTGCCCAGAGCCGCATGCTCTCGACGGTGGCGGCCTGAAGCGACGTGCCCAATCCCGCCGACAGTAGCGCCACGGCGCTGAGTGCAAGCCGACGCAGTGATCGTGCGTTAATCGCCTTTACCCTTGTGACTATCGCGATTACGACCATTGAAAGACACCATCCTGCTGGGGATAGCCCGACAGTCGATTTTTCAAGGTGGCCAGCACGTCGTTACCAAGATCGCTGACGGCGGTTAGTCGCGCTCGACGGCCGGGGTCGACCACGTCCAGCTGCAGGCGGATATCCGGCGCCGGTAGCCAGCCTTCACCCCGGCTAGGCCACTCGATCAAGCAAAGCGCATCGTCGGCCAGCACCTCGCGACCGCCGATGAACTCAAGCTCCTCAGGGTCGGATAAGCGGTAAAGGTCCAGATGATAAAGCCGCTGGCCGGCCAGCTCATAGGGCTCTACCAGCGTATAGGTGGGACTCTTGACCGCCCCCTGATAGCCATAGGCCCGCAACACGCCACGTGTCAACGTCGTTTTGCCCGCGCCCAAGTCGCCCTCCAGATAAATACGCCCGCGTCCCTGCAATACGTTACCCAGGGTTTCACCAAAGGCGACCTGAGCTTGTTCATTATCCAGTTGCACCTGCATGTAGGCTGCCTTCACGGGTTAATTAATTCTCGCGCATAGGATGCCAGATCGCTCGCCAGCAAGCCACGCTCACCGCACGCGGCTGCCGCCCTGTCGGCGGCCAACGCATGCACCAGCGTGCCCAGCCAGGCGCTGGTTTCGATATCGCCGCGCTGGGCAATCAGCGCGCCGAGCATCCCGCTGAGCGCATCGCCCATGCCGCCGCTAGCCATACCGGGGTTGCCGTACGGGCACACCATCAGCCCGCCCGGCCCCGCGACCAGGCTGCCCGCGCCTTTGAGAATGACCACGCCGCCGCGGGCACGCTGCAGCGCCTGAACGGCCTCGGGCCGATCCGACTGCACCTCCCCAACGGTACAACCCAGCAGGCGGGCCGCCTCCCCGGGATGCGGCGTCAGCACCCAATCATCGCGGCGCAAATCCGGCCAGTGGCGCGCCAACAGCGTTAGCCCATCGGCATCGACGACCAGCGGCACGCTCGCCTGCAGCGCACTCTGCAGCACCGCCTGTCCCCAGGCCGCCTGACCAAGCCCCGGCCCCACCACCACTGCATCGGCCTGATGCGGCAGCTCACTGGCGTCCGCCCCGCCGCGAACCGCATGGGCCATGACTTCAGGGCAGCGCACCAGACTGGCGGTGATGTGGTCGGCAGCGGTCGCCAGACTGACCTTGCCCGCACCAAGACGCGCCGCCGCTTGGGACGCCAGCAAGGCCGCACCACCAAAGCCAGGCGCGCCCCCCATGACCAGCACATGGCCCATGCGCCCTTTATGGCTGGTGCGCGACCGGGGCGTAAATGCCTCGCCAAGCAAGGCGTCGTCGAGGCGCCACGCGGTCGGCGGGATATCAAAAAACGCCTGGGCTTTAACGCTCAACGGGCGGAAGTCGATTTCGCCGGTATACGCCGGCGCATCGCCGGTGTGCAGACCGATCTTGTCGCCAATGAAGGTCACCGTGCAGGCGGCTTCCACCGCCACGCCGAGCACCGCGCCGGTATCGGCGGCCAGCCCCGAGGGAATATCGATCGACAGGACCGGCTGAGAGGCCGCGTTGATCGCCTCGATGGCGCGTCGGTAGCGCCCCGACACTTCGCCGTTCAACCCGGTTCCCAGCAGCGCATCGACCACCACTTCGCCGGACAACGCTGTCGCCGGGTGCCATTCTTCGCAGCTCACCCCGGCCTGGCTGGCCAGCTGGGCGGCGCGAAAGGCGTCATCCTTGAGTTCCTCCAGCGGCTTGAGCGAAATACGCTGCACTTTAAGTCCCGACTGCATCGCCAGCGCCGCCAGGACGTGGCCATCGCCGCCGTTATTGCCGCTTCCGCAAAGTACCGTAACGCTGCGCGCCTGGGGCCAGCGGGAGCGAAAGCTATGCCAGGCACTGGACGCCGCTCGCTGCATCAGTGCGAACCCATCGATTCCCCCGGCAATGGTGCGCCGATCGAGCTCGCGCACTTGAGCCGCTTTATAAAGAGGGCGTAACGTAGACGTTGTTAAGCGAGACACGATCTCTCCTTTCGCATGTTGTGACGGCCAGCAATGCGTTAGCATAGCGCGGCTTACAGCTTACCGTTGAGTATCAACACCCAATTCCTCGAGCTTTTCATTTTTGCGACGAAGCGGCGCGCCCATGCTTTCAGACGACACCCTTGCAGGCCTTGCCGATCTCATCAAAACCTGGGGTCGCGAGCTTGGCTTTCAGCAGGTTGGCATCACCGACACCCAACTGGGCGACCATGAAGCGCATCTTAACGCCTGGCTGGACAAAGGGTACCACGGCGAAATGGGCTTCATGGCCAAGCATGGCACCAAGCGCACCCGCCCGGACGAGCTCGAGCCCGGCACCCGGCGGGTAATCAGCGTGCGCATGGATTACCTCCCCGCCGAAGTGGAAAGCACCAAGGTGCTCGGCCAGCCCAGCAGGGCCTACGTATCGCGCTATGCCCTCGGTCGGGATTACCACAAACTGATGCGCAAACGCCTGGCGCAGTTGGCGAAACAGATCGAGCACGAAGTCGGAGCGTTCGGCTACCGCGCCTTCGTCGACTCCGCCCCAGTGATGGAGCGCGCCCTCGCCCAGAAAGCCGGCCTTGGCTGGTTCGGCAAAAATGCCATGCTGCTCACTCCCAAGGCCGGCTCGCTGTTTTTCCTGGGCGAACTTTACACCGACCTGCCCCTGCCCGTTGACGCCCCCTTTGAGGGCGAACACTGCGGCAGCTGCAACGCCTGCCGCACCGCCTGCCCTACCGGCGCCATCGTCGAGGATAAGGTGGTCGATTCGCGCAAATGCATCTCGTACCTGACCATTGAGCTGCACGGCGCGATTCCCGTTGAGTACCGCCGCGCCATGGGCAACCGCATCTACGGCTGCGACGACTGCCAGCTGGTGTGCCCGTTCACCCGTTTTACCCGCGTCACGCAGGAAGACGACTTCGCCCCGCGCCACGACCTCGATCGTGCCTCGCTTATCAGCCTTTTTGCCTGGGGAGAAGACGAGTTTCTGGCTAAAACCGCGGGCAGCCCCATCCGACGCATCGGTTACGAGCGCTGGCTGCGCAATATCGCCGTGGGCCTGGGTAACGCGCCCTGGAGCGAGACGCTGGAGGCCGCGCTCTGGTCAAGGCGGGCCTACCCCAGCGCCCTGGTACGCGAACACGTTGCCTGGGCGCTTGAGGAACAGCGCCTGAAACGCGCCACGCGTATTGCTACCGAGGCGTCCTAGGCGCTTTTACTCTTCCTCGTCGCTCTGCGTCTCGAGGCGCAAGAACGTATTGCGGTAATGGGCAAGCTCGGCAATCGATTCCTTGATATCGTCCATGGCCAGGTGGACATTCTGCTTTTTAAACCCGGCCAGGGCGCCAGGGTTCCAGCGCTTGGCCAGTTCCTTGACGCTTGAAACGTCCAGATTGCGGTAATGAAAGAACGCCCACAGCGCCGGCATTTCGCGCTCCAGAAAACGCCGATCCTGGTGAATGCTGTTACCGCACATGGGCGACGAGCCCGGCACGACGTACTGGCGCAGAAAGTCCAGGGTCTGCTGTTCAGCCCCGGCCACACCGACGTCGCTGGCTTTGACCCGTGCCACCAGGCCCGATTCGCCATGGGTCTTTTGGTTCCAGTCATCCATGCTGGCCAGCAGGCTATCGGGCTGTTTCACGGCGATCACCGGCCCTTCGGTGATCACGTTCAAGTGAGCGTCGGTGATCAGGGTCGCCACTTCGATAATGCGCTCCTTGTTGGGGTCCAGCCCGGTCATTTCCAGGTCAATCCAGACCAGCAGGTCATCACGCGGCACGGCATGTTCACTCATAGTGCTCTCCAATCAGGTGGGTAGATCAAGTTACCCAGCGGCAGTTAACAGGTACAATGGTGACCATTGTACCGAGCATCGGGTGGTCATGAGCAAACGTAAATTAAGCCGTCAGCAACGCTGGCGGGTCGAGAAGGTTCAGGCGGAGCGTGCCCAACGCGCTGAAAAGCGCGATGTACAGGATGCCGAGAAGCTTGCCGCGGGGGAGTACGGCGCCGAACAGCCGGGTCGCATCATGGCCCATTTCGGCCGCACCCTGGAGGTGCGCGACACAAGCCACCAGCCGGTGCGCTGCCATCTGCGCGCCAATCTGGACGGCCTGGTGACCGGCGACCGGGTAATCTGGCGGGCGGGCCAGGAGGGCTCCGGCGTGGTGGTGGCGCGCGAAGAGCGTGACAGCGTACTGAAGCGCCCCGATGCCCGCGGCCAGCTCAAGCCGGTGGCCGCCAATATCGATCAGTTGCTGATCGTGTTTGCCGTCGAACCCGCGCCCCACCCCAACTTGATCGACCGTTATCTGGTCGCCGCCGAGGCCACGGGGATTGCGCCGGTCCTGGTGCTCAACAAGACCGACCTGCTCCCCGACGATGGCGGCGAGTTGGGGACGCTGCTGGAGCGCTACCGCGCTCTTGGCTACCCGGTGGTGCGCACCACCACGGCAAACGATGCAGGCCTGGACGCACTCCGCCAGCAGCTTCAGGGGCGCACGTCGGTCTTTGTCGGACAGAGCGGCGTGGGCAAATCGTCGCTCATTGACCGGCTGCTGCCCGATGAAACCCTGCGTATCGGCGCGCTGTCTGAGGATTCGCGTAAAGGCACCCACACCACGACGACGGCGCGGCTTTACGCCATGCGCAGCGACGAGGTGACCAACGGCGAATTGATCGACTCGCCGGGGATCCGGGAATTTGGCCTGATTCATCTTGATGAGCAGGAAGTCACCGACGGCTTTATCGAGTTTCGTCCGTTTATCGGCCACTGCCGCTTTCGCGACTGCCGCCACCGTGCTGAGCCGGGTTGTGCTTTACTCGATGCCGTTGAGGCAGGCAAGATCCATCCAGAACGTTTTGCCAGCTATCGGCGTATTCTCGATAGCCTGGACGCTTAACTGATAAGGAGGCGCCCATGGGCACCCAAAGCCAGTCGTCTGAAGCCAACGTGCTACCGCTGATTGTTGAGCCCGAACAGCTTCAAGCGCATCTCGACGACCCACAACTGCTGATAATCGATGTGCCGGTCAATCCCGACAGCTACCGTCAGGGCCATGTGCCGGGGGCCATTTTCCTCGATTTCCGCTACTTAATGCGCGGCGAGGGGCCGGTACCCAGCGATGTCCCCAGCGTCGAGAGGCTCTCGCAGCTATTTAGCGCTCTGGGACTCACCCGTGACACCCACGTTATCGCCTACGATGACGAAGGTGGTGGCTGGGCGGCACGCCTGCTCTGGACGCTCGACCTTATCGGCCATACCCGCTACTCCTACTTGAACGGCGGCATTCACGCCTGGCGGGACGCCGGGCTTGAAGAAAGCAGCGAACCCACAGCGCCTGTGCCCAGCGACTATCAGGCCGAGATTCTCAATCCCCAGGCGATGATCAGCGCCGACGAGATCAAGCAGAAGCTCGACGATAAGCAGTTTGCCGTGTGGGATGCGCGCTCCCAGGCCGAGTACGATGGTGAGAAAGGCAATAACAAGCACCTGGGACACATTCCCGGCGCGGTCAACATGGACTGGGTCAATGCCATGGACCGCCACCGGGCATTACGCATACGCGATTACGCCGAGCTGATGACTGAACTCGGCGCGCTCGGGCTGACGCCTGAGATGGAAATTGCCACCCATTGCCAAAGCCACCACCGCAGCAGCTTTACCTGGCTGGTAGGCAAGGCGCTGGGCTTCAACATGCGCGGCTATCCAGGCTCCTGGGGTGAATGGGGCAACCGCGACGACACACCGATTGAGAAGTGAAAACACCACTGTGACTGTTTCCCAACACGCTTTTTCCCTGCTTCAGTACCCACTACCGCAGCATGCCCTGTCGCGGCTGACAGGGAAATTTGCCCAGTGCGAAAACCCCTGGGTCAAAAACACCTTGATCAACGCTTTTATCAAGCGCTTTGAAGTGGACATGAGCCAGGCGCTGGAGCCCGACCCCAGCGCCTACGCGACGTTCAACGACTTCTTTACCCGCGCCCTGAAAGCCGACGCGCGCCCGCTGGGTGATGGGCTTCTCAGCCCGGCTGATGGCACTCTTTCCCAATACGGGCGCCTACAGGCGGGCCAGTTGGTGCAAGCCAAGGGCCACACCTACTCCGCGCAGACGTTACTCGGCGGCGATACGGCCCTGGCAGAAGAATTCCTGGGCGGAAGTTTTTCCACGGTTTACCTGTCGCCCCGCGACTATCACCGGGTGCATATGCCGGTGACCGGCACGCTGCGCGAAATGATCTACGTGCCCGGCCGCCTGTTCTCGGTCAACGAGGCGACGGCCAACCATGTGCCGGGCCTGTTCGCCCGCAACGAGCGTCTTGTGTGCGTTTTTGATACCGAGCATGGCCCCATGGCCATGGTGCTGGTCGGTGCCATGATCGTCGCGGCCATCGAGACCGTCTGGTCCGGCCAGGTCACGCCGCTGTCCGGTCATCCCCAGCGCATGCGTTTTGGCCAACCGATCACGCTGGAAAAAGGCGCCGAGATGGGCCGCTTCAAGCTCGGCTCCACTGTGGTAATGTGCTTCGCCAATCCAGTGACATTTGAAGACATCCCGACCGGCAGCATGGTGCAGATGGGCCAGACGCTGGGCACGGCGTAATCGCCTAACAGTTAGGCGTCGAGAAGGTCAGCACGTCTTCCAGGCGTGCTTTGCCCAGCGCCAGCTGAATCAGACGATCGATGCCCAGCGCCACGCCAGCGCTTTCCGGCATTCCGTGCTCCAGGGCATTAACCAACCGCTCATCCATATCCACGTCGCCAAGCCCCAGCTGGCGCCGCTCGGCGTTGTCGTCGACGAAACGGGCACGCTGCTCGGCGGCGTCGGTCAACTCATCGTAGCCGTTCGCCAACTCAGTACCCTCAAGATACAGCTCAAAGCGCGACGCAACCCACTCGCCGTCAGCGTCCTGATGGCGACGCGCCAACGCCGCCTGGCTTGCCGGGTAGTCCACGACCACACTTAATTCATTGCGCCCAAGATGCGGCTCAATCACCATGCTCATCAACAAATCCAGGCAGGTGTCACGCCCGTCGTTCGCCAGTGCCGTAGCGGGCATTTGGCCGTGCTCGGCGGCCAGTCGCCGAAGCGTCTCGAGCGATGAAGTGAAGGGGTCGACCGCCAAATAGGTATGGAACAGACGGCGGTAAGCGTAATGCACCACCGGGCCATGGAAACGCGGCAGAATGCTGGCCACCAGCGTGGCGGTTTCATCGATCAATGCTGCGAGGGAATACCCAGGGCGATACCATTCCAACATGGTGAATTCGATGTTATGCCGCCCCCCTACCTCGCCATCGCGAAAACTCTTGGCCAGCTGGAAAATCGGTCCGCTGCCCGCGGCCAGCAGGCGCTTCATATGAAATTCCGGCGAGGTCTGCAGCCAAAGCCGGCGCTGGCCACGATCAGTACGCGCCAGGGTGGAAAGCGAGACAAGATGAACGTCGGTGCTGCCCCCCTGGCCCAGAACGGGCGTTTCCACTTCGAGCACATCGCGCTCGGCGAAAAACGCACGCACTTTGGCCAGCAGTCGCGCCCGCTCACGCAACGTCTCGATATCCGCTGTCGGCCGCCAGCTAACGCTCATTGGTGACTCCCTAACATGATAAAGCCACGCAGGGTGCGTGGCTCTGGGTACCTACTTTCAAGGCAGAGTGATCAGGCACGCGAGACGTATTCACCGCTGCGTGTATCAATCTTCAGGACTTCGCCCTGGTTGATAAACAGCGGCACGCGCACCACGGCCCCAGACGACAGCGTGGCAGGCTTGGAGCCGCCCTGCGCCGTATCGCCCTTCAAACCAGGGTCGGTTTCCACCACCTCAAGCTCAATGAAGTTCGGCGGTGCCACGTGAATAGCGTTGTCATTCCACAAGGTAACGGTATAGGGCACCTGTTCTTTCAGCCACTTTTCCGTATCGCCCAACGCCTTCTTCTCGACCGCATACTGCTCGAAGGAACCGTCGGTTTTCATGAAGTACCACATTTCGCTATCGTTGTAGAGATACTCCATCTCCAGCTCCATGACGTCGGCACCCTCTAACGAATCACCCGATTTAAAGGTGCGTTCCCCTACGCGGCCGGTCATCAGATTACGCAGCTTGACGCGGTTAAAGGCTTGGCCTTTGCCCGGCTTCACCAGCTCATTCTCTATGATCGAGCAAGGATCGCCGTCGAGCATTACTTTCAGACCGCCCTTGAATTCGTTGGTAGAATAGTTCGCCATATTGCCTCTCAATGATGCGTTTCAGTAACGTGAGGCGCCACGTGTCGCTTTGCCTCTAATGATCGTTTTGGAATAAGTGCGCGCATAATAACCCGAAGGAGGGCTTTTTGCAGGAGAACATCATTATTGCTGACAAGGACCCCAAGAGCCAAACAGGGTCGTGGCAACAACAGCTCTCGCAAGCGATTCGCGACCCCACGGTTCTTTGCCAGCGCCTGGGACTGAGCGACAAATGGCTGCCCGGCGCTCGCACCGGGCATCAGCTGTTTGAGGTTTGCGTGCCCGACGCCTATCTGTCGCGCATCGCGCCAGGCGACCCTGGGGATCCACTGCTGCGCCAGGTGCTACCGCTCGACGATGAGTCCCTGTCCCTGCCAGGGTTCGTCGCCGACCCGCTTGAGGAAGCCGACCATCAGCCGGCCAGCGGCCTGATCCACAAGTACGCCGGCCGTGTCCTGCTGATTGCGAGCCCCGCCTGTGCGATCAACTGCCGCTATTGCTTCAGACGGCATTTCCCCTACGCTGAAAACGCGCCTTCCCGGGCCCAGTGGCAGCAAGCGCTGGACTACCTGCGCACCGACACCTCCTTGCAGGAGGCCATCCTTTCCGGCGGCGACCCGCTTGCCGCCAATGATCGACAGCTGGCATGGCTGGTGGAGCAGCTTGAAGCTATTCCGCACCTGAAACGGCTGCGCATTCACACCCGCCTGCCGGTGGTTATCCCCGACCGCGTCGATGACGCCCTGCTCGACTGGCTCTCCGCCACCCGTCTGCAGAAGGTCGTGGTGCTGCACATCAACCACCCCAACGAGATCGACCAGGCGGTTGTCGATGCCTGCGACAGATTAAAGCAGGCTGGCGTGACCCTGCTCAACCAGAGCGTACTGTTAAGGCACGTCAACGATAGCGCGGACACTCTTGCGACGCTGTCCGAGCGGCTGTTTGAAGCGGGCATCCTGCCCTACTACCTTCATGTTCTGGATCCTGTGCAAGGCGCCGGGCATTTTGATGTGTCCGATGACGAAGCGCGTGGACTCATCAAAGCCCTACTGCCCAGGCTACCGGGCTTTTTGATGCCCCGCCTGGTACGCGAGGTGCCTGGGAAGGCAAGTAAAACACCTCTATAAGTATTACCTGCATTAGAATAAAAAGCATAAAGGTCGAAAAAGTTGGCTTCTCTGCTAACGTTATAGAGCTAAGTATTTTTATTAGGCTTTCGTCTTACTGCCATGCCCATCTTCAAGGAGGAGATACCGCCATGTCATCATCACGCTCGCCTCGCCTGGGCGCTATCGTGTTATTCCTCGCCTCTCTCGCTGGCCTTGCCATTGCCCTCTATGCCTATTTCACGCCGCTGACCGGGGTCACAGGAACGCTCGGCGCGCTGGTGGCTATCGTGGCCTGCATCGCCCTGGCGGTTCTGGCGCTTCTTCTCGCAGTGGTAATCAGCCGTGGCGCCTCCATTGCCCTGCGGCTACTCATTCTGGTGGGGCTCGCCGGTACCTTCTTCGCCGGGATGCTACTGCATCAGTGGTGGATCTGCGTCGCCATGGTGGTCGGCCTGATCGGTGTGATTATCGATGCCGCGCGTCCGTCACCCCGTGCCAAGCCCACCCCTTCCTGAGGAGCCGACCATGCCGACTTTGACCACCACTAAACAACGCTTGGGCACGGCTACCGCGCTGGCGGTCTGCCTCGCCCCATTACCGCTACTGGCTCAGCAACCGACAGATGAGCAGGAACAGCCTGCCACCCAGGAGCAGCCAGAGGCTCAAGAACGGCAGGACCAACAAGAACCGCCAGAAACGCAGGACAATACGTCGCCACAAGACCAGCAGGAAGAAACGAGTACCGCCTCCATACCGCTGGTCCCTGGCGACCCCACCTGGGACAGTTTCCACGGTCAGCTCAATGCCCAGAAATACAGCCCGCTCGATCAAATCAACGCCGACAACGTCGGCGAACTGGAGAAAGTGTGGGACATCCATACCGGCGACGTCGCCGATGGCTCGGGGGAGCTACCGGCGACGGTCTGGTCCGCGACCCCGGTATTTGCCAACGACACCCTGTATATCGGCACGCCCTTCTACCGGATACTGGCCCTCGACCCCGCCACCGGGGAAGAGAAATGGCGCTTCGACACCGAGTCAGCACTGGAGCCGCTGACCCAGCCCGCCCTGAAAAATCGCGGCGTTGCCTACTGGGAAGCGGACGATCCGGAGACTGGCGAACCCTGCCAGAAAATCGTCTATATGGGCACCATGGATGCACAGCTTTTCGCGGTTGATGCCGATAGCGGCGAACAGTGCGAAAGCTTTGCCGATAATGGCGTGCTCGACGCCAACCAGTGGAATGACACCAATGACAAGTGGCCGCTGTCGCTGCTGCAGCCTCCGACCGTAGTAGGTGATCGCTTGATACTCGGCTGGGCGGGCATGGATTGGGCTTATGAGCAAACCCCACCCGGCACCGTGTTTGCCATCAACGCCCGCACCGGCGAGCGCGAATGGACGTTCCAGGCGCTGAGCGACGAAATGCGCGAGCAGAGCGGCACCGCCAACGTCTGGACACATATGTCCGCCGATGAGGAACGCGGCCTGGTCTATCTACCGGTCTCATCCCCTTCGCCGAATTTCTGGGGCGGGAACCGTACCGAAGAGGTACCGCTCGGCACGTCGACAACGGCGCTGGATGTGGAAACGGGCGAAGTCGTCTGGTCGCGGCAATGGGTTCACCACGACATCTGGGATTACGACATCAATGCCGCCCCCACGTTGATGGATATCACGGTAGACGGTGAAGAGATTCCGGCGCTGATCCAGGCGACCAAGATGGGCTTCCTGTTCGTCGTCAACCGCGAAACCGGTGAAGACGTCTGGCCGATTGAGGAACGCCCGGTGCCCGACGGCGACGGCAGCGTCGAGGGCGAAGTCTATGCCCCGACCCAACCCTTCCCCACCAAGCCGGCACCGCTGCTTGACCAGTCAGAGAAGCCCGATGTCTGGGCGCTTGCCGATGCCGTGAGCTTTGGCGAGTGCTCAGCCCTCTGGGAGGAACTCAGCTACGAGGGCATGTACACCCCACCCACCACCCAAGGCGAAGGTACGCTTGGCTATCCCATCACGGCCGGTGGCGTTCAGTGGGGCGGCGTGGCGTTTGACCCCGAGAGCCAAACCGCCATCGTCAATACCTCTCACATCATACAAACCCTGAAACTCTACGATCGCGAGGCGTATGAAAAAGCGGATAGCGGGTCGGGCAACGAAAGTGGCTTCGCGCCTCAGGAAGGCGCGCCCTATGGGATGCGTCTTGAAGTCGCCCTCAACAGGTTTGGCATGCCTTGCTGGGAGCCGCCCTTCGGCGAGCTTGTGGCCCTTGACATGACCACCGGGGACGTCAAATGGCGCCGTCCTGTGGGCGCCTCCCAGCAGCATGGCTTCTACATGCCCGAAAGCTGGGGGTCACCGACCATTGGTGGCCCGGCGGTTACCGCTGGCGATATTATCTTCATCGGCGCCTCCATGGACGCCAAAGTACGCGCCTATTCGCTCGAAAGCGGTGACGAGCTTTGGTCGGACCAGGTCGAGGCGCCCTCCGTATCGAACCCCGCAGTGTATGAATACAACGGACGCGAATATGTCGCCTTTGTGGCGGGAGGCAACACCATTCTGAAAAATCAGGTCGGCGATCAGCTCGTAGTCTACGCGCTGCCCGAGTAAACGACACAAAGGTAATGCCACAACAAACGGGGCGGCCTTGAAGGCCGCCCCGTTTGCGTTGCCAGTGATTTAAACGGCGTGTTTTTACGCAACCTCACCGACTCGGTGCCTGGTGCGCTTGAGCAATGCATCTAACAGCCTTGAAGCCCTGCCGCGCCAGCGGCACCAGCACCCACAGCAGCGGCGTGAGCAGCCAGCGATAGGCAAACCGTGCCACCAGCAGGACAGGTAGTAACACCACCAGCCAAACAAGAAACTGGCCAAGCCATAGCGGCCAGCCGATCCATTGGGACAGGTTGGCACCCAGTGCGCTTACCAGGCTAGGATGACGAACTACCACGTAAGCAGACCCCACTACCGCGGTCACTTTTGCCATGCGTGGCAGCGCCGCAAAACGCCCGCTCGCGGCCAACGCGCCCTGGCGCAAACCGGTACGGGCGCCCTGCGCTTCTGCGCTACTCAGCCGGGCAGCTCGAGCTGCCTTACCCGCCCGCAGCACCTTGACGGTACTGGCCATGACCAGCAGGTCGACGCCGGCCCAGCCAAGATCGGCGGCGTCAATGTCGTCGCCCCGCCGCCACTGGCTTTCGAGATCACGCAGCCCGCTGGTAAAGAAATCGCCCAGGCCCGCGACCACCCGCTCCCCCTGTAGCCATTCGACCTCGCCCTGTTCACTGACCACAAACTGGTTGAGCAGCGCGTGGCCGTTGGCATCCAGCAGGGCAATGCCCATTTGTCCGCGACGATAGGGGGTGAGCACCGAGTCAGCCTCTCCTTCTTCCTCACCCCACAAACGGCTGAGCTGCTGATAGCGCTCGCCTATCCAGTGTTGCGCACGCAGCGTGGCAACATCGTGGCGATGAAAAAAATGAATCGGCAACACGGCATCGGCGCCGAAGCGCACCAGCACTCGCTGAAAGTCAGGCAGTAAGCCGTATTCCACCAGGACGTCACGCGCCACGTCGCCGTGCTGCCATATTGCCAGCGCCGCGCTCATCCACAGCGCTTGATCGTCGGCGTAGGTGAGAAAGAGCGCGTTGACCTCGGGTGTTTCCTGCTGGAGCGATGCCTCTAGCGTGGGTAGCGCCCGTTGAGCTTCCAGGCGCACCAGTTTCGCCTCAAACGGATCATGTGAGGCCAGCGCTGATGCGAACCCTGCCAGTACGATCGCGATTACCACTAACCTCTGCCAGGGTCGCATCGCTCGCCACCTCATTTTTCGGGCCGTCTGATTACGCCAGCGTTTCCGCCGTCACGTTGGCCGCAGGTTCCTGATCGGAGTGATGGCGATTGATGGCGCTCAACACCCCCTTCATCGACGCGCTGGTAATGCTTTCATCGTTGCCTACCCCAAAGACCGCCTTGCCGTCGATTCGCACTTCCACATAAGCGATCGCTTCGGCGTCGGCGCCCTGGCCCCGGGAGTGCTCGTGATAGTCGATGATTTCCACATCGTGCCCGGCAGCGGCCAGCGCTTTGATAAACGCCGCCAGGGGGCCGTTACCTTCACCGCTGAGTGACTGGCGTTCGCCGTTTTCCTCAATCACGGCGTCCAGCGTGACTTTGGGGCTGTCGGGCTCTGACGACAGACGGTGATTGACCAGCGCATAGGGCGCGCGCTGTTCGAGGTACTCATCGGCAAACGCCTGATAGATCATCTGCGAGGTGATCTCACGCCCGGTGCGCTCGGCCACTTCCTGCACGACCTGGCTGAATTCGATGGACAGGCGACGCGGCAGCTCAATGCCGTGCTCCTGCTCCAGCAGATAGGACACCCCGCCCTTGCCGGACTGGCTGTTGACGCGGATCACCGCTTCATAGCTGCGGCCGACATCCAGCGGGTCGATGGGCAGGTACGGCACGTCCCAGGTCGCGTCGGGGTTAGCGCGGCGCTCCAGCATGCCTTTCTTGATGGCGTCCTGGTGGGAGCCCGAGAACGCGGTAAACACGAGGTCACCCACATACGGATGGCGCGGGTGTACCGGTAACTGGTTGCAGTACTCCACTTCGCGCATGACCGGGGTGATATTGGAAAAATCGAGCTGCGGGTGGACGCCCTGGGTGTACATGTTCATCGCCAGCGTGACGATATCCACGTTGCCGGTGCGCTCGCCGTTGCCGAACAGCGTACCTTCCACGCGGTCGGCGCCGGCCATCAGCGTCAACTCGGCCGCTGCCACACCGGTTCCCCGATCGTTATGGGGATGCACGCTGACGATCAAATGGTCACGGTTATTGACGTGACGGCAGAACCACTCGATCTGGTCGGCATAGTTGTTGGGCGTGGCGATTTCCACCGTCGCCGGCAGGTTGACGATCATCCGGTTGTCTTTGGTGGGCTTGAAGGTTTCCATCACCGCTTCGACAATCTCGACCGCAAAGTCCATTTCGGTGGTGGTAAACAGCTCCGGCGAATACTGGAACGTCCAGTTGGTTTCAGGCGCGGCGTCCATGGCCGCGCGGATCTGCGCGGTGGCGTCGGTGGCAATCTTCACGCACTCGGCTTTATCGACGTTGAAGACCACGCGCCGGAACATCGGATCGGTGGCGTTGTAGACGTGAACGATGGCGTTCCTGGCGCCCTTGAGGGCTTCGAAGGTGCGCTCAATCAAGTGCGGACGCGCCTGGGTCAGCACTTGAATGGTCACGTCCTCGGGAATTTTGTCCTGCTCGATCAAAGTGCGCACAAAATCGAAGTCGGTTTGCGATGCAGAGGGAAAGCCTACTTCGATCTGTTTAAAACCAACCTTGAGCAGCATGTCGAACAAGCGCTCTTTGCGCTCTTGGTCCATGGGGTCAATCAGTGACTGATTACCATCGCGCAGGTCAACGCTGCACCAGATCGGCGGCGTTTCAATGCGCTGGCTGGGCCATTGGCGGTCGGGTAAGTCTACCGCGACGAACGGACGATATTTCTTGGCGGGATCAGACAACATCATGACGGCTCTCCTGGGCAAATAGGCGGGTAATGGATGATTGGATTGACGGCGGGCGTGCCAACGAAAAACGCCCCATCGCCAATACAGGCAATGGGGCGCAGAAAACGGTCGATAACGTTGCGCGCACAAACAATGGGAGTGCGGCGTCCAAATCGAATTGATTCAATAAATCCAGTATTCATATCCATGTCTTCCTCGCAACTAGTGTAACCCAACGACAATGCCAGCAGCACTGCCCGACCCTGACATTCAGAGACGGGCGGTTAGTAGTCGTAGGTCTAGCGCAAAGATGATCATGGATGTATTCATACCTCTAGAAAATCAGTCCTGGCGGGGTTTGTCAACAGCCGAGCGTGTATTGTCGGTCGACTGACCGGACAAGGCCGCCTCCATCCGGTCCAACTGGCTGCGCATCTCACTCACCTCACTGCGCAACTCCTTCATCTCGTCGACTTCTTCCTCGTTATTCAGCAGGTCGAGCGCAGCGCTCTCTTTTTGCATCACATCAAGCACAATACCGATCATCATATTGAGGAAGATGAACGCGGTCAGAAAAATAAACGTCAGGTAGTAAATCCAGCTCCAGGCGTAAACCTCCTGGGTGGCGTAGAGGACGTCGGTCCAGTCTTCAAAAGTCGCGATGCGAAACAGCGTCAGCATCGAGATGGAGATATTGCCCCACAAAAAGTCATCCACATCGGCAAACAGAAAGCTACCAATCGCTGCATAGATATAGAAAATGATGAACATCAACAGCACAACGTAGCCCATGCGCGGGATGGACTTCACCAGCGCTGAGAGCAGCATCTGCAGCTCAGGGATCATCGATACCAGACGCAACACACGGAAAATCCGCAACAGACGTGCCAGCAGCACCATCTCGGAATCGTCCATGGGGATCAGGCTGGCGGTGACGATGACGAAATCGAACACGTTCCATCCCCGCTTGAAAAAGCGCAGCAGGCTGCCTTCTGCGGCGATCCTGATGAGGATTTCCACCAGGAAGAACACCGTGATCGCCTGATCGAGATATAGCAGCCACTGCTCAAAGCGCGAGGTTTCTTCTTCGTAGGTTTTGGCACCAATAACCAGCGCCGAGACCACAATAATCGCGATCACAAACGCTTCAAAAAATTTGTTCGAACGCAGGGTTTCGAAACGTTCTTGCCATGTATCGAAAGGTTGATTCATAGGGTAAACAGACTCGCTCCAGTGGACGGCGCCACTTTATACTAAAACTTCACAACGGCACTACAAGTGATATCCTCTTGTGTCATTTGCTGTACTCCCGATGCCTCAGCCGACGCCATTGCGGCTAGCGGGCTTTTTTTGATTATTGCGCTGGATGACTCCCATGACACTGCTGTGGATAGCCTTACTGCCTTTACTAGGCGTCTTGGTGCCGGTCCTCAACGCTCAACGCAGCCGTGTGGCCTGCTCGTTGGCCACCGCTCTGCTGCCCGCCATTGCCCTGTTGCTCACCGTGATGCAGATACCGGCAATGCTCGACGGCGAAACACTGCGCTTCGCCGTCGGCTGGCTGCCTGAGCTCAACCTTGAGCTGGCACTGCGTCTGGATGGCCTGTCGCTGCTGTTCAACTTGCTGATTATTGGCATCGGGCTTTTGATATTGCTTTATGCCCACTTTTATCTTGCCAGTGACGAACCCGTGGGCCGCTTCTACGCTTTTTTAATGCTGTTCATGGCCTCCATGGTCGGCATTTCCATGTCCGACAACCTGATCCTGCTGTGGTTATTCTGGGAGCTCACCAGCCTCTCCTCGTTCTTGCTGATCGGGTTCTGGTCGCACCAGTCGGAAGCCCGTAAAGGGGCGCGGATGGCGCTGACGGTCACCGGGGCGGGCGGTCTGGCGCTGCTCGCAGGGTTACTCCTGCTGGGCGATATGGCCGGTAGCTTCAGCATGGGGGACGTGCTGGCCAGCAGCGAGGTGATTGTTGCCGATTCACGCTACCCGCTGATGCTGGGTCTGGTACTGCTCGGCGCCTTCACCAAATCGGCCCAATTTCCTTTCCAGTTCTGGCTTCCCCACGCCATGGCGGCACCCACACCCGTGTCGGCTTACCTGCATTCGGCCACCATGGTCAAGGCGGGGATTTTTCTCATGGCACGGCTTCATCCCGCGATTGCCGACAGCGAGCTATGGACCGTCGTCGTCTCGCTGGTCGGCACCGCCACCCTGCTTTATGGCGCCTGGTTTGCGCTGTTCAAAACCGATTTGAAAGGCATTCTGGCTTTTTCAACGGTCAGCCACCTGGGCCTGATCACCGTACTGTTGGGTATCGGCAGCCCCATGGCCGTGCTCGCCGCGCTGTTTCACATTCTCAACCATGCCACCTTCAAAGCCGCGCTGTTCATGAGCGCCGGCATTATTGACCATGAAACCGGCACCCGGGAATTGAAGCAGCTTGGCGGACTAAGAAAGGCCATGCCGGTGACGGCGTTACTGACCACACTGGCCGCCGCCGCCATGGCGGGGGTACCGCTGTTCAATGGCTTTCTCTCCAAAGAGATGTTCTTTACCGAAACGCTGGAAACCCCAGTGCTGGGCGGTTTGAGCTGGTTACTGCCGGCGCTTGCCACCCTGGGAGGCATTCTCTCCGTCGCATACTCGTTACGCCTGGTTCACGCGGTTTTCTTCAAACCCGCGCGCGAAGCGCCGCCCAAAACGCCCCACGAGCCACCGCACCTCATGCGCTTGCCGGTGGAAATTCTGGTCGTGCTGTGCGTGGTGGTGGGACTGTTCCCCGCCCTGATGGCAACGGGCCTGCTCGATCTTGCCACTCAAGCAGTGCTGCAGCGGCCCATGGAGTTCAAGCTGGCCATTTGGCATGGCGTTAATCTGCCACTAATGATGAGTATCGCCGCGCTGGTGATAGGCGCCGCTCTCTACTGGCGTCACCACGAGATGCGCCTCTTCACCCGACAATTTGCCAGCGTAGATGCAAGACGCGTGTTTGAGCGCCTGGTGGTAACGCTCAGCTACCAGGCCGAAAAGCTGGTGGCAAGATTCGAAGGACACTCCCTGCAGCGCTACATGACCTTGCTGCTGTTCGCGGCTTTTTTAATGGGCTTGATCGGCCTTGTTCAGATTACGGATCTTACCGGCGCGGCCGGTAATCAGCCGGTCGACGGCGTGGTGATTCTCGGCGCAGTGATGCTCATCTTCGGCGGTATTGCCACCGCCGCCACCCATCGCTACCGCTTGATCTCGCTGCTCATGCTGTCGATCGTGGGGCTGTTTGTCGCCCTCACCTTTGCGCGCTTTTCGGCACCGGACCTGGCCCTGACCCAGCTGTCCGTGGAAGTGGTCACGATGATCCTGCTGATGCTGGCGCTGTTCTTCCTGCCGCAAAAAACGCCTAAGGAATCCAGTCCGCTGCGCAATCTGCGCGACATGCTGCTCGCCGGTTCGCTTGGCCTGGTCATCGCCAGCCTTAACTATGCGGTATTGACCCGCGATACGCTGTCGATCTCGAGCTTTTTTGTCGAGAACAGCAAGCCCGGCGGCGGCGGCTACAACGTGGTCAACGTTATCCTGGTCGACTTCCGTGGCTTCGATACGCTGGGGGAAATCACCGTGCTTGCCATCGCCGGGCTTGCCATCTTCAAGCTGCTGAACCGCTTGCGCCTGTTTATTCCGCACAGCGACGGTGAAGGGCGGGTATGGTCACCGGACCGCTACCCCGCCATCCTGACGTCTATTTCCATGACGATTCTGCCCCTTGCCCTGCTGGTGTCGGCGTTTATCTTCCTGCGCGGCCACAACCAACCGGGCGGCGGCTTTATCGCCGGCTTGATCACGGCCGTGGCGTTGATTCTGCTGTATATGGCGCGTGGCGTGGAATGGGCACAGGAACGCCTCAACTTCCCCTTCCAGCCAGTGGCCGTGGTGGGTGTGGCCATTGCCACGCTTACCGGGCTTGGCAGCTGGCTGTTCGGCTATCCGTTCCTGACCTCATCATTTGGTTACTTCACCCTTCCCGTCGTCGGTGAATTCGAGCTGGCCACCGCGCTGCTCTTCGACCTGGGAGTTTACCTGGCCGTGGTGGGCGCCACGCTGATGATCCTGGCCAATCTGGGCAAGGTCACCACGGCCCATCGTCCGGTACCCGAGCAGGCAGAAAAAGACGCCGAGACACCCTCCGCCCCCTCCAGCAAGGAGCCTCGTTAATGGAATTGCTCTACGCGATCACGACCGGCGTGCTGACCGCCTCCGGGCTCTATCTGACGCTGCGCGGACGCACCTTCCCAGTTGTGGTGGGGTTAACCCTGCTCTCCTATGCCGTCAATCTGTTTCTGTTTTCCATGGGCGGACTGACCACCGACGGCGCCGCCCTCGTCAATCAGGGCGATAACTTCGCTGACCCACTGCCCCAGGCGTTGGTGTTGACCGCCATCGTTATCGGGTTCGCCATGACCGCCTTTGTGGTCATCCTCGCGATGCGCGCGCGCAGTGAGGTGGGTAACGACCACGTGGACGGCAAGAAGGAAGATCGCGAATGATCCAGCATCTGATTGTTTTACCTGTCGTTCTGCCGTTGGTCGCGGGGATTCTTCTGCTTTACCAACGCCAGGGAATGGTCTGGTACAAGCGAACTGTCAGCGTGGTGTCCACGGTCGGCCTGTTGCTCGTCGCCATGGGACTGGTCAGCCAGGCCAACTCCGGCGAAGTGACCTATTACGCACTGGGGGACTGGCAGCCGCCGTTCGGCATCGCGCTGGTGCTCGACCGCTTGTCGGCGCTGATGTTGCTGGTCACCGCGCTTCTGGCAGTCGGCGCGGTCGTCTTTGCCTGCGGCGGTGACGATGAGAAAGGCAGCAACTTCCACGGTCTATTTCAGTGGCAGTTGATGGGCATCAACGGCGCCTTCCTGACCGGCGATCTGTTTAACCTGTTCGTGTTCTTCGAAGTGCTGCTGCTGGCTTCCTATGCCCTGCTGCTGCACGGCGGCGGCAAGGCCCGGATTCAGGCCAGCGTGCACTACGTAGTCCTCAATCTGGCAGGTTCGTCGCTTTTCCTGATTGGTGTAGGCGTGCTGTATGGCGCCACCGGCACCCTCAACATGGCGGACATGGCCTCGCGCATGGCCGAGCTGCCCGCCGAGCGCGAAGGTCTGGTGGTCGCGGGCGCCCTGATGCTGCTGGTGGTGTTTGGTCTTAAAGCGGCCATTTTACCGCTGTATTTCTGGCTCCCCCGCGCTTACGCAGCCGCGCCGGCCCCGGTTGCCGCCCTGTTTGCGGTGATGACCAAGGTAGGCATTTACGCGATTCTGCGGGTGTATAGCCTGATATTTGGCGATCAGGCCGGCAACCTGGAGGCCATTGAGCAGTCCTGGGTATGGTGGCTCTCGTTAGCCACCCTGGTCGCTGCCGGGGTGGGCGTAATGGCCGCCCGCGACCTTCGCCTGCTGATTGCCTATCTGGTGCTGATTTCCGTGGGTACGCTTCTCGCGGGCGTCGGTATGCGCAGCCCTGCCGCCACCTCGGCGCTGCTCTACTATCTGATTCACACCACGCTGATTACCGGCGGCCTGTTCCTCCTCGCCGAGATGATTGGCCTGCAGCGCGGCAAACCGGGTACCCGCCTGGTCAAGGGACGTCCCATGGTCCAGGGCTCGGCCCTGGCACTGGCCTTCTTTTTCGGGGCGATTGCGGTGGCGGGTATGCCGCCGCTGTCTGGTGCCTTCGGCAAAGCGCTGATGCTCAACGCGGCGGAAGGCAGCCAGCGACTTTGGCTATGGCCACTGCTGCTGCTGGCGGGACTGGCATCGCTGATTGCGCTTTCCCGCGCCGGCTCCACCCTGTTCTGGCGTAGCCACCGCGGCAACCTGAGCGGCAGCCCGCTCTCGCGTTATCAGTGGTTTGGCATGGTGTGGTTGCTGAGCGCTTCGCTGTTGATGGTCGTGTTTGCAAGCCCCGTAAGCGATTATACCCAGGCCACTGCCAAGCAATTGGCCAATCCAGGCTTGGTCATTGATAGGTTAATTCCTGACGCTGGAGAGACCCCATGATTCGATCACGCGCCTGGTTGCCGACCCCTGTATTTTCAATTTTATTGCTCGTAGTTTGGCTCCTGCTGGCACGCAGCGTCTCCCCCGGCCACATCGTGTTAGGCGGGTTCCTGGCCATTGTCATCCCACTGCTTACCAACCGCTTTTGGGATTCCCGGCCACGTATCAAGAAGCCGCTGGTACTGCTGCGCTTTGTCCTCCGCGTGTTGGGCGATATCATCACCGCCAACTTTGAAGTGGCCTACCTGATTGCCAACCCGTGGCGTAAGCTCAACCCCCACTTTGTGGAATATCCGCTCATGTTGGAAGAGCGCTTTACCATTACCCTGCTGGCCAGCACGATCAGCCTGACGCCGGGGACCGTATCCGCCAACTTGCGTATGGACGGTAAAACGCTGCTCATTCATGCCCTGAATGCTGACGATGAAGAGGCGTTGATTCATCAGATACGCGAACGCTACGAACGCCCGCTAAAGGAGATCTACGAATGCTGAGCATTGCGCTGTATATCACCCTGGCGCTGGTAGTCATGGCCCTGCTGCTGAACCTTTATCGTCTGACCATCGGCCCCGATTTACCCGACCGCGTGCTGGCACTGGATACCATGTATGTCAATTCCATCGCCCTGATCGTGCTGCTCGGCCTGTGGCTAAACACCAAAACCTACTTCGAGTCGGCGCTGCTGATCGCCATGCTCGGCTTTATCAGTACGGTGGCCGTATGCAAGTACATACTACGCGGGGATATTATCGAATGAAGCCGGTTACCTTCTTTGCCGCTACACAGGTGCACTTATGTCATTTTGGGTAGAGTCTTTGATTTCACTGCTGCTGATTGCAGGCGGCATTTTCGTGTTTGTCGGCTCCCTGGGGATGGCCCATCTGCGGGACTTCTATATGCGTCTGCACGGACCCACCAAGGCCACCACGCTGGGCATCGGCTGCATGCTGGTGGCCTCCATGGCGTATTTCTGGAGCGTTGACGGCAAGCCCGATATCCAGGAAATGCTGATCACCCTGTTTTTGTTTATCACCGCACCGGTCAGCGCCCACCTGCTGGCCAAGACCGGCTTGCACATGCGCCTCAAGCACATTGATAAAACCCAGGGGAAGCCCGTGGAGCTTCGCCCCGAGGAAGTGGGCAAGAAACCCGTTCCTCACCCCGACAAGGGGCATGGTTAATTACCTCGTTTCGTTAAGGAAACTGTATGTGGAGCCTTTTCCGGCTGTCGGCATTGTCATTGTCGATGGCGATGCTTGCGGGTTGCTCAGAACCCAGGATCGATACCAGTTCGATGCCCGCGGCCGTGGTATCGGTCGAGAAAGTGCGCGAGTCGTTGCCCACTTATAAACGCGACGAATTTGATCAAGCGCTGACCATCATGGCGATGTCGTCGTTCAACGGCATCGACATTCTCAACCCGCAACCGCTTAACGCCGCTGAAATTGCCGAGTCGGCCAACGCTCACATGCATGGGCTGACCGGCGATGAGGCGATCGAAAAAGCCAATGAAATGCTGCGCAACCGCCGCGCCCGCGAACGTCAGCAGGCGCTGAACATCCTTTCACGGCTGGAAGAGAAACAGGCCAAGGCCGAGCACGACCGTGAGCAGCGCGAGCGCGTCACCCTCGACAGCGCCGAGTTTTACATGAGCACGAGCCCCTATGGGGCGCTGGAGCCGGTGATTGAACTTGCCGTGACCAACGGTTCCGATGAACGACTCTCCCAGCTATCGCTTAGAGGTGTAATCACCACCCCCGGACGTGAAGAACCCTGGGTCGACGAGGCTTTCTATTACGTGATTCCCGACGGATTGGCGCCGGGAGAAAGCGCCGAATGGCGCCTGGCCCCCAACCGTTTTGGCCCTTGGGGTAATCGCGACATACCCGACGGTGCGCAACTCGACGTCACCATCGACGCCGTTCACGACGATGAGGGCAACCCGCTTTGGGACGCCTCTGAGCTGAGTGAGCGACAGCTTGAACGGCTCGAGGCCCTACGCGATGAGTACGGGGTGATGGACGACAGTCCAAGCGAGTAAACGAGGCCCCAAGGGGCCTCATTTCGCGTCAATCAAATCGCACTGCCGGTAGCCGATCAGGTATAGCACCGCGTCAATGCCCAGGGTTGAAATCGCCTGCCGGGCCTGGGCGCGGACCATGGGCTTGGCACGAAAAGCAATGCCCAGGCCGGCCTTGGCGAGCATCTTGAGATCGTTGGCCCCATCGCCTACGGCGATCGTCTGGTCGAGGGTCAACCCTTCGCGCAGGGCGATTTGCTCCAGCAGCTCCGCCTTGCGTTCGGCGTCGACAATCGGCTCGCTCACCTCGCCGGTGACCACGCCGTTCTCGATCACCAGCTCGTTGGCGTGAATTTCGTCAAAGCCGAGCCGTTCCTGTAAATACTCAGCAAAGTAGGTGAAGCCGCCGGACAGGATGGCGGTGCGATAACCAAGCCGCTTTAAATTGACCATCAGGCGCTCGAGACCATCCATCAGGGGCAGCTCGGCGGCAATCTCGGCCAGCACCGATTCATTGAGCCCCGCAAGCTTGCTCATGCGCGCGCGGAAGCTTTGCTGAAAATCCAGCTCACCACGCATCGCCCGCTCGGTGACCTCCGCCACCTCATCGCCCACGCCGTGACGCCGCGCAAGCTCATCGATCACTTCCGTCTTGATCAGTGTCGAATCCATATCGAAGCACACCAGGCGGCGGTGGCGGCGCCAGATCGAGTCTTCCTGGATGGCGACATCCACGTCGTGCTGGCTACCCAACGCCAGGGCCTTTTCCCGCAGCGCTTCAACATCGGCGTTATCGCCCCGCAGCCAGCATTCGACGCAGGCACCGTTGTCGGGGGCATCGCCATCCAGCGGCTCGCGACCCGACAGGCGATGAATCAGCTCGACGGTCAGCCCAAACTCGGCGGTCAAGGCGCCCACCTCGGCCAATATACCGGCGGGCAGACGCGGTGCCAGCAGGGTCAGAATGAGCCGCGGCTGGCTGTCCTGCTCACTCCAGCGCAAATAGTCATCCGCGCTGACGGCGATGGCCTGGACGTCCAGGCCCAGGGAATCGCCCACATCACTCAGCGCCGCTTCAAGCGTGCTATCGCGCTCAAGCGCCACCAGGGCTTCCAGGGTCAACATGCCAAAGGTCACGCTTTGATTGATATCCAGCAGCCGCGCGCCACTGTTGGCCAGGGCGTTGCCCAGACCGGCCAGCTGGCCGGGTCGCGCCGCGCCGGTCGCACGAATCAAATAACGGGTTGCCATGAACTATTCCCCTGCCCCTATCCAGTCAACTTTTTGGAAGCCGCGCGGCAGTTTGCTGCCCCGGCGCCCCCGCTCGCCGCGATAATACGCCAGGTCGTCGGCCTTTAGGGTGAGTTTGCGCTTACCGGCATGCAGCTCCAGCGAGTCGCTGTCGCTAATCACGGCGATACTGCGCACGAACTCCTCTCGCCTAGCAGCGCGCGGGCCGGGGATATCGAGCATCTTATTGCCCTTGCCCTTGGCCATTTCGGGTAGCTGGGCCAGGGGGAACAGCAGCAAACGCCCCTCGTTGGACACCGACGCCACCCACAGATTATCGCCTTCGGGCACCTCGACAGGTGCCATGACGCTACAGCCTTTCGGCACGCTCAATACTGCCTTGCCGGCCTTGTTCTTGCCGGTGAGCGCCTCCAGGCGGGCAATAAAGCCATAGCCGCCGTCGCTGGCCAGTACAAATTGCCGCTCGCCAGGCGCCAGCATCAGCCCGGCCATGCGCGCCCCGGCGGACACGTTGGCCCGCCCCGTCACCGGTTCGCCCTGGCCTCTTGCACTGGGCAGATTGTGGGCACTGAGCGTGTAGGCACGGCCAGTGTCGTCCAGCAATACCAGCGGCTGATTGGTCTTACCACGAGCGGCAAGCTGGAAGCTATCCCCCGCTTTGTAGGAGAGGCCTTCGGGGTCGATATCGTGCCCTTTGGCGGCGCGAATCCAGCCTTTATCCGACAGCACTACAGTGATGGGGTCGGCCCCCAGTAGCTCCACTTCGGATAGCGCCTTGGCATCGGCACGCGCGACCAGCGGCGAACGGCGCTCGTCGCCGTGTTCCTTGCCCGCCGCCCGAATCTCTTTTTCAATCAGTGTGGTGAGCTTGGCTTCGCTGCCCAACAGGCCCTCAAGATACTTGCGCTCTTTTTCCAGCTCGTCCTGCTCGCCGCGGATCTTCATTTCTTCCAGCTTGGCGAGATGGCGCAGGCGCAGCTCCAGAATGGCTTCCGCTTGACGTTCGGAAAGATTGAAAGCATTGATTAACGCGGGTTTAGGTTCATCCTCCTCGCGGATAATGCGAATGACCTCATCGATATTCAGGTAGGCGGTCAGCAGACCTTCCAGAATATGCAGGCGGTCTTCAACCTTGCCCAGGCGGTGTTCCAGCCGGCGACGGACCGTGGCGCGCCGAAAGCGCAGCCACTCGCCCAGCATCTCGGGCAGCGGCATCACCCGCGGGCGGCCATCCAAACCAATCACGTTCATGTTCACCCGCACGTTCTTTTCCAGATCCGTGGTGGCAAACAGGTGGTCCATCAGCGATTCGACGTCGATGCGGTTGGAGCGCGGCTCGATCACCAGACGGGTGGGTTCTTCGTGGGTCGATTCATCGCGCAAATCGGCCACCATGGGCAGCTTTTTGGCCTGCATCTGCGCGGCAATCTGCTCCAGCACTTTGGCACCGCTGACCTGATACGGCACGGCGGTGATCACGATATTGGCGTCTTCGCGCTCATAGCGGGCGCGTAGCTTGACCGAGCCACGGCCGGATTCGTAGAGCTTCCGCAGGTCTTCTTTGGGGGTAATGATCTCCGCATCGGTCGGGAAGTCCGGGGCGGGGATAAAGTCCATCAGATCGACGGTAGTGGCTTTAGGGTTACGCAGCAGATGGCAGGTGGCATCGACCACCTCAGACACGTTGTGCGGCGGTATATCGGTGGCCATGCCCACGGCGATGCCGGTGCCACCGTTAAGCAGTACGTGGGGCAGGCGCGCGGGCAGCACCAGCGGCTCCTGCATGGTGCCATCGAAGTTGGGCGCCCAGTCGACCGTACCCTGGCCCAGCTCGCTAAGCAGCACTTCGGCGAACTTGGAAAGCTTGGCCTCGGTGTAGCGCATGGCGGCAAACGACTTGGGATCGTCCGGGCTACCCCAGTTGCCCTGGCCGTCCACCAGCGGATAGCGGTAGCTGAAAGGCTGCGCCATCAGCACCATGGCTTCGTAGCAGGCGCTGTCACCGTGGGGATGAAACTTACCCAGTACGTCGCCGACGGTACGCGCCGACTTCTTGTACTTGGCGTTGGCGTGCAGCGCCAGCTCGCGCATGGCGTAGATGATTCGCCGCTGTACGGGTTTCATTCCGTCGCCGATATTGGGCAGCGCACGGTCGAGAATCACGTACATCGAATAGTCGAGGTACGCTTTTTCGGTGTAGTCGCGCAGGGAGAGACGTTCGACGTCGCCCTCCGCTACTTGAATATCCATGGTCATCGGGGGTTATACCTCAATGTCTGCGAGGTTGCCGTAATCTTCCAGCCATTTCTTGCGATCGCCGGCGCGCTTTTTGGCCAGCAGCATGTCCATCATTTCCAGCGTGCCGTCGCCTTCATCGAGGGTAAGCTGAACCAGGCGGCGGGTTTCCACTGCCATGGTGGTTTCGCGCAGCTGTAGTGGGCTCATCTCGCCCAGGCCCTTGAAGCGCTGCACATTTGGCGTGCCGCGCTTAGTGGCCAGCTGCTTGAGAATCGCGGCCTTTTCGCTCTCGTCCAGGGCGTAATGCACCTCTTTGCCCAGATCGATGCGATAAAGCGGCGGCATGGCCACGTAAACGTGCCCGGCGTCCACCAGACTGGGGAAATGCTTGACGAACAATGCGCATAGCAGCGTGGCGATGTGCAGGCCATCCGAGTCGGCATCGGCAAGAATACAGATTTTGTGGTAGCGCAGCTTTTCCAGATCGGCGCTCCCGGGATCGGCGCCAATGGCCACGGCAATATCGTGGACTTCCTGGGAGCCGTAAATATCGTGGGAATCCACTTCCCAGGTATTCAGAATCTTGCCGCGCAGCGGGAGTATCGCCTGGCTTTCACGGTTGCGCGCCTGCTTGGCGCTGCCGCCGGCGGAATCACCTTCCACCAGGAACAGCTCGCTCTGGGCAGGGTCCTGACCCGAGCAGTCCGCCAGCTTGCCGGGTAGTGCCGGGCCAGAGGTCACCTTCTTGCGCGCGACCTTCTTGGCTTTTTTCTGGCGGCGCTGGGCGGCGCTGATCACCAGCTCGGCCAGCGCTTCGCCCTGATCGACGTGATGGTTGAGCCACAGCGAAAAGGCATCTTTTAATACGCCCGAGACAAATCCGGCGATCGTCCGCGAAGACAGTCGCTCCTTGGTTTGCCCAGCAAACTGGGGGTCGAGCATCTTCACCGACAACACGAAGGAGGCACGCTCCCACAGGTCATCGGCGGTTAGTTTGATGCCCCGGGGCAACAGGCTGCGGTATTCACAGAACTCGCGCAGCGCTTCAAGCAGCCCCGAGCGAAACCCGTTGACGTGGGTTCCACCCTGGGGGGTAGGTATCAGGTTAACGTAGCTTTCCACTAGGGCATCACCGCCCTCGGGTAGCCATTGAATGGCCCAGTCCACGCCGTTCTCGTCGTCGCTGAAGTGACCGATAAAGGGCTCAGTCGGCACCACTTCATAGCCGTCGGTGGCTTCCGCCAGGTAGTCGCGCAGGCCATCCGCGTAGGCCCACTCGGTTTTGGTGCCGTCAGGCTCGACAAGGGTGACCGCAAGCCCGGGGCAAAGCACCGCCTTGGCGCGCAATAGGTGTTTAAGCTTTCCCAGCGCCAGCTTGGGGCTATCGAAGTAGCTTTCATCAGGCCAGAAACGCACCAGGGTGCCGCTGGCCCGCTTGGCGGCCTTGCCAATTTCATGCAGCTCTTCGACCTTCTCACCGAATTCGAAGGCCATGGCATGACGGGCGCCGTTGCGGGTGACCTCGACGTCCAGGCGCCGCGACAGGGCGTTGACTACCGAGACGCCGACACCGTGGAGGCCACCCGAAAAGCGGTAGCTAGTGGAGGAGAACTTGCCCCCGGAGTGCAGCTTGGTAAAGATCAGCTCGACGCCCGACACGCCATGCTCGGGATGCAGATCGATCGGCATGCCGCGCCCGTTGTCCTGCACTTCAATTGCGCCGTCGCCATGCAGCAGCACGCTGATGGCGGTGGCATGCCCAGCCAGCGCTTCATCGACGCTGTTGTCGATGACTTCCTGGGCAAGGTGATTGGGACGCGAGGTGTCGGTGTACATACCGGGACGCTTACGCACCGGCTCGAGCCCTGAGAGGACTTCGATGGAACTCGCGCCGTACTGGGAGGCATCAAACTGGGTCATGTAACGTCGATTCCTGAAGGGTCATGCACGTGTTCATGCTGGCAAAAGGCAATAGCATAGCGGAAAAGCAAAAAACTGTATATCTAGCCATACTTCCTGGTGGTATCACTCCTGCTCTGCCGCCCAAAACGCCTCAATCAGCCCACGACTGGACGCATCCATCCGCGTTAGATCGCCCTGATGGTCGATAATCTTCTGGGTATCCGTGGCGATCTGCTTGCCAAGTTCCACGCCCCACTGGTCAAACGGGTTGATGTCCCAGATGACGGCCTGAACAAACACCTTGTGTTCGTAGAGTGCGATCAGCGCGCCCAGGGTCGAGGGCGTCAACTGGTCGAGCAGCACGGTGCTCGACGGCTGATTGCCCCGATAGCGTTTGTGCTCCGGACGTGGCCCGTCCTCTTCCAGGGCATCGTCACCCAGCATCAGCACCCGCGACTGAGCGAAACAGTTGGCCAATGCCAGGCGATGTTGGGCTTTCAGGTGGCGCCGGGTGTCCGGGTCGGCCACGTCGTCGTAACGCTTAAGCGGGGCAATAAAATCGCACACCACCGGCTGCGTCCCCTGATGAAGCAGCTGGTAAAACGCGTGCTGGGCATTAGGCCCCAACTGCCCCCAGAGCACCGGGCAGGTCGAATAGTTGACCGCCTGCCCCTGGCTGGTCACCGACTTACCGTTGGACTCCATCTCGAGCTGTTCCAGGTAAGCGGCAAAATATTCCAGCCGCCCGTCGTAAGGCAGGATCGAGTGGGCGCGAATGTCCAGGAAGTTGACGTTCCAGATGCCTGCCAGGCCAAGTAGCACCGGCAGGTTCTCTGCCATGGGCGCCTCGCGGAAGTGGCGGTCCATGGCATGGGCGCCGGCCAATAGCTCGCGGAAATTGTCCATGCCGACCACCAGCGCAATCGGCAGGCCAATGGTACCCCACAGCGAATAGCGCCCGCCGACCCATTCCCAGAACATCAGTTGGTGATCGGCGGCAATACCCCACTCGCTCATTTTCTCGGGGCTCGCGGAAACGCCGATGAAGTGCTGGCGGATGATCAGTTCGGCGCTTACCGGCGAAGCACTGGGCAACTCGCCGTGCTTGGACAGTCGGCCGATTAACCAGTCCCGGGCGGTGTTGGCATTGGACAGCGTATCGATGGTGGTAAACGACTTCGATGACAGCACAAACAGGGTCGTTTCAGGGTTAAAGCGTGTCAGGTAATCGGCCAGCTGCGAGCCGTCCATGGTCGAGGCGAAATGTACTTCCAGCGGATGAATATCCTCGGGCTGGTAGTCAGCCAGGGCATGGGTGACCATCAAGGGCCCCAGATCCGACCCACCGACGCCCAGGTTCACCACGTGGCGAATCGGCTTGCCGGTAGCCCCGCGCCACTGACCCGCGTGGAGCCGTGCGACCAGCCGCTCCATTTGTGTAAGGCTGTCGTGCACCGCCGCGGCAACATCTTCGCCCTCGACCTCCAGACTTGCCCCTGGCGGCAAACGCAAAGCGGTGTGCAGAGCCGGGCGGTTTTCGCTGACGTTGACCCGCTTGCCGCTCAACAAGGCATCAATGGCACCCGGCACGCCGGCTTCCTCGGCCAGCGCCAGCAGATGCTCGAGGGTGTCATCGTCCCAGCGCTGCTTGGAAAGATCCAGCGTCAGCCCCGCCACCTGGCGCGTGAAGTGCGTCCAGCGGCCGGGATCAGTACCAAACAGGTTTTTCAGATGGACATGCTCCAGCGCCTGGGCATGCTGCTTGAGCGTTTGCCATGCGGGTAGCGTGTCGGGGGTCGCCCGTGATGATCCAACCATGTGCCCTCTCCTGTGGCGTCGTTCCATGCGGCAGGCATCTGTTCTAGACAGCTCTGTGCGGGTCAAGCCTGTTCTCGTGCATGCAGGGCGCGTAAACTACGCAACCTCATTAACAATCCTGGCTTGACCATGAGTGATGCATCTTACCGTGACGCCATCTTTTCGACACCCCTGGATAAGGTGGCGAGGTTCTCCTTCGATGAACAGGTCGTGGCCTGCTTCCCCGACATGATCCGCCGCTCGGTGCCCGGCTACGGGCAGATTCTTGGCATGCTGAGCCTGATCGCCCAGCGCCACCTGCGCCATGGCGCTCATGTCTACGACCTGGGCTGTTCACTTGGCGCTTCCGGCCTGGCGCTCGCGGGTGCGCTGCCTGCGGACGCCTTTCGCTATACCGGGGTGGACCTGTCCCCCGCCATGGCGCAGCAGGCGCGGCAAACCCTTGCCGAAGAGTGCCCCGAGCATGACATGCAGGTGGAAGAAGCCGACATCCGCACGCTCGAGTATGCGCCTTCGGGCATGATCATTCTCAACTTTACGCTACAGTTTTTACCCCCCGCCGACCGCGATGCGCTTTTGAAGCGACTGTACGCGGCGCTGGAGCCGGGTGGCGTGCTGATTCTGTCCGAAAAAACCATTGACGCTGACGAGCGCGACAACGCCTGGCGAGTCGAGCGCTACCACGACTTCAAGCGCGCCAATGGCTACAGCGATCTGGAAATCAGCCAGAAGCGCACCGCGCTCGAGAACGTGCTGGTGCCTGACACCCTCGAAGCCCTTCACGAACGCCTAAAGCAAGCAGGTTTTCCACGCTCGATGACCTGGTTCCAGTATTTGAACTTTGCCTCGCTGATCGCCTTCAAGCCATGAGTCTCTGGGTCTTGCTGATCGGAGCACTGGCGCTCTATCTGGCCACCGCCTGGTGGCACTCGCGCAAGCCGTTACCCGTCGGCCTAAGCGTCGAGGGCGATTGGCGTTCGCCTGTCGCACCACGACTGCTGCTCGACGAGACCTTTATCGATGCAGACGGCCAGCGCCTCTGCCGGCAACAGATTTTCGATGAGATATTGCGCCTGATCGGACAGGCCGAAAAGCTTGTAATACTGGATATTTTCCAGTTTAACGACCCCGCCGATGACCGCGACGAATGCCATCGTCAGGTATCGGTGGCCCTGCGCGACGCCCTGCTGACCCGCAAGCACCAACGCCCTGAGGTTGAGATAGTGGTGATTACCGACCCCATCAACGCCGTCTACGGCGGGCGTGAGCTGAGTCACCATCAACAGTTTGAAGCAGCCGGCATCCGCGTCGCGACCACCGACTTGACCTTCGGGCGCGACCCCAACCCCAGTTGGACGGCACTATGGCGGCTTTGCTTACGCTGGCTCGGCAACTCACCCCGCGGCGGCTGGCTACCTAACCCTCTCGGCACCGGCAAGGTTAGCCTACGCAGCTACCTGGCCCTGCTCAATCTCAACGCCAATCATCGCAAGACCTTGGTGGTCGACGAAGGTGAGCGCTGGACTGCCGTTGTCAGCACGGCCAACGCTGACGATGGCAGCAGCGAATACCGCGACGTGGCGCTGCGCGTCTCGGGGGATATCGCCCTCGACCTACTCGCCTCCGAACGCGAGATTGCCACACGCAGCGGTGTCAACGTCAGCCACACCCAGCCGCCAGGCACTAACACTCCCTTAAATAGCCAACTACCACGCCTGCGTCTGCTAAGCGAAGGCGCCATAAAGCGTGCCCTGCTGGCGATCATCAACGACGCACGCGCTGACGAGCGGCTCGATATCGAAGTGCTATATCTCTCCCACCGCGGCATCATTACCGCCCTGGCCGAAGCGGCGACACGGGGGGCAGAGGTTCGCGTGTTACTCGACCCCAACCAGCACGCCTTTGGCGTTTCAGGCAGCGGCATCCCCAACCGTCAGGCAGCCAACGACCTTCTCGCCGCAGGCATCCAACTGCGCTGGTCCAATATCCACGGCGAACAGGCCCACAGCAAATGGCTGCTGCGCCATGCAGGCAATCGCCCCGCGCACCTGCTGCTAGGCTCGGCCAACTACACTCGACGCAGCCTCGACGACCTCAACTTCGAAGCCAACCTCGAGTGGGTCGCCGATAGCGATGACTCAATCATCAAAGCAGCCAGCGCAGCCTTCGAGCGCCACTGGCACAATACCACCACCGAGTACTACAGCACCGGCCCTGAGGCCTACCTCGACGCCTCTCGTCGCCGCTACTGGCAGTATCGACTGATGGAAGCCAGCGGCTGGTGCACTTTCTAAGATAGCGAGACACCCATGCCCTACCCCCAACGTGAGCTCTACTACGCCTTCATCGACCAGGGCCTGGATACCTGGCTCGCACGCCTGCCCGAGCAACTGGCGCGCGGACTTGACCGCAACCGCCACGGCGACTTACCTGCCTGGGAAAAAGCCGTGGCCAAACTGCCTGCGCTCCCCGCCGAGCGACGCGTCGACCTAAACAGCGACACCGTGACTGTCGACATTGACCTCACCGACAGCCAGCAGCGCCAGTGTTTCAATCTGCTCAGAAAGCTCGCGCCCTGGCGCAAAGGCCCCTTTCAACTGGGTGGCATTCATATCGATACGGAGTGGCGCTCCGACTGGAAGTGGCAGCGCGTCGCCCCGCACCTCGCCCCGCTCAAGTATCGCAAAGTGCTCGACGTGGGCGGTGGCAGCGGCTACCACGCCTGGCGAATGGCCGGTGAAGGCGCCGCCTTTGTACTGGTGATTGACCCCTCGCCGCGTTTCTACTGGCAGTTTCAGGCAGTACGCCATTTTGTCGGCGATGCCGATGGTGGGCGCACGCAGTTTTTGCCGGTGGGCATCGAGGACGTACCGGAAAACCTGGGCTTTTTCGATACGGTATTTTCCATGGGCGTGCTTTATCACCGCCCTTCGCCGTTTGAACATTTGCAGCAGTTAAAAGGCGCGCTTGCACCAGGTGGCGAGCTGGTGCTGGAAACGCTGGTGGTTGAAGGCGACGAGCAGACCGTATTTGTGCCTGGGGAACGCTACGCCGCCATGCCTAACGTCTATTTTTTACCGTCCTCCAAAGCCCTTTGCCACTGGCTAGAACGTTGCGGCTTTACCAACGTGCGCGTGGTGGATGAAGCAGTCACCACCCTGGACGAGCAACGCTCAACCGACTGGATGACGTACCAGTCGCTGGCCGATTTCCTCGACCCGGACGACCGTACCCGCACCATTGAAGGCTACCCCGCCCCAAGACGGGCGGTAATATTGGCGGATAAGCCGGGGTAATCGTTGCGTATTTCCGAGCTTAACGCCGCAAAATCACCAGCCAGCGTCCCAGGTTCATGACGCTGGCAAGCGACGCAGCGACATAGGTAAACGCGCAGGCGGTCAGTACGTGACGGGCTCCGGCCATATCGTAGGGTGGCACATACTCTTTCAATAGCGGCAGGGCTCGGTTGAAGCTGGCATCAAACTCGACCGGCAGCGTCACCAGATGCACCATGGCCGCGGTACCAAAGCTGATCACGGCCATGACGACCACCAGCGCCAGCCCGCCCGGCAGCCGGGTAAGTAAAAACAAGAACGGGGCCGCCATCATCAATATCGCGCCCAGCTTTTCAGCTTTTTGAGCAACGCCTACTAAGCGGCTACGCGCCAATAGCGGCGCGTAGCCCTGATGATGCTGAATGGCGTGCCCTACTTCGTGAGCGGCCACCGTGACGGCCGTTAGCGAACGCCCATCGTAGTTATCCGGAGAAAGACGTACGCAGCGCGTCTCAGGATCATAATGATCACCGAACTCCGTGCGCTCAACGCTCGCTCCCTCTATGCCCAGTCGGCGCAGCAGATGATCAGCAAGCTCGGCGCCTGTGCCGGGATAGTCGTCGCGTCCCCGAGTGTGGCGTTTAAGCACCCATTTTGCCCAGAGGTTGGGTAACACAAAGATCGCCAGGGCGGCGATAATCAGCACAACGAACATGGCGGCTCCCGAGTCATCGACGTATTGCCATCCCCTATTAAACACTGATTTTGACAGTACGTGGTGGCCCGGCAAGATTAATTGGCGGATCGTTCGTCGGCAGCTTCCTGATAGCTTGCGACCACGTCGCGTTTGACAGCCTGAAGCCCACGCGCCGAGATATAGCCCTCTGCATGCGCATGTTCGGCAATCAGCACGCTGTCGGCGGCAAGCACTAGCTGACAGTCAGTATCGGCCAGTTCGTTGCGTAACCCCTGGATCGCTTGTTCACGGCCTGGATTGCGGTCAACGCGACGAATATAAATGGCCTTGATACGGCCTGGGTAGTCGCGGACCACCTCGCTGTACACTTCAGGGTCGTGCTGACCGCTATCGCCGATCAGGATGCACGGCAGGTCGTCATATTGGTTCAGCATACGATCGATCAAATCGCGCTTGTGCGCCTCTGCCCGACGCGGCCAGGGGCGGCGCCATGAAATGCCCCATTCACGTAGAAACAGGATGGGGCCCACCGGAATACGGTTGAGCTGAAAAAACGCCTCGAGCATTTCATAAATGGCCCAGGGGCCGCGTGACACATACAAGATTGGGCGTTCCGCTTTGTCACTGTTGCCGCGATGCAGCGCTTGGTAAAGCGAGGCAACGCCGGGAAACGCGGTGCGTCGGTGGGGTTTGCGGACAAACAGGCGATACAGCATCTTGAGCTTTTCTGCTACGCCGGTGAACATCACCGTGTCATCGATATCGCTAATCACCAGCAAATCCGCCTCAGGCGGAGGCACGTAGACTTCCACGGTGGTCCGAATCGTGCTTTGCCCATCGGCCTTGACCTTGATGTCGGCGACATGCCAGGAGACGTCGATGGGCAGCGCATCGCTGATCGGCAGATGGACATCAAAATAGCCATCGCGGTCGGTGGTGACACACAGCTGATTGCCCCCCAACGAAAGCTCGACTTTCGCGTCGGCAAAGCCGCGCCGAAAAATGCGCCGGGTAACATCTGCCGTATCACGCAGCATACCGCGCCTGGGAATGGCGCGGCCAAGGGCGGCTTGACGAAACACCCGCCCCATCACGAACACTTCACGCTGCGACCCGTAGCCGCGGTAGGGTTGCACCATCATGCCGCCGCTACCGAAGTCGCGCTTCATGGGTTTGGCAATCACGTGGACAAGCCGCTTGACGAAGCTTGCCCACTGACGAAACATCCCCATCAAGCGTGCTGGCCGACGTGACGTCCTTCCTGCAACTCCTCCAGAACCTTCGCGTTAAAGGCGTCCAGATCCTTGGGCGTGCGGCTGGTCACCAGCCCGCTGTCGACCACGACGGGCTCATCGACCCAATCGACGCCGGCGTTGCGTAAATCCTGGGCGACGCTTGCTACCGAGGTCATGCGACGACCTTTCACGACGCCTGCGTTGATCAGGATCCAGGGGGCATGGCAGATCGCTGCAACCGGTTTACCCGCCTGAAAGAACGCTTTTACAAAAGCGAGCGCGTCCTCGTTGAAGCGTAGCGTATCGGGGTTGAACAAACCGCCCGGCAGCACCAGCGCGTGATAGTCGGACTCGTTGACGTCGGCAAGGGCCGCGTCGGCCTCATAGGTATCACCCCAGTCGGTTTCGGCCCAGGCACGAATGCCTGTGCCTTGCGGGGTTACCACGTGCACCTCGACGCCATTCTTCTGCAGCGACGCGCGCGGCACGCTCAGCTCCGATTCCTCGAAGCCATCCGCGGCCAGGATCGCGACGCGTTTACCATTCAGTGCTTGATTCATCATGCTCTCCATTTCGTGATGATTAAACATTAACAACGCCTCACCAGTGTGGCACCTGCTGTATAATCGTCAAGCCATGAACCTTGCAACTAGCTGCGCTAAGCGTTGTACACCACGTTACCCAACTGGGAAATATCGTAACCGCCCAACGCCTCGGCACGCTCGGCAAACCGGGACTTGTGGGTAAATGCCAGCAGGGACTGAACGCCGGGTTCGAAGTAGCTGCGCCGATGCATCATCACATCGAACTGTTCATCAAAAAGCGGAATGAATGCCAACTGCTGACGACGGGCGGCGGCCTCGACACCCAGGCCGACATCGGCCTCGCCTTGCAGCACGCTGAGCGCCAGATCATCTTCGTTCAGGCTGGGGTGCGTTACCCAACGCACTGACGCCTCGGCGATACCGGTTTGCGCCAGCAAATACGCCAGCAACTGAGCCGCCCCGGCACCAGGCTGGCGGTGCGCTACGCGTACCTCAGGGCGGGCAAGATCGGCGATGCCGGTAATACCCAACGGATTGTCCGCGGCAATCAACAACCCTTGTCGGCGTGTCGCCCAGCGCAACACGACCAGGTCCCTGACACCCCCCAGGCCCAACTGCATAGGCTGGTTGTAGCGACCGCTCGAGGGATCGAGCAGGTGCACGCCGGCAACCATGGCACGACTTTCCAGCAGACGACGCACGCCGTCACCGCTGCCGTGAAACAGGCTGGCCAGGTCCGACTGGCTTTCGCGTATCGCCCACTCGAGCAGCGGGTCCTGACTACCGGCCACGACCGCTGGCGGCGGCTGGCGCTGCGCCTGATCGCCTTCAAGGTGGTTAAGCACCCACAAATCAACCTGCTGGCGGGGAAACAGCAGTTTCCCCGTGACCCGGCTACAGGGAATCTGCCCCTGGCGAACCAGATCGTAAACCTTGCGCTCCTTGAGGCGCAGGTAGACGGCGACTTCGCTGGTGGTTAAGTACATCGCAGTCGACGGCATTGGCCACCCCGTTGGTTTTATTGCGCATAAAGCTGCATGAATTTCAGCACAGGATGCATTTATGCATTTTTACCTACATGCTACGACCATCTTACACAACAACCCAATCCTGCGATGCTGACCAACGATGATGTCCGATAGCGATAATGCTTTTTTGACGGCACTGCAGCTTATTCTGCACATGGATAGCGACTTGTTTTCGATTGTGACGCTGTCGTTGCAGGTGTCGCTGGTGGCTGTCTTGCTTGCGGCGCTCGCTGGCTTGCCGCTGGGTGCCGCCCTGGCGCTCTGGCGCTTCCCCGGCCGCAACGGCGTGATTATCGCACTCAATGCGCTAATGGGGCTGCCCCCGGTGGTGGCGGGTCTGTGCGTTTATCTGCTGCTATCCCGTGCCGGGCCGCTGGGCGACTGGGGGCTGCTGTTCACGCCAGCCGCCATGGTCGTGGCCCAGTGGGTGCTGGTGCTACCGATCATTGCCTCGTTGACCCGCCAGCAGGTGGAAGCGCTGCACGGCGAATATGCCGAGCAGCTGCAATCACTGGGGCTGTCAAAGGCGCGCATGATGCCCACTCTGCTCTGGGACGCGCGGGTCGGGCTGGTCACCGTCATGCTGGCGGGCTTTGGGCGCGCTAGTGCGGAAGTGGGGGCCGTCATGATTGTCGGTGGGAACATCGAGGGCGTCACCCGCGTGATGACCACCAGCATCGTGCTGGAAACCAGCAAGGGCAACCTGCCGCTGGCCCTTGGCCTGGGTATCATTCTGCTCGCGCTGGTGACCTTGATTAACGCCATCGCCCACCTGATGGGCGAAACCGCCAAGAGGCGCCTAGGATGAACGCGCCCTTTCCAACACAGGCCCCGATCGCCGACCTGCGACTGGAGAACGTCAGCTTTGAGCATCGCGGGCAGGCGCTTCTGGCGCCCACCTCGCTGACCCTTTCAGGCTGTCGGCGTACGGTCATCATGGGGCCTAACGGCGCCGGCAAGAGCCTGCTGATGCGACTAGCCCACGGCTTACTGACCCCCACCAGCGGACAGGTGCGCTGGCAGGGCAAAACGCCGGTACAGGCCATGGTGTTCCAGCGGCCGGTATTGCTGCGCCGTTCGGCGCTCGACAACCTGACCTATGTGCTCGCCATTCACAAAGTGCCCCGCGCCAAGCGCAAGGCAAACGCCATGCGGGCGCTCTCCACCTTTGGATTAACCAGCCTCGCCCATCGTCCGGCCCGCGTGCTGTCAGGCGGCGAACAGCAACGCCTTGCCCTGGCGCGCGCCTGGCTGCTTAACCCTGATGTGCTGTTTCTTGACGAAGCCACCTCGGCCTTGGATCCGGCGGCGATCAAGGCCGTGGAAGATGCCGTGATGACGTTCCACGCCAGCGGCACCCGCATTGTGATGACGACCCATGATTTACATCAGGCCAAACGGCTGGCCGAGGACGTGGTGTTCTTACACAACGGACGATTGCTGGAGCACAGCTCGGCAGAGACCTTTTTCGACGCGCCTCGCTCCCTGGAGGGGCGCGCGTTTATCCAGGGTGAGCTCATCTGGTAGCCCTGCTCCTCGCCACAACAAGGACGCGTGACATGCAAAAAACCGCGATTGTATCCAGCCTCAGCCTGCTAAGCCTCGCCTGGGGTGGCCTGACTCTGGCCGATGACGACTACATCACGCTGGCGTCGACAACCTCGACCGAAAACTCGGGGCTGTTTGAGGCCATCATTCCCCAGTTCACCGAACAGACCGACATCGAGGTGCGGGTCGTCGCAGTCGGTACCGGCCAGGCGTTTGAAATCGCCCGGCGTGGTGATGCCGACAGCCTGCTGGTGCACGACACCCAGGGGGAAGAGCAGTTTGTCGCTGATGGCTATGCAAGCGAACGCCAGGACGTGATGTACAACGACTTCGTCATCGTGGGCCCGAGCGACGACCCCGCTGACATCCAGGACAGCGACTCAATCAACGACGCCATGCGGCGCATCGCCGAGAGCGAGTCTACCTTTGCCTCGCGGGGCGATGACAGCGGCACCAACCGCGCCGAGTTACGCCTGTGGGAAAACGCCGACATCGAACCGGGCGGCGAATGGTACCGCGAACTGGGGAGCGGCATGGGCCCAACGCTCAACACCGCCGCTGGCATGGGCGCCTACACCTTTACCGACCGCGCCACCTGGGTCGCGTTTGAAAACCCTCGGGACCTGTCGCTGCTTTACGAAGGCGACGAAGCGCTGTTCAACCAGTACGGCAGCCTGTTGATCTCGCAAGACAAGCATCCGCACTTGAAGCATGACCTAGCTGAACAATGGCACAACTGGCTGCTCTCCGATGATGGGCAGCAGGCGATTGCCGACTACGAAGTCGACGGCCAGCAGCTGTTCTTCCCCAACGCGCAATAACCTGCCCAAACGTCACTCAGAAAAAAAGCCCCTTCTGCACGCGGCCAAAGGGGCTTTCCTGTTTCGATGCGACTCGTTTAACGCCTGCGAATATTACAGCAGTTGACGAATATCCTTGGATTCCCAATGAGGGAAATGCTTGCGCACCAGGGCGTTAAGGTCGCGCTCAAAGGCGGCCCAATCGGTGGTTGGCGGTTGACCCTCCGACGCACTGGCGACGCCGCGGATCATCCCCGCGCCAACGGTGACGTTGGTCAGCCGGTCGACAATGATAAAGCTGCCCGTACCGGGGCTGGTGCGGTAATCGTCGACCGGAATCGCTGCCGTCAGCTCTACTTCGCAGCGGGCAATGGCGTTCAGGCTCAACGATTCAGTGGTGTGCTTCTCAAGCGTATTGACGTCGATCTGGTAGTCAATGTTGCTGACCTGGCCTGAAAGATCCCGTGTGGCGAGTTTGAAATCATACAGTTTGCCCGGCGCTAGCGCGTCCTCATGCATCCAGACGATATCCGCTTCAAAGGCGTTTGACAGCGGCAACTCCTCATCCGCGCTGACGAGCCAGTCACCACGGGAGATATCAATTTCATCGTCCAGCGTGACGGTAATTGCCTGCCCCGGGTATGCCGCCGTCAAGTCACCCTCAAAGGTCACGATCCGCTCGATGCGCGAGGTTTTACCCGACGGCAGTACTTTCACTTCCAGGCCGGGGCGCAATACGCCCGCGGCCAGGGTGCCGCAGTAACCACGAAAGTCCAGGTTGGGGCGATTGACATACTGCACCGGCAAACGCAGATCGGTGAGATTCTGGTCATACGTCACTTCGACGCTTTCCAGCAGCTCAATCAGCGTTTTGCCTTCGTAGCCCGCCGTGTAATACCAGGGTGTCTGCTCGCTGGGATTAACGACATTGTCGCCGTTGAGTGCCGACATCGGCACAAAGCGAATATCCGGTGCTTTGAGATTGGTCGCGAAGGCACGGTATTCTTCGACGATCTCGTTAAAGCGCTGCTCAGAGAAGTCGACCAGGTCCATCTTGTTGACCGCGATGACCAGATGCTGAATACCCAACAAGTCGGCGATAAAGCTGTGCCGGCGGGTTTGCGTCTGCACACCGTAACGCGCATCGATCAGGATCACCGCCAGGCTGGCGGTAGAGGCACCGGTGGCCATGTTGCGGGTGTACTGCTCATGCCCAGGCGTATCCGCGATGATGAACTTGCGCTTGTCGGTGGAGAAAAACCGGTAGGCAACATCGATGGTAATGCCCTGCTCGCGCTCCGACTGCAGGCCATCGACCAGCAGCGCCAGATCGACGGTATCGCCGGTAGTACCGCTGGTTTTGGAGGCCTGGGTAATCGCCGCCAGCTGATCCTCGAAGATCATCTTGGAGTCGTGGAGCATCCGGCCAATCAGCGTGGATTTGCCGTCATCAACACTGCCGCAGGTGATAAAACGCAGCAGATCCTTGTTTTCGTGTTCGTGCAGATATTGCTCGATATTGTCGGCAATCAAATTGGATTGGTGTGCCATTAAAAGTACCCCTCACGCTTTTTCTTTTCCATCGAGCCAGCCTGATCATGGTCAATGGCGCGACCGCTGCGTTCACTGGTTTTGGTCAGCAACATTTCCTGGATCACCTCGGGCAGGGTGGCGGCCTTGGACTCCACCGCGCCGGTGAGCGGGTAGCAGCCCAGGGTTCTGAAGCGCACCCACTTCTCTTCGGGTACTTCACCCGGCTCCAGCGGTAGGCGGTCGTCGTCGACCATGATCTGCATGCCGTCACGCTCGACCACGGGGCGCGGCGCTGATAAGTACAGCGGCACAATCGGGATCGACTCGAGGTAGATGTACTGCCAGATATCCAGCTCGGTCCAGTTAGAGAGCGGGAATACGCGGATCGACTCGCCCTTGTTGACCTTGGCGTTGTAGATATTCCAAAGTTCCGGGCGCTGTTTTTTCGGGTCCCAGCGGTGGTATTTATCGCGGAAGGAGTAAACGCGCTCCTTGGCACGGGATGCTTCTTCATCGCGCCGTGCACCGCCGAATGCGGCGTCAAACCCGTGCTTGTCAAGCGCCTGCTTGAGCGCCTGGGTTTTCATGATGTCGGTGTACTTGGCGCTACCGTGGTCAAACGGGTTGATATTCGCCGCACGGCCTTCTTCGTTGGTGTGAACAATAAGCTCCATACCCGCTTCTTGCGCCATGCGGTTGCGGAACTCGATCATCTCGCGGAATTTCCAGGTGGTGTCGATATGCATCAGCGGGAACGGCGGCGTACCGGGGTAGAACGCTTTGCGCGCCAGATGCAGCATCACCGACGAATCCTTGCCGATAGAGTACATCATCACCGGGTTGGAGAACTCGACGGCAACTTCGCGGATGATATGGATCGATTCAGCTTCGAGCTGTTTCAAGTGCGTCATGCGGGCGGCACTGGGCGCACCTGACACCTCAGGCCGCGGTGCGGCTGAGCGCGTGGAAAACTGGGACATGGCCGACTACCTCACAAAAACAAACTTGTTGCACTGCGCAGAACGCTGAGCGCCAGAATGTGGGTAGGGTAACGTTTCGGCAATAATAACCCAAAAGAATTAATAACTATCTTTTTATGCTTTTAATAGCTATCGGATCAAACACCCGCCATCTCGGCTATACCGACACCCGCTCAAGCCAGGTTTCCCACTGGTCGCCTTTAAGGTCAACGACACGATAACCGGGGCGTGACGACTCATCGATCATGAAATGTTCCGCACCGGGCATGAACTGATCGGATATCGCCGGGCAGCCATACACGGCTACCTCATGCTCCCTTGCCAGGTGGCGCTCTGCGTAGGCTTGATGGGCATGACCAAAGACGATGACCTTGACCTGCGGACAAGCACCCACCACCTGCCAGAACGCCTCGCGATCCTGCAGGCCGATGGCGTCCATCCAGTTCGCGCCCACGTTTACGGGCGGGTGATGCATCGCGATCAGGGTCGGCCGCTCATCGGCCGCCAGGGCGGTGGAAAGCACGGCCAGCGCCTCTGGGCCAAGACGACCGTAAGGCTCACCCGCGACCGGCGTATGGAGCAGCAGCAGCCGCCAAGCCGATAGATCGACTTCGTCGACCAGCGGGTGCTCGGCCTGCATGAGGGAAGGCTGATCGTGATTGCCGGCCAGCCAGGCCCAAGGGCACGTCAGCTGCGACATGGCCTCCATCGCGAGCGCATAGGATGCTGCCGTCTCATCCTGACTGACGTCGCCCGTCAACACCACAAAGTCGGGGCGCTCGGCAATGACCGCCTCCAGAACGCGCTCAAGATGCTGCCAGGGAACGCCGGCCCGGGAGCGCGCCTGCTTGTTGGCATAGAGGTGAGCATCGGTGATTTGCACCAGGCGCATCAGGGGAGCTCCGGGACGTCGACGGTGTGTCCATGCGCCAAACCATGCGCCAGCCATTCGCCAAGAAAGCGGTTCAGTTGAAGCTTTTCATCGGGCTGGTGCATCCGCGCATTGGGATAGCGATAGCGTCCCCTGAAATGGCGCTCGCGCTGGAAGTCGGTCACCTCCGCCATGCGTACGTCGTGGTAAAGATGCACACGCATTCTGGGGCCTTCCCACAACGTATCCATTGGACTGCTTTGCGACACTTCCAGCATGGTGGTGTAAGGGGCATTTTGCAGAATCTTGAGCTGTAAATCACCAAAATCCTGGTCATCGCTGCGCAAGGCAATGTTGCGTTGCTGGTCGCCTTCCAAGTCACCAACCAGGCGAACCAGGCGCAAATAGTTGGCGCTGCACTCGGCTTGGAGCGTCTTCAAATCGGTGACATAAGCCATTTTCGCCATGTTCACTCCTCGTCGGTTTCGCCTTGTGGGGGCACTGGCTGCGAGGCGGCGCGCAGCGAGGCGCGTTGGCCCGCTAGCCAATGCAGTCCAATCAAGCACATGGCGTTGTCGAGTCGTCCCTGGCTCAAGAGTTCCCACGCGGTGGGAAAAGTTACCACATGGACGCGAATATCTTCGTGTTCTTCATCAAGGCCGTGAATACCGCCGAGCCCCTGAGTGTTGACCAGGCCACAGAAGAGCGTCACCCGTTCGTTGCAGGCACCGGGGCTGGGATAGTAGGTATGCACCTTGGTGAGTCGGCCTACGCGGCAGCCCGCTTCTTCCAGGGCTTCTCGGCGGGCCACGCTTTCCAGCGACTCGCCCTTTTCCACCAGACCGGCTACCAGCTCGAGCTTCCAAGGGGTGTGCGGATCGTCGACGGCGCCGGCGCGAAACTGCTCGACCAGCACCAGGGTATCGTGTTCGGGGTCGTAAAGCAGCACGCCAACGGCATCAAAGCGATGATGAACTTCACGCCGCATGACGTCACTCCACCCGCCTTCGAAAAGCCGGTGACGCAGCTCCAGGGCCTCAAGTCGAAAGAAGCCCTGGTGTAACGTTTCGCGTTTCAGCAGCTCGACATCGTCGCGCCCTAGCGGCGGCGTGTCGAGTAGCGGCGTTCGAGTGGCGGATGCCATGAGGCGCTCCCAGTGGTAACAATCGTCCTATTATCAATGCTTGCCACCGGGAATGCCAATTTGTCGAATGAACGCTATAGCGCGTCGAGCATCGCCTGAGCATCTCGACGCAGGGCTTCGTCAGAGGCCTGGCGGCCTTCTCGGGCGGTCCCATTTACCGCCCGCTGGGCATGCTCACGCGCCGCCTGGGAATTGCTTTCTTCCTGTAAAAAGGCCGCGTAGTAATAGTTGACGTCGATGCCATCGGGGCGAATCTCGAGCGCACGTTGAAACATCTCCTCCGCCGTGTCGCTGTCGCCAAAGCTGATCAGACCACCGGGCACGCGATCGTATAGGGCGCCCAGGGTGACGTAGGCCGAGCCGTTATTGCCGTCCGGGTCGATTTCGATGGCGCGTTCGAGCGTGTTGCGGGCTTCTTTAGCATCGCCCAATGCGCCGAGGCCACCGCGTTCGCGGGCGAAGGCGGCGAGCACGACGCCTTTCCAGACCAACACCTCGGCCTGGTCGCTATGCTGTTCCGCCAACTGACTGATTTCCTCTGCCAGTCCGCTGAGGGCGGCTTCTCGCTGGCTTTCGGGCATCTCGGTGACGGTATGTTCCCAACGGTTTTTCAGCGAGAACAGCTCGCTTTCATAGGCCATCGCGTTAACCGAGGCGAACGCTAGCGTGGTGCTAAGTGCGGTCAGCGCAAGATAGCGCATCAGGTTGGGTTGGGCCATTATCAACTCCTTGGATTGTTGTTGTCCGATTCGTGCAGGTGGCAAGATGAAGCCACTCAAACAATGTAACGAACGTTTGAATTAATCGCCAGTCGCAAAACATTTATGCGACTTTTGGCCGAGCTATGGCAAATCGCGTTAGAGTAGGGATCGCCTAACCAAAAGGGAGTTGGCAATGAAAGGCCGCAATATGACCCGTTGGCGCGACCCGGCAAAAGACCCACGCCAGGCGCCCAAAAGCAACCTGATTACCGCCGAGGGGGCCGCACGCTTGCGGGGTATTCTGGATCATCTCTCGCGGGTAAAACGCCCGCAAATTTCGGCGAAAGTGGGCGAAGCGGCCGCCCAGGGCGACCGCAGCGAAAACGCCGATTACACCTACAACAAGAAAGAGTTGAATCGCGTTATCGCGCGCATCCGTTACCTCACCAAGCGACTTGAGGAACTCCAGGTGGTCGACCGTCTGCCTGCCAACACCGACAAGGTGTTTTTCGGCGCCTTCGTCAAGCTTGAGGACGAAGAAGGCGGAACACTCGAGATTCGCATTGTCGGCCACGATGAAACCGATACGAAAAAACGCTGGATCAGCATCGACGCCCCCATGGCGAAAGCGCTGCTGGGTAAGGAAGTCGGCGATGATATCACCGTGCTCACGCCGGACGGTGAAACCTTCTATACCGTGACGAGCGTACAGTACACCGCCCCCAGCGCGGGCTAATGTTTTTGCGCCTGATACACCCTGAACCGGCGATTATCCACCAGCGTCTGAAACGACTGAAACGCCTGCTGTAGCAGATCGGGGTATGGCAAAAAGGCATTGGCCACCATGAATAGCTGCCCCTTCCGCGCTAAATAGTCTGGCGCCTGGCTGATCAGACGCTGGCTTGCCCCATAGCTCACATCGCGCTCCTGGTGAAACGGCGGATTGCTGACGATGATGTCAAAGGATTCATCCGGCAAGGCGGCATAGACATCGCTTTGCATCACACGGCCCTCCAGGCCATTAACGCTCAGCGTGCGGCGAGTCGCTTCAACCGCAAACGCACTCACGTCCACGGCGGTGACATGGTGGCCGCGCTGGGCAAGCCACGCGCTGATAATGCCGTCGCCACAGCCCATATCCAGCACGCGCTTTGGAGTGCGGGGCAGCCCGCTTTCCAGACATTCCAACAGCAGTTGGGTGCCTTCATCCACTTTGCCATGGCCGAATACACCAGGATGGCTGATCAACGTCAGCCCCAGCGCCTCGAAGCGCTGCCACTCATCGTCCGTGGCGGCCTTTTTTATCGTGCGGGTCGCAAACAGCGAGCAGCGGCGAGCGTTATCCAGCTTGTCGCACTCCATCCCTCGCTCTGCCAGCACCTTGGGCACCCGCTTGATACCACCGTTGTGCTCACCGACAATCTCCAGAGGGGTATCAGCGGGCAGCACCTCACAGAGCCACTGCAGCCACCAAAGCCCCAACTGATGGGCTTTGGGCCAGAACAGCACCACCTCGCCGGGCAAAGGCGTTCCGCCTTGCTCCTCAAACGGGGTGCGCGCCGGCTTACCCCCAGCGGCCCAGGCGTCGAGCACGGTCAGGTCAGCGCTCACCACGCCGGCCGATTGCGCCACCAGCCAGGGATCCAATGACGGCCCCACTACCCAGAAGGGTGACTGGCGCGATTGCCGCTCAAGCAGTTGGCACGCGGGTACTTGCGCACTCATATGACGGTCTCCGGTTTGCGCAGGGTATAAAGCAGGTAGCGGCCCAGCCGCCAATGCGGGTCGTATTGGCAATACTGCTTTTCGAGCGCCAGCAGTTTGTCACGCTCGGCGTCACTGGCCGGCAGGTATTGGAGATAATCCTGAAAGATACGAATCCCGGCTACTGACTCGATCGTCAGATGATGATCCGCACTCCACTGCGCTATCTGGTCGTGGGTCACCGGCGAGATTGGCGTCAGGCGCTGGCGCTTGCCCTGCCCTTCCAACTGGTCGCTCAGCGCCTTGTCCACGTTACCCTTCAACGCGTTTGAAAAACGCAGCGCATCACGATTGAATACCATCAGACTCAACTGCCCACCCGGCGCCAAAAGCGCCGTCAATGACCCCAGCGCTGCGCGCGGATCGCCCAGCCATTCCAGCACGGCATGGCAGGTAATCAGCGGCCAGGGGCCGGGGTGCTCATCGGCCAATTGCTGCAACGGAGCCTGCCCATAAGTGATCACCTGCGAGGAAAGTTCGTCGCACGCCGCATGCCAGTGCTGCGCATAGGCCAGCATGTCGGCGGAGGGCTCGGTCATGGTGACGGCGTGCCCTCGCTTGGCAAACCATGCGGCTTGCTGGCCGAGCCCACCGCCAACGTCCAGCACCGCCTGCTGGCTCAAATCCAGCATTTGCGGCAGTAAATGGTCGAGCATGGCCAGGCGCAGCTCACCCCGCGGCGCCTGGTAGAGCGAGCGGGCAAACTTGTCGACCAGGCCATCGAAGTACCGATCGCCTTCCTCGCTTAATTCTTCAATTCGCTGCATGCCTCAAGCCAGTTGTCGTCTCAAAGATGGCTAGTTTACCTTGCTTGAACGGTGCTTTCTGCCAAAAATAAATTTCATGAATTACCCCTACGTGTTGCTCTGCATCAATGCTTTAAAGCCCGCGACGTGTTTACTATCTGGCACCCTCAAACCTCGCTCATGCCGGAGAAACAATGACTGCTCCCAACCGCATCAAGCACACTGCCTGGCATGCCCTGGAGGTAGGCGAAGCACTCAAGCAACTCGACAGCACAGCCGATGGCCTCAGCGTTCAGGAGGCCGAGCGTCGACTAGCCACTCATGGCCCCAACCAGCTCGAACAAACCAAGGGTCGCCCCTGGTGGCAGCGGCTACTTGCGCAGTTCAATAACATCCTGATGCTGGTACTGATCATGGCGTCCATTGCCAGCCTGGGGCTGGGCCACGCCATTGATGCCGTCGTGATTTTTTGTGTGGTGCTGATCATCGCGCTGATCGGATTCATACAGGAGGGCAAAGCCGAGAAAGCCCTGGATAGCATCCGCCGAATGCTCTCGCCCCAGGCCGCAGTGCTGCGCGACGGAAAGCGTCTGACCATTCCTGCCGAGGAGTTGGTGCCGGGAGATGTTGTGCTGGTTGAGAGCGGTGATCGAGTACCGGCCGACCTGCGCCTGTTGACGGCGCAACGTTTTCGCACCGAAGAAGCCTCACTGACTGGAGAATCCACACCGGTAGATAAGCAGACCGGGGCGGTAGACGATGATGCCGACCTGGGCGATCGCACCTGTATGGCCTATGCCAGCACCATCGTCGTCCAGGGCAATGCACACGGACTGGTCGTCGAGACTGCGGCGCACACCCAGATCGGCCGGATATCGGAGATGCTGCGCGATGTAGAGCAACTCAAGACACCGCTACTGCGCCAGATTGACCGCGCCGGCCAGATACTTGCCTTGTTTATTCTCGTCGCCGCCATTCTCACGGGTGCTTTCGGCTTGCTGGTACATGGTCAACCACTAGGTGACATGTTCATGGCCGCTGTGGGGCTGGCGGTGGCAGCCATCCCCGAGGGCATGCCTGCTATCGTCACCATCGGGCTCGCCTTGGGCGTGCAGACCATGGCTCGCCGCAACGCGATTATCCGGCGCCTTCCGGCGGTAGAGACGTTGGGCTCTATCTCGACGATCTTCTCCGACAAGACCGGCACCCTGACCCGCAATGAGATGACCGCCGAGACGGTGTGGCTACCCGAGGGTGCGATACGCATTGAGGGCACCGGCTTTTCCCCGCGAGGTCGTTTCTACTGGACGCAAGAAGACAAGCCGGCGTCCCGATTCATTGACCTGGATAAAGCTCATGGACTGCGCCATTTCCTGAAGGTCGGCGTGCTTTGCAATGATGCCGAGCTCGCCGAGGATGAAGGTCGCTGGCGAATCCATGGCGACCCCACCGAAGGCGCTTTGGTCGTCGCCGCCGCCAAGGCCGGGCTTGTGGCCAGCACACTGCGAAGCGACCACGCCAGGCATGATGCCATTCCTTTTGAATCCGAGCGCCAGTACATGGCAACGCTCCACGAAGCGCACGGCGAACGCCTTTTGCTGGTTAAGGGTGCACCCGACCGCCTACTTGAGATGTGCCATCAGGTACGCGATGGAAACCAGCATAGCCAACTGGACGTAGCGCTTTGGGAGGAGCGTATCCAAGCACTCTCTTCCCGCGGCTTGCGCGTCTTGGCACTGGCGGAGAAGCAGATCCACGACGACCGTGACCTGGAGGATGAACATGCCGAAGAAGGACTGGTGCTGCTGGGCCTGGTGGGGCTGCTCGACCCACCTCGGGAAGAAGCCATCACATCGGTGAAAGAATGCCTTGCCGCTGGCATTCGTCCAGTGATGATCACCGGCGACCACGCCGCGACGGCATTGGCCATCGCCAGGCAGCTGGGTTTTGCCCATACCGAGCGGGCCATAAGCGGACGTGAGATAGAGGCCATGTCGGATACCGAACTCGAGGACATCATTCTCGACGTGGACGTCTTCGCGCGCGCCGCACCAGAGCACAAGCTGCGGCTGGTGAAGGCAATGCAGGCCCGCGGCGGTATCTGCGCCATGACGGGCGACGGGGTCAACGATGGTCCAGCCCTGAAGCGCGCCGACGTGGGCGTGGCAATGGGCATCCAGGGCACTGAGGCTGCCAAGGAGGCCGCCGAGATGGTACTGGCCGACGACAACTTCGCGACCATCGTCGGGGCCATCCGTGAAGGCCGCAAGGTCTACGACAACATTCGCAAGACGATTACCTTTTTACTGCCAACCAACGGCGGCCAGGGGCTGGCGATCATGCTCGCCGTGCTGGCGGGGACCACCCTGCCGGTGACGCCCCTACAGGCGCTTTGGGTCAACATGGTCGTCGCAGTGACGCTGGGCTTGGCGCTGGCCTTCGAAGGGGCCGAAAAAGATATTATGATTCGCCCGCCACGAGACCCCGACGCCTCACTGCTTGATCTGTTCCTTCTCTGGCGGGTGGTTTTTGTCTCTCTGCTACTGCTGCTCGGCGTGTTTGGAATGTTCGGCTGGATACTCCTGCACGGCGGCAGTGAAATGCTGGCGCGTACCGGTGCGGTCAATATGCTGGTAATGGGTAGTGCTGCCTATCTAATCAACAGCCGCTACCTGCTGCGTAGCACCCTCAGCCTGGAGGGCCTCTTCGGCAGTCGCCCGGTATGGATTTCCATCGGTACCATTGTAGTGCTCCAGGTCGCCTGGACTTACCTGCCCTTTATGCAGGTCACCTTCAAAAGCGAGGGCCTCCATCTCAGTCATTGGGGCGCTATCCTGATCAGTAGCCTTGCCATTTACCTGATCGTGGAGCTGGAAAAATACGTGCTGCGGGCCCGCGAGTGCAAGTGAGAAAACTTGCAGGCATTGATAGCTGACGCTTTTGAGTCTGAGCAAAACTTAAAAAGCTATCGACATGCCCGCAGTCCAGTGCTGGCGACATTCTTGAAGCACGTGAAATTCATTTGTCTTTTGATTTACAAAGCCTAAAAAAGGTCGATCTAGCTCTGGAGTGGCATTCGTTTCCAGCAACCAACTGAAAAACATGAAGGTCTCTTTCGCGGCTTTTTCGGCCTGCTCGAGAAGCTGAGTCCCCATAAGCTCATCTACAACAAAAAAATGTTGTTTATTGATATTAAATAACGGAGAAGCCCCTGGATACGACGGCTCGGCAACACAGGCGGAAAGATCCATTCGAGTAGCCACTTCTTTCAACCATTCAAGACGGTGGACGCACTCTATACCTATCGCGCTCATCAACCTGCTCACAGGTGGATCAATAGGAAGGAACCTTAGCGCTAGGCAGCGGTAGCGATTTACTTCCATTTTTTCATGCGAATAAGCCAAAACAAGTTGTTCTTGTGGCAAAAAATTAAGTGCTGTTAGCTTATCCATGACTTTTTAACCTCGCTATAAATTAAGGACAGAGCCTAGCAACGGCCTGACGACATCCTAAAGCAGAGCTAATAGGCCATTCCATGACGCCCATCAATGTTTATTTTATAAATAATAAAAGTTAAACATGGCGAAACTATTTAATATTTAAGGATTAGCCTTACATTACTTATAGCACATAAATTTTAACTAAAAAACTCACACCAAGGCATCACCCACATAATCAATAAAACTCAAAAAAACTAATTACTTCACATCAAAACCACAAAAAAATTCTTTAATGTTAAAAAATTGACCCACATCAAAACAAACAACCCTATAACCTGCCAAACAAAAAAGGAAGACTATAATATTTAAACTAGCACAGGAGTAGAAAACACAATGTCAACGTCAACGCTTACCAAAGCGCATGCCGACCCAAAAGCGACCAGTGACGATACCCTGATTGATTTCTGGTATCAGTCTTGGCTAGAAACCACTAACTCGGTCGTCAAGCTGCAACGCATTTGGCTGGAAACCTTCAACGAAGCATTTCGTCACGAGCTTGACCTCATTTCAACAGTGGCTCCCCTTCATAGCAGACTGACACGGTGCATGCTCGGTTTCGATGGCCCCCCAACACCAACCTCTATGGTGTCCTGCTATCACAAAATCACGGGAGACATGACTGAAGCTACCTATAACCGAATACGCCAGGTGTCTGAGCTCAGCGACGATTTTAGAGAGCGCATTTGGTCTGAACTATGAGAGCAGACGGGGGCTTATAGGCAACCATGCAAGACAGAAAAGCAAGGCTGGAAGCTCTGAAGGCTGAACTTCTGGCCCGCGTAAAGCGCTATGAAGATCATCGCCACCGTGTCAACGGCGCTCTGGATAAGGATCTTGATGAGCAGGCGATTGAAATCCACAACGATGAGGTGATCGCGCGACTGGAGGCTGAAGCCGAGGAGGAACTGGCCCTGATCAAACGCGCCCTGGCACGCATTGATGCTCGGGTAGGTGACTCTTGCGAAGAGTGTGGCAGGAAGATCGCTCCTAATCGTATTGAGGCTTTACCCCATACCACACGTTGTAGAAATTGCGCCGACGTGTAAAAGGAATTTTTTATGCCACAATTCCAAACAGGCGTCCTATAGCCGCTGTTAAGGCCATTGCGAGGGCCCCCCAGAACATCACACGCCATGCACCTTTTACTATGGGCGCCCCACCAACGCATGCAGCTATAGCACCCAAAAAAGCTAGAAAAAGTAACGAGAACAACGCCACCAATATAATCAATTGCTCGTGCGGCGCCCACCAAGCCACCAATAAAGGGAACAGAGCGCCGATGGTGAAGGTAGAAGCCGATGAAAGTGCGGCCTGAAGCGGTTTTGCTTGTCCGCTGCCAGCTAACCCAATGTCATCTCTTGCATGAGCGCCGAGCGCATCGTTTTTCATCAATTGATGGGCAACCTGGCTTGCTAAATCCGGTGTAAGGCCACGGGCTTCGTAGATGGCGCCGAGCTCTGCTTGCTCGTCTTCGTAATCTTCATCCAATGATTTTCTCTCGATTTCAAGATCAGCATTTTCAGTGTCGGACTGTGAACTGACCGAAACATACTCCCCAGCCGCCATCGACATGGCACCGGCCACCAGCCCTGCAATGCCAGCTAACAAGATATCGTTCTGCGTTGTATTGGCCGCCGCGACCCCAAGAATGAGGCTACTGGTTGAGACAATGCCATCATTCGCGCCCAATACGGCAGCTCGCAACCACCCCGTACGATGAGACCGATGGGGCTCTATATGTGTCATAGATTTAGTTTCCTCGCCGACGACCAATGCACTTGCGGCCCAGTGAATGCTTTATCGCGTGAGCAGAACTAATCATCAACAAGACCTGCAGCCCGCAGCCGATCCCTTAGGCGCTGGTTCTCCTCAATCAGATCCGTCGCCAGGGCGGCAAGTTCGGGAGCGGCTTCGAAGTCACGCTCTAACCGGCTCATCCGTCGAGCACGGGTCAGGTCTCGGCTTGTAAACCGCCAACTCGCCACATAGGGTGACCCATCGGCCAACAGACCGCTTTCAATGCGCTCAACGACCCAACCAGCTTCTACCGAGCAGGCTCGCGCTAAATCCTCGACGGTTAGAGTCGCCTCATCGATCAGTTCGCCGCTAACGATACGCTGCTGAGCCATCTTCTAGCCTCCCTTTCGTTGGCGTGGATCGAATGCCAGTTCTTGCGCCATGGTTTGGTACAGTTCTCGAGCCTTGTCGGTATCGGCTGGGGGTAGCACCACCTCGAGCTCCACATAAAGGTCGCCCGGCTCCAGCCCTGGAATACCACGCCCCTTCAGGCGCAATCGACGCCCCGTCTTTGACCCAGCTGGCACCTTGAGTTTAATCAACCCTGAAGGAGTCAGGGTTTCGATACTGGCGCCAAGTGCGGCTTCCCAAGGCGTAACCGGCACCTTTTGGTATACATCTCTTCCCTCGACTCGATAACGCAAATCCGGTGTAAAGTGTATTTCCAAGTACAGGTCACCTGCCGAACCACCTCCAACTCCGGGACTGCCTTGCCCCGAGAGGCGAATATGCTGGCCCGCTTTAATACCCTTTGGTATCCGTACGTTAAGGGTGTGCTCTCGGGAGACAACGCGGCCTTGGGCATCGACCTGTGGCACTTGCAGGGTAATTGCCCGGTTGGCGCCGTAGAAAGCATCCTTCAGGTCGATGCTGATCTTGGCATGACGGTCCTCACCGCGCATCTGATAACTGCGTTTACCTCGGTCTGTACGGCCCCCTTGCCCAAACAGGTTGGCAAAAAAGTCGCTGAACTCACCTAGATCGGCTTCTTCGAAGCCGCGCCCTCTAAATTCAAAGCCCGAATCCCAGTCAGGAGGTGGCTGGAAGTCCTGCCCAGAATGGTACTGCTCGGCAAGCTGATCATAAGCGAAGCGTTTCTCTGGATCTGTCAACACCGCTTTAGCTTCATTAACCTCTTGCATGCGCTGTTCCGCTTCAGGCTCTTTGCTGACATCAGGATGAAACTTACGCGCTAACTTGCGGTAGGCTTTCTTGATTTCCTCGGCCGTCGCGGCCTTTTCTACCCCAAGCACTTGGTAGTAATCCTTGAATTCCACTTATGAAAGCTCCTTCGGTGCTTGACAACCCACAATCGTCTTGACCGTTATGCCACCCCTAAAAGGAATCAGCTATTTAACTCCAGCTTAGTCGATAATATGAAGGTGGGGATGATAGGCAGGAGCTTTAGATGGATAAACTAAATGCCACCTACCTCTGCACGTTGCAGACATTAGCCACATTAATGGAACGGTCGCCGACATGCTTACAACACCAACCGCTCCACTCATTTGGCATTGCCTTTCGCATAGAAACCGGCTAGCGTTGGGAACGTTCCCATTTTAATTACAGCGCACCGACACCTATGCCCTCGCCGCCTACTCGAGCCACCTTGATCGAAGTTGCCAAGCTAGCGGGCACATCCAAATCAAGTGTTTCACGCTTCTTTGGGCCCGAACGCGACAAGCTTTCTCAATCTCTGCAGCATCGTGTTGCCGAGGCTGCGGCGGCATTGGGCTATCATCCCAACCAGATGGCCCGGGGGCTAAAAGGCGGCGGCTCCCGCCTGCTGGGGATGATGGTGGCGGATATACGCAACCCTTTTTCGGTGGCCGTAATGCATGGCGTGGAGCTCGCATGCCGCGACTTCGGCTACTCGTTGATCGTCTGCAATACCGATAACGACCCCGTACTTGAACAACACCACCTGGCGACGCTCGCTGCCTATCAGGTCGAAGGGCTGATTATCAATGCCGTCGGGCAGCCGGGGCAGGCATTGCTGGAAAGCGGCGTGCCCCTGGTCCTGCTCGATCGTGACATCCGCCATCTCAACGCTGAGGTGATCGGTCTCGACAATGCCCTGGCGATCGATATGGCCCTGGCGCACCTGGCGCAGCAGGGCTATCGCTCGATTCTGTATGTCAGCGAAACGCCCGAGCACACCAGCACTCGCCAGATGAGGCTGGAGCGTTTTCAGCAACAGGCAGACGCAATGGGACTCAAGAGCCAGACGCTAATGCTAAGCCGCCAGGACATCGACACGCCCTGTGCAGGCTTGGCCTCGTTCGTTGAACATGCGCCCGGCCATTGCGCGGTTCTGTGTGCCAATGGCAACGCCACGCTCGCCATGGCGCGATGTTTCAAGCAGCTCGGCGTCTCGATGGGCCCCGTGGGGTTAATGGGCATCGACGAACTCGAATGGTGCGAACTGATGACACCGGGCATTACCACGCTGGCCCAGCCCACCGACAGCATCGGCCGTGATGCCGTCGTCTGTCTGGTTAACCAACTTGAGCGACGCGCTACGCCGCTGGCTTTTCACAGCCGTCATTCACCTCAGTTACTCGTCCGCGGCAGTACCGCTCCGTGATCGTTACCTATTCCACTTGCTAGAGGCTATTCCCATGGAAAACAGGCGCTCTTCTTCCCCTCAAGTGCTCACTTTCGGTGAAGCAATGGCCATGTTCATTGCCGATGCCCAAGGTGACCTATCGGCGATCGAGCACTTCCATCGCCGGCTGGCCGGTGCCGACAATAACGTGGCGATTGGACTGTCCCGCCTTGGGTTTCATGTTGGCTGGTTGAGTCGTGTCGGTACCGACAGCCTCGGCCGGTTTATCCAGCACGCCTTGAGCGCTGAAGGTATCGATGACCGCTACATCCATACCGATACGCAGCACCCGACAGGGCTGATGTTCAAAGAGCGGGCCGAGGAAGGCGCCGATCCTCGCGTGGAGTATTTCCGCCGCGGCAGTGCCGCGAGTTATCTGTCCGTCGACGACGCATCAACCATCGACTTCTCGTCGCTCACCCATCTACACGCCACCGGGATTACCCCCGCGCTCTCTGAAAGCGCCTGTCAGTTAACGCGCCATTTAATGCAGCAGGCCCGTGCCCAAGGCGCCAGCATCTCCTTTGACCCCAACCTGCGCCCCTCGCTTTGGCCGAGCGAAGACGCCATGCGCGACACCCTGAATGAGCTTGCAAGCCACGCCGACTGGGTACTCCCCGGCCTTGCCGAAGGGCGTTTACTGACCCAACAGGAGACCCCGGACGTCATTGCCGACGCTTACCTGGCGCGCGGCGCCAAGGCGGTGGTGATTAAACTGGGGCCAGAAGGCAGCTACTATCGTGGGATGCTAACCGGCAAACTGGAGAGTTTTACCGTGCCGGGTCAGCCTGTGGCCAAGGTGGTTGATACGGTCGGCGCCGGTGACGGCTTCGCCGTGGGGTTGATCAGCGCGCTACTCGATGGCCTGCCACCTAAGCAAGCACTCAACCGGGGCAACCTGGTGGGCGCCCAGGCCGTTCAGGTGGTGGGGGATATGGAAGGGCTACCCAATCGTCAGCAACTCCAGGCGCTTGAAGCCGACCAATCCAATGCATAACGCTCAGCGACACTATTAAGGAGATAACCGTGAAGAAACGTTTGGTAGTTCAAGGACGACTCAGCGACGCTCAGCTCGACACACTCAACGACTTGTTCAAGGTGGACGTACTGCCAAAACCCACCGCGCTGGATGCGCCTGAAAATCGCGCGGTACTGGCGGGCGCGCAAGGCATCATCGGTTCCGGCCTGGCGATTACCCCGACACTATTGGACGCCGCGCCCGAGCTGGAAGTCATCGCGACCATCTCGGTGGGCTACGACAACATCCCGGTTGAGGAACTGACCCGGCGCGGCATTATGCTGTGCAACACCCCCGACGTACTTACCGAAACCACCGCCGACACAGGCTTTACCCTGATCATGGCCACGGCCAGGCGCGCCGTTGAATTAGCTGAGTGGGTGAAAGCCGGACACTGGCAGGCAAGCATCGGTCCCGATCGGTTCGGTAGCGATATACATGGCAAGACCCTGGGTATGGTCGGCTTCGGCCGCATTGGTCAGGCCGTCGCCAGGCGTGGGGCTTTGGGTTTTGGCATGCAGGTGCTTTACTCCAACGCCTCGCCCAAGCCCGCGCTGGAAAAAGAACTGGGCGCCCAGCGCCGCGAGCTCGACGAACTGCTGGCCGAGGCCGATTTCGTATGTGTCACGGTGCCCCTCACCGCCGACACCGAGCGGTTGATCGGCGCCCAGGAATTCGCCCAGATGAAGCCTTCGGGCATTTTCATCAATATCGCCCGGGGCAAGGTGGTCGATGAAAACGCCTTGATACACGCCCTGGAAAACGGCGTCATCCACGCGGCAGGGCTGGACGTTTTCGAGCAGGAGCCGCTGCCGGCATCGTCGCCGTTGCCGAAGATGCCCAATGTGGTCGCCCTACCCCATATTGGTTCTGCCACCCACGAAACCCGCGACGCCATGGCCCAACGGGCGGTCGATAATATTCGTCTGGCACTGCAGGGTGAGCGACCCATCAGCCTGGTGAATGAGGAACTGTGGAAATGAGCGTTGCCCAGTCATCCGCTTTGCGGTGCTTACTATTCGACTGCGATGGCACTCTGGTCGACAGCGAGATACTGCTCGCCGACGTCATGGGCGCTATTCTCCCCGAATTCGGCCTGCCATTCTCCGCGCGACAATATATGGATGAGTTTCGCGGCGTACGTTTCCAGACCATCGTGCAAACACTGGAAGCGCGTTTTCAGGCGTTGGAAGAAGACGCTTTCACACAGCTTGAGGCGGGCATGCGAGCACGAATGGAGGCCCGCATGCGAAGCGAGCTGGTGGCAATCCCGGGCATACCCGCCGCACTTGACCAGCTAAGCCATCATGCCATGGCCGTGGTTTCCAATGGCCCCGAGCGCAAAATCCGCTGTGCGCTGGATAGCACCCAATTGGGGCACCACTTTGCAGGTAAATTATTCAGCGCTTACACCCACAACGTATGGAAACCCGACCCTGAACTGTTCCTCAAGGCAGCGGCTGCCATGGGCTATGAACCCCATGCCTGTATTGTGATTGATGACGCGGCAGTGGGCGTGGAAGCCGGCTTGGCAGCGGGCATGCAGGTAATACATCTCAACCACTTCCCGGACGAAGAGACCACCCCCGAAGGCGCTATCGGCATTCACCACGCCGATGAACTACCCGCGGCTATTGCCCAGCTCGGTTAAGCCAGAAAGCAGCCGTATAGCGATAATGGGCTCAGCATAACGTTAAGGAGACATCGATGAGGTTATTTTCACTGCAAGGCCAGGTGGCCATGGTCACCGGCTGCAACAAAGGCTTGGGCCAGGGGATTGCCCTGGCGCTCGCCGAGGCGGGCGCCGACATTGTCGGTGTTAGCCGTCGCCCGGCGGAGGAGACCCGTCGGCACGTCGAGGCCCTGGGGCAGCGCTTTTATGCTGTCGAAGCCGAGCTCGGCCAGGACGCGCCGGTCGATATTGTCGAGCGCGCGGTCTCGCAGGCGGGCAAGCTGGATATCCTGGTCAATAATGCGGGCATCATTCGTCGGGCGCCGGCCCTCGAGTTCTCCGAGGAGGACTGGGATGCGGTGATCGACGTCAACCTGAAGGCGGCGTTCTTTCTGGCACAGGAGGTTGCCAAGCACCTCATTGAACGCAAGGCACCGGGCAAGATCGTCAATATCGCTTCGCTGCTCTCGTTTCAAGGCGGTATTCGAGTCCCCTCTTACACCGCCAGCAAAAGCGGCATCGTAGGCCTAACCCGCCTGCTGGCCAACGAGTGGGCCGCGCACGACATCAACGTCAACGCCATCGCCCCAGGGTATATGGCCACCGATAACACCCAAGCGCTGCGCGACGATCCCAAGCGCCATGATGAAATACTCGGCCGCATTCCCGCCGGGCGCTGGGGCACCCCGGAGGATCTGGCCGGTGCGGCCATATATCTATGCTCCGACGCCGCCCGCTACGTGCATGGCCACACCCTGGCCGTGGACGGCGGCTGGCTCGCCCGTTAAAAGCCGGGCGTCAGCGCGCTTTTAGCTTCCAGACGGTCGCGACGTGCTCTCGCTCAACTGCCGCACGGCCAGCTCCACCCCGCGCAGTTCGGCCAGGCCGCGCATGCGCCCATACAGTGAGTAACCGGGCGCCGTATTGCGCTGCCGGTCGTCGAGGATTTGATGGCCATGGTCAGGGCGTAGCGGTAAACGCGCCCCGCCCTCACGCTCGCGGCGCCGCTCTTCGTCGACCAGGGCGTGTATCACCCCCACCATATCCACATCGCCTGCCAGATGCGGGGCCTCGTGGAAAGAGAGGTTCTCAGCTTCGCGCCGGGTGGCACGTAAATGAATGAAGTGAATATGCGGGGCGAAGTGGCGGGTCATGGCCACCAAATCATTGTCTTGTCGAACGCCGTAAGAACCCGTGCAAAGCGTCACACCATTGGCGGGGCTGGGCATACAATCCACTATCCACTGGGCATCTTCACGCGTCGAGACCACCCGTGGCAGCCCCAGCAGTGGCCGGGGCGGGTCATCCGGGTGGATGGCCATGCGTATGCCTACCTCTTCCGCTACCGGAATCACCGCCTGCAGAAAATAGCCAAGGTGCTCGCGTAACCTGGCGGCATCGATCTCGGCGTACGCTGCTAGTACGCCACGGAACTGCGCGAGGGTGTAGTGCTCCTCAGCCCCTGGCAGCCCGGCGATCAACGTATTGACTAATTGGTCACGGCTAGCGCTATCCATCCCTTCGAGATAGCGGTACGCCTTTTTTTTCTCTTCAGCGCTGTATTCCGCGTCGGCGCCGGGGCGCTGAAGCAGATAAAGATCAAAGGCCGCAAACGCCAGCTGGTCGAATCGCAGCGCCAAGGCGCCATCGGGTAAGGCGTAAGCCAGGTCGGTACGCGTCCAGTCCAGCACCGGCATGAAGTTGTAGCAAACGGTATCGATACCGCACGCCGCCAGATTGCGTAGCGTCTGGCAGTAGGTGGCGATCAGCGCATCGCGTTCGGGCAGGCCTTTCTTGATCGCCTCATGGACCGGCACGCTCTCCACCACCGACCACGTCAGGCCAGCCGCTTCGATCATCCGCTGACGCTCACGGATAGCCTCAACCGACCAGACCTGATCGTTGGGCACCTCATGCAGTGCGGTCACGATGCCGGTGGCGCCTGTCTGTCGAATCTCGTCCAGGCGAATCGCATCATTCGGGCCAAACCAGCGCCAGGTGTGTTCCATGGTGATCTCCTTTTTTTGTTAGCCTCTAACTATGCGTCAGCGCTGCAAGCGCCCCCTCCAGACCATCTTGGATCAACGTCTGGTACGCAGTCACCACAGCCTGGGCAAACGTCTTATCCGTTGCCAGTTCGCTTGGCACCACATCGTCCATGGCCAGATACGCCGCCACCAGCGTGCCGGCATCACTACCCTGCGCCTGATGTATCGACTGGAAGCGCTGGGCAAGAGGGTCGTCAACGGTGTGGCGATTGCCCATCAGATCCTTACCCGAGGTATAGCGAATCCACGCCGCCATGCCCAGCGCCACGCACGGCGATGGCTGCCCTGCCTTACTGCGCTTCAGCGCACCGGAGAGCCAGCGCTGTGGAAGCTTTTGGCTGCCGTCCATGGCGATCTGGTGCAGGCGATGACGCAGGCTGTCGTTGGCAAAACGGGCCAATAGCGAGTCCGCGTAGGCGTCCAGGTCGATGCTCTCAGGCATCTCAAGCGTCGGCGCCGCCTCCTCGCCCATATAGCGGCGCAAGGCAGCACGCAGTCCGACGTGATTGACACCGTCAAACACCGTTTCAATCCCTGCTAACGCGCCCAGATACGCCAGCAGGGAATGACTGCCGTTGAGCATGCGCAGCTTCATGGTTTCAAACGGCGCCACGTCGGTGACCATCTCGACGCCATCGGCTTCCCAATCCGGCCGCCCCAGCGGAAAGTTATCTTCAACCACCCACTGGGTGAATGCTTCACACACCACCGCGTTTGAATCGGTAACGCCCAGCGCCGCTAAACGCTCGAAGTCAGCGTCGGTCATGGCAGGCACGATGCGATCCACCATGCTGCAGGGAAACGCCACCTCATCGGCGATCCAGCCAGCCAGGGCAGTGTCACTCTGTTCGGCCAGTTGCACCACTGCCTGGCGGGTTCGCTTGCCGTTATCCGGCATGTTGTCGCAGGACAGCACGGTGAAGGGGGTAATGCCAGCGTCTCGCCGCCGAGCTAGCGCCTCCACCAGCAATCCCGGTGCCGTACGCGGCTGCTGAGGCGCGGCAATATCGCCGACGATCATCGCGTCATCACGCATCAATTCACCGCTCGCCGGGTTCAAAAAGTAGCCCTTCTCGGTCACCGTCAGGGTGACAAGACGCGTCTCGGCAGCGGCCATCCGCGCCAGCAGCGCTTCCCGATCACGCCCCCAGTGGCCCGCCGCATCACGGCCCGAAAACAATGCCTCTTCGATCACGCCGATGTCCCGCAGCGTCAGGGTTTCGCTGTCGGTGTACTCGGCCACGTGATAGCGATGCTGTGCCGCGCGCAGCCCGTCGACCAGATCAAAGCTCGAGCGTAAATTCGCGCTGCAGACGCCCCACGCACTATCGCCGCTGCGTTGGCGATAGCGCTCCAGATACACGGCCTGATGGGCGCGGTGGAAAGCGCCCAGGCCCAGATGGACCACCCCGATTTGGCCGCTTTTTGCTGAGGCTTCAATACGTTGCAGATCCATCTTGGTTACTCTCCCATCAGCAGGTTAGGTAGCCAGAGCGAAATTGCCGGCACGTAGGTCACCAGCATCAGCACCGCCAGATTGCAGAGCAAGAACGGCACAATGGCCCTCGCCACCGTCAGCATCGGCAGCTTGCCAATCCCCGCCACCACGAACAGACACACCCCGACCGGCGGCGTGGTCAGCCCAATCATCAGGTTCAACACCGCGATCACCGCAAAGTGAACCGGATCGACACCGACGCCAGTGGCGACCCCCACCAGGGCAGGGAAAAGAATGATCAGCGCGGCGATGGTTTCCATAAAGGCGCCGACAAACAACAGGATAAGATTGAGAATAAGCAGCACGATCAGGGGATTGTCACTGATCGAGAGAATCAGTGAGGCAATCATCTGGGGAATCTGCTCGCTGGTGAGAATCCAGCCGAACAGATTCGCCAACCCCACCATCAGCAACAGTGCCGAGGAGGTTAAAACGGTGTCCGACAAGATCGCGGGGAGCTTTTTCCAGGTCAGGCCTTTATAGACATACATGCCGACGACCAAGGCATACAGGCTGGCAACGATGGAGGCTTCGGTGGGCGTAAAAAAGCCGCCGATGATGCCGTAAAGAATGATCACCGTCATCAGCAGCGCCCAGAAGGCTGTCCTTGCTTCGCGAAGCAACTGCAGGAAAGGCACCCGTTCCTCTTTGGGGTAGCCGCGGCGAACGGCCAGGATATACACCGTGATCATCATGGCAAGGCCCAGTAGCAGCCCGGGCACCGCGCCTGCCAGGAACATGCGCCCGACCGAAATTCCACTCAGCGAACCGGCTATGATCATCGGCACGCTGGGGGGGATGATGGGGCCGATGGTCGAGGACGCGGCTGTTACCGCGGCAGCAAAGGGTTTGTCGTAGCCGGAGCGCGCCATGCCGGGAATCATCACCGAACCGATACTGGCGGAATCGGCCACGGCGGTGCCGGAGATACCGCCAAAAATCATTGAGCCGCCCACATTGGCCAGCCCCAGTCCACCGCGAATATGGCCTAACAGGGCGTTGGCAAAGCGCACGATGTGTTCCGTGATATTGCCCACGTTCATCAGATTACCGGCCAGCACAAAACCGGGAATACACAGCAGCACAAAGGTATCGATGCCCGCATACATACGCTGCGGCACGATGGTCAGCGAAATGTCCGCAAGCAACAGGTAGGAAAGCGAGGCCAGCCCCAGGGAGAACGCAATCGGTATCCCCACCAGTAGCAGCCCCAGGAAAACGCTAAAGAGAATAATGACGTCCATGCTTACGACTCCTGTTCATGGGAGGCTGAGGAGCGGCAGAGAGCGATCAGTCCCTCGATACACCCGAGCAAGCTGTAAACCAGGAGTAGCGCAAAGGTGACGACCGTCGAAAAGAAGATGTACAGCATGGGAATATGCAGCGTGGGCGACGTTTGCCAGGTGCCATTTTGAGCGAATTGCCAGGCGTAGGGCAGCACCAAAAACGCAAACAGGCCAATCAAAAAGCAAATCACGACGTGAATCGCTGCTTTCATGCGTAAACCCAACAGGTGATGAAAAAGCTCGACGCTGATGTTGCGGTGCTGGCGCAGCACCACGCCGACCGATAAGGCCACCATGTAAATGAACAGGTAACGGGATAGCTCTTCCGTCCAGGCAATGGAGAACGGCAAAAAAAGCCGCGAACAAATTTGCAGCAGCACCGTAACGGCAATCGCAACAAGCGCTCCGACGGCCAGGGTCAGAAAGCAGGTATCTACCCAGCCGATCAGGCGCCCGATAAAACCTTGCAGCTTAGGCACTGCCGACATTGAATCCAGACTTTCCAACGCTTGCTGTTCCAGCGCTTTGTGATCCGAGTTCATAACCGTATCCTCATAGGCAAACTGCCTGTGCCTTCAGACGATGGGCCGGCGAGCTGCCGGCCCATCCTCATCAGCCATGCACTTCAAGCGCCTTATCCACGACCTTACAAATCCTGGATGGCGTCGAAGAGTTCACGCTGCTCGTCGGTGAGTGCTTCGAGCACCGCAGGACGCGCCTTCTCGGCAAAGGCATCGACATCGACGTCGACGAATTCCATGCCGCGCTCCTGCAGGGCCTCTTCAAGGCGCGCCTGGTCGTCTTCAAACAGCTCGGCCTGGTACGTTTGCATGGTTTGAGCCGCATCAAGCACGACCTGCTGAAGCTCTTCGGGCATGCTCTCCAACTGATCACGGCCAATCACCACATAGATCCAGCTACGCACGTGCCCAGTCATGTTCACGTAGTCCTGCACCTCATTGAAGCTGGCGCTTTCAATCAGGCTCAGCGGGTTTTCCTGGCCTTCCAGCGTGTTTTGCTGAAGGGCAGTGAACACTTCGCTGAACGCCATTGGGGTGGGACGTGCACCCAGCGCCTCCCACGTATCGACAAACAGCGGTACGTTAGGCACGCGCAGGCGCAGGCCATCCAGCTCATCGGGCGAACGGATGGGTCGATTGGAGGTCAGCTCACGGGGACCGCGTTCGAACCAGGCCAGCGGCACCAGATTGGTCTTCTCGGTGATCTGCTCCTCGATTTCGGCACCCACCTCACCGTTTACCGCGGCGTGCAGATGCTCAGAATCCCTGAACGCATAGGGCACCGCCATCATGGCAGCCTTGGGCGCCCAGTTCTGCAGGCTTTCCCCGGTGATCGTCATGTCCGCGGTGCCCAACTGGATGCTGTTGATCACGTCCATTTCGTTGCCGAGCTGCTCACTCGGGTAGAGGCGCACCTCGATCTGCCCGTCGGAGTTCGCTTCGACCTCTTCCTTGAACTTCTCGGCGGCCTGGTGCCAGATGTTCTCCTCGTTCGCCAGATGGCCAAACTTCAGGGTGATGTCGGCCGCCATTACCGAATGGCTGCCGACCAGGGCGGCGCCCAGTACGGCGCTGGTGATAAGTTGTTTAATCATTGTCTTTCTCCTGCACACTGTATTGTTGATTGTTAAACGCGCGTGGGTTGGCGTGGTTACCCTCAAGCACCGATCTGAATCAGCACCTTGCGGGCCTCTTCTGGTCGGTGATCAAGCATGTCGATAGCGCCGGGCATGTCACTTAACGGTAACCGATGGCTGACCAGCGCCAACGGATCCAACTGCCCGCTTGCCATGAGCTCGAGCACCTCCGGAAACTTACGGTTGTTAAGTCGCGACCCGACCAGGGTCAGCTCTTTCTTGATCACCTCCAGTTGCACTAACTCGCTGGGCTCAACGCTAAAGCCCAGCAGGCCAATGCGCCCTGCCGGCGACGCCAGCCGCAGCATTTGCGGCAGCAGCGCCGGCACGCAGGCCGCATCGGCAATCAGCGGTACGCCTTCGCCCTGGGTCAAGGCAAGCAGCGCTTTTTCCACGTCCTGCTCGCGGCTGTTGAAAACCTGCGTCGCCCCAAGCTGTGTTGCCGCCGCCAAGCGTTCGTTAATAACGTCGGTGACGATGACGTCCTTGATCCCCTTGGCCAGCGCCATCTGCAGGATCGTCAGGCCAATCACACCGGCCCCCAGTACCAACAACCGGTCACCCGGGTGCGGCTGCATCCGATCAAGCACGTTGGCGGCAATGGTGTAAGGCTCGACAAGCGCCGCCGCATCCAGCCCTATGTGTTCGGGCAGGTGGTGCAGGTTCTCCACGGGAACGGTGACGAATTCTTCAAAACCGCCGTTACGGTGCACGCCGATGACCTCAAGCGAGCTGCACACATTGGGGCGGCCAATACGGCAGGGATAGCACTGGCCGCAGTTGATGACCGGGTCGATGCAGACGCGGTCGCCAACAGCGACGCCGAGCCCGCCTTCCCCCACTGACTCCACGACACCGGCAAACTCGTGGCCGGTGATGCGTGGAAAGCGCACGAAGGCGTTATCGCCATGGATAATGTGCATGTCCGAGCCGCAGATACCGGCAAAGGCCACCCTGACAAGCGCTTCGCCGGGAGCAGCCCTGGGCGGTTCAACATCCGCCACCCGATAGTCGTGCGGCGCCTTTACCTGGAATGCCTTCATGGATTTCAATCTCCTTACCTTTACCAGGAATTCACCAATGCCATAGTGTGCCGTCTTCCAGCCGGTTAACCGGCAGGCTGGCGCGCTTATAGGGATATTGCTTGGCTAGCTGTTCGTCGATATCGACGCCGTGCCCCGGCGTTTCGCCGACGATGAAATGACCATCCTCAAAGCGATAATCGTGGGGGAATACCTCATCCGTCGCCTGGGTATGCGGCATGTATTCCTGAATGCCGAAGTTGGGCACCCAGGTGTCAAAATGAATCGCGGCTCCCAGGCAGACCGGGGAAAGATCCGTTGGTCCGTGAAAGCCGGTACGCACGTGATAAAGACCGGCCAGATCGGCGATCCGGCGCACATGGGTGATTCCCCCGGCGTGGGTCAGGGTGGCGCGGATATAGTCGATCCATTGATTTTCGATCAGCGCCTTGGCGTCAAACAGGCTGTTGAATACTTCGCCCACCGCCAGCGGTGTGGTGGTGTGTTGGCGGATAAGGCCGAACGCCTCCTGGTTTTCAGCCGGTACGCAGTCCTCGAGCCAGAAGAGGCGGTAGGGCTCCACGTCCTTGCCTAGACGGGCCGCCTCGATGGGCGTCAGGCGGTGATGTACATCGTGCAGCACGTGCAAGTCATCGCCGAAGCGCTCACGCACGGCGGCGAACAGCTTGGGCACATGATTGAGGTATTTGCTGGTACTCCAAACGTGTTCGGCGGGCACGTCGGCATCGGCGGGCTCGTAGGGTTCACCGTCTTTTTTGGCGACGCCGTAGATGCTGGCAATGCCCGGCACCCCCGCCTGAACGCGAACGGCTTTATAGCCTTCGTCCACATGGCGGGCGACCTCTTCCAGACAGGCATCGATATCGCGGCCGGTGGCATGCCCGTAGACCATCACCCGGTCACGGCTCTTGCCGCCCAACAGTTGATACAGCGGCATGTCGGCCAGCTTGGCCTTGATATCCCATAGCGCCATATCGACGGCGGCAATGGCCGTCATGGTGACGGGCCCACGCCGCCAGTAAGCGCCGCGGTAGAGAAAGTGCCAGATATCTTCAATTCGTTGAGGGTCGCGCCCGATCAACGCAGGAATCACGTGCTCTTCGAGATAAGCGACAACGGCCATTTCACGACCATTGAGCGTCGCATCACCAATGCCGTACTCGCCCTGATCGGTCACGATTTTCAGCGTCACAAAGTTGCGCCCCGGCGAGGTCACAATGGTGTACGCACGCTCGATCTTCATTGAATCGCCTCCTGCATCTTTGGCTGTTTGTCTTGTACGTCGAACAGGTCGGGGAAGCGGCGAATCAGATCCGGCATCGAGACCAGAATCTCACGCAAGTGCACTGACATCGCCTGCTCGGCCATTGCGGCATCGCGCGCCTCAATGGCCGCCACAATGCGGGTATGCTGATCGACGAGCCGTGAGAGCGGCGTGCTCTCGGGCACGCTGAGATAGCGGACGCGGTCAAGCTGCGCCCTGACCTCTTCAATCACTTTCCAGGCGGCCTGCTGCTTGACGCCAAGCGACAGGGTTCGGTGAAAAGCTTCATCGAGGCGATAGAACCGATCGTAATCATTCGGCTCGACACAGCGCCGCTGACGCGCCAATAAATCATGCAGATCCGTCAAGGTGGTGGTATCGAGGCCTTGTTCAGCGGCCTGTTTGACAATCGCCACTTCCAGCGCTTCACGGACAAAGCGCGCCTCGAGCACCGCCCGCTGGGATATCTTGACGACATAGGTACCGCGCTGCGGCCTCACCTCCACCAGTCCGGCTTCTGACAGCCGGATGAAGGCTTCCCTTACTGGCTGGCGGCTGACCATGAACGTCTCCGCAAGCTCCTTTTCCGATAGCGCCTGCCCCGGGGCCAGTACCATCTGGATAATCGACTGCCTCAGCACCTGAAATAGCCGCTGGCGGACAGAGTCCGTCTCAAGCGTTTCCTGCCATAGCGTCTGTAATGTCGTATGCATAGCAACGGGTCCTAATCCAAAGCGGCGAGGCAAGTCGCGACCGCCTCTGATAGGACTAGTATGGTAGTTGGTTCAGAAAGGAGAAAGCCCTATTTGCTTATACTTTGGTCGTTGATCATCACCCCTTTTCGCCCTCCCACACGGGCCATCAAAGGCGATGCGCTGACAGAAGTCGGGGCTGGAGGCATGGGACAGCATATTATGTATAGTGAATGACGCTTTGTGACAACTTCTGTCTGCTCATCACGACACACTGGTCGGCGAATAAACTGCTTGCTGGAGAACACGCCATGAACCGCCATGTCATCCTCACCTGTGCCGTTACCGGCGCGGGAGATACCACCGCCAAGAACCCCAACGTGCCCGTTACGCCCAAGGCCATCGCGGCCTCCTGCATTGAAGCCGCACGCGCTGGGGCCAGCATCGCGCATATCCACGTGCGCGACCCGGAAACCGGCGGCGTCAGCCATTCGACCGACCATTTCCGCGAAGTGATGAAACGTGTTCGCGAAGCGGATGTGGATATTGTCATGAACATCACCGCAGGCGGCGGCGGCGACTGGATACCTGATGTAAACGATCCTACCCGCGGCGGCCCGGGCACCGATATTCAAACGCCTGTCGAACGCCATGCGCCGGTCGGCGAGCTGCTGCCCGAGCTCTGCACGCTGGATTGCGGCAGCCTCAACTTTGGCGACATGGTCTACGTGAACCCCGCCGACTGGCTGCGCGAACACGCTCGCCTTGTGCAGGCGGCAGGCGTCAAGCCGGAGCTTGAGTGCTTTGACCTGGGCCACGTCTGGTTTGCCCGCCAACTCGAGCAAGAAGGCTTAATCGACGGCGACCCGCTTTATCAGCTCTGTCTGGGCATTCCCTGGGGCGCCGAAGCCGACACCGAGACCATGCTGGCCATGCGCAACAAACTACCCAGCAACGCCAACTGGGCCGCCTTCGGCATTGGTCGCCACCAAATGCCCATGGTGGCGCAGGCGGTATTGCTGGGCGGGCACGCTCGGGTCGGACTGGAAGACAACCTGTTTCTGGAGAAAGGCGTACTGGCCAACAACGGCCAGCTGGTGGAGAAAGCCTCGACTCTAATTGAGAATCTCGGCGCCCGTGTGATGACGCCTGCCGAAACCCGCGAGCACCTGAAACTTCGCGACCCGGTGTCCGGCAACGTCATGGGTAACAACGCAGGAGGTGACCAATGAACCGCTTGGCCGTGATTGGAACCGGCGTGATCGGCAATGGCTGGATTGCCCGCGCCCTCGCCCAGGGCTGGAACGTCGTTGCTTTCGACCCAGACCCGAACGCCCCTGCCCGCACACGCGCGTTTATCGATAACGCCTGGCCATCGCTGACCCAGTTAGGGCTAGCACCCGAAGCCAGCACAGAACGGTTAACCTTTGCGGATACGATTGAAAAAGCCGTGGATGGCGCTGGCCTGATTCAGGAAAACGTCCCCGAGCGCCTGACCCTCAAGCAAGAGATTCTGGCGGCCATTGATGCCGCTGCCGCACCCGACGTCATCATTGGCTCGTCTACCTCAGGGTTTAAGCCCACCGACCTGCAGCAGCACTGCCAGCAAGCGCCTGGGCGCGTGATCGTTGCGCATCCCTTTAACCCGGTCTATTTACTGCCGCTGGTGGAGCTGGTGGGGGGCGAAGACACCCAGCCCGAGCAACTTGCCAGCGCGCAGGCGCTGTATCAGGCGCTTGCCATGCGCCCGCTGGTGGTGCGCCGCGAAATCGAGGGCCACATCGCCGACCGCCTGATGGAAGCGCTATGGCGGGAAGCCCTGCACCTAGTCAACGATGGCGTGGCAACCACCGAAGAGATCGACGCGGCGGTGGTCTATGGTTGTGGGCTGCGCTGGCCACTCATGGGTACCTTTCTGACCTTCCACTTAGCCGGTGGAGACCAAGGCATGCGCCATATGCTGGAGCAGTTCGGCCCGGCGCTGAAACTACCCTGGACCAAGCTGGAGGCGCCCGAGCTCACCGACGAACTGATCGATAAGGTCGTCGAGGGGTGTGAGCATCAAGCGGCGGGACGTTCAGTGGCGGCGCTGGACCGGCGACGGGATGACTTTCTGGTTGAACTGCTCGACGTCGTGCATAAATACTGGCCGGAAGCCGAAGGCCTAAAAGGACGCATCTAATGAACATCTACGCGACCCAGGTGGCCGCTGAGTGGGTCGACTATAACGGTCACATGAACGACGCGGCATATGCCCGCGTCTTCTCCCTGGCCTGCGAGGCGCTGATCGACCACATCGGGCTGGATGAAGCAGGCCGCGAGCACTACGGCTATACGATCTATACGTTGGAAACCCATCTCTGCTATCGCCGCGAAGCACACCAGGGCCAGTCGCTGAACGTCGACCTGACGCTACTGGATAGCGATGCCAAGCGCCTGCACGTGTTTTTCGCCATGCTCGATGCCGAAGGCAACCTACTGGCCACCAGCGAACAGATGCTGATGGGCATGAAGCAAGCCTCCGGACGGCCAAGCCCGCTTCCTCTCCAGGTGGCCAGCCGCGTGGCAACCCTTCCCCAGGCCGATAAAGACGCCTGGCCGGAGCTTGCCGGTCGCACTATCGGTATACGGCGCTGAACCATGCATATTGACGCGTTCATTCAGCGCTTTAGCGCTGGGCTCGCCGTGCTGGAAGCGCTGCCGTTGCCTCAGGGGCGGCGCGCGTACGACAAGCTTTGCCGCACCTTCGCCCCGCCTGACCCGGCCGGTATGCGAGACGAAGATAGTGCTATGCAGGGCATTAGCGTGCGGCGTTTTATTCCTCAGCAGCGCCTGCCTGGCAGTGTGCTGTTCATCCATGGAGGCGGTTTTTCCATCGGCTCGGCAGACAGCCATCACGGCACCGCCGCCAGCCTTGCCCAAGCGCTTGAGCATGAGGTGGTAAGCGTTAACTATCGGTTAGCACCCGAGGTAACTTACCCTACCATGCTGGCAGACTGCCGCACGGTGGCAGACGCGCTGCAGCCGATTGCCCTGGTGGGTGACAGCGCAGGCGGACGGCTGGTCATCGACATTGCCCATCAGCTTAAAGAGGCGCCACCGCTGGGCTTAATCTACCCGACGGTTGGCGAGCTTTCATCAGCGTGCCTGGGAGAGGATGCGCCGCTACTCTCGCGTCATGATGTGCTGAGCATACGGCAGCAGTGCCCGGAGATTATTGCCACCCAGCGGGATCTGCGCCCCCCTTCCACGCGAATCGAAATGCTCACCGTAGAGCGGGACCCGCTAACCCGGCCAAACGAAACCGCGGTAGCTATCTGGCGCAAGGCAGGCGCCTCGGTGGGCTATCACTGCGCGCCACAGATGGTACACGGCGCCCTTCACGCTCAGTCGCAGCTAACTAATATGGGTGCCGCATGGCAGGACTTTTGCCACATGCTAAAACAGCGCCTTAACGGATAAGGCGCTGTTTTACGTTAATCGGCGATTAGGCTTTTTTGAGCCGTGCTATCAAGCGCCGTATTGGGCCCGCACCTGCTCGATGGCGGACTCGCCATCGCGGGTTTCAACACCGTCCAGCCACTCGGCAACGGTATCCAGGTTGTCGCCAATCCACTCGTTGGCCACTTCATCCGCTGGGCGCTCTTCGTAGCTATACTCGTGCACCCATTCGTTCTGATCTTCAATATCGATCACGTACTGCGACAGGAAGCGGTGAACCTCAGGCGCTTCGTCCGCCAGGCTTGCCGGTGTAATCGTCCATACCGTGCTTTCGATGGATGCCACGCCGGCGTCGTCGCTATCGGCCAGGTAGGCCAAATCAAAGCTCACGTTCATCCAGTGCGGCTCCCAGCCGACAAACGTGACCCATTCCTCGTCGGCCATTTTTTGCTCGGCCTGCGCCAGCATGGCCGAGGTAGAACTCTCGCGAAGCTGCCAGTCACCCAGGCCCGCCAGGTCGTTATCAATGGCGTTGAGAATCGCTTCATTAATGCCGGTGCCGGCTTCGATCCCCTGGATTTCGCCGTCAAAGCGCTCCTGGTGTTCGGCCAACTCAGCGACCGTCGTAACACCGGCATCGTAGACATACTGGGGTACCACCAGCCCGGAATTGGCACCGCTGATATTGGAAACCACTTTCTCGACTTTTCCGTCGGCCACCAGCGGTTCGACCATATCCGTTTGCACGGGATACCAACCGCCTAGATAGATTTCCAGGTCATTATTCGACAGACCTTCCAAAATGACGCTCACGGCCAAATCCTGCTGACGCGATTCATAACCCATCACCTCAAGTAGCTGAGCCGCCACTTCTGATTTTACCGTCACCCCGGGCCAAGGCGGCACGCCGAAGCGCAGCTCATCCAGCTCGGCCATGGCAGGCGACGCGGCAAAGGCAGAAAGTACAAAACCCGCTTTTAACGACATGGATTTGAGTGTGGTAGACATGTGGCTTGAACCTCTTGTTGATTGGGTTCAGCCAGTATGCGCGGCTATCACCCCACTACTAGGCAATAAGCGACGTTTTAACGATGCAACACGCCATTTACTGGGACTCACGCGGTTTTTTTGCGTACCTGCCGAGGCGAGTATCCGTAATAGGCGCGAAACGCCCGGGCAAAGCTGGAGGATGAACTGAATCCGCAGGCGAGCCCCACGGCCAGTATCGACAAATCGGTCTCTGAGAGCAGCCGCCGGGCACGCTTGATACGTAGCTGCAAATACCATTGCCGCGGCGTGGCGTTCAGCTCCTGTTCAAACAGGCGCTGCAGCTGGCGAACCGACACGTCCCCGCGGCTGGCCACCTCTTCTAGCGCAAGCGGCTCTTCGAGGTTCTGCTCCATGAGCGCCACCGCCTCGACCACGCGACGGTTGTGGGTGCCCAGGCGTTTCACCAGGGCCATGCGCTGCTGGTCGCTGCGGGTGCGGATACGGTCATGGATGAGCTGTTCGGATACATCGATGGCCAGCTTGGCGCCATGGCGCCGCGCAATCACCTCCAGCGCCATATCCATCGCCGCCGCGCCGCCCGCGCAGGAGAAGCGTCGCTCGCCCAGCTCGTAAAGCTCATCGGTGGTATCAATACCCGGAAAGCGCTCACGAAAGGCGGGTAGACTCTCCCAGTGGATCGCCACCCGCTCGTGCTTCAACAACCCCGTGGCGGCAAGCAAAAAGGCGCCGGTATCAATGCCGCCCAGGCAGCAGCCCACCTGATCCAACTGGTGAAGCCAGGCCATTAGCGGTCGGGTAAGGTGCGCCTCGGGTGTAAAACCACTGCATACCGCCAGCGATGGAAGATGATGCACGTCGCTCTTGGCCTGATCGACCATCAACGTCATGCCGTTCGACGCGGTGACCGGCCCGCCGTCGGTGCTGATCAACGTCCAGTCAAACAGTGGGCGGTTGGCAATTCGGTTCGCAATCCGCAGCGGTTCGACGGCGGCAAAAAAGGCCATCATCGAAAACTCCGGCAACAATAAAAACCCCACCTTTTCGGGTGACGGGCCCTGGTAGTTCAAACGCATAGCAATTGACCTTCTCTCCAACTTCAACCACGAGCCCGACGAGCTTTCCGCCACTATTGATGGATGTCGATGTCATGGCAAGCCCGTAAGCGTTGAACGCGCACCATCGCTCTTACACGCTGTCGGAGAGAGGACGTATATTGATAGAACAGACAAGCGATGCCCACCTACACATCCCCAAGGAGAGATCGCGAGACAGGAACAGGAAATCAGATCAGGCTAAATACTGAAGAATGGCGTCCCTGGCAGGAGTCGAACCTGCGACCTGCCGCTTAGGAGGCGGCTGCTCTATCCTACTGAGCTACAGGGACTTATAAGGAGCGGCAGTATAACCGCTGGGACAGCGCAGGCCAAGGCAGTGGCGCTATATCCAGCCGAGGAGTCGCAGGGCAAAAATACCAATGGTCACCGTCACACTTGCCATGAGTGTGGTGATAGCAATGATATTGGCGGCCAAGGCGACGTTACCGCCAATCGCTTTGACCATCACAAAGCTTGCCGCCGCGGTGGGGCTGGCAAAGAACAGAAACAGCAGGCCCAGCTCGCGGCCGGAAAAGCCGACAAGCCAGGCGGCCCCCGTCGACAGCGCCGGCAGAATCACCATCTTCATCATGCTGGCACTCACCGCCACCTGCTGGCTATCGCGCAGGGTACGCATCGATAGCGTCGCGCCAATGCAAATCAACGCCAACGGCAGCGTGAGAGAGGCAAAATAATCACCCGAGGTCATCAACCACCGGGGCAGCGAGACCGACCAGGCGGTGAACGGCAATGCCACTAACACGCTGATGATCAGCGGGTTCGTTGCGATCTTCCACATCAGGCTGCGCCAGTCGGTGGCCTGGCCAGGCTGATACATGGCCAGGACCACCACCGACAGCACGTTGTACGCCACAATCACCACGCCCAGTAATAGACTGCCAGCCGAAAGTCCGTAATCGCCATACATCCCCGCCGCCAACGCCAGCCCCACCACACCACAGTTGCCACGAAACGCCCCCTGCACGTAGACGCCACGCTCCTGGCGATTAATGCGCGCAATCGCCCAGCCCCAGCTCAAGGCACACTGACAGAGGGTCGCCAGCGCAAAAAACACCAGCAGCGGCACATCCAACGCCACGGTCAGGTCGGCTTTGACAAGGCTCAGGAAAATCAGTGTGGGCAAGGTGGCCTTGAAGACCAAGGCAGACGCGGTAGCAACGAATGCCCTGTCGATCCAGCCTATCCGCTTCAAGGCCAGGCCGACAAACACCATGGCAAAGACAGGCAGGGTGACGTCAAGGGTACGGGCAAACAGCTCAAATAGACTCACGGTCAACGGACTCTTTTCGTGGGTGGTCGTCGTTAAAGCAGCGCTTCCTTATATTCTACCGTTGACAGAGTTTTGTCGACTGGCTAGACACGGATGACGGCATAATGGAAAGTGTTCCCAAACGCGCATATAACAGAAAGGTTGCCCATGGTATCGCCCGCTGGAAACCACAACGAAGCGCAGCGCTTATTTACCCTGAAACGCTATACCTTGGGCGATCGCACGGCCGACCCTGAGTTGGATCGTATCGCTCGCCTGGCCGCCACGCTTTGTCAGGTGCCTATCGGGCTCATCACCCTCGTGGACGAGGCGCATGCATGGTGTAAAAGCCGCTATGGGAACGCTGCGGACTCTATTCCGCGAGACGATTCCTTTTGCACGCACACCATTGCCTCTAATGAGATGCTGGAAGTACCCGACACCCAGCAAGATCCTCGCTTCGAGCGTTTACCGCTTGTTGCCCAGCCCCCTGCCATCCGGTTCTATGCGGGGGTACCGCTGATCGCCGATAACGGGCAAGCGATTGGCTCTCTTTGCGTCATGGACACACAGCCACGCCACTTGACCGCGCTTCAGCGCGAGCTATTAAGCCAGCTCGCGCAAAACATCGTATTACAGCTCGAGCATCATCTGGCGTCACGTGCTCAGCATGCCACCAGTAACGCGGGGATCGGCATTTGGGAAATGGATATACCCAGCCGTGTCACGTATTGGAATGACGTGATCAGCCAGCTATACGGCATTGGCGAAAACGACGATATCGATATGTTCCGCCGCCTGAATGTTTACGTGGACTCCGATAAAGCACGTCTCGAGCAGGCTCTGGATGCGGCCGTCGAATACCGACGGGCATTTAACGATACCTTCCAGCTAGTGACGCCGCAGGGCCTTCAGCGCTGGGTACGGATTACCGGCAACCCGGTAATGATAAAGGGACACGTTGTCCAGCTCATCGGCACCATGATCGATGTTACCCCCCGCAAGCGAATAGAAACCCAACTGCTAAAACAGCAGGCCTTGGAGCGCGCCATTATGCGTGCTCAAGCAAGCTTTATTGATGAGCAGGAAAACACCTCTGCGCTCAATTATCTGCTGGACGACCTATTGAGACTCACCGATAGCGAGTACGGTTTCATTGGTGAAGTGCTCGCGGACCAACAGCAGGCGCCTTATTTGGTCGCCCATGCGATTACCGATATCACCTGGGACGACGCATCACGCGACTTTTACGCCCAAAATGCGCCCAACGGCATGATATTCAGCAACCTGGACACGCTGTTTGGCCATGTCATGCGTCACGAAGAAGTCGTCATTGCCAACCAGCCCGATCAGGATCCGCGCCGGGGAGGACTGCCTCCCGGCCATCCTCAGCTTAACGCCTTTCTGGGCGTGCCGATCCATTTACACGGCCACTGCATTGCCATGATCGGCCTGGCCAATCGCCCCGGCGGATATAATACCGCGCTTGTCGATTTTCTGGCGCCGCTGCTGGGCAGCATTGGACAACTGGTGAACAGCCTGCGTGTCAGTCGCCAGCAACGCGACGATCAAACCGCTATTGCCCGCCTTTCCATGGTCGCCAAAAAGACCAGCAACGGCGTGGTCATTACCGATGCCAAGGGCAGGATCGAGTGGGTCAATGAAGGGTTTACCCGCTTGAGCGGCTACACGCTGGACGATGCCGAGGGCAAAACGCCAGGTGAGCTACTGCAGGGCCCGCAAACGGACTCCGCCACCATTGGCCGCATCTCAAGCGCTCTTGTGCATAAGCAGGGATTTGAAGAAGAGTTGCTCAATTACCGTAAGGATGGCTCGCGCTATTGGGTGCATATCAGTTGCAATCCCTTGCCCAAAAGCGAAAACGGCAGCGAAGGCTTTATTGCTATCCAGTCAGACATCAGCGACAGCAAGGCACACGAGGAAGCCCTCTACAAAGCCGCCAATATCGATGAACTTACCGGTCTGGCCAACCAGCGTCTGGTCAAAGAGAAACTGGCCCGTTACTGCCTCGAGGCGACGGATGGGCAGCCCATCGACATACATATCTTGAACCTGGATGACTTTAAGCGGCTTAATGAACTAGTCGGGTATCAAGCTGGCAACGATCTGTTGGTCAGCGTGGCCAAACGCCTGGCAAAGCTGACCGCCTCCGAGGGGTTCAGCGGCCGCCTGAGCGGTGATGAATTTGCCGTCGTCACACACTCGGCCATCACCGCCTCAAGCCTGCAGCGCTGCATTCATGAAACGCTGTACCTGTCGGGCCAGCCCGTCAAACTCAGCGCCTGCGTAGGAACCACCCGCTACCCTCATGACAACAGCGATCCCGACACCCTTACCCGGCATGCCTATCAAGCGCTATACCAGGCTAAAACGTTAGGCCCCTCTCAGCATGCCGCGTATAACCCGGACGAAGAACAGTCGACGCGCAACAAACAAAAGCAGCGCAATGCTATCCATGCCGGGTTGGCGAAGGGCGAATTCCAGCTTTTTTATCAGCCCCAGGTCAACCTTCAGTCACGGCGCGTGACCGGGGTCGAGGCGCTTATTCGCTGGCAGCATCCAGAAGAAGGCTTGCTCCCACCAGCGGCGTTTTTACCCTTGGTCGAAGGCACCGATCTCGAATATGACGTGGGCGAATGGGTGATCGAAGCGGCTCTTAAGCAGCAGACTCTGTGGCAGCAACAATCGATTCAACTGCCCATCAGCGTGAACATCAGCCCCAGGCATTTATTGCATCCCGGCTTCCTGCCACAGCTACAGGCTTTGCTTGACGCTTATCCGCATATTGAGCCGCGTCTGTTATCGCTGGAGATATTGGAATCGGCAACGCTTGACGACATGCAAGCGGCTCTCGCGGTACTCTCCGCCTGCCAGACATTGGGAATTGACGTTGCCCTGGACGACTTTGGCACGGGCTACTCGTCGCTTGCGTATTTTCGCCGACTGCCCGTGCAATTGATCAAGGTCGATCGCGATTTTGTCCGCGACATGCTGTGCAGTCAGGATGACCGAGCCATCGTGGAAAGCATTATCTTTCTGGCCAAGAAGTTCTCGCGCCCGGTCCTTGCCGAAGGGGTTGAAACCATGGCGCATGCCAGCGCGTTGCTCGCCCTGGGTTGCTATCTCGCCCAGGGGTATGGAATCGCCCGGCCAATGCCTGCGCTGGAAATACCCACCTGGTTGGAACAGTGGCAAACACAGCACTAATGTTATTCAAAAAAGTGTTATTCAAACAGCTGTATTGGGTCCGCGGGGAACTCCTCATGTAATTTGATGACGACCCCATCGCGCCCTTTATCCTTGGCCGCGTAGCTACCCGCATCCGCTCGCGCCACCGCATCCTCAGTGCCGCTATCGTCCTCATGAAACGTCGTGACGCCAACACTCAGCGTGACGCGATACTCTTTGCCTTCATGAACGACCGAAATGTCACTGACGGAATTGCATAGCGCTTCGGCAATTTTACGTGCCTGGCTTAGCGTACAGCTGGGTAGCAGAACCCCGAACTCATCGCCTCCCTGGCGTGCCACATGATCACTGCGACGCACTTCCCACGCCACCACCTGGGCAATACGCCGAAGCATTTCGTCACCCAGCGCGTGCCCACCCTCATCGTTGATTGGCTTGAAGTGATCCAGATCGAAGAGCAGCAATGCCGAAGGGGTACTGGTCTTTTGAAAATCGGCGAATGCCTCGTCCAACCGCCGCTCAAAGCCTCGCCGGTTCAGCAACCCGGTCAAGGGGTCGTGTTCGGCTTCCCAGCGCTGGATGGCTTCCAGTTCGCGACGCTCGGTGATGTCTTTTACCACCCCCACCAGCCCCAGCGAATGGCCGCCCTGGGACAGCATGACCACCCGGGCATGGATGTCCAGCCACAGGGTTTCACCGTCAGTACGCTCAAAACGCAGTTGACGCACAAAATCACTCCCGGACCTCAGGCTATGCCGCCACATATCCATGGCGCCGTCGCGGTCGTCGGGATGGATCTGGCGCAGCCAGGCTTCCATCGGCACATCGGCCTGGATGCCTAACATACCCAGCAGCGAGGGATTCATGTAGGTAATCTCGCCGTCGAAATTGGCAACGAACATGCCCTGAGGGGTCGCATTGAGCACCGAGTCGAGGAACGCCTCACGCTCCTGGAGGTTGGTCATCAGCACTTGCCGCTCATCCTCGACGCGATTGAAGGTCCTTGCCACGTGCTGCAACTCTTGCATTTTGGTGCCTAGTTGCACTCGCTCACGCTCGCCGCGGCCCACCTCCCCAATCTGTCTGGCGAGATGTTTCAGTGGCGAGAGCATACGGCGCAACAGCAGCCACAACAGAGGCAGCATTAGCAATGTCAGCGCGATACCCAGCCACCAAAGCCACTGCAAAAAACCGCTTAGCGGCTCCTGGACCTGTTCGTTGGGCAAGTACAAGCCCACTACCCAGTTAGCCGGCCAAACCTGTCCATAGGACTGAAACGACAACTCCCCGTTGAGCAGAGGGCCCACTGCTTCACCCTCCCAGCCATCCAACGCTAATCCAAGCCAGGGATTGAAGGCTTCATCAGGCACTTCGCTCATGATCAGGTCGCGGTCAGGGTGGTAAAGAATTTTACCAGACGCCGTCGCGACGCCGGCATAGCCCTCCTCGCCCAGACGAACACGCGCCAAGCGGTCAAAAAGACCACCAGCATACAGGCTGACAACCCCTCCAACAAAGCCTGCAAATTCACCGTTCTCATCAGCACGAGGGACACTTACCAACACCATGGGAATCCCGCTGGCGCGGCCGACAAAGGGCTCACTGACATAAGGCCTTTGTGAGCCACGCAGTATTCGGAAATATTCGAGCTCGGACGTGTCGAGCCCTTCTCGACCTTCCACCTCTGGCCAGTCCGCAACGACACGACCACTTTCATCAGCAACCACAACGCCTTCAAACCAGGCCATTAGGGCTTCGTTGCGTTGTAAGGTGGTGCGTAGCGCATCGCTACCAGCATCCACCTCTAGCTGTTCATTTAAACGGGCCAAGGCATCAAAGCGGGTATCGACTTGCTCGGTCACCTCATCCGCCAGCAAGGTGGACTCGTAGCGCAGATGCGTCATATTGGTGGCCTTGACCATGGAATTACCCAACTGCCATGCCATTCCCAGCACCAGTATCACCACCAACAACCAGGTAACCGCCAACCCCATAAGCAGGCGGTTCTGGAGTGAGCCGAGGCAGGTTTTACGTTTTAAAAGGCGAGCCAAACCAAATCGCCCCGCTTTATTTGCATCATATCCAACCGCTCCAATATCAGTGCCTTTGAGGCGTTTACGCTATAGTAACGTTGTATGAGCGTTTACCACAAAAGAATTAAAGGCTAATGGTCACTTTGACGTGCAAGCCACAGTACAGAAAGCTAGCCATAAAAAAGCCGGCCCATTAGGGCCGGCTTTATCGTCTTTACGACGTCTCTAGCTAATCAACTCTTTAGACGAAACGTCTTAGAAGTCGTAGCGAACACCAACGGTGTAGAGTACTTCGTCGTCAAGGTTACGGAAGTTTTCAGACAGCGAATCGTCAGCGTCGGTAGCGCTATCTTCCTGGTAGGCTTCTGCGAAGACGTACATCGGCTCGCTGAAGCGATAGTTAGCACCTACAACCCAACGGTTCTGGTCGTCTACACGCTCGTCAATCATTTCAACGTGGTAGTAGTCGCCGTAGATTTCGCCCATGCCGTATTCGTAGGTGGCACCGATGCCAACAAGGTTATCAATTCCGTAGAATGGAAGCTGCTCACCAGCATCGTTTGTAGTAGCCGTCTCAATTTCGTCTTGAGAAGCCGTCACGTCACCAACTTCCTGGTAACTGATGCGGCCGCTCAGAGTATCAGTGAAACCATACTGAGCTACTACGCCCCATAGGTCTTCTGAGAAGCGCTTGGGACCACCTTGACCGAACTCTTGAGCGCCGTCATAGATGTAACCGTCACCGTCATCAACTTGCTTAGATTGGTTGTAAGCAGCACCCAGGTAGAGGTCTTCCCATTCGTAGCTGACACCGGCATGCCATGAAGTAGAAGAACTATTATCTGCAGTAGTATCGATATCATCATCGTTACCGCTGAGATGCTTAACGGCAACTTTAGCTTGGAAGCCTTCCATCATCGGCGAAGAGTACTGGACGGAATCGCCGTGGGCAGCTACATCACCGAAATCGATGTTGGTCGCGCCGGCGTTTTCCGGAACGTCCTGAATAACGGTAACGTTTTGGTACATGATGGAGTCAAAATTACCAACCTGCACCGCACCCCAAGAATCGCTCTTAGCACCTACGTAGGTGTTGCGAATGGTGTCGAACCCGCCATCGTTACGCGCATCGGCTTTGCCTCGGAACTCCATGCGAGCAAAGACGGACAAATCGCGAGTAACTTCGTGATTGGCGATAAAGCCGAAACGCGAACCAAGGTCGACGAATTCAGAGCCATCCGTACGAGAGGTACGCTGCACTTCCTCTTCGGAAATAGTTCCTGCACCGTCAATATCAGTTCTGGTGCTGCCTTCAGGTCCGCCAGTGGTTACGGCGTAAGCCAAACGACCGTACAGGTCGAGGCTGGTGCCGTCTTGGTCATATACGGTCGCGGCTTGGGCGCCAGAAGCGGCCATGGTGCCAGCGATAGCAGTCGCTAAAAGTGTTTTTTTCATGATGTAGGTTCCTTAACTAGCTTACTGTTTCGATCGTTTCTGTTCGACCTGCGGTCGACAGTCGGCTTGCTGGGTATGCTCTTTTGTCATTTACCGGGTGCTTGGCACTCGGCTCAATGCGGCATTTCCTCAACTAAGCCTTGTTATAGTCCAATGCTCGCAAGGCAAACTCTATACTGGGATTCCGAGGAACGCAATAGAAAAAAACAGTGTTTTTTTATTATTTGCATTTTTTCTTGGAACAAAGCCAATCCAGGCCTGTCTCAGCGCTTCTGAAATTTCTGCTGCAAGCCCAGCAACTTATCCTCAAGGCTAAGCTGTTTTTGAGGCCGCTCTTTATCTGAGGACGTTTTCTCTGCTTGTTTAGCCGTTTGAGACGGCGCTTTTTTCTTGGGCTTGGCTGTCTTGGCGCGAGATTCCCCGCCCTTAGGTGCTTTGCTCTCTTCTCTGGGCGAGGCGGCCGCCTGCTGGGCGCGCTTTTCAGCGGCGTGGCGTGCGGCTTCAGCGTCTACAAAGCCCGCTTCATTCCCCTCCAGATCTATGCGTGTGGCGCCTTCGCGCACCGATTTTATATAGCGTGGCAGATTGACATAGTTTGCCAGGGCACGGCGAATGAGCTTACCTGACCAGGGTTCACGCGCGGCAAGATCATGGTGAATGCCCACTTTCAGCGGCTGGGTGTGCCCCTTGAAGAACGCCTTGGGATAGCGCTGGTACCATTGCGCCAGCAGCGCATGGGGCGAAGGCGGCTCGCCTTCGACCGCCGGTATCGCACCGTCATCGGGCCCCACGGCATCTTCACTTTTATCGGTTGACGAAGACGATGCAGGCGCGGGCATATCCGCATGGTCATTGACTGCCGGCTCGCTCGCTTCCGATGACGCCCCCTCCTGCGCCTGAGCAAGCAACCGCTTTAGCTCGGCGTTTTCTTCTCGCAGCTTTGTTAGCTCGGCCTGGGCGAGCTCCCATCGCTGCTCAAGATCGTCTAATAGTTGCCTGGGGCTTGCTGACTCAGGGCTTACCGACATCCAAGGCTCTCCTTCCCTTCACAGGCCTAGGCCACGATGCGCTCGTAGGTAACAAACGCATAATCAGGTTGTTGTTCATTTGGCTGCCCGGCAATGCGCTGGGTTTCACGCCACTCGTTTAGGTCTATGGGGGGGAAGTACGCATCACCTTGCACCTCCATGTCAACTTCTGTGACATAAAGCCGCGTGGCATAGGGCATGGCCTGGCGATAGATTTCACCGCCTCCCATCACCATGATTTCTTCGGCCGCTTCGATCGTTGCCTGTTGATCGGCAAGCGCCAACGCAGAAGGCAGGTCATGACATACCCGAACACCTTCGTGGGCAAAATCCTGCTGTCGCGTTACCACGATATTCAGGCGATTCGGCAATGGCTTGCCGATCGAGGCAAAGGTTTTGCGCCCCATCACCAGCGGTTTGGCCTGGGTCATTCGCTTGAAGAACTTGAGATCCTCCGGCAAATACCAGGGGAGCTGACCGTCTACGCCAATGACGCGGTTGTTGGCCATCGCCACCATCATGGCAACGGGCACCAGCGGGTCGAGTTGGGTATCCAACTGAGAAGAGGCCTGGCTCATACCGCCACCTCGGCTTTGATGTGCGGCTGGGGATGGTAGTCGACGATGTCGATGTCATCGAACCGGAAATCAAAAAGATTGGTCACCTGTGGATTCAAGTGCAGCGTGGGCGGCGCCGTGGGCGTGCGGCTGAGCTGCTCCCGAGCCTGGTCCAGATGATTGCTGTAGAGATGGGCATCGCCCAGGGTATGCACAAACTCGCCGGGCTCCAGACCGGTGACCTGGGCCACCATGCTTAGCAGCAAGGCGTAGCTGGCAATATTAAACGGCACGCCCAGGAAAATATCGGCGCTGCGCTGGTAAAGCTGGCAGGAAAGCCGCCCGTTCGCCACATAGAATTGAAACAGGCAGTGGCACGGGGGCAGCTGCATTTCATCGACCAGGGCCGGGTTCCATGCTGAAACGATCAGTCGACGCGACTGGGGCGAGGTACGGATCTGCTCCAGCACATTGGCAATCTGGTCGACGCTTCCGCCTCTGGGGTCGGGCCAGCTACGCCACTGGTAACCGTATACCGGCCCCAGGTCGCCGTTTTCGTCCGCCCACTCGTCCCAGATACGCACGCCGTTGTCTTTCAGGTAGGCAATGTTGGTGTCGCCTTTCAAGAACCACAGCAGCTCGTGGATGATGGAGCGCAAATGCAGCTTTTTGGTCGTCAACAGCGGAAAGCCGCGCGACAAATCAAAGCGCATTTGGTGGCCGAACACCGAGCGGGTACCCACCCCGGTGCGGTCATTGCGATCAGTCCCCTGCTCCAGCACGGTTTGCATCAGGTCGAGGTAGGGCTGTTCGAGTGCCTCTTTCATCGGCGTCGTTGCAGTCACGTTAATCCCAGCTTGTGTAATCGATTAATCTCTATTCTATACATGTGAACAGCCATCTAACAGACAGACACTCACTGCTTTCCGCTTCCCGCTTCCCGCTTCTCGCTTTCCGCTAACCGCTAACCGCTAACCGCATCTACCGGCTGTTGGCGCGACCAGGCGATCATTGCGGCGCCTAAGGCGATCATGGGTAGCGTCAGCACCATCCCCATGGTCACCCAGCCAAAGGCGACAAAGCCGATGTGGGCGTCCGGCATGCGGAAAAACTCGACCAGAAAGCGGAAGACGCCGTAACACAGCAGGAACAACCCTGACATGAAGCCGCGCGCCTTAGGCTTGGCCGATGCCCACCACAAGATGCAGAACAGCACGAGACCTTCGAGCAGGGCTTCGTAAAGTGCAGACGGGTGTCGCGGTTCCGGCCCCATGCCGGGAAACGGCATCCCCCAGGGGAGCGAGGTAACACGCCCAGGCAGCTCGTGGTTAATAAAATTACCGATCCGCCCAGCGCCCAGGCCAATAGGCGCCAGGGGGGCAATGAAGTCCGTAAGGGTAAATAACGCCAACTGTTTGCGGCGGGCAAATAACCAGGCGGCGAGAAACACGCCAATCAGCCCGCCATGGAAGCTCATGCCACCATCCCAGACTTTAAACACCCATAGCGGGTCGGCCGCCCACTGCTCTAACCCATAAAACAGGGCATAGCCCAAGCGTCCACCCGCCACGACCCCGATGGCGCAGTAAAACAGCAAGTCGCCGATATCCTCGTTATTCAAACCGATGCGCGCCGCCCGGCGGCACCCCAGCCACCAGGCGGCGACAAAGCCTACAACGTACATCAGCCCATACCAGTGGACTTGTAACGGCCCGATGGCAATGGCTACGGGGTCGATTGTGGGATAGTTAATCATCTAGGTTCTCTTGAAAATGTCTGGTCTTGAAGGTGTTTATGAAGGTCACGGCGGCTACTAGCTCAATAAAAACTTGAGCCCCACGGCGGCCAGCAGGGCAGCAAAGGCCCAGCGCAACAGATGACTCGGCAAACGATGCGCCAGTCGGACTCCCACGCGGGCAAAGGGGACGCTCGTCATGACGATGGAGATAAAGGCCGGCCACATCACATACCCGGTCGTCCAGCCAGGCAACTGGGGATGCCCCCACCCCATCCAGGCAAAGGTCGCGGCACCCAACAGTGCAATGGGAACGCCGCAGGCGGCAGAGGTTCCCACCGCCTGGGTCAGGCTAGCGCCACAGCGTGACAGCCAGGGCACGGCCATGGTGGCGCCGCCAATGCCGAACAGCGACGAAATACCGCCGATGACACCCCCTGCCATTATCATCGCGTAGCCTGGAGGTGGCGTCACCTGGCGGTTAACCGGGCCAAACCCGACAGCCATTTTAACGGCAATCGAGAGTACGAAAAGGCCAAACAGCGTGCCCAGCAGCGGGCCTGACAACTGACCGGCCACCAGCACGCCGAGAATGGCACCCGCCAACAATCCCGGCAGCAGCGCAATAAACCACGGCGCATGGATGCTACCCCGCCGCCAGTGACCTAATGCCGACGACGCGCCGGTGACCACGATGGTGGCCAGCGACGTCCCAATAGCCAGATGCATCACCACCTCGGGCGCGAAGCCCTGGAAGGTAAACGCCGCCACCAATGCTGGAACGATGAGCAGCCCGCCGCCTATGCCAAAGAGGCCTGCCAGGGTTCCGGCCACGACGCCAAGCAGCAGATAACCAAGCACCGAAGCCGCCAATACGCTCATCGGGCAGGCGACGCTCCGTCGGTACCGGGAAACCAGGTCGTAATGATACCCAGCAGGGTTTCAGGCTGATACGGCTTGGTCAGCAGGTCATCCAGGCCGGCAGAGAAGCATTCCTCAGGTCCCATATTGTCGGCATTTGCCGTCAGTGCAACGAGCACGCTCTTTCGGCTGCCCTGGGTGCTCTCAAGCTCACGCCAACGGCGTGCGGTTTCAAGCCCGCTCATCGTTGGCATGAAAATATCCATGAACACGAGATCAAAAAAGCTTTGTTGCTGGCGCGCCAGCGCCTGTTCTCCGCTGCTTACGCCTTCAACATACAAGCCATGGTTTTCGAGCATCTGACGCGCCAGCATCAGATTGACCGGGCCGTCGTCTACCACTAGCACGCGCAGCGATGCCGCTACCGGCAAGGTGTCGGGTTCGCTCTGGAGGTCACGGTGCTGGACCAGGTTCATCAGCAGCGCGCGGATATCGGCAATACGCTCACGGACCTCGAGGATATTGGCCCGACAGTCTTCGCTGACCTGGGTGTTTAACTGCTTGCTCAGGTGTTCGAACAATTCATCGGTTTCACGCTGCAATAAGCCCAGGTACTCCGACTTCAGGCGCGATTCTTCACGAGCCCGGTCACGGCCGGCCAACAAGTGCCTGACCTGTTGCTGTTGATGATGCAGATCATCCAGCAACGTCTTGGCATCATCGTCAGCACTAACAGTGGTTTCGGGTGCCAGAGGCGAAGGATCTTCAAGCGATGCGGCAAGATGGGATAACACTCGATTGACGTTTATCAAACGCGCCGTCGGCAGGATGGCGGTGGTATCCGCCACCGGGTGGGCCGGCTGTTGATCGCTGATAGCTACCTGCTTTGAGAGTGCATGCGTATGCTGCTCGAGCTCGGCTAGCTGCTGCATCAAACTCGCTTCCTGATGTTTGGCACGCGACTTTACCAGCATCAAGAACGCCGCCACGTTCAGACAACTGCCTGCCAACAGCGCCAGCATGAGCCAAAGTGACAGGCTCCATGACGCATAGCCGGGCGACATCCAGCCAACCAGCCAGATTACCAGCACGCAGAGCACCACCAAGGCAGCCTGCACAAGTAATAACGGCCACAGCACTGGCCATATCAGCGTATCCCAGAAGTGTTCCCGCTGGTTGCGTTGCATAAAATAGCGCCTTCCTCTCTGGCCAAGCGTCACAAGTGTGATGCGTCATCCTGACGGGACGCATTTGTTTCGCAACTTGGGTTAGTGTAGGAAATGACAGCCAACAAGTGTACGTCGACATGCCTGGAGTGTCATGTACCCGCTAGCTCTGACAAAATCCAGCCCACTCGCTAACCAGACAATGAGCCCTCTATGTGTTTAATCGCTTTTCGTTGGCAGCCAGGGTCTGCCATGCCCTTGCAGCTGATCGGTAACCGCGATGAGTTTCACGCGCGCCCCACTGCCCCACTGGCGGCATGGGACGACGCGCCTCACCTAGTCGGCGGACGCGACCTGGAAGCTGGAGGAAGCTGGCTGGCGACCAATCTCCAGGGCCGGGTAGCGGCGCTGACCAATGTCCGCGACCCGGCCCTGGTCACGGCACCAGGGGCACCCAGTCGCGGGCATCTGGTCAGCCAAGCATTGGAATGCGACGACATAGAAGCCTGGTTAGGCCATCTGGCCGAAGGTGGGGCCGCCAATTACGCGGGCTTCAACCTGCTGGTCGCCACCCCGAACCGGCTGTGGTCTTTGCACCGCGGCCGCGAACAGCTGTCGCTTTGCGAGGTATCGCCAGGCGTTCATGGGCTGTCTAATGCGGCACTCGACACCCCATGGCCGAAGTTGCTGTCTGTCAAAGCGGCGTTGGCGCAGGTGGACGAAATGCAGTTCCCTGGCCCGGCGTTGCCCGCTTTTAAGGACCCCCAGACAGCGCCTATCAGTGAACTGCCGGATACCGGCGTTGGCAGGGACCTTGAGCACCAGCTATCGGCCGCTTTTATCGTCGGCGAGCGATACGGCACCCGGGCCACCACCTGGCTATCGCTTGCTGACAACGGTGACGTCACCTTGACCGAGCAACGCTTTGGGCCCTGGGGCGCCTTTGAAGGCGATACGACGCTCACCATCCCCTGCGAGCGGTGAACCCATCGGTTACAAAGGGCTAGTCTCTCGGGGGCAGCAAGTGGGAAAGCTGCCAGTCGTCCATGCGTTTATCCAGGTGCATGTGCACCTGGGCAGGCGTGTCCAGCAACATCACTTCCGACAGCAACTGCTGGGCATCCTTGAGCGAAACACGGCGAATCGCCGCGCGTACCTTGGGAAGGCTGGGAGCATTCATCGACAGACTGGTAAACCCCATCGCCATCAGCAGGAGCGCGCCTGCCGGATCGCCCGCCAGCTCACCGCAGAGCGAAATGGGCTTCTTGAGCCGTAAGGCGTCCTGGGAAAGCTCCTGCAAGGCGCCCAACAAGGCAGGGTGCAACGCGTCGTAAAGGCTGGATACGCGCGGGTTGTTGCGATCCACCGCCAGAAGGTACTGGGTCAGGTCATTGCTGCCGACCGAGAAAAAATCCACCCGCTTGGCCAACGCATCCATCTGATAAATGGTAGCCGGCACTTCGATCATCACGCCCACTTTGGGGCGCTCTACGTTAATGCCCTCTTCCCCAAGCTCCAGAATCGCGCGGTCAAGCAGCCGCAGCGCCTCATCCACCTCCTCCACGTTGGTGATCATGGGGAACAGCACGTAGAGGTTGTCGAGTTCCCTGGACGCTTTCAACATCGCCCGCAGCTGCACCATCAGCACTTCCGGATGATCCAGAGTCACTCGCATGCCGCGCCAGCCTAAAAACGGGTTGGCTTCCTCAATGGGGAAGTAAGGCAGGTCCTTGTCACCGCCAATATCCAGGGTGCGCATGACCACCGGCAAGGGCGAAAAGCTTTCCAGTTGATCACGGTACAGACGGGTCTGCTCTTTTTCACCGGGGAAGCGCTCGGTAATCATGAACGGCACTTCGGTACGATACAGCCCCACTCCGCTAATGCGGCTCTTGAGCAGCGCTGCGGCATCGACGGCCAGCCCGGTATTGACCATCAGGGGCATATCGTGTCCGTCGGGCGTCTCGCTGGGCAGATCCTGCTCGTGGGCCAGCAGCTCGCTAAGCGCCTCTTCCTCGGCAATCAGGCTTTCGTAGCGGGCCTTGAGCTCGGGGGCCGGGCGCACGAACAGCCGCCCCCGATGGCCGTCGAGCACGACCGGCGCGCCTGACAGCCTGGGCAGCGGCAAATCGACCATGCCGAGCACGGTGGGAATACCCATGGCGCGGGCGACGATCGCTACGTGGGAGGTGCTGGAGCCGCGCACCGAGACCAGCCCTTTGAGTTTATCCCGGGGCACCTCGCCCAGCATCGCCACGCTGATTTCGTCGCCGACCAGAATCGCGTTATCGGGGTAAGTGTCCGGCGTTGAGGGGGAACCTTCTTGCAAGTGGGCCAGCACGCGCCGCCCCAGATCGCGAATATCCGCCGCCCGCTCGCGCAGATAATTATCATCCACGCGCTCCAGGTATTGCACATGGCGACGCACCACGTCAGCCAATGCGCCTGGCGCCCACTGCCCTTCCCGGATGCGTTTCTCGACTTCATCGGAAAGCGCGGCTTCGCCGAGCATTTGCTGGTAAACGTCGAACAGCGCCAGCTCTTGGGTCGAGATACGATTGACCAGCCGCTCGGCCGCCGCACGAATTTCATCACGCGTCTTGCCGATAGCTTCTTTTAACCGCGCAACTTCAAAGTCCTCATCACTGGGGACGAGGTCAGGCACGCTATTGAGATCCGACGGCGGGGTGATCACCACCGCTTCGCCCATTGCCATCCCCGGGGAGGCCGCCACGCCTTTGAACATCGTCTGGCCGCTGGGTAACGCGCGCCGGTTTAGATTACCGGTCGCCAGGGCATGCGCCAGTACGCCTGCCAGCTGTGCCGCCATGGTCACCAGAAAGGCTTCGTCTTCATCGTCGTACTGACGTTGTTCGGCCTGCTGAACCACCAGCACGCCCAACATGAGCCGCTGGTGGATGATGGGCACGCCGAGAAAGCTTGAGTAGCGTTCTTCGCCGGTGGCTTCAAAATAGCGGAACTGGGGATGGGACTGAGCATCTTCGAGATTGAGGGGTTCGCTGCGCTTGGCGACCAGCCCCACCAGGCCCTCACCCAGCGGAAGCACCACCTGCCCGACGGCCTGGGTGCGCAGACCGATGGTTTCCATCAGCACCAGCGATTCCAGCTCTTTATCGTAGAGATAAAAAGAGCACACATCGGTTTGCATCGCTTTACGGATGCGCCGCACCATCGTGGCGAGGGCGGCATCCAGGTTTCTCGCGCCATTCACTTCCTGAATAACGCGTCGCAGCACCTCAAGCATGGACGTTTTACTTTTCACTGTTATTTGCCTCGCTGAGGGATTCCTTGGCAATCAACTGCTGCCCCTTCGCAGGGCGGCAGCTTAATCGTCTATTAGCGCCAATCGTTGAACACGGGGGGATAGCTCGCGGAGCGCACGGCGATACACTTCACGCTTGAACGGCACGACTTGGCCGAGGGGATACCAGTAGCTAACCCAACGCCAGCCATCAAATTCGGGCTTGGGCGTCGCCGTCATGCAGATACGGCTGTCCTCGCAGCGGATTTGGAGTAAAAACCACTTCTGCTTCTGGCCGATACAAACTGGCCGCGAATGTGTGCGAATCATGCGTCGTGGCAGACGATAGCGCAGCCAGCCCCGGGTGCAGGCGACAATGTCAACATCATTGGCCGTCAGGCCAATTTCTTCGTGAAGCTCACGAAAAAGTGCTTGTTGCGGCGTCTCGCTTGACTTGATGCCTCCCTGGGGAAACTGCCACGCATTTTGTCCTACACGACGCGCCCATAGCAGCTGCCCCTGGCGGTTGGCGATAATAATGCCAACATTGGGGCGAAAGCCGTCAGCGTCGATCACGGACATCACCTTATAAATTTTCAGTTACCGCCATTTTTCCACAAGGACAACAAGCGTATCAATACAATATAACGTCAACTTGCCAACGCACCCGGCGTTGCGGTGTGAAACCCACGGCGACTCTGCGATAATCCGCTCCCGCCAATCACCGATGACACGCCGTGTGTTATCCAACATTCATGATAAGGGGAGCGCCGTGAGTCTGGCCATTTTCGATCTGGATAATACCTTGATTTCCATCGATAGCGATCACGCCTGGGGCGAGTTCCTGCTCGAGCAGGGTGCGGTAGACCCCGTCGCCTATCGGGAAGCCAACGACCGCTTCATGGCCGACTATCAGGCGGGCACGCTCGACATGGCCGAGTTTCTGGCCGTTGCGCTCAAACCGCTCGCTGACAACACCCCCGAACAGCTTGCCGCCTGGCACCAGCAATTCATGGCCAGCAAAATCGAGCCGCATATTCTTCCCAAAGGCGAAGAATTGCTGGCCCGCCACCGCACAAGCGGCGACACGCTGCTGATCATTACCGCCACCAATCGCTTCATCACCGCACCGATCGCCGAACGATTGGGCGTTGATCACCTGATCGCCGTCGAACCCGAGCGCATTGACGGCCGCTACACCGGCCGCGTCCAGGGCGTGCCAAGCTACCGGGAAGGTAAAGTCACCCGCCTGCAGCAGTGGCTGGCGGAGCAGGATCTGACGATGGAAGGCGCCTGGTTCTACAGCGACTCGCACAACGATTTACCGCTACTCGAAGAAGTCGACCACCCGGTCGCCGTCGACCCTGACGACACCCTACGCAATGTGGCTGAGCAGCGCCAATGGCGGATCATGAGTCTGCGTGACTGAGCATGGCGTGAGCGCCACCTCGCATCGATAAAAAAAACCCTGCAAGCAGTGCTTGCAGGGTTTTTGCGTTAACTGACGCGCGTGTCAAAGCGCCAGCAGGTGCGCTTAGCCAAGCAGATGCTCGACGGCCGCACGCTCTTCGCGCAGTTCTGTCTCGGTTGCCTTCATCTTTTCCCGGCTGAATTCGTCAATTTCGAAGCCTTGGACGATTTCATACTTACCACCCTGGCAGCGTACCGGGTAGGAATAGATGATGCCTTCTTCAATGCCGTAGCTACCGTCGGACGGGATCGCCATGCTGACGATACCTTTGGAACCCAGCGCCCAGTCGTGCATGTGGTCGATGGCTGAAGAGGCAGCCGAGGCGGCAGAGGAAGCGCCACGGGCCTTGATGATCGCCGCGCCGCGCTGCTGCACGGTGGGGATAAAGTCGTTTTCGTACCAGTCGCGCTCGACCAGATCGAACGCTGGCTTGCCGTCGACGTTGCACTGCGCCAGATCCGGGTACTGGGTGGCACTGTGGTTGCCCCAGATGATCAAGTCTTCAACGTCGGTGACGTGCTTGCCGGTTTTCTGTGCCAGCTGCGTCAGGGCGCGGTTGTGATCCAGGCGTGTCATGGCGGTGAACTGGCCTACGTCCAGATCCGGCGCGTTGCAGGACGCGATCAGCGCGTTGGTGTTGGCCGGGTTACCGACAACGAGCACTTTCACATCGCGGCTCGCATGGTCGTTCAGCGCCTTGCCTTGAACGGAGAAGATCGCGGCGTTGGCTTCCAGCAGGTCTTTACGCTCCATGCCGGGACCGCGCGGACGTGCGCCGACCAGCAGCGCGAAATCAGCGTCCTTGAACGCGACGTTCGGGTCGTCTGTCGCGACGATGTCCTGCACCAGCGGGAAGGCACAGTCGTTGACTTCCATGACCACGCCGTTCAGGGCGTCCATTGCCTGGGGAATTTCCAGAAGCTGGAGAATGACAGGCTGATCCGGCCCCAGCATGTCGCCTGCGGCGATGCGGAAAATAAGAGAGTAGCTGATCTGACCGGCGCCGCCGGTAATCGCAATACGTACTGGATCTTTCATCATTGCTCCTTGATTGGTTCACCTAGGGATGGTTCTCGCCTGAGGAGTGGCGCTACAGAACTCAAGACGCAAAGATGGTATGCCCAGGCGAATAAAAACTCAATCAGACATGAGACTAGTATGCATTTGCCGTGACAGCCATTCACCCCACAGTAGGCGACTCGCTGAAAAGGCCGAGTTGCGCTATGGTGTCATCGGCCCTAGTGCCACCTTTCTTGTTTTGCTAAGGACATGGACGCTCCATGCGAAAAATCCCGTTCTCTTATGCCTTGGCTAGTCTTCTTGTACTGGCGCTGGTGGTATGGCTGGCCCTGGGTAATTTTCAGGGCTTTCAATCCACGCCTCCGGACGCCACTGAAGATAGTGCCCCCGAATCGCGCGTGGAAGTCGTCGAACAGCAGAGCATCGCTTATATTCCCGAACAGATCGTTCAAGGCCAACTGACCGCCCAGCGGGAGACCACCCTACGCGCCAACGTGGCAGGCTATGTCGCCGAAAAGCCGGTGGACCAGGGCAGCCGCGTGGCAGCGGGCGATACGCTGCTCGTGCTCGACAACGACGCCCTACCCGAGCAACTGCAGCAGGCCCGCGACGAACTGGCCTTGGCCGAAGCCGAGTATGCCGGCGCGCGCAACCTGCGCCAGCGGGAACTGATTTCACAGCCCGAACTGCTGCGCCGACAGAGCGCATTGAGCGCCAGCGCCGCTTCCGTGGCGCAACTGCAGAAGCAGTTGGATGACAGCCGCCCCACCGCGCCTTTTGACAGTGTGCTTAATCGCGTGACAGTGGAGCTTGGCGACCTGCTGCAGCCCGGAGAAGAATGGGGCCAACTGGTCGACGACCGCCGCCTGAAAGGCGCCGCCTGGGTCTCGCAGCAACAGGTGGGCGATTTAAACGTGGGCCTGCCAGTGACTGCACGGCTATTGAATGGCGATTACCTTGAAGGTGAACTGACCTTTATCAGTCATCGCGCCGAAGAAGCCACGCGCAGCTTCTATATCGAGGCCACGCTGGACAACCCGACCGGCAAGCGCTTGGCAGGCGGCAGCGCGGAGCTGACGATTACCTTGCCGCCCCGCCAGGTGCACTCCCTGTCGCCTGCACTGCTGAGCCTGGACAGCGAAGGCCAACTGGCGGTCAAGCATCTGGACGACAACGACGAGGTGCAGCAGACCCGCGTGGAACTGGTCAGCGCCGATACCCAGCGCGCCTATGTGACCGGCCTGGCCGATCCGCTGCGCCTGATCACGCTGGGCGCAGGCATGGTCGACGTCGGCGAGACGGTTACCCCGGTCACCACGAACGACGCCACTATTGCCTCGCCCTCGTCATCTGAGCCTTCTTCAAACGCCTCGGCAGAACAGGATAGCGTTCATGCGCCAGTTGATTAACGCGGCGCTGACCCACACCCGCACGACGCTACTGCTGCTGGTAAGTCTTCTGCTGGCGGGCATCACCGCCTGGCAGGTGATTCCCAAGGAAGCCAACCCCGACGTCACCATCCCGATGATCTATGTGTCGCTGTCTCTGGAAGGGGTAAGCCCCGAGGACGGCGAGCGACTGCTGATCCGGCCCATGGAGCAGGAACTGCGTGGCATTGAAGGGCTGCGCAAGTTCACCGCTCAATCAAGCGAAGGCCATGGCTCGATCACGCTGGAGTTCGACCCTGGCTTTGACCCTGACACCGCGCTGACCGACGTGCGCGACCGGGTAGACATTGCACGCAGCGACCTGCCTTCCGAGGCCGATGAGCCACGCGTCATGGAGGTCAACGTGTCGGAGTTTCCGGTCTTGACCATTGGCCTTTCCGGGCAGCTGGATACCCGTGAGCGCATGACGATTGCCCGGCGCCTGCAGCAGGAAATCGAGGGCATCGCCGATGTTCTGGAAGTCGATATTGCCGGCGAGCGGGAAGACCTGCTGGAGATCGTTGTGGACCCGCTGGTACTGGAAAGCTACGGTGTCGACTTTGATTCGCTATTCAATCGGGTGTCGCGCAATAATCGCCTGGTGGCGGCCGGCAGCCTGGATACCGGTGCGGGGCGCCTGGCGTTGAAAGTCCCCGGCATCATTGCCTCCCTCGACGATGTCATGGACATGCCGGTCAAGGTCGATGAGGATCGCGTGGTCACCTTTGGCGACGTGGCGTGGATCAACCCCACCTATAAAGACCCCGAAGGCTTCGCCCGCATCGATGGCCAGCCGGCGGTGGTGCTGGAAGTCTCCAAACGCGCCGGGGCCAATATCATCGCCACCATTGGCGCTGTGCGTGAGCGCCTGGCAGAGGCAGGCGACCTACTCCCCGAGCAGCTGCGCTTCACCACCATTCTGGATGAGTCGACGACCGTCGAGAACATGCTCTCGGAGCTGCTCAATAACGTACTCACCGCCGTGGTGCTGGTATTGATCGTGGTGGTTGCGGTCATGGGCTGGCGCATGGCGCTGCTCGTCGGGCTGACGATCCCAGGCGCCTTCCTGACCGGCATTCTGCTTATCTGGGCGTTTGGCTTTACGCTCAATATCGTGGTGCTTTTCGGGCTGATTCTGGTGGCCGGCATGCTGGTGGACGGCGCCATCGTCGTCAGTGAGCTGGCTGACCGCCACCTGCGCGATGGCCAATCGACCCATCAGGCGTGGCTTAACGCCGCCTCACGCATGAGTTGGCCGGTCATTGCCTCTACCGCGACGACGCTTGCGGTATTTATTCCGCTGCTGTTCTGGCCCGGCGTTGTCGGCCAATTTATGAAGTACCTGCCCGCCACGGTGATTTTGTGCCTGCTGGCATCGCTTGCCATGGCACTGATATTTTTGCCAGCGCTGGGGCGGCTGTTTACGCGAACAGCCGCGACGTCTACAGGCGAGAACCAGGAAGAATCGACAACCTCCTTCGGGCGCGGCTATCGACATTTGCTTGCCCGATTGCTTATGCACCCAGCCTGGGTGCTGCTGGTGACCATCCTGCTGATGGCGCTGCTGTATACCGGCTACGCACGCTTCAATCACGGCGTCGACTTCTTCCCCAATGTGGAGCCGGATAGCGCCCAGGTGCTGGTGCGCGCCCGGGGGGATTTCTCCGCCGAGGAGACCGACGCCATCGTGCAGCGGGTCGAAGCAAAGCTCTCCGGCATGAGCGAAGTTCGTGCGCTGTACGCGCGCTCCTTTGCGGTACCCAACGAGCAGATGGGCAACGACGTGATCGGCATGCTGCAGTTCCAGTTCATCGATTGGCACGAGCGCCGCCCTGCCCAGGCGATTCTGGATGACATGGCCGAACGCGCCGGGGATATCCCTGGTATTCGACTTGAATTTCAGGAGCAGGAGATGGGCCCCGGCGGCGGCAAGCCGATTGTACTGGAAGTCAGCGCCACTGATCCCGACGTCGCTGATGCCGGCGTCAACCAGCTAACCCAGCTGATGCGCGAGCTGGGCGGCTTTGAGGACATACAGGATAACCGCAGCCTGCCCGGCGTGGAGTGGCAGGTGAATGTCGACCGTGAAGCCGCCGCGCGCATGGGTACCGACGTCACTACCATCGGCAGCGCGGTGCAACTGCTGACGACCGGCCTGCAGGTGGCAAGTTATCGGCCACCCGAGGTGAGCGATGAAGTGGATATTCGCGTGCGCCTGCCGCAAAACTGGCGCTCGCTGGATCAACTGGAGCGCTTGACGATCAACACCCAGCGCGGCCAGGTGCCCATCTCGCACTTTGTAACGCTGGAACCGGCCCCCAAGGTCGGCACCCTCAACCGCATCGATGGTCGCCGGGCGATTACCGTCGAAGCGGATCTGGCGCCCGACTATCTCGCCGACGAGCGGCTGAACGCCCTGCTCGAGGCCGGCGGCGACCGTTTGCCCGATGGCTTGATGGTCAATGCGGCGGGCGAGCAGGAGGATCAGCAAGAGTCGATGCAGTTCCTGACCAGTGCCTTCCTAGTGGCCATTGGTCTGATGGCGCTGATTCTGGTCACCCAGTTCAATAGCTTCTACCAGGCAGGGCTGGTGCTTTCCGCCATTGTATTTTCCACGGCGGGCGTGTTGATGGGCTTGCTGTTGACCGGTCAGGCGTTCGGCATTGTCATGGTGGGAATGGGCATCATTGCCCTGGCGGGTATCGTGGTGAACAACAATATTGTATTGATCGATACCTACAACGAGCTGCGTGGCAAGGGCATGACGCCCGGCGAGGCCGCGCTGGAAGCAGGCTGTCTGCGCCTGCGCCCGGTACTGCTGACGGCGATCACCACGGTACTGGGACTGATGCCGATGGTGCTGGGGATCAACGTCGACCTGTTCTCGCCTGCGCTTGGTTTCAATGCGCCCTCCGCCCAATGGTGGACCCAGATGTCGAGCGCTATCGCCGGCGGACTCACCTTCGCCACCGCGCTGACCCTGCTGCTGACGCCCTGCATGCTGGTAATTGGCGGCCGCTGGCGCTGACACCAAGCGTCCGTTTAGGCCATCTGCTAGCGATCTTTTTCATCGGCAGGATTGCTGCTGATCGCTCAACAAGTTGAGTTCCTACAAAAACAATGCAGGCACCCAGGCAT
>JBNJJK010000006.1:0-230010 GCA_051750125.1 Pseudomonadota bacterium
ACTAGTTGAAGGGCTTCTCGCTCACCACTACTAATATTTTCCTGTATTTTGGTGATTGCCACCCAGATTTATACTCTTTTAAAACACAAGGAGAAAGATGGACCACAACATGAATCATTTTAATCTTTTCATATACTCACGACTTTTTTTCTTTCTTTTTTCTGCCCGATCTAGCTCTCTAAATAAGCATATCACCCCAACTGTTAAAAACAAAAAAATTGATATATTAGCAAGCCAAAAATTTTCAGGAAAAAATACTGACTCATTAAACAACTCAGGCTCATCTATCATAACAAAAAGAGGAGACACAATCAGCAAGTAAAAGAAAAACCGCCAAATTTTAGCAGGTGGCATATCCCCGTATTGCTCTTTAATCGATAAACCAGGAGCACTGAAAATATAATGCTCATCATCTGAAACTTCTAAATCAACGACCACCCCATCGTATGCTTTTAATTCTTCACTCCAACCATGGGGAGCCCATAATTGCACACCACCCAGATAAAATGATCTATCAATATAGTTTTCAGCCTCTACAAACCTAAGCTGGCCACTCAACTGCAACACCTGGCGATTAGTCTTTACATCAACAGTTAAAAAAAGGAGCCACATAGATGCGCAAGAAAAAAGCGCTCCTGCCATAAGAACAAATACACCCAAATAAAAAGATACATCTAAGCTCCCGCTGTACCAAAAACTAGAAACTGACAGCCAGGCAAAAAAAGCTGCTAAAACCCCTGAATTTTCATCGCTCCAGCGCTCCTTCTCCTCAACTTCATGGAGCGCTCTTTTGCCAACCAACCTTATTTCAGGGTGCTCACTTTCTTTACCATCAATAAAAAACCTTGACTCCTTTTCCTCCAAGCTATCCGGCAAATAAAAGTCATCATTGGCTTTAATAACCAACAGCCCAAGATTAGTTCTCACAACCTCTACAACATTATTTTTTAAGTTAATATGATTTTCACAGCACGCAAGAAAGACTTCCACACCACCTATTAAGTGATGTTGAAACTCATGGGGCCCGCCGCGGTCATATGTATAGCCTTCATAGTCGCCCTCCAAACGGAAAACATCCAAGCCTTTCACTTTAGAAACTAACAGAAGCTTTTTTACTGAGGTGACTTCCCCTTCCGTCATCTCCCTCAAAGGTTTCGCTGTTTTTAAAAACTCTCTTTCTTTTCTTACATCGACAACTCTTTTCAAGACATAAAAACCAAGAGTAAAAAAGGAAACAAAAACCAAAAAAATAATAACAGCAGTCATGACAGCACCCTTCTAATAAAGATCATAAATACTTACGCAAGAAAAACGAAAACGCAAAGGCTTAACTTACCATCAATATTTCTTAAAAACTGGAAATAACGAATTTTTAAGAAATTCGCCACTCACACTCAATCCAAGAGCGTTGCTAAAAAAACAAGTGCACAAGAGAAGTTGTAAAAATCGCAACTCCATTAATATAAAACACCACGCGAAAGCTCTCCCACCATACTGAATATATAGACTTAACTGGCTCCTCTCTTTCAAACACAACTTTTTCTGACATACTTTCGGCCATTCTAACAAAAAAACCGAATGAAATTATTGCGGCAGAGCACCCCACCCAAAACACAACATCTCCCCATGCCCCCCAAGTAAAAAAAAGCATCATAGGTGGCGCAAATGGAATCATATAAATCTTGTCTGAAAAAGGACTTTCCACACTCTTTAAAATCCAATATTCAAACCGATTCTGAGGAATTCTGTGCGTATAGAGAAGCCGTCTTTTTTCCGCTTTCCCAAGATTCTTATAATCTTTTGGACGTCGATAACATGAGCGTTTTTTCATCTCACTAACTTAACCCTAAGAATAAAATCAAATACCAATACGTATTTTTTCAGAAAACTTATCGAAGATCAATTTTATTCAATACAGCCCGCATGAGCGATGGCAAACTCCTTACACTGCCTAAGGAGAATGACAATGAGCCTTTCACTACTACTATCCATGTCGGCATTCGCCCTTGCCGCGTCTATTTCACCAGGGCCGGTCAACCTTGTGTGCTTGAGTAGCGGCACGCACTACCCCATTGCTAAAGGGCTTGTTTTTGTAACTGGTGCCACGCTGGGTTTTGTCGCGCTGTTTTTAGGCATCGGCGCTGGCCTTTACTCACTGCTAAGTATGGTGCCGCTGCTGGAAGCGTTTTTACGCTGGGCGGGCATCCTGTTTTTACTCTACCTAAGCTATCAACTTTTGCAGCACGATGGTCGTTTGCAGGAAAAGGGGGCTGATAACGGACCGGGATTTTGGACGGGCGCTCTTATGCAATGGCTCAATCCCAAAGCATGGCTGGCATCCGCCGCCGGCATTGGCGCCTACACGAGTGGTAACGCCCCCTACCTACTATGGCTGTTCGCGGCCCTCTATCTGCCTATTTGTTGGTTGTCGCTAGCCAGTTGGGTATATGCAGGCGCTTTTCTAAAACGCTATATTCATCGACCTATTATCTTACTAACGATTAATCGCACGCTGGCGGGATGTCTGGCTGCAAGCGCTATTTACTTACTGATGGACGGATAGCGATACTGATTTGGAGTGGCCGCCACCAGTCTCTTGAAGGTTCGCTGGAAGTGGGGTTGATCATTAAAACCTGCGTTTAGGGCCGCCTCAACGATAGGTTGACCCTGTTTAAGCGCCTTCTGTCCCATCTGAATACGCTGGTTGATCAAGTAAGCATGGGGCGTAAGCCCGAAATGCTGCTTAAAGGCGCGAATAAGATGACCCGGACTATAGCCAGAGTGCTGGCACAAGTGCTCAAGCGATATATCGTCTGCACAATTCGCACGTATGAAAGCCGCGACCTTTTCCAATGCATGAGGGACTTTAGTCAATACAACGGGGGCATCTAGCGCAAGCGTACGCATAATACGAGATAGGTACTCGTTCAGTACCGATTGCTTATCGTCAATATTGCGCTGCTCATCCAGTAAACAAGCGGCCATATCGCAGTACCCGGCATACAGCGCTGGCTGGGTAATCACTGCCGTCGCAATATCCCGCCAGTAAAGCGTATCCAGCAAACCCAATTTATAGCGCAAGTCAGTCAGCCATGCAGTATCGACGTAAAGCATCAAGTACGCCCAACGCTGATTCTCGATAGGGTTACAGGCATGCACCCAGTTGGGATTCATCATCACCAAGTCGCCCGCGCTGATCTGATACGTGTCGTCCCGGTAGCAGAATGTGCTGCTACCCGACGTTACAGCGCCTAGCGACCAACATGTATGACTGTGTGGCGCATAGCATACTTGTCGTGCATCGCTAATTTTACGCAGCTCCACATGGGGCATACGGGTATCGCGCCAAAATATAGGTGAACCTTGGTCAGCCATGCGTTGTTCGATCCAATAAAAATAAAAGGCCACTAAAAAAGTAAACCAATTCCATCAGGTAATCACTACGCACCTGCGCCTATCTCGCCTACGCTAGACAAGAGTAAGTCACTTCCACAGTATAGGCAGCCGCCCGGATACGGATATTTTGCAACGCCATTTTTGTCAGGAGGACGCCATGGCCAGCAGTACCGCAACCCCCGACCACCGAGACGCTATCTCGTTATTTGCCCGCATGGGCTATACTGCACGCGGTGTGGTTTACTTATTAGTTGGCGGATTAGCCGCACTAGCCGCGTTTGGTGAAGGGGGGCAGACGGAAGGTAGCCGCGGCGCTCTGGAGCGTTTGCTTACCGCGCCGTTTGGCAAAGTCCTGTTGGGCGTCATGGCCGTCGGCCTGGTGGGCTACGCCATTTGGCGCTGCATCCAGGCCATCAAGGACGCCGACCATCACGGTAACGGCGCCAAGGGTCTGGCGATTCGTGCGGGCCTGCTGGCAAGCGCAGTCACCCACACGCTGCTGGCGTTTTTTGCCGCGAGCCTCATCTTCCAGATCGGTAGCTCATCCGGCGGTTCGGGCGGCGGCTCGCAAGGGGTTGCCAGCTGGCTGATGCAGCAGCCCTTCGGGCGTTGGCTGGTCGGTGCGGTGGGCCTTATCCTGATTGGCGTAGGCATCGCTCACGCGATCAAAGGCGTCAAGGCAAAGTTTGATAAACACTTCCAGATGGCCCCATCCACCCAGCAGTGGGCCTATCCGATTTGCCGCTTTGGTTTGGTCGTTCGCGGCCTGGTATTCGCGATTGTCGGCTGCTTTTTTATCATCGCCGCCTACCAGGTTGACCCAAGTGAAGCCGGGGGGCTCAACGAAGTCTTCTCCACTCTACGTAACCAAATCTACGGTAAGTGGCTGTTGGGCTTCGTGGCAATCGGTCTGTTTGCCTTTGGTGTCTATAGCCTACTGGCGGCGATTTATCGCCGCGTCAACCCGTCCGCATAGCGGCGGCTGCTTATGGCATTTTCCACCGCGCGAACCAAAGCCTGGTTCGTCCGCATCAATGGCTCCCGGCACATGCTCTGGCTGCTGGCCGGGCTTTCGTTTCTGGAAACCATTATCCTGCCGATCCCCATCGAGCTGGTCTTGCTCCCACTGATGGCAGTGAACCGGCAGCGCTTATGGGCCATCGCCGCCGCCACCACGCTGGGCTGCCTGGCCGCCTCGCTGATCGGCTATGGTATTGGCATGGTGCTCTTTCAATCGATAGGCATCTGGTTTATCGACACCATGGGCATGCAGGACGCCTACACGTCCTTCCAGCGCTTCTTCGAGCAGTACGGGTTTGTGGCCATTCTGACGCTGGGCATCTTGCCGATACCCTTCCAGATCGCGATGATCACCGCGGGGCTATCGGGCTATCCGGTTTTGATGTTTGCCCTGGCGGCGCTGTTGGCTCGGGGACTTCGCTACTTCGGCCTGGCCTGGCTGGTACACCGCTTTGGCAACCGCGTCATCCTGCTTTGGAAGCGCCACGCGCTGATCACTAGTCTGGTCGGTGGTGTACTCGTGCTGCTCGTGGCTCTGAGCATGCAGGCACTAGCCGGCCTGGTGATGTAAGCCAGCTTGAAAAGCATGCCTGCCGCCCAACGCCGGTCAACGGGCTGGCTCGGGCAGTTGTGAATCGCCTTCCATAGTGACTAAAAAATTCTCCCACAGCGTGTGGGTACGCTCACGGGTGAGCGCTTTTTGACACGCAAGCGACATGACACCGCGTATCGTGCTCTCCCGCCACTGCGAATACACCGCATCGCAGTGAGCCTCAAGATAGTCTTGCCAGCGCGCTTGCGACTGCTGAATAGCCGCCACCAGAGCGGTATCAGCTTCATGGCGGTGGAGCGCCGCGTCCAGGTAGCGGTGCATGTCCGCCTCGGCGGCGTCCAGCTCGATCACCGCGCACTGATTGATTTCCAGCGTGGTCATGGCATTGTCGCAGTCGGGTGATTCATCCGAGGCGAACGCCGACAACGCGCTGAGTGCAAGGAACAGACCGGCAACATAGGGCATGGAATTTTCCAATATAGAGTGACTAGTCCACTATAGACCACCCTGTGCCACAAAAAACCCGATGCTGCCGATCTTGCCTCAGCCGTCAGTTTTGGGGGTGTCCGGGCCAGACGTCATGTGCTTCGCCTTCATGTCCTTAAACGCTTCCATGATGTCCATGGGCAGCGGGAAGACGATCGTCGAGGCGTTCTTGTTGCTCATGTCGCTCATGGTTTGCAGGTAGCGCAGCTGCAACGCGGCGGAGTTTTCCTGCATCACATTGGCCGCTTCGACCAGCTTCTTGGAAGCCTGCAGCTCACCCTCGGCGTGGATGACCTTGGCGCGACGCTCACGCTCCGCCTCGGCCTGGCGAGCAATGGCGCGGATCATGCTCTCGTCAAGATCCACGTGTTTGATCTCGACGTTCGCCACCTTGATGCCCCAGGAGTCCGTCTGGGCGTCGAGGATTTCCTGGATATCGTCGTTGAGTTTGTCGCGCTCGGAAAGCATTTCATCCAGGTCATGCTTACCCAGCACCGAACGCAGCGTGGTCTGCGCCAACTGGCTGGTGGCCTGGGTAAAATTCTCCACCTGAATAATCGCTTTTTCCGGATCCACCACACGGAAGTAGAGCACAGCGTTGACCTTCACGGTGACGTTATCCTGGGAGATAACGTCCTGTTCGGGCACGTCCATGGTGATGACGCGTAGGTCGACCACCTGCATCTTTTGAATCGCGGGGATCACGATGACCAGGCCCGGCCCTTTCACCTTCTGATAGCGGCCCAGAAAGAACACCACGCCGCGCTTGTATTCCGGCAGTATGCGGATAGAGGCGGCGATGAGTAGCACCACCAGTACGACTGGGACAAGATACGAAAGAATCATGGGGCACCTCATTTAGCGGATGATCAATGACCTGACGACGGCCACCAGGGCCAGGGTCGCTAGGGATGTGAGACATAGACCGTCAAGCCTTCAAGACGCACTACCTTCAGCTCGTCACCCTTTTTGACGGGAGCATCGCTCACCGCGTTCCAACGTTCGCTGTGCAGCCGCACGTGGCCGTTGGTTTCGAAATCTTCCAGGGCAACGGCGCTTGCGCCGATCATTTCCTCGATACCGGTATGCGCCGGGCGGCGGCGCAGCGTGGCAAAGCGCGTCAACGTCCAGAGCATCAGGCCGCCGGATATCAGCGCCACGCCGCCAATCAGCGGTAGTGAAATCGCCATATACTCGGCATCCATGAGCATGATCGACCCGAGTACAAAGGCAATAATACCGCCGAGCCCCAAGACGCCGAAGCTGGGCATCAGTGCCTCGCCCACCATCAGCGCCAGCCCGACCACAATCAGCGCAAGCCCGGCGTAATTAATAGGCAGCACCTGAAACGCAAACATGGCGAGCAACAGACAAATCACACCGATGGTGCCGGGGAACAGACTGCCGGGACTGGCAAGCTCAAAGACAAGCCCGTAGAAGCCGATGATCATCAAAAAGAAGGCAATGTTGGGGTTGGTGATCAGCGATAACACCTGGGTGCGCCAATCCGGATCGAAGCGCTCGATGACGAGGTCGGCGGTCTCAAGGGTGACATCACCGCTTTCCATGACCACGCTCATACCATCGATCTGTTCAAGTAGATCGGTGAGATCACGCGCCACCACTTCGATGACGTTCTGCTCAAGCGCTTCGCTGGCGGTGAGGTTGACGGCATCACGCACCGCGTCTTCGGCCCAATCGGCATTGCGATCATGGCGTTCCGCCAGGCTGCGGATAAAGCTCACCGCGTCTTCCAGCACCTTGCGTTCCATGGCGCTGCCCTCGCCTTCCGTCTCTTCAGCCGCGCTGTCATCGTCGCCTTCATTGCTGCCAGGCAGCCCACCGCCGCCCATCTGAATGGGCGTGGCCGAACCAAGATGCGTCGAGGGGGCCATGGCGGCCACATGGCTGCCGTAAAGCAGATAGGTGCCCGCACTTGCCGCGCGTGCACCGCTGGGGGATACGTACATGACGACGGGGATATCAGCGTTGAGCATCTCGCGAATCATGTCGCGGGTGGTGTCGACCAGCCCACCGGGGGTATCGAGCTCGACGATTACCACTTCGCTGCCCTGCTCGCGGGCATTGTCCAGGCCGCGCTCAAAGTAGTCCTTGGTCGCCGGGCCAATCGCGCCTTCGATATTGAGCACCAGCGCACTGGACGACGAAGACTGCGCCATGGCCTGCCAGGTCAATGACATCGCAGCCATCAACAATCCGACCAGGAACAGCCACAGCCAATGCGATTTGTAAGAAAGTGTCTGCATCGTAACCCCCGCGCGGTGCGCTGGCACTTTGCCGTCGGCGAACAATATCCTTACGAGACTTTCACTTTATTCCACAAAACCTATTTTTTGCATAGGTTTTGAATAAAAATATTGTAGAGGGCGTTTTCTTCAACGTAGCAGGTGCAGGGCAAGGCGTCAGGACGCGCGCCCTCGTCACGCGATCAAGCAGGCACAATAAAAGGGCCGCCGACATAAGCAGGCGACCCAATGATGATGGCGTTTACGGAGCGGTTATCGAGGGGCTATTCGACGTAGTAGCCGCTGACCTTCCAGGTATCGTCTTCCAGGTAAGGTGTCACGGTCTCGGTGATGCCCGACTGGTTTTCAAAGCGGGTTTGGAACATGTAAACCGCGTAGTCCCCGTCCGGCGCGCCGGGCATCGACTTTTCATGGATGACACGCACCTGCTTGCGAGACTCCACGGCGCCGAAATCTCTCCGGGCAAGTTCTACCGTACGCGCCAACATGCCGGCGGAGAGCGGCGCCTGCAGTATCGAGGAAGAAGTTTCCCAGGCGTGCTCATACTCACCGTTGTCGATGGCCTCAAGCCACGCCAACACGGCCTCCTCGGCGTCACTGGTATGCGAGTGCGCCGGCGTGGCAAGCGCAAGTAGCGCCGCGATGGTGCATAAGGTCAGCGTTTTTAGCATGGTGGCCTCGTTGGGCGTATGGCAGCAGCCAAGGGAATTTCGTGGGTCTAATAACGTTATCGGAAATCGGCGGGGATACTTTAGAGTTGAGGGTTTATTTGCGTAACCCGAAAGCCCCGGGCTTCCCGTTTCTCAGCCTATACTCGCGTTTCTCCCCGCAACGTCCACTCTGTTTCTGCCGCCACTAGTCGATCACCATGCCAGCCAATGCCCTCCCTTGAGCGGCATTGCCCCCTTGCCTGAACAGCTTCCTACTCAAGATTTACTACTTATTCCTGAGCAGTACCGCAATAGCCTTGAGCCATTAGCGCAACAAGAGTGTGTCGCTTGGCTCAAGGCGAATGCCCACTATGCAGATACGCTGATGACCGTTTGCTCGGGCACGCTATTACTGGCGGATGCTGGCCTGTTAGCGGGGCGACGCTGTACTACCCAGCACACGCTAATCGAGCAGTTACAGTCCAAAGCCCCACAAGCAAAGGTACAACATGATTGTATCTTTACCGAGGACGGGCGCTATTTAACCAGCGCGGGGATTTCGATCGGCATTGATACCATTCTGTACTGGCTAACCCGCGCTTGCGGCCACTCGCTGGCTCTAGCGGTAGTGCGGGAGATGTTGCTGTATCTTCGCCGCAGTGGTCAGGAGCCTCAGTTGGGCGCCTGGCTTGAGGGCCGCAATCATGTGGATGAACGACTGCATCGCGTTCAAGATGCAATTTGCGCCGCCCCTTCGCAAACCTGGCGTATCGAGACATTGGCGGCTCAGGCAGCCATGAGCGAGCGACATTTCCGGCGGCAATTCAAAAGCCTCACCGGCATGCTGGTGGGCGACTACATTATGGGGTTGCGCCTGCAGCGAGCCAAAGCGTTAATGACCGAAACGACATGGACGCTAGCACGCATCGCCGAAGCATCGGGATTCGGGGATGAGCGGCAGCTAAGGCGCAACTGGGCTCGCCAGGAAAAAGCGCCGCCTAATATGTGGCGCCGGACCAGCTCCCAGACGCTCCGTGATTGAGTTAATGTGAGCCATCGTTAAAAAAACATGCCATTGGTTGACGCCATGACCGAGTTCATCTTGCCAAGCAACGCTAACTATCTGAATTTTCGGCATCGCCTGCCTGATAAACGCTTAGCCCCATGGGTTCAGTGCCTTTGGTCAATGGGTCGCCCAGGGCATCTCACTGAATCAAGAACCGAAAAGTTCTACCCAGATGCCGGTGCTAGCCTCAGCATCAAGCTCACCAGCCCCCACCCCATCATCACGCTCTGTTTCAACAAAACCACGTTAATAGAGACACTCGACACCACCGCACCCTGTCTGGGCATTCGTTTTAAGGCAGCCGGCGCCCACTGCTTGTTGGGCTTGTTACCCGAAGCATTCACAGATACACACTACCGCTTGGATAACGAGCTTGAACCACTAGGATTACAAGGATTAATACCTGTGGTAGAGCGCCTCTACCAGTTAGGCTCACAACAGGGCTTGCGTCTGCTGGAAACATGGTTGTTACATCGACTAGAGAGCCAGCCACCCGCCAATAGCCATATCACTACGATTGTGCAAGCCATTGGAGAACTTCAGCTTCCACCCCAACAGTTAGGCGCCACGCTCGGGTTTACTCGACGTACTCTGGAGCGCAAATTAAAACGCGAGGTAGGCGTTACCCCAGGCCAATTAGTGGCCTATGCCCGACTGAACCGAGCCCGCCATGGGTTGCTTGCAACCACGCTGCCCCTAACGGAAATAGCCCTACAATGCGGCTACTATGACCAAGCTCATTTCACCCATGCCTTCCAAACCCTCGCCTATGAAACGCCCGCCACCTATCGCAAGCGCAAACTGTCGCAAATTTACAAGGCGTAAAAAAACCTCGACGTTAAGCTGAGCTCTCAACTTACTCACCGAGGTCACCCACATGTCTACTCGTATGTCTCAACAGTCAGTGTATCGCCTTTGCCCCCGCCTAGCTAAACACCTGACTGCACTAGGCGACGTTGCCCCAGACTCAACGGTTAATCGATCGATAATCCACTTAGTTAACCTGCGTGTTTCGCAAATTAATCACTGCTGCTTTTGTCAGCACATGCATTCGCAAGAGGCCAGAGACGATGGCGAGCATCAGGCTCGCCTGGATGTATTGCCTGCTTGGCGTGAAGCGCCCTGCTTCAGCACACAAGAGCGCGCCGCACTCGCCTGGGCCGAAGCACTAACACTGGTCAGCCAGCAAGCTGTGAGTGACAACGACTATCAAAACGCCCTAGCTGCGTTTGGTGAGCAGGGGCTAATTGACCTCACCGCCCTTATTGTCCAAATCAACAGTTGGAATCGGGTATCGGTGGGCTTTCAGTTTGCCCCAGACATCAGTATTTAAGCACTGTGAGGCTCTTGAAAGTAATATTTCAGACAAGGAAATAAAATGAACAGTGAGATGGCGCAGCATCAACAGCTACCCAACCTACTCGGTCTCTTATCAAGCTTATTTTTCTTCTTTGGCAGCCTTTTATTTCTTCCCGCTTTTGCGAGCTACGCAACCGTAGGCGTATGGTGTTTTGTAATGGGCTCACTGATCATGTTCATTATTTACGTGATGAGTATGAAAAATACTGGTAAGAAGCGCGGCTAATAGATCACACATGCGAAAGTAAGAAACGTCGGTTATAGCCGCTGGGTTAGCTACCCAGCGGATTGCTGACTGTAATGCCTTTCAATATTGGCTGAAACCTTACCCCAGGCGGAGGATTTCACTCTAGCTTGATGTCGCTTAAAAGAGTCTCGGTCAATGAACTCTTCATACACATCAAATCGATAGGGGTTAATAGTACATTGAACAACCTCAAAAACGAGGCAGCCGGGCTCAGCCAGCGTTAACTGTTTATGGATGATAAGCTCTGCTTTAACAGCATTCAGATCCGGCTCGGGGACGATGATAAATCCTTTCAGTATGGCCTTTGGCATTGAGCCTCCTCAGCGCATTACCATCAAACACCTATCGTGCCCACGGCGTTGTTTTGTAATGCATGCCATTGCTGCAACGTTAACCGGTACAGCCTCACTGGACGGCCATGAAATTCAAGATTCTCGAACGCAGAAAACCCGGCTTTCTCTGCGACCTTAAGTGATGCACCATTTTCAGGCTCAATAATAACCACCACCGACGATAGCTGCTTTTGATTAAGTGCATTATGAAGTACCGCTTGCACTGCCTCAGACGCCAGCCCCTGGCCCCAGTACCGTTTGGCTAGCCGATAGCCTAGACCCATCTCCTCAACACCATTGACCTCTTCGTGACTGACACCGCAAAAGCCAACAAGCTTTCCAGAATCCTTCTCGACTAAAGCCCATGGCCCGATACGGTGAGACGCATAGCTATCCAAACACCACTCGATAAACCGCCGAGTCGCCGTTTCATCGCAAACGCCTCGAATCGAATATTTCATGACCCCAGGGTCGCTGAGGATATTGGTCAACTCGGGAACATCGTCTAGGGATAATGTCCGTATACATAGTCGTTCCGTTTCACAAATTTGCACCATTTCCTCCTTGTTGATGATGCTCTCGGCAAGCGCTAGCTCCGAACTCAATTGTTTGTCGGGAGAAGCGTGCCTTTACTGGGTCTAAGCCATCGACGTTTGGTAAAAGCAACTATCAAAAATCGGGACAGCTCAAGGAAGAGGTTAAGCGTGACGATGGTGTGGCGAAGCGTCTGAAAACTCAACGATGGCTTCAATTTCCACAGCAAACCCCTTTGGCAATGAGCCAACACCAATAGCAGAACGTGCATGCTCACCGCGCTCACCAAGAACGGTAACAAACAGGTCGGAACAACCGTTGATGACTTCAGTGTGAGAAGTAAAGTTAGGATCAGCGTTGACCATACCAAACACCTTCACGACACGCTGAACCCGATCAAAGTCACCCAGCGCTTCTTTAATGAGCGCAAGGAGATACAGGCCAACCTCGTGAGCGTACATTCGAGCCTGATCAACAGTGACTTCCTGCCCAACTTTTGGGACAGCAACGCCCTCTTCCCGCAATGGAGCGCCCTTACCGGACAGATAGAGCATGTTGTCCGAAATGGCATAAGAAAGAAAGTTGCCCCTTGGCGTGGTGACGACGGGCAGTTCCAATCCCAACGAACGAATCCGCTCTTCTACCGTTGATTTCATTACGGGCCCCACCTATATTCTGTTAAGGATTTTGTGACAACGTGCACTGGTATTGATTCATTAAAGATTTAGTCGATAAACACTCCATTTCTTGATCTCATTGAAACCAAAGCTACTTATAAGACCATACCCAACATTGAACTCTTTAAGAACACGCATCTCAGTTCTACAACAATTCTCAGACTGTGACACATTTACAGCATGCTGTAGTAACATACTTTTATTTTCATCACCATCAAAACCATCGATCAAATACAGATCCTCAATATAAAGAACACGGGATCCGACGTAACTCGCAAACTTAAAATTATATATATAGAAGCCAATGGGCTGATTGTCTTGGTAAGCCAGCAATCCAAAACAAGCAGGTGTAGATGCCAAAAACGCGTCAGTGTAACTTTGTCTATCAGCAGTAAAAAGGTGCTTTTGACTTTCGGATTCAGCAAGCTTGACATTCAAGTCATACAGATCGTTTATATTTTCTTTATTTACTCTAGCAATTTCCATTGCTTCATTCCTTATTAACTTTCAATAAATTTTAACGGCATAGAAAATAGTTCATCTCGATGCAGTGCTAACTAACTCTATCGATCCAACAATCATCTACAAGCCCTTTACTACCAATCTTGGCCAGGCTTGCAGCCACCGCTTGCCGCACATGCGAGCGTTAAAATCCGTTGGTTTTGGCCGATTGGGGTTTAATGTAATGGTATAGTCAAACAGAGGCTTAACACCAAAGGGAGCCACAAGGACAACGTCTCCATCGTCATCCAAAGCAGCGCCTACAGCAGTTTCTACTTCCACCCAAAAACTCATGGCATTTTCAGTGGAGGTATAAGGACAGTCCCTATTTCTCTCGTGCATTCTTGCCTGGTTCTTTACCGACCAGGGAAATGTAGAGACTTCTTTTAAGCATTGCTCAATTTCATGGTCGCGGGAATCGCTTATATTGTCAGGATCGAAGTAAATCAAATCGATGTCATTAAGGGCCGTATTCGTCGAAAAGTTATGCAGCTTGTCCCACACCAAGTTTCTAACGAATCCAGCAGCGAGACACCACCCCGGCAGCTTCTGCGCAGCCGCTATTGTCAGCGCCTCCATACGGGCCGGATCACTCATCAGCCATTTTTTTACCAGCGCTTCATGCTCCATCTCAATACCTTACTAATGCGCCTATTCTGGATTGCTAGTAGGTGGAGAGCCAACCAACGCAAGACACTTACAGCTCCCCTATTCCTGCTGCTACAGATCAGATTCATGATTGATACCATCGCTAACCGCTACACCATCCAAATCACAGGGGTTAATGCCTTCCAAGCACCCGACATTGAATCCATACACATTGGGGTTCGAGCGCGTTTGGTGGTGGGTGTAGATGCCGCAGTTTGAGCAGAGAAGAATGTGAAGACCGCTCAATGACACATAGGCCATAACAGCGCCTTTGCGCCGACAAATAGAGCAGTTACACCTTTTCGGGTCAACAAGACCATCAGGCAGATCGAGCTCAAGCTCGACCATCCCGCAGTGGCATGTAGCCCTGTGCTTGGCTTGAATCTCAACGCCGCCCACTTGCTTGATCACTGTAAAAACCCCCTGCATCGCTCACTGCTGATGGCATCGACGTATTTTGCGAAGGCTGGCTCAGCGTAAAAAATCGGAGATAGCCTTTATTGAGCCCTGTATTCATAGTGGAAAACGTCTCTGTACTCGCCGTTCAATTGTGGTGCCTGATAAAACTTTTCGATTCTTGTCGTAAAGATAAACCCGGCTTTGGCTAAAGCCATTTGAGCAGCGACATTTTCGACGTCAGTGAAGGTATTGACGCTGGTTGTGTCTCCTGCTGCGAGCAGATGCTGTGCAGTGAGTACCAACGCCTCGGCTGCGTACCCGCGCCCTCTGTATGGTCTCCCGATACCAAAGTGAACATCCATTGACTCATCACGCTTTACAACGGTGACCAGCCCAATGGGCCGGCCTTCCCTGATGGCATCCACAACCCAAATGCACTTGCCCGATAGCGCCATGCTCTCAGGAACGGAAAGATTGTGGAGCAGCTCCTCGGTTTGTTCGATTTCAGTGTGCGGATGCCGCGCAAGGTACTTTGCCGAGTCTAGATCGCCCGTATAGCTTTCAAAGATTGGCGCGATATCATCTTGCCTGAAGTATCTCAACGCCAGCCTTTTTGAAGCAGCGACCCTGCTTGGATGCTTAACATTCGAAGCGTCGGCACAGCTTTGCTGAGCCTGGTTGCAAACGCTTGAATCTATATCATTTTTTAAACGTTGAACATGGGTGGAGTGTCCCAAAGCTGCACCTCGATATAGAGCTCAAAATCTGTTTCCCAATAGCGCTCGTAAGGAATCTCGTGATCATTGGCAGGAATACCGAAGCGTGTAACAAGCCTACTCACCTCGCTAAGCAGAAACACTTCATTGTAGTAAGGCTTGTCGTCTCGGGTTAGCGCAATAAAGCTATCCGGGTAAGTCAAAGACGTTACTTCGGGATCAAGCTCCGAGAGAGGGATTCTAAGCTCGCCTTGATTCGCGTTCAGGTCACGAAACCAAGGGGATTCTCCAAGCACTAGATAGAAGGGATGATCGCGGCGCGGCTTACCTCCCCTCGCAACGAAGAGTTCACGCAGCCGAGCCTCAACCTCACGTCGGACTCCTATGTAGTTCCTACCGTAGCGCCGTCGGTAGCCGGGATCACGCTGATGACGAGTTAGGATATCTTGGAATACAGGATCTTCCGAGCCAGCCGGAAGCTCTGAGAGACTCCGAAACGGGCCTGTCTCTCGCAAATAATAATGAGTAGCAAAATCTGGGGGTCTAGTCACTGCGTCCACCTTCGGCCCAGCTAACAGCCATCAAACGCCCTGTTGAGTGGCTTATCAGAGCGACTCATTGACTCTTCCTAGCCTGATTAATGAAATCCTCTAGAAGGGCCATCGCTCGGTCAACATCTCGTTCATAAATAAACAGATGATCGAATACTGCACCACACTGCGGGCCAGCTTTGATGCCTTGTTCATTTAGCACTCGCAGAACAGGGCCGAGAAAACCAATCACGTCGAAGGGAAGCTCGCCATCCGTTGATATAACTCGAAACGGGCCGAAGCTATCTCTTATCGAGACCTCAGTTTTTAAGCGTTCAACGGCTGCCTCGTCGACAATCGCTGATACACCTGCCTGATCGCGAATTAAACAGCTGTACCGAGCATCGCTTGCCACGAACACGTTAGCCACATCTTGAGCGGATGTATCGCTAAGATCGAGCATCCAGTAGCGCTCAGGCCAGATTTTCAATGTCATATTCGCCCATACCGCCATTGGATCTATAGACATTACACTTTCCTCTTAGACCGACAATAACTGCTCGATTCGACAGTTGCTAAACGTCACATCAAAGCCGCAGCTGACCTCTTCCGTATGATACAAAGTGCTGCAGCTATTCTATGAATTCAGGCTATGAAGCTCAGGACTCAGAGCCTGAAGCATCCTGGTTGGGCCGCAACTGCCGCTGAACGCCAAGCAAGAAATTGCGCAGCATCTGATCCTTGCACTCGCGGTAATTCTTGTGGCCCGGCTTGCGGAAAAAGGCGCTGAGTTCGTGATGGCTCAACGGTAGTCCGACCAGCGCAAAGACCTCCAGAATATCGTCTGCTTTCATGTTCAGCGCAATGCGCAGTTTCTGGAACACCATATTATTGTTCAGTTGCGCTTCCGGCTCGGGTTGCGGGCCTTCACGCTTGCCACGCTTGAAGCTGATAAACCCGTTCAAAAACGCCGCCAGCTCTTTGTTCTTCATGGTGACAAAGGCGTCGTCGTCATCTTTCTTCAGCCAAGCCGTCACCTGCGGCTGGGTCACGCTGACCTCCGCCAGGGCGAAGATATTCACGATGGTGTTATCTTTTAAATCAAAGGTGTAACGGATACGGCGAAAAATATCGTTATTGGTCAAAATGGGGTTCCTGGCCGGTAGTTAGTTTTTCAAGCAGCTCATCGATTTCTGCTTTCAGGTCGTTATCTTCAATAGTTTGGGCACTGGTCTGGGTCTGCTGCAAATTTTTAATGGCCGCCTAGGTGTCGTCCAGCTCCACTTGCAGCGTCGCCAACAAGTAGCATGACCGATCATACGAATGCTAATCTTCCATAGTGTACTATGGATAGGGAGCGGTCGATGGATCTTGCCAAGGTAGGCGACAGAGTCATCTGTCAATGCAAAGGTGGTTCACATAACATTATCTCCGGCGCATCCACCGCAATGGTCGATGGCGTACAGATTGCTAGGGTAGGAGACAAGAGTTCTTGTGGTGCTGTCATTTCCTCTGGTGCCAGTTGGTACCCAATTGAGGGTTCTACAGCTGCCATTCATGGCAGTGCGACCTCATGTGGCGGCTATATCGTAGCGGCTTCTACTGCAAAAACCGGCTCACCCAACACCGTTGGTTCTCAAATAATTGCCTCTCAAGCAAGCCCTGTCGTTGGTGATGCTTTCAGCCAAGAAGATACCCCCTCAGCTGCGTTTTCTCTTACCGGAAACAACGAAGAATCTGTATACGAATATGTAGCTGAGACAGCCGAAGTCACCATGAATCAATCCGCCTATCTGCTCGTGGAGGGCGTTGGCATAAATGGCGGCTATTCTTTTCGGAACGATATTGCTATCAGAGACAATACACTCCATGTTTCATCGCAGGGCTGGGCTCCCTCAACCCAATCCCCTGGATCAGGCTCAGCCGTGCTCAACATGCGGGCCGAGCTCAAGGATGGTAACCAACTTATTGAAGCAGTTGTTCTTGATAATCATGGTATCAATGCTTGGCCAGACGATCCCCAGTACACGCCGGTAGGTCACGCCACCATCCGCTTACCCGAACCACAACCTGGAAAGACACTTTCGCTTCACTTCCAGGGCACTTTTATTTACCAGACAAGTTCAGGATCAGTGACACCGATGCCGCCCAGCACTAGCACGATGATTTCTATCCGAGCAGTAGAACAATGACATGATGAAGAAACTACTCCTTATTTTGCCCATTTGCTTTTTAATTTCAGCTTGCCAGGAAAGCTCAAGCGATGGCCTTAATGACGAATCTATCAATCTTCAAAAGCAAGCCAATGAAGAAGTCGCCTACGGCATAGCGGAAGATAATGGCGAAAGACTGGAAAAGGCAAAGGAACTGATCGAACAGTCACTGCAGGCAGATCCCGACAACCATGCAGCGCTACTCAATCGAGCCCAGGTTGCCGTCTACCAACAAAATTACGAACGCGCACTACGCGATGTGGAAAGCGCTTACGCCATTGCGCCAGGAAATGACTCACTCCCCCTTTTTCGCTGCATGCTGATAGAAGAAGTCGAGGGTGATGACAGTGGGAAGGAGTGTTACTCATCTGTCGATGAACGTTACGCCGAGCGGCATAGCACTGATAACGAGATTCCCGTCAACTGGGTAGGCGCTGCCATCCTGGCCGATACCCAAGGTGCTACAGAGCTGGTCGAGACATATCTTGACCAAGCAAGGAGCAAGGGCGAGATGGAAGCTGAAATGGCCGAAACGACAATCGAAAGCCTCCGGGATGGAAGCTATGTGGACCAAGTTTTGATGCGGCGAAATTGAGTGCCTTTCTTGCCATTTTGAGTGACTTACCCTCCCCCCACATACGGAGTGGCGCTACATTATTGGTTGAATGCAGGGTTTGGATCCGTCTATTCACTGAAAAAATCATGCAGGCAGCGAGCCATCGCGCTGGCCACGCTTGAAGCTGGTAAGCTCGCTCAAAAATGTCTCCAGCTCTTTATTTTTCATCGTGATAAATGGATTCCTGGCCGGTAGTTAATTTTTCAAGCAGCTCATCGATTTCTGCTTTCAGATCGTTATCTTCAATGCCCTGGGCGCTGGCTTGGGCATTCTGCAGATTTTTGATCGCCTCGTCGGTCTTGCCGAGTTCCGCTTGCAGCGTCGCCATAGAAAAACCGATGGAAGCGATATGGTCCTTCGACGGCTTAGCGATAGCCTTATCGAGCGCTTTTTGATAGATCGGCAGCGCGTCCTCCAGCTCTTCAGTGAAGTCGGCCAGGGTTTCCCACTGCTCCGGGTGATCTTTATCAGTGCCTTCGTGCTCGATGCAAATCGCCTGTAACTCGGCATATAGCGCTTCAAAGGTAGCGCGGTCATCTTTGGCAGCGGCCTTCATCAGCTTTTCGGCGAGTTCGTACACCGCCTTGTATATTTTGGTGTTGATCATTAACCGCTACCTTTCCTATATATAAATAACCGAGCAGCCAACCTGCTTAAATACGTTTGCAGCGAAGCTGCTATGACCGTGACATTGTACCCTTTGGGAATGGTTCTGCGGGCGATCGTTTTACGTTTTTTGTGATGGGGTGTTGGTATGTTTTGCTTGAGTGGTCGTCTTAGCTGCTCGCGCCATCGGACCACTCCTTCGAGACATTGGAAGACATTCCAGCCGCAAATGGCAAAAAAATTACGACCTGCATTCAACGGCTTGGCCTCTGCAATGTCTGGTTAAGCGACTCCAGACTATCAGGGCCACCATTTAAACGAACACAACCATCTGATTCTGACGCCCAAGAAGCCGATGAAGATAGGTGAAGATGGATAGATATTTGCGACGCAGCAACATCATTCAGCAAACCAGCAGGAACCCATACCAACCCCGAGTATCTCAGCTTGTTGGGTACCAAACTGCCGCAGGCCGAACAAAAATCATTCCGATAGCCGGTTGGCTTCTGAAAAGTACTAATTTTGGATTGGCCGGAAAGCCAGCGGAAGCTATCTGTTTTTACAAAAGTGGCCGTATTTGACGCAGATCCTGTCGCTTTGCGACACAGAGAGCAGTGACATTGGTAGAAGTTCGACAGCTCCCCTTCAATTTCGAACTTAACCTCCCCACACAGACATTCACCTTTCATCGAATATTCCTTTGGTGTAAGCAGCAAGCGGCCCTAAATGACCGCTGATAGCGTATCGCTGTTAACAGTAGTACTCCATGACGAACTCAGGATGACCCGCTAATCCATCCATTTGCTCATCTAACACGATAAATCCATGCTTCTTATAAAAATGGATACTTGGTAAATTTTCACTGTAGACCGTCAGCTGCACACACTCCCTTCTGCTCTTGGCATCGTTAATTAGCGCAGAGCCCACACCTTTCCCCTGTAAGTGTGGAGACACAAAAACGGCGGCCAGCGTATTTCCATATAAACTGTAAAACCCAGCTATTTGAGCCTCAGATTCAAATACAAAAGTCTCCGATGCAGGGAGATATACATCACGCATTACACCAACTTTTGAGCGCCAAAATTCTGACCCAATAAAAGCGTGTGCTTTAATCGAGGCTGAAAGCCAGATATCCAACACTTGATCAATATCTGACTCTCGGTATTTGCGAATCATCTGCATGTTCCTTACTGATAATCAACTACGCCATGGCATCACGGAGAGCCATGTGATAAATATTGCCTGTGCAGTACAGAGCCAAGTAAATCAGGAATCCACCTGGGCTTGAAGAGTGAGGGATCTTTATCGCGCAATTCATCAAGACTCCACCATTTCCACTGCTGAATCGTGCTCTTCTCCTCATCTGACCATTTTGCAGCAAACACCTCTCTATTTGCTGGCCACTCCACTAAAAAGTACTGTTCAAGCCACCGCGCTGGTACCGATCTCGCAACGGCATAAACATCATCACGATCCCTTAACATTTCTCCAACGTCTTGTACTAACCCTGTTTCCTCATATAGCTCACGTTTGGCAGCCTTAGCATAGCTTTCTCCTGGTTTTAGCTCTCCTCCCACAGTGGCCCAAAACGGAGACTGATGTTCATCTTGATATAAAAACAGCAGTAAACGGCCTTCTTGATCAACGATTATTAACCTGGATGATTTTCTTGTCTCCACTTCTAATGCTCCCCTGCTCCTATAAATATTAACGCCGGCTTTCGCAACTACTGAGATGTGTAAAAGGCCAGCCGCTATGCCGACATATTTTCACTCTAGCAATCAATCTTTTAATTACCAGGGCTCACTTTTAAGCACTACCTCTCCATCTTCGGCTAAGTCGCCACAATGCATGAAGTCAAAGATAGAACGCACTGTCTCGCCTTGTTGGAGGAAGTAAACAGCACCCCGATGCCGCTGATAACCTTGTTTTTGGTAATACGAAACTAATCGAGGCGGACAAAAAAGCGTACATACCTCAGCTCCACAATGTTTGCTCGCCTGGTCATACACCTCATTAAACAGTAGAGCCGGAATACCTTGACCTTGGCACTCAGGCCGTACAACAACCTCGCCAATACCAATCACTGAACGAGGCACGGCATCGATTAAGACTTCAAAGCAAAGCCCATGTGTCCAATAGGCTTATCCTCTTCCGAATAGGCGATGCTATGCCAGGAAACAGGTGACCACTCTTTACTACGGCCCTCTTCAGGAAAAACCCTCTCTTTCCATTGGGTTAAGTAATACCACTCACTTTCCAATATCCCTTTTTTAGTGTTAATTCTCACTGAAAGCTCCTGAGGTTTTGCAGCCACTACAATTTACATTACTTTTTACTAATTCAATATAAATCTACCACTAATCAGCATCTCCTGCACGCCCAAGTGAGCAACTTTGATGCTGCAAGCCTCTTGCTGACCTGCTTCACGCGCTGGCCTAAATACGCGCTGCGAGCACGTCTGTTCCATCTAAAATACCGTCCACTGAATGAGCGATAAGTCCAGATTGCGCTCCCGGTATGTTACGCATTTCAGGATCGTAGTTGCCTGGGATATCCAAACCTACCCATAGCATTCCATGCTAGTTCGCAAATACTTGCATGCACTGAAGTGTATTTAACTAATCGCCGCTTAAGTTGGCACCAATGGTAAATCCAGCAGCAACCTTGTTCGCCCTCGATTGCTTTGACCACAGCTCACTCGTGGCATCACTAAAGGCTTTAAACTGGGCTGACACGCAGCCCATATAGGTAGGTGAGCCAAAAACCAAGGCATCGGCCTTATCTAATTGCTGCAGCGGTTTTGTATTGCAAAACGCCCTTCGGCAATATCTACTCCGGCGATTTCTGTTTGGATCGCATCAACTTCGGGCTGTGCTGCCGCTCCAGCAGCGACAGCCTGCACAAGTTGCTTAGTACTACCCGAAGCAGAATGAAACACAACGGCAACATTCATCACACCTCCCCCGTCCGTTGTTGCGCTGCTTGTTGCTGCGTTTCTCCCTGCGTTACGGGCTGCTGTGCATCGCGGTTTAAATTTCGCTCGGCTGGGATATCGCTCATGTATTCGACAAACTCCACTTCAAAACCGGCCGGATCGACAAAATAGATATTTTTCCGAAACGGCTCTATAGCGCCAGGCTTAGCGATGGCATAACCCGCGTTATTCAACCTGGCCACAACGGCATCGAGGTTATCAGTCACATAGGCAAAATGGGCCAGCCCAACGCTATGGCCTTTCAAATCGCGGTTTTCCCCTTCGCCGTGATCGCTTAGCGCCATGTAATGTTCATCGTCACCAAAGTGCACCCATTTACGCGGTTTGCCATACCACTCGCCATGGCCTTCATCGCGTACCCGCCAATGCGGGAATACGGCGCGGTAAAAATCCAACATGGCATCCATATCATCAACGACCAGATTCACGTGTTCCAAGTACATAAGCGTCTCCTTGCGTTAAGTGAAATGACAGGATAAAACCTCAACTTAACTTGAGGTAAAGTTGTTTTTGGAAAAAAATGGCACAAAAGATTCAGGAGCGCGTGATGGCAGAGGCAACTTGGAGTGTTGGCAAGGTCGCAAAGCGCTGCGGCATTAACGTCAGCACCCTGCATTTCTACGAGCAGCAAGGTCTGATCCAAAGCTGGCGCAATGCGGGCAACCAGCGCCGCTATAAACCGGAAGTGCTAAGGCGAATTTCGGTGATCAAAGCCGCGCAGAAAGTCGGCGTGAGCCTGGAAGAGATCAAGCGAGCCTTTGAATCATTACCCAATAACCGCACGCCGACGGTTGAAGACTGGCAACAGCTTTCAAAAAACTGGCAACAGATGCTCGATGGCCGGATTGCTTATCTGCAAAAGCTGCGTAATAACCTGGCAGGCTGTATAGGCTGTGGTTGCCTAAGCATGACCAATTGCCCGCTCTATAACCCGGACGACAAGCTGGCGGAATCAGGTAGCGGCCCAGTCCTGCTGGATCAGGCTGAGCAGAAAGCGAGAGCCCAGCAGGAATCAAGCGCAAGCCAGTAGATAAGTAAGACCGGCACGCTCGCTACGACTACGTAATGGCAATCTGTTTATACATGACATTCACCGTTACGCCTCTGTAGTCGCAACGTTCCATATGACGCCAGCCGAGTCTCTCATAGAGCCCAGAAGCGAATTCTGTATAGAGATACCAGGTATGAGCCTTTGCGTGGGCTGCCTCACGTTCACATCGAGCAATCAACCTCGTTGCGACGCCTTGATGCCGAAAGCCTTCTTTTACATAAACCGCTGCCAGCCAAGGCGATAGATCGGTTCGGGTCGCCATATCTTGTTGAACCAAGGCCGCTGAACCAACCAATTCTCTTCCCGACGTCGCAATGAAGATGGAAGGAACACCCTCTCGCCCCGCCGCTTCTGCGATGGCGGCGACTCGTTCTTCCATAGAAAGCGACGGGTTGAAATGCTTCCACTCTGCATGGTGAAGCTCCGCCAGTTCTGGAATGAATTCTTTCTTGTCGGCTAGAGGAAAGATTTTCATGATTTCTATCTAACACCGAAGCTCAATAGTCTCCCGAGGAGCGGCAGCAATTCGTGGGTCAAATGACGTGCCTAGTTAGACCTTTCTGCCTTAAGATTTCTATTTGCTCAGAAACTGACATAGCCCCTTCTAGTTTTATGACACGACATGAGCGTTTTTCTAGCCATGCCTGGTGTCTAGCGAGACTTCTTCCCGGCGCAGTGCCTTGATCGTACTGTGCCGCCCATTCCAGGAAGTCGGGATCTGCAGAGCCAAAAAGATATATCTCTCTTTCACGCAACCTTTTCAATCGGATATGGGCTTCCACATAAAGAAAAATCACCACATCAAAAGCATTCTCAATTTGCTCGCCCCATTTCATTACAGATCCTGAGACAACTGCGTTAGGATAACTTTCCAGGCTCGACATCATCAGTCTACACCTTTCCTCTAATGGTCTTTTCTTTGTGAACGGCGGGTTTGTTTCTAACCAATAGAAATCATCAGCCTCCAAGAAGGAGGCATTTAGCTCCTTGGCAAGAGCCTTGCCGAGTGTGCTTGTTCCAGAGCCCGCCGCTCCGGTAATAAGAATGTGCATCGTAAAGACCTAACACCCGCAGCATGCGCGGCTTTGGAATGGAGGAGAAGCCGCAATGAAAAAGCCGTCACCGTGCCTGTGATGGTTAGGCCAAAACATGCGCCAACTCTACTTTATATAGTTTCCTCTTGGCAGGCACCGTTGTTCCGCTGGTGATAGGGCGAACATTTGACAAACCCCAAGCCCAATAACCAGGCTCCCAGCCATTTGAACAAGCCGCTTCTACTTCAGAAGGCTGCCATTCATGTATTTCGTTAACATCCACTATTGCCACAGCCCTACCATCAAGATCTATGGGGTTATCAGCAGTCAGAAAACTTGAGTTTTCCACTATCAAAAGATCACGAATCGGCAAGGACTCTGGGCGCCACGAGCGAACCTCCAGCGTCTTTTTACCTGCAGCTATATTGCAACCATGTGGGCTTACTATTGAAAGTGCGAGCATGGAGGTTCCTTTTTGCCTAATGCCGCTCAGTACGCGCGACTACGAAATGAAGGCGGAGTCGCAATGTAGTAGACGTCGCCGTGACTGGCATGGTTAGGAGTTCTTTAGCCAGCCTTGGTCCACGGCGTACTCAACCTTTGAAATAAACCAGTCGTATATTTCTGGGTTTTCCTGCTCTATGAACCCATGCATTTTCAGCACTTGGCTCTTACGTATGCCATGGTCTCTCCAGGCACGACCCTCGCTCGTTACATTGTGCAGAAAGGGTAGTAGACGGTCGATGACTTTCAGAAGCCTTGCTTCCTTGGTTTCCCCAGTCTCTTGCTCTTCCCAGAGCTCCGGAAGATCTCCGATTGGGTTACCGGGATGAGAAGCCAGTTTCTCGATATACCTACGCTCTTCAATGTGGGCGTCATTGCGGCTTGCGCTATAGAGAAATGTATCCCCTGCACCAATCTCACCAAGATCATGGACCAGGGCCAGCTTGATTAATTTCAAGAGGTCAAAGTCTTCCTTTGACTGCTCCGCAAAAGCCCAGCAAGCCATCGCCAGATGCCACGAATGTTCTGCTGAGTTTTCAACTCGCTCTCCACCGTTGATGTAGGTTTTGCGGTTTACCGATTTTAACGCATCAAACTGAAGCAAAAATTCCGACATTTCAGTGATTTTTTTGATCACACGCTCCTAATAACGCCCGCCATCACCGGTGACAAAACCGGCGCGAAGCAGAGGTTTTGGCATCCAGTGCATAGCCTGGTTATGCGCTCTAACGGATGGCACGAATATCCTCAATATCCACCGGCCGTGAGAGCGCAGATTTATACTGGATCAGCTCTTCCTTCAGCATAAGGGGAAGCTCAAGACCCAGCAAATGCACGGTCGTATAGCGAGAAAAATCTATGCTGAGCAGAATCCACGTCTTGGTGCACGCATCGAAGATTCGCGGACCGTCAGCGTTACCCACCTCTACTTTGATACCTTCATACTTGAACTGGACGTAGGTGAGATCCCAGCCTTCCTTCTGGCAGTGAGCGGCAGCTTTGGATACAAACTCCTGACCGGCCTGAACCACTGCTGCAAAGTGCTCGCCGGGGACAAAAAGGTCGATGTCATTCAAATCACGCTCAGAGCCATACCCCTGTGCTGCGAGTCCCCCACAGATCAGAAAAGGGACATTCCTATCTCTGAGTAACCCCACAATCCATTGGGCTGCTAAATGATGCATGCATCCTCCTTTTTGCGCATAACGCCAAAGCACAGCGGCAACCTTGGAGTGGCAACGAAGGAGCCAAGGTAAAAGTATTCGCCGACCATCGACCGCGAACGGCTGCGTCTTGTTAGTTGGATACCTCAATGTACCACTTGGGCTTGATGCGCCCGAAGTCTCGACGGGCGTTTGTTTTCAGGGCTTTTTTGGAATCCAGCACCGCTGCTTCCTGTTCACTTCTAACAAACACCACCCAATGCCAAAAAGGCCTGCCCTGCTCCATGCGCCACTTGACCGCCAACAGCGCTTTATCTGGAAGGTTCGCCCAAGTATCGAATGGAGTCTCGGTGGGTGCAGCTGTGATACCCAGCGCACGTAAAAGTTTACGAACGTACTCGGTGTCTGACCAAAGCGCTGTGTCTTCGGCATAAATACCCAAGGCGTTGGCTGCCTCTTTTGCCTGGGCATAGGTAATTCCCGCAAGAACCGCGCATGATGCGATGCCACAGCCGGATATTTCTTCTTGAATGACAGGGTTCATTTAATTACCAACGCTCTCCATGATGATTCCCTGACAGCCTTCACCCACTTACGGACAACCGCCTTAACAAGCCCTCTTGATAAAACCGATGTCTGCACACGTGTTGTGTCATAGCTGCATAGCATTATTCGCTTTCATAACACGCTATTAAGTAAAACTGGATGATAATTCAAAGACATAGCACTCAAAATTAAAAAACAGATCATAAAAAGCAAGACACACTATTCGAGCAACGAGCGGCTACTTTTACGCTATAATGCATCCTTTTTCATTTTCGACACACCTTACGACCATCGGTCAGGGCGCCTAATGCCATTTTCGAAACTAGGATTATCCAGTCCTCTCGTTCAAGCGATTACCGAACTCGGTTACAAAACGCCAACGCCCATCCAGGAACAAGCGATTCCTGCCATTCTGTCGGGTAAAGACTTAATCGCCACCGCACAAACCGGCACAGGCAAAACCGCGGCCTTTGTGCTGCCGCTGCTGGAACAATTTAGTAAAGCAGCAGAACCGCTGCGCGGCAAACGCATCCGTGCGCTGATCCTCGTGCCGACCCGCGAGCTAGCGGTTCAGGTCGAAGCCAGCGTAGTTCAATACGCCAAACACACGCCTTTAACCTCGATGGCCGCGTATGGCGGTGTGGATACCGCGCCGCAAAAAGAGCGCCTAATCGAGGGGGTGGATATTCTGGTCGCCACACCGGGCAGAATGCTTGATTTGGCGCATCAGCGTGCGGTGCACTTTGATGAACTGCAAGTCATGGTGTTGGACGAAGCGGACAGAATGGTCGACATGGGCTTTGTCGATGATATCCATAAAATCATCGTCCGCCTGCCAGAAAACCGTCAGAATCTGCTGTTCACTGCCACCATGACCAACGACGTTCGCGCCATCGCCCACGCGTTTTCAGACAGCAAGATGACCGACATGGCGGCGAACATCTCCATTACGCCCAACGTCCGCGCCGCCGCCACTATCAACCAATGGCTCATCACGGTGGACAAAGACACCAAGTCCGCCCTGTTGAGCCACTTGATCAACGAGCAAGCGTGGGATCAGGCGCTTATTTTTGTCGAGAAAAAACACAGTGCGGCCAAGCTGGTTGCCCAACTGGAAAAACGTGGCATTCAAGCGGATTCCATTCATGGCGGCAGAAGCCAGGCCATGCGCGAAAAGGTGCTGGATCAGTTCAAAGCGGGCGAACTGAAGTACCTGGTAGCCACCGGTGTGGCCGCTCGGGGGTTGGATATTGGGGAACTCAGCCGTGTGGTGAATTACGATTTACCCTTTCAGCCAGAAGAGTACATCCATCGCATTGGCCGAACCGGCCGCGCGGGTGCCTCCGGTGAAGCCATCTCGCTTGTCGATATCAGCGACTTTAAAAACCTGTGTGCGATTGAAAGGCGGCTGAAAAACACGATTGAGCGCAAAGAAGTTGAGGGCTTCCCGGTTAAAAAAGCCGTACCCGCTTCTAACTTGGACCACGTCAAAAAAAGCAGTCGTTAAGCCTTAACAAAGAAGCTCACCTGTTAGAAGCCTACAAGGGTGAGCTCCACCTCTACTCAGCGGGCGAGAAAGCATCCAACAGTTCGGCATTCGTGGGGTATTTCTCCAACAGCGTAAGCAGCTTCTGCGCGCCTTCTATTGGCTTAAGATGTGTTAGCGCTCTTCGCAGTGTGCGTACTTTTTCAATATCCTTTGCATCAATCAAAAGCTCTTCTCGACGGGTACTGCTTTTGGCAATATCAATCGCCGGGAAAATCCGTTGATTGGCCACGTCCCGAGATAGCACCAGCTCCATATTGCCCGTGCCCTTGAACTCCTCGAAAATCACCTGATCCATCCGGCTTCCCGTATCCACCAGCACGGTAGCCAGAATGGTGAGCGAGCCGCCGTTTTCGATCTTTCGCGCAGCGCCAAACAGTTTTCGCGGTATTTCCATCGCGCGGCTATCCAGTCCACCCGACATAGTGCGACCGTTGCCTCGCTGCTCCGAATTATGCACTCGCGAGAGCCGCGTAAGAGAGTCGATCACAATCATCACATTATGACCCTCGCCTGCTTGCCTACGCGCCGTCTCAAGAAGCTTATCGGCCATACGCACATGGTGTGTGTAGGTTTCGTCTGACGACGAGGCATGTACCTCTGCCGTCACACTGCGCTTAAAATCGGTCACTTCTTCAGGGCGCTCATCAATCAGCAAGGCATACAGCTTTATGTCAGGATGAGCCTCAGCCACGGCCTGACAGATATGTTTTAACATCGTCGTTTTGCCAGAGCCTGGCGGCGCAACAATCAACCCACGTTGCCCCATCCCAATGGGCGTAATCAAATCCATCGCCCGCGCAGTACGCTGCGTAGAACCAGGCTCTAGATAAATGCGTGGGGAAGGATGAATAGCGACGCCATTTAAAAACCGTTTTTCGGGATCATTAGGGAATTGATCTTCAACCTCGTCGGCGGGCTTGGTATCTATCTGCCTTTTCACCTTCAAACCTAGTGTTTTTCTCGTCATAATATTGGTGGATCGCCTTGAAAAATTGAATTTATAGAATGGCTGCTTCATGGGCCAGCCGACTGATGACATCGTTGCGGTACTTGGCATGGGAAACGGATAAGTCTAACTTGTGCTCAAAGGTACCGAGTTGGGGCTGATCTTAGTAGTTGATCGCCACTATGGCGTTCTGATCGTGGTTATAGAGCTTGAAGTGCGACATGCTGGCCGCTCCTCGTCTGTTTTCTCGATCCTGCCAAAAACTTAGGCATCAAAGAGGTTTTTCTACAGTCTCAACGTTTAAGTAAGCGGCGCGAGGTCACGAGCGTCCGCTTGACTTACTTGTTATGGCGCTCCAGCTCTGCTGCTGCCTCGCGCCTCCACTCTTCCCGTTCCTTCTCCTCTCGCTCTCGATCATCGCGATTATATCCATCCACCTTAATTCGCTTGAAGCCCGTCGTAATGTGATGAAGGTCTTTCTGGATCTTTTCCATGCTTTTCGCGATAGAATAAAGGTTCGGCTTACCAAGCTGATAACGTCCACGCAACTCCGCCATATCAACAACTATCTCTTCCACATACTTTTTCTCTGTGACGCTCTCGTACGTCACTCTAAAACATAGAGAAGTGCTAGCCTTCGCCTCGAAATCTTTGTTTGTCTGGGTGTACCCGGAGAACCTGTATTGACCCGGGCCGAAATATCTAAGACCTGTTTGGAAGAAATGCGGCGAGAGAAACTCTTCTAGCAGACTATCTGCGACCTCGCCTCCGTCAATCACCGCTGGTTCGAACTTGACATTCTTCGCCGGCCCCTCGCCGATGTTTCGAACGCACAAACGAACTATATTCACCGCAAAATCAAGCGCGTCGACGGTAATTTCTATACGAGGCTCGGTTTGTGCTTGCCGAAGTTTTCTGGTCTCAATAACCAATATTGCCGTAAGCGCGGCATAAACTACCGTGGCCAAGGTGACAAACCCGGTAAAGACGACTGTCAGTGCACCGGAGTTTTGATTTAGAAAAGCAATCAGTTTTTCCATCTAGTTATCCCATATCTCCATAACGCCTGGGTTCAACCGCCGGTTTGGAGCGTCAGTGGAAATCCGGTCGGCTGCAGACCCTGGTTATATGTTTTTTATGTCGAAATCTATAATGTCCTGAAGGCGGTCGGCGACCCGCTCACACATACCTTGGATAAATACATACTTCGACTCTAAATCATTTTTTACGCGTTCATGGTTCTCATCAGATAAGCTTGAGTCGAATGTCCTGTCGAGAGATACGGTCGCCCGCTCAATCTCTTGATTCATGGCGTACATCTGGTTCTTAAACTCATGAATGCGCCTTTGATATTCCGCCGGAAAGTAGATTATCTGCGGAGCAGCAGTTTCAATTAAACTTGCGCTAAACCTTTTGAGACTTAAACCAACCTCTGGATCAGCCCGCATATGTGCGCGCATAGCGTTAAATTCTTCGTCGGGCGCAGATATCAAGTGATCAACAAGATCCCTGATTCTTTGAACAGGCTCACTACCCCTGTAGGCCTGCAATTTAGGGCTGAGCCAATTTAGGTATTCACGTGAAAGATCACCGTAGCGCTGAGCCAGCAAAAAACTGGTAACTACTACCCGAGATTGAAGATCCTCAGATTCTGTCTTGATTGCCTTGGCTAAATCTCGCCTGATACGCTTTCGGCGAACCGCATCCACGATCAAAGGACTCAGTAAACCCAGCAGCCAGCCCAGAATTAAGAATGCGATTTCCCTCATTTCACTCCCTGCATATAACGCTAGGCTTTGCGGCGCGCCGGAGCGCAGCGTAGGTGCGTCCGCCAACAGCCACTTGTTATGCGCCACTTGCATGTCATTCTTCAACCATCACCGCCAGTTCCGGATTGCTCTGAGCGATACAGGCGGCGACGTACGCACGATAGGCGGGCGGCATGTCATTTTCTGCCAGGCCGGTCAGGATGTGTCTGGCGTAAACGGCGCTGGTTTTCAGCTCAGGTCCCGCTCCCTTTGCAACGTAGGTTGTAGCCGAGATTGCGGCTCCATCTGATTTGACAACATCGATCGTAGTCAGGACGTAATTCGCTCCCTCTCCCTCAATGGCATCGAGCGATTTTCGATTGAGGGTTTTTGCTTCCTGGCGGTACACGAGCGAATCGGGAATCTCATAGAGAACGCCAAGGATCGGACGGCCGTCCGGATTAGGGCTGATGCTTGCCGCAGCACAGCTATTTGTGTTGCTCCAGACTGGAAAGCACAACCTGTAGGGATCGGTCGTTTGGGCGATTCCAATGCGCCGAGCATCACCGGCCAAGCGTTCCGGTGAGTTCAGGTGCTTGCTGCTCATGTTCGAACCGTACTGGAAGACGAGCATACGATTCAATCTCCTGGCGCATAACAGTGATTATACGCCAGGCTGCATAATCTCAATGAATGTGCCATCGTGTTTATTGGCATTATCTAGCCAGCCGCATTCTTATAAACCATTGTTTCAAAATGCATTAACCTGACCGCTAGGCGGTATATACAAAATTCGCGTGCCCGCTCGTTTTGCTCTTTTCAATCATACTTTATTCATAAATTTGGCTTAGGTCACGCGTCGTTAAGGTAAAATTTTGGCGGTGCGAGGTTGAGGGAGTGCAGAACGAAGGAAGGAAACGCTATCAAGTGATTGTTTCCGTTGACTAATTGAATGCTGATCGCGCAACAAGTTGTGCTCCTACATCCCCGTATCGCGGGCTTTGGTGGCGCGACGAACTGCCAACCCTTAGCCCCATTGCAGAGGGCTTCTGTAAGAGCCCGACTCCGTCGGGCGATCGTTTTTGGCGGCTGATTACACGCTGATCGCCCAATGAATTGGGCTCCTACAGCCCCCTATTGCAGACTTTGTGACACGATGCCCCTTACAGGGCACCGTGCACTTTGCTGGGTGGGCGTCTTAGGCTTTGAGTACGTAGCGCAGTGTCTCGACCACCTGATCCGTTGTGGTGCACCAGGCGTTCGCACCGGCATCGACTTCTTTTAGCGGGTGGACGATGTCTTCGCTATGCAAGGTGATGTAGGGCTTGGCGAGGGCGGCGCAGTAGCCTGCGTCGAAAGCGGCGTTCCACTGTTTGTACTGGTCGCCGAAGCGCACAACGACTAGATCCGCCTGCTCAATCATCGTGCGGGTGCGGATGGCGTTGACCTTGGATGACTGGTGGTCGCGCCAGAAGCCATTTTCCGGCTTGCCCAGGTGGTCGCCAGCGGCGTCAGAGGCGGCGTGGTCGGTGACCGGTGCGGTAAACACGATATCCAGGCCCGCTGCGTCAGCGCCGCGCTGGATTTCTTCGCGCCAGTCGGTGTGGATCTCGCCGGATAGGTAAACGTAAAAGCTCATGGCTATTCCTCAATATACTAGTTGGTCAGTAGTGCTATTTTATGGAAAAACATTCCATATTTATACCAGCGTTATAGCAGAGGCTGTCTGGCTAGCAGATAAATATCCATTATCCAGCCGTGGGTGTCGCGTAGCTCCGCTCGGCGCTGGATGATTTGATCGCCGACGTCGCTTAGCCAGCCTTTGATCAGGCACTGTTTCTCCATGCCCAGGTACGCGCCCCACCAGATGTAGGTGTCATCTTGTGGGAGCGTGGTAAAGGCCCCGCCGCTATCCAGCATTACGGCGACGGTGGCGGCATCACTTGGCCAGCCGCGCTCGCGCAGGCGGCGGCCGGTGGTGATTTGCACCGGTTCGGCGAGGGCGTTGAGGGGGATTTTATGTTCAGCGGTGAGTACTTGCAGGCTGGTGATGCCGGGCACTACCTCTACATCAACCTGCTTACCCGCCGCGCTTAGGCGCTGGGTAATGCGCAGGCTGCTGTCGTAAAGCGAGGGGTCGCCCCACACCAGCATACCGACCCGCCCGCCGTTGGGGAGGTGTTCATCCATCAACTGCGCCCATACGCTGGCGATGGCAGCGTGCCAGTCGTCCACCGCGCCCAAGTAGTCATTGCGGCCATCGCGACTGGGGAGATCGAACTCGACGATTTTGGTGGTTACCGGCGCTTCCAGCAGCCTTTCGCAGAGCAAGCGGCGCAGGTCGATCAAATCCGACTTGGCCTCGCCTTTGCGGGGCAGCAGGATCAAGTCGGCGTTATTGAGAGCGCGCACGGCGGCCAGGGTGACATGATCAAGGTTGCCGGTGCCGATGCCTATGAGCGACAGCGTGATCATTATTCGCTCTCTTGGTCTTGGCTTGCCGTGGCAAAAGGCGAATCCGCCGATTGGGGGCGAAAGCGGCGGTCGTAGCCAACGGCGTAGAGGCTGCTTTCCTGAAAGTCGTCGCTTTCGAGCACCGGCCCCACCAGAATTAGCGCGGTTCGCTGCATGGTGTCATCGATCAGCGCTTCTATGCTGGCTAGCCGCCCGCGTACCACCCGCTCGTCGGGCCAGCTTGCCCGCCACACAATCGCCACCGGGCACTGCTCGCCATAGTAAGGCGTCAGGCTTTCGACCACCTGGGAAAGATTATGGATAGAGAGATGGATGGCCAGGGTTGCACCCGTGCGGGCGAAATTGGCCAGCGTCTCATCGCTGGGCATGGCGCTGGCCCGCCCCGGCGTGCGGGTGAGCACTACCGACTGGGCGACACCGGGTAGCGTCAGCTCCTGACCCAAGGTTGCCGAGGCTGCCGCAAACGCTGGCACGCCGGGGGTAATGCTGTAGGGAATAGCGAGCTCGCGCAGGCGGCGCAGCTGCTCGCCCATGGCCGACCACACCGATAGATCCCCCGAATGCAGCCGGGCGACATCCTGGCCTTCGGCGTGGGCGCGGCCGATCTCCTGCATGATAGCATCCAGCGATAGCGGCGCGGTGTTGATCACCCGCGCCCCCGCCGGGCAGTGCTCGAGGATTTCCTCCGGGACTAATGAGCCCGCATACAAGCACACCGGACAGGCGGCGATCAGGTCGCGCCCGCGCAGGGTAAGCAGATCCGGCGCGCCGGGGCCGGCGCCGATGAAATGTACGGTCATTCTGTGGTTCCTTCTGCCAACGCGGCGGTGGCGTGTCGATCCGCTGAGATTATCCTTGGCCCTAGTAGCTTTGCCCCTGGGCCTGCTGCTAACAGCGCCACGGCCTCGGCCACGCTGCCCGTGCCGCGCGCCTGTAAGCTTTGCGCGGAATGAGTAAGCGTTGTCACCGTCGGTAGCTCGGCGTCGACTACGGCGATGACCTTGATGCCTCGCAGTCGGCCCAGTTCTTCGACTAACGGCAGCATTGAATGAGCCGCCGCCAGCTTATCGATAATCCCGTAGTGCTCGACAAGCTGATCCAGCGCCAGAGCGAGCGATTCAAGCGTGGCCTCACTACGAAAGCCAAATCCGGCGACATGCAACGCCTGCGCCTTCATCGAACGCCCCGCCACTGAACGATAGGGTAGCTGGCCTTCCAGCCCCGCCGGGTGCCGATGGGGGCTGCGTTGGCAAGTTCCAGGCGCATCAGTTCGCCGCCTGCTTTTTGTTGCCAGTGGGCCAACAGCGCTTCGGATTCCAGGGTGACGGCATTGGCGACGATGCGCACGCCTTCGGGTAGGCGCTGCCATAAGTCGTCTAACAGCGCTTGGGATAACCCGCCTCCAATAAATACCGCATCGGGGTGCGGCGTATCGTTTAGCACTTCCGGCGCGCTGCCCTCTTTTAATTCCAGCCAATCGACGCCCAGGTTCTCTGCATTGCTGCGCGCTCGTACTGCCCGTTCAGTGTTTTGTTCAAAGCCTACCGCCTGATTATCCGCGTGAGCGAGCAGCCACTCAATGGCAACAGAACCCGACCCGGTGCCGATATCCCATAGCCGCTCGCCAGGCATGGGCGCTAACGCTGCCAGAGTAATGGCGCGTATCGTCTGTTTGGTGATCTGGCCGTCGTGGTCAAAAAAATGATCCGGCAGGCCGGGCGTCAGCGGCAAGGCGGGGCTTTTACCGACCACTTCCAGCCCCACCGCCACCGGATGGGCGATATCCTGGGGCAAGCTGGCGTCGACACGACAATGGCGAATGCGCTCGTTATCGCCGCCCAGTGCTTCCAGAATCGTTAGCTGGGAAGCTGCAAAGCCGAATCGACTAACCAGAGCGGCGAGTTCGGCCACCGCTTCGCCGTCTCTTACCAACACCAACAAATGCCTGCCGGCATGCAGGTAAGGCCGAATGCGGGTCAGCGGTTTGGCGTGCAGGCCCAGGCAGGTGCAGCGCTCCAGCGGCCAGCCCAGGCGGGAGGCCGCCAAGCTAAAGGTGGAAGGCACTGGCAATGCCAGCCACTCGTCAGCGCTGAGATGCTGCGCCAGGGTGCTGCCCGCCCCAAACCAGAACGGGTCGTTTGAGACCAGCATGACCACTTGGCGGCCGCGCTGGTTGAGCAGTTCAGGAATGCCATCGGCAAAGGGCACCGGCCACTCAATCACCTCGGCATCAAGGGCTGGCAAAATGCGCAGGTGACGGCGCGCGCCGAACACTACCTCAGCACTTTCCAATGCGGCGCGGCTTGCCGCCGTTAGCGCCTGTGTGCCACCCTCCCCCCAGCCTAAGAGGGTCAGCCACGGAGCGTTGTTAACCTCAACCATGATGAAGATCCTAATTCTCGGGGGAACCTCGGAGGCCAGCGCTCTGGCCAGTGCGGTTGCCAAGCGCGGGCTTCCCGCCATTTTCAGCTATGCGGGTCGTGTTGCCACGCCTAAACCCCAGCCGCTGCCGACCCGCATTGGCGGTTTTGGCGGCGTTAGCGGCCTTGCCGCCTTTGTGGCCCAGGAGCGCATCACCCATATCGTCGATGCCACCCACCCCTTTGCCGCGCAAATGAGCGCGAACGTGTTAGCCGCCGCGGCCCAGTGCGGCGTAAAGGCCATTGCCCTTACCCGGCCTGCATGGCAGCCAGTTACCGGCGACCAGTGGCAAAGCGTGGCAAATATCGATGAAGCCGTCAGCGCCCTGGCGGGACCGCCCCAGCGCGTGCTGCTCGCCATTGGCCGCATGCACCTTGCTGCTTTTGCCGCCCAGCCCCAGCACCATTATGTGCTGCGTTTGGTTGACAGGCCTACCAGCCCGTTGCCTCTGACGGATGTCAGCACCGTGATCGATAGAGGCCCCTTTACGCTGGAAGGCGATCGCGCACTGCTGGAAAATCAGCGCATCCAGCGCATCGTGTGTAAAAACGCCGGCGGCGAAGGGGCGGCGTCCAAACTCACCGCGGCAAGAACCCTCGGCCTGCCCATTGTGATGATCGAGCGGCCAGCACTGCCACCCCGCCACGAAGTTCATCGCATCGATGACGTTTTTAGCTGGCTCAGCGACCACGCTTAATCCGCCGAGCGAGGCGTATAAACCAACGGCGATCCACTGCGCTCGATCAATCGCGTCTGTTGGGAACCGACGATAACCAAGGTGCGCATATCGGCCATGTCCGGCGTCGCCTCGCCTAGGGTGGTGACACGAATCGACTCTTCCGGCGTGGACACCGCCCGGGCGAAGATGATCAGCCTATCCGGCCCGCAGGCTTCCCGCAGTACGTCCAGCGTGCGCTCGAAGCCCGCCGGGCGCGCCTTGGAGCGTGGGTTGTAAAACGCCATGGCGAAGTCGGCATCAACAGCCAGGCGCAGGCGCTTTTCGATCAGCGCCCAGGGCTTGAGATTGTCGGAAAGATTAATGCAGCAGAAGTCATGCCCCAGCGGCGCGCCGACACTGGCGCTGGCGGCGAGCATGGCGGAGATACCCGGCAGCACCTGAATATCCAGCGTGCGCATCTGGGCGTCGCCTGCTTCCAATGCCTCAAACACTGCGGCGGCCATGGCAAACACGCCGGGGTCGCCGGAAGACACTACCACGACCCGATTGCCCTCAAGCGCCAGCTGTAACGCCTGCTCCGCCCGGCGGATCTCTTCGCGGTTGTCCGAGCCGTGGCGAACCAATCCAGCACGAGGCGCAACCCGGTTAACGTAGGGCACATAGCCCACCACGTCAGTGGCTTCCTGCAGCGCAGCGGTTACCTCGGGAGTGACCATGGCCTCAGAGCCCGGCCCCAGGCCGACGATTTTCAGCCAGCCGCTCATGGCCGCCTCCCGTGGCCATGGATCAGCACAATCGAGAAGTACGGCACGCTCTCGCCAACGTCCGCCAGCGGCAAAACCCTTTGTTGCGACATGGCGGCGTACTCGATCAGCCATGCTTCGCCTTCGCGGCCCGCGTGGACCAGGGCCCGGCGTAGCTTGGCCAAATTGCGGCCAATCTTCATCACTACCAGCGCATCGGTTTGGGCGATGCGCTCCGCCAATGCCTCTTCCGGTAGCGTGGCCATGAGCACGGTCAGGATGTCATCGCCCCAGGTAATGGGCTGGTCAGTAGCCGTCCACGCCGCCGACATGCCGGTAATTCCCGGCACCACCGAGACCGGCACGCGGTTTAGCAGCCGCGTGTAGAGGTGCATGAAGGAGCCATAGAAGAACGGGTCGCCTTCACACAGCACCACCACATCGCACCCGGCTTCTGCCATCTCGATGAGCTGGGCCACGCTGCGTTCATAGAAAGCCGCCAGCAGCTCATTGTAGCGCGGGTCGTCGAAGGGAATTTCCGTGGTGACCGGGTATTCCATGGGCAGCTCGATTGCGCCAGGCGGGATCATGCCCTCCACGATGGTGCGCGCATGGCCGCAGCGGCCCTTTTTACGGAAATACGCCACGTGGGTCGCCCCGCGTATCAGGCGGTCGGCGCGCACGCTCATCAAGTCTTGGCTGCCTGGCCCCAGCCCAACGCCGTATACCGTTCCCTGGGTCATTCGATGCGATCCGCCATGGCGTTGATGGCTGCTACCGTGACGGCGCTGCCGCCCAGACGACCGCGGACGATACAGCTGGGCAGTGCCGGGTTAGCCAACAGCGCTTCCTTGGATTCCGCCGCGCCGACAAAGCCGACCGGGCAGCCGATAATCGCCGCCGGGCGCGGGCACGCCGGGTCTTCGAGCATATTGAGCAGGTGAAACAGCGCGGTGGGCGCGTTGCCAATGGCGACCACGGCGCCTTCAAGGTGTGGGCGCCACAGCTCCAGCGCCGCCGCCGAGCGGGTATTGGCCATTTCCTGGGCGAGGCCGGGCGTGCGCTCATCGTTGAGGGTGCAGATGACTTCGTTATCAGCGGGCAGCCGCTTGCGGGTGATGCCTTCCGAGACCATGCGGGCATCGCAGAGAATCGGTGCGCCCTGCTCTAACGCGTTACGGGCCTTGTTGACCACGTTGTTTTGAAAATGAATATACGCGGCCAATTCCACCAGCCCGGCGGCGTGAATCATGCGCACCGCCACGGTCTCTTCTTCCACTGAAAAGCGGCCAAGCTCGGCTTCACTGCGAATAATCGCAAACGACTCCCGGTAAATCGCCGGGCCACTGGTTTCGTACTTATAGGGCACCCAAACTCTCCAAATAAACTAATTCGCAGTTGGCAAACCGCAAGGCATGCGTGCCAGGGCAGGTTGTAGCGAGGGTCTTTCGACATGGATGTCGAAAGTAGCGCCCACGGATGGGTTCACAGCGCCCTCGCGAAAACCTGTCCTGGCACTCAGCTACCAAGTATATAAGCCGCTATTTTTAACTCCGATAAACCTAACTGCTTTCGCTGAGCTTTTTTATAACATCCAACGCCTCACTCTCAGTGAGGCCTGTCTTAATCGGCGTGCTATCGGCACCGCCGTTAACAATAAGATTAAATCGGCCTGCCTCGCCGACCAGGCATACATCGGCCGGTGAACGGCGGGCGCAACCTTTGGCACAGCCGGATATATGTACGCTTGTTTCCACCCAGCCGCTTAGCTTCTCGGCAAGCGGCTGGGTGGCGACACTCGCCTGTTCGCAAAAGGGCGTGCCGGGGCAGGCATCCATCGCTAGCCGCGGGTCGCTATTATGGCGGATCAAGCCATCCACCGCGGGTAGTGTATCGCAATACTTCAACAACAGGCGCCGCCAGGGGGTGACCTGCACGACGCGGGCACTTGTTTGGGAGACAGCCTCGCGAAGCGTTTCAGCCGCCACCCGGCCAAAAGGCAGACCAACCACTATGCCCTCGCGATGTTCGCCCAGCGCCAGCTTCTCTCCGAGGGATGCAGGGGCGGTATCAGCGGGCGCCCAGTCGGGCAGCGGTGCTGTATGCCGCCGCATACGGCCTGACGCCCAGCCGCCGGTATCCACGAACCAGTGGGTCAGGCGTATCAGCTGTTCGACGGCGGCATCAATATCGCTCACCGCCGTGCCTAGCGCGTAACCGTCGGCGCGCACTATCAAGCTGCCTTCCATTGAGCGCTCGATGCGAAAATCAGCGGCGCTATCCCCCAGCACCGGCGCGTTTCCCGCATCGATGGCGATGCCGACCTTGCCGGGCATGGCGGCTAATTCGCTACCCCGCGCCTGCAACAGGCGGGCAATGGTAGGGGTGTCATCGCCCTTTTGCCAGGCAGGCGCCAGCATCAGCTGTGGCTGGCGTTCTGCTTCGGGGTCGTCGCTCACCAGTTGATGCTCGACCAGAAACGCCATCAGCGGCGGCCAGCTTTCGTCGGTCACCCCACGCAGTTGCAGATTGGCCCGGCTGGTCAGTTCGATCAAACCGCTGCCGAAGGTCTCGGCGGCGTCGCACAGTGCCACTACCTGTTGGCACGAAAGCTGGCCAAGCGGCGGGCGCACGCGTACCAGCAGGCCATCGCCGGTGGCCATGGGTCGCCACGCGCCGGGGCACCAGCCTTTAATGCGCGGGCTGGGCGACATGACCATGGGTCTCTTTGGCTTCGTCCATTTCCAGCAGCAGATCCTGAAGTGCCTGACCGTGCTCGCCGGGGTCTTGCCACATGCCCCGCTGGGCGGCTTCGAGTAATCGTTCGGCCATCTCTTCCAGGGCGACCGGGTTGTTCTCGCGCAGGAATTGCTGATTGGCGGCGTCGAGCACCAGGGCGTCGCTCACCTGGGCGTACTGGTAGTCGGCAATTAGATCGGTGGCGGCGTCGTAGGCAAACAGGTAATCCACCGTGGCGGCCATCTCAAAGGCGCCTTTGTAGCCGTGCTCACGCATGGCGTTGATCCATTTGGGGTTCAACACGCGCGAGCGAATCACCTTCGCCAGCTCTTCCTTGAGCGTGCGGATCTTGGGCATTGCAGGGTTGGCGTGGTCGGCGTGGTAAATCTCGGGCGCCTTTCCACTCAGCGAGCGGGTAGCGTTGGCCATGCCGCCCTGGAAGGCGTAGTAGCTGTTGGAATCGAGGATATCGTGCTCGCGGTTATCCTGGTTTTGCATCACCGCATCCAGGCCCTGGAGCTGCTGCTCGAACGCCGCCCGCGCGGCGGTGCCGGAGGCCTTGAACTGACCGTAGGCGTAGGCGCCTGTCTCCATGTAGGCCTCGGCCAGATCGTCGGCGCTGTCCCAGGCGCGGTTTTCAATTAGCCGGTTGAGGCCCGCGCCGTATTCGCCGGGCTTGCTGCCAAAGATGCGGTAGCTCGCCTCCTGGGCGGCCATCTCCGGGCTTAACCCTTGGCCTTCCAGTTCCTGCTGGCGGGAAAGCACCGCATCGCGGATGGTGTTGCTGTTGCCCGGCTCTTCATAGCGCGCCACTGCCTGCACGGCGGCGTCAAACAGCCGAATCACGTTGGGAAAGGCGTCGCGAAAGAACCCGGAGACCCGCAGCGTGACGTCGACCCGTGGGCGATTGAGCAGCATCGAGGGAATGACTTCAAAGTCGCTCACCCGCTGGGAGCCCAGCGACCAGATGGGCCGCACGCCCATTAGCGCGAAGGCCTGGGCGATGTCATCGCCGCCGGTACGCATGGTAGCGGTGCCCCAGATGGATAGCCCCAGCCGCCGCGGGTAGTCGCCGTGATCCTGCAGGTAGCGTTCGACAAACGCCTGGGCGGACTTTTCGCCCAGCGTCCAGGCGGCGGGCGATGGAATCGAGCGGTTATCGACGCTGAAAAAGTTACGCCCGGTGGGCAGCGTATCCAGCCGCCCCCGGCTGGGCGCACCGCTGGGCCCGGCGGGCACGAAGATGCCTTCCAGGCCGTCGAGCAGCGACTGAATCTCCATCTTCACGCCGCGCTGCATGGTGACCCATAGCTGGTCGCGGGCGTAGCGCAGTTGCGCTGCCGTAGCGGGGTAATCCTGGGCCAGGTCATCCAGGCAGCCGTCTGCCAATACGTAGTCGGCCACCCAGCGCTCGGCCAGCAGTTCCAGGCGCTCGCGGGCATCCGCCCCGGTGCGCCAGGGGGTATCGAGCTGCTGGCTTAAAATAGCCGGTTCGGGGCCCTGCCAGGGCTCGTTGCCCGCGGCTAACGGGTCAAAATCCAAGCCTAGATCGCTTGCCAGGTTGTGCAGCAGGCCGCGGCTTGCCACCGTTTCGCCACGGGGTAGCCGCAACAGCGCCACCAAGGTGCCCGCCCGCTTCTCTTCCGGCGGCAGCGTGCCAAGAATATGCAGGCCGTGACGGATCTGCGATTCCTTGATGTCGCACAGAAAGGTATCCAGTTCGTTAAGAATCTCGGCGTCATCAGCGCTATCCACGGCGTGCGCCAGCTCCTGGTCGATACCGGTATCACGCAGGTGGGCGAGGATCTGGCTGCGAATCAGCGCTTCCCGGCGGGGATCCATATCCAGCGCTTGGTAATACTCGTCGGTGAGGGCTTCAAGCTCGGCCATGGGGCCGTAGAGTTCGGCCCGCGCCAGCGGCGGCATCAGGTGGTCGATAATCACCGCCTGGCTGCGGCGCTTGGCCTGGGCGCCCTCGCCGGGGTCATTGACGATAAACGGATAAAAGTGCGGCAGCGGCCCCAGGGCAATATCCGGCCAGCAGTCGGCGCTCAAGGCGATGCTTTTGCCCGGCAGCCATTCCAGGTTGCCGTGCTTACCCACGTGGATGACCGCATCGACCTGGTAGTGCGCGCGCAGCCAAAAATAAAACGCCAGGTAGCTGTGGGGCGGCGCCAGCTCCATATCGTGGTAGGACTGGGTGAGATCGTCGATAAAGTCGCGTTCCGGCTGGATACCCACGAAGGTTTCGCCCAGACGAATACCCGCGATCATCAATCGCCCCTGGCGGCATTTGGGGTCTTCGTGAGGCGCGCCCCAGCGCGTCCATACGGTTTCCTGCAGCTCGGTGGGCAGGGTTTGAAACCAGGCCAGGTAGTCGTCAACGCTGATGCTCTGCCAGCAGGCGCGCTGGTCGAGGCTGCCGTGATCGTTGGTCACCGCCCCCTGAAGCTGGCGGATCAATTCATCGCCATTTTCCGGCAGCTCGCTTAACGGATAACCCGCCTCTTTCAGAGCGCTGAGAATTTTCAGCGTCGACGCGGGGGTATCCAGCCCGACGCCGTTACCGATCCGGCCGTCGCGATTGGGGTAGTTGGCCATGATCAGCGCAACACGCTTCTGCCCGTTGGGGGTCAGCCGCAGCGAACAAATCCGCCGCGCCAGCTCGGCCACAAAGGCGGCCCGCTCCGGGTGGATCACGTGGTGGGTCACCGCCAGCTGGCAGCGCGGGTTGTAGTGGGCTTCGGCTTTAAAGCCCACCGCCCGGGTGATGATGCGGCCATCCATCTCGGGGAGCACCACCTGCATGGCCACATCACGGCTATGCAGCCCGGCAGCCATGCCCTGCCAGTCTTCACTGGTGCTGCTGGCAAGAATCGCCTGGAGTACTACCGGACGCCCCACAAACAGGTTGTCGGGTAATTCTTCCCCCTGGGCATTCAGCCCGTCGGCGTTGCGGTTGACCGCAAAGCTGGTGGTATTGATTACCAGCATCGCGCCGGTCTGCTCAATCAGGTGGTTGATAAAATCAATGCACGGCCCTTCTTTCAGGGACGCCACGGCGACCGCCAACGGCTCAAGCCCCTGGTCTTTCAGCGCCGCCAACAACCCGTCGGGTACGGCGGTATTCGCCCCCTGCAAATGACTGCGATAAAACAGCAGCAGACACACCGGCCGCCCCGGCACCTGGCGATCGCGCCACTCGCTGAGGCTTGACGCCTGCTGCTCCTGGGACGTATAAATCACTGCGGGCGGAATGATCTTGGGCTCCTGCCAATCGCCCAACTGCTTATCCATATACTCATTGGCGACAAAGCGCAGCAGCTGCTCGGCGTTATCGGCGCCGCCCTCTCGCAGGTAGCGCCACACGCGGTACGCGTCATCGAAGGGGATGGTGGAATCTTCCAGCAGGGCGTCATCCGGGGCATCGCAGCCCGGCACCATTATCAATTGGCGCTCGGGTTTCGCCGCCGCCCAGGCCAGCAGGCGTTCGTGACCGTACTGCCAGTAAGCCTTGCCGCCGAGCAGCGAGACGATGACCAGTTGAGCCTTTTCCAGCACCCGATCTTCGTAGAGATCATAGGCGGCCGGTTTTACCAGGTTCATCCAGTTGGCCAGCCGCACCGAGGGGTACGCCTCGCCCAGACGGTCGACCGCCTGGGCTAGCGCCGACAGATTGCTATCGGCGGCGGAGAGTATCACGACCTCGGCGGGGCTCTGTTGCAGGTCGATGATGCCTTCATCATCGACAAAGCCTCCGGGCTTGGCGGCAAATAAGTGCATTAGGTAGCCGTTTGAACCTCTGCTTCAGCCAGCGCATCACGCAGCGCTGCGCTATCCAGGTGTTTACCAATAATCACCAGTTTGGTTTGGCGGAGTTCGTCCTGAGCCCACAGCCGGTCGAAGTAGCCTTCCAGGCGCTCGCCCACCGCTTGAATCACTCGGCGCATCGGTTTACCGGGAATCGCCGCAAAGCCCTTGGCACGATAGATTTCGTGGTCTATCAGTAGTTGCTGCAGCTTGCTGGCCAGCACATCGCCATCGACTTCACCCAGAGTGATCACGCAGGAGTCAAAGTTATCGTGGGCGTGGTCGTGGTGCGCGCCTTCGGCGTGGTGCTTGTCGTGGTGATTGGTGATGCTATCGATGTTTTTTTCGCTTGCTGCGCCAATGCCCATCAGCGCTTCCAACTGAGTGGTGTCGGTCGTCAGGGTCTGATCGATAAACAGCGTTTTCACCGAGGCCGTCACCCGCGCCTGGATCACGGCTTCCACCTTTTTGCGCTCTTCCGGGCTGAGCAGGTCGGCCTTGCTAACCAGCACCAGATCCGCCGCGCTGAGCTGGTCATCGAGGAGCTCGCGCAGGCTGGGGTCGTGATCCAGGCTCTCGTCAGCGAGGCGCTGGGCGGCCACTTTGTCCACGTCGCTGGCATAGCGCCCGGCGGCCACGGCGGGGCCGTCGATCACGGTAATAATCGCATCCACGGTGCAGTGCTGGCGCACGTCGGGCCAGTTGAACGCCTGCACCAGCGGCTTGGGCAGCGCCAGGCCGCTGGTTTCGATCAGGATATGGTCGATATCGTCGCGGCGGGCGACCAGCTTTTTCATGACCGGCAGAAACTCTTCTTCCACGGTGCAGCAGATGCAGCCGTTGGCCAGCTCATAGATGCTGCCGTCTTCCCCGTCTAGCTGCCCGCCTTCGCTACCCTCTTCACACCCCAGCGCACAGCTGCGCAGCAGGCTGGAGTCGATATCCTGTTCGCCGAACTCATTGACGATCACGGCGATCCGCTTGCCGGTCACCTGACGCAGAATATTGGCCAGCAGCGTGGTTTTACCGCTGCCGAGAAAACCGGTCACGACCGTGGCGGGAATCTTATTCAATTGCATGGGTAAATGCCTCGCTGTGTTGCGGTTCGCAGTACGCCGGGCTGACAGAAAAGAGCCTTGCCACAGCGTCAGGATTATTTGGGAAAAACAGATGTAAATAGGTGGCCGTCAGGCGCTTTTGACGGTAGATCGCCTCCCCCGGCGCGGGGTGCCGCTGGCGGCGGCCGTGGCCAATCGGCTCGAGGGTGCCTTCCGCCATGGAGCGGTGGTGCGCGTGGCCGCGAACAGGCCCTTCCGGCAGCTCGGCGGTTTGCATCCCCTGGCAGCCGCGACGCCCGCGCATGGCCCCCTGCCCAGGCAGCAGGCCCAGCATGGTATGGGTAATGTCGTCGTAGTCGGTCAGGGTTTCCAGGCAGTACAGCAGCCCGCCACACTCGGCCAGAATGGGCTTGTCGGCGCGGTAGAAAGCCTCAATGGCCGAACGCATGGCGCCGTTATCCGCCAGCGTTTGAGCGTGAAGCTCCGGGTAGCCACCGGGCAGCCATAGGGCGTCGCACTCGGGCAGGCGGCTATCCGTTAGCGGCGAGAAGAAACGCAGCGTGGCGCCCATCTGCTCCAGCAGGTCGAGGTTGGCCTGATAGACGAAGCTGAAGGCGGCGTCCCGGGCCACGCCAATGGTGTGGCCCTTGAGCGACGGCTTAACGGCCGCCAGTTGTTCCTGGGGGGCGGTAAAAGTCACGGGTGAAAGCGCCGCGAGCGCGTCCAGCAGCCCCGCCGCTTCCAGCGCTTTGGCGCCCGCCTCGAAGCGGGCTTCCAGATCCTCGCGAATCTCCGCCGCCTGAACGAGGCCCAGGTGGCGCTCGGGGAGAGACAGCGCGGGGTCGCGGGGCATGGCGGCCAGCAGAGGAATCGTCGCTGGCAGCGCGCCTTCGATCAGCTCGCGGTGGCGCTGTGAGCCGCAGGCATTGGCGATAAGCCCGGCGATATGAATGTCGTCGCGAAAGCCGACCAACCCCGAGACCAATGCGGCGGCGGTCTGGGCCATGCCTTTTACGTCCATGACGATCGCCATGGGAATATCGAACAAGGCTGCCAGATCGGCGCTAGAGGGTTCGCCGTCGAACAGCCCCATGGCGCCTTCCACCAGGATCAAGTCCGCTTCACAGGCGGCGTCATAAAAGCGCTGGCGGCAGTAGGCTTCGCCTGCCATCCATAGATCCAACTGATCCACCGGCTGGCCGGAGGCCTGGGCGAGTATCTGCGGATCCAGGTAGTCCGGGCCGGTCTTGAACACCCGCACCACTTTGCCCTGGTTGCGCAGCAGGCGAGCCAGGCCCGCCGTGACGGTGGTTTTTCCCTGGCCTGAGGCTGGGGCGGCGATAAACAGCGCGGGGCAGCGAGCGGTTGGCGTCGTCATCAGTATTCGATCCCCGCCTGTGCTTTAACGCCGCCGCGAAAGGCGTGGCGCTCGTCCTGAACGACGCTGATGGTATCGGCGATTTCCTGCAGCGGCGTGGCCATGGTGCGTCCGGTAATGATGACGTTCTGGTGCGGCGGGCGGCGCTTAAGCGCTTCCACCACTGGCTCGGGGTCGAGATAGCCGTACTTGAACATATAGCTCATCTCATCCAGCACGATCATGTGATAGGCGGGGTTCTCCAGCAGCCCTTTGGCGACGGCCCAGGCGGCCTCTGCGGCTTCGATGTCCCGCTCGCGATTCTGGGTTTCCCAGGTAAAGCCGTGGCCCATGATGTGCCAGTCGAGCTTGGGATGATCACGAAAGAACAGGTACTCGCCGGTTTCGCGGCGGCCTTTGATGAACTGGATCACCGCGCACTGCTGGCCGTGCCCCAGTGAGCGCGCCATGGTGCCGAAGGCGGAGCTGCTTTTGCCCTTGCCGTTGCCTTTGAGCAGAATCAGCACGCCACGCTCTTCCGTCGCCTTGCTGATGCGCTCGTCGACCACGTCTTTTTTGCGCTGCATGCGATCTAAATGGCTTGCGTCGCTCATGAGAGGTTCCCAGGTTGATGTGCAGAGACTGTAGGTGCCATAGAGGGTTTGCCAAACGAAGCAGGCCAGTAACGCGCGCCCAACTGCTGGGCGATGCGTGCGCCCTGCCCGCGTTTGACTTTCGACTGTTCGGTATCGATCAGCAGGCACTCCTCCAGCGGGGCGAGATCGTCAACGGTTTCCCGTGTGCGGCCATCGGTGATCAGATAGGTACGCACTTTCAGGCCGGGCTCGCGGCGCTGCCACTGGCGGATCAGCCGCTTGGCTTCAATAATCGCCTCTCGCAGCGGGGTGCCGCCACCGCCTTTGGCCGCCTCAAGCGTGCCCCGCGCGTTTTTCGGCGCTCGGCGGCGGGAGAGTATCGGCACGACACCGCCATTGCCAAACCCCAGCACCGCCACCTGCTCCCGCGCGGCGTAAGCTTGGCTGACCAGTGACTCGACCAGCCCCTTCGCCTGGCCTAACAGGCGTTGCCCCAGGGTCGAACCGGAGGTGTCCAGCAGCACCAGGTGCGCTGTCGCCTGCCCGGCGCGGGACTTGCGCATCTTTAGCTGCTGCCAGGGCCACTGGCCGCGATTGGCGATCAGCGTCGCGAACCCGTCCAGCCGTGAGGTCTCTACCTGAGAGCGGCCACGACCTTTCGTTTGGCCGCTGCCCGACGTCGCCGGTGATTCGGCGCTGTTGGCCGCCCGGCTTGAGGGCTTACTCGAAGGCGCGTCCGGCCAGGGCGAAGCGGGGGAGCTTATCACCTGCTGAGCCTGGGGCGGCATGGCGCCCCACTGGCCTGACCCGCCGCGTTGAGGGTCTGACGGGCCAGCGCTGTTGCGATGATCTTCGCCGCTACCCGACGACCGATCAGGCGGCGTGGAAGGTGGCGGGCTTGAGCTCCCCCCTCTTTGCTCGGGGGGCTCGGCGTCTGAACCAGCGTCTGATGAACGCGTCCGCCGATGAGCAAGCACCCAAGGCTCAACCGTATCGATATCTGCATGGCTAACGCTCGCCGCACCTCGCCAGGCCGCATGGGCCTGGGCCGCCCGGTGCCAGGTAACGTCCGCCCGAAGACCTTCAACGCCCGCGGCTTCGCAGCGCTGGGCAATCGTCGCGTAGACCCAGCTTTCAGTCGTCACCGTTGCCAGCGCCTGCTGGGCGTCTTCCAACTGCTGCATCAGTGCGGCCTGCTCGGCCGCAAACTGCGCTTTACAGGACTCGGGGTCGCGGTCAAAGGCGTCGCGCTGCTGGACGATGGCAATGCGCTCGTCGATGCTCATGGCCCCCGCCTGCTCGAGGCAGAGGCCGAAACGGTCGAGTAACTGCGGGCGCAGTTCGCCCTCATCCGGGTTCATGGTGCCGATCAGGCTGAAGCGTGCCGGGTGGGAGTGGCTGATGCCATCGCGCTCGACCACGTTGACCCCGCTGGCGGCCACGTCCAGCAGCAGATCCACCAGCATATCCGGCAGCAGATTGACCTCGTCCACGTACAGCACCCCGCCGTGGGCCTTGGCGAGCAAGCCGTCATGAAAAGTGGCTTCGCGCTCGGCCAGCACCTTGTTCAGATCCAGGCTGCCCACTAGGCGGTCTTCGCTGGCGCCGAGGGGCAAGGTGACAAACGGCGGCTTTCTGCCGTTGCTATCCTTGGGCAAAACGGCGGCCAGCGCCCGCGCCAGGGTGGATTTCGCGCTACCCCGGGGGCCGCTGATCAACACACCACCAATGCGGGGGTTAATAGCGTTCAGCAGCAAGGCGGTTTTCAGCGGTTCCTGACCAACCACCGCCGCAAACGGAAACTCACTCACCTGCACCTCCCGTGCTAGGCAAGCCTGCCCACCGGCCAACCCAGGTTGACCGATGCGAAGACCACCGGGCTTGAGTCTGATTCATGATGGCTGACAGGTAAATAACAAACCATTCATGGAAACGTGGGTAAATATGAGGAGGCAGTATAGAGGAAGGCAGGGCGGCGAAGCCAGCTTGCCACCTAGTCTGCATCCAAGAGACAGGCCCGATGGGCATAAGGTAAGATACGGCTATTCTTTGACAAGCACCGAATACAATATGTTATAACATAACACTCTAGAGAGGCGCTCACGGGCGTCATACGATCCGTTGACGGAAGCCAGACATGAAGACCGCACCTTATATGCTGATCGCGGCGTCGCTGCTGCCCGCCGCTCAGGTGATGGCCGATGCCACCTCTTATCCCTTGAGCTTGACCAACTGCGGCATGGAAATAAGTATCGCGTCGGCACCCGAGCGAACGGTGACGGTGGGTCAATCGGCCACGGAGATCCTTTACTCGCTGGGGCTCGCTGATCGAGTCACCGGCACCTCGGTCTGGTTCAACCCGGTCTTACCACCGTTTGCTGAGGCTAATGAAGCGATCGAGCGGATCGCCAACGACGACCCAAGCTTCGAGGCCGTGGTCAATAAACGGCCTGATCTGGTGGCGGTGCAGTATGAATGGCACGTAGGCCCTACCGGCAGCGTGGCCAGTCGGGAGCAGTTTCATGAACTGGGCATCAACACTTACATCATGCCCGCCGATTGCGACACCAAGGATAACTCGACCGGCGGCGATGGTACCCGCACCGCCGCCTTCTCGACGGATTCCATCTATAAAGGGATCACCGAGTTAGCCGAGATCTACGACGTTCAAGACGCTGGTGAGGCGCTGGTCGCCGACCTTGTCGCCCGCGAAGATCGCGCCATCGACCTGGCAAACAGCCTTGAGTTGCCGGAGGACCTATCTGCGGCCTTCTGGTTTTCGTCGACGGATCTGGGCGTCAGCCCCTTCGTTGCCGGACGACTGGGCGCACCGGGCTATATGATGGAGAAACTCGGCATTCGCAATGTCATCGCGTCCGACGAAGAGTGGCCAACCATCGGCTGGGAGAGTATCGCCCGTGCCGACCCCGATGTGCTTGTGATCGCCCGGATGGACCGCCGCCGTTTTCCCGCCGACGACATTGAAGCAAAACGCGAGTTTTTACGCAGCGACCCGGTCACCCGGGAGATGAGCGCGGTCAAGAACAACCGCATCGTCGAGATGGATGCCCACGCCATGAGCGCCACCATGCGCACTATCTATGGCCTCGAGTCACTGGCCGAAGCGCTATCAACCATGTCGTTTAACGAATGAGCATCGCACTGACACGACCGACCGCCAACCGACTGGGATTGCGCTGGCTATGGGTAACGCCGCTGGTGCTGGTGACGGCATTGATCGCGGGTACCGCCATCGGCGAGACGCCGATTCCCGTGGATACCATTCTCAAAGTGCTCGCCAATCAGCTGTTGGGCGCCGATTACGCGGTTGACCGCATCGACGCGGGTATTATCTGGAACTATCGCCTCAGCCGCGCTGTGGTCGCCGCCTGTTGCGGTACCAGCCTGGCCCTGGCGGGGGTCGTGCTGCAGGCGCTGTTGCGTAACCCCCTGGCCGATCCTTACTTGATGGGCATTTCCGCCGGAGCCTCTACGGGGGCAGTCGCGGTGGCCGTCGCAGGGTTAGGCGCCGGTGCGCTTTCGCTCTCTTTGGGTGCCTTTGTGGGCGCCCTGTTCGCCTTCGGCATTGTGGTCATGCTCGCCCATGCGGCCAATAGCGGTGTGGGTGGTGGCCGCGGCGTTCAGGCCGCTGGCGCGATTATTCTGGCGGGCATTGCAGGCTCACAGCTTTTCAATGCGTTGACCGCTTTTATCATTACCAAGTCAGCGAGCGCCGAGCAGGCCCGGGGCATCATGTTCTGGCTGATGGGCAATCTTTCCGGAGTACGCTGGGCCGATGTGACCTTGGCGGTGCCTGCTGCCCTGTTCGGGCTGCTGGTTTGCCTGTGGCATCGGCGTTCACTGGATGCGTTTACCTTCGGCGCCGACAGCGCCGCCTCCATGGGCATCGCGGTGCGCCCGGTACGTGGCATGCTAATTATCGCCATGGCACTGGTCACGGCGGTGATGGTGTCTATAGTGGGGGCCATCGGCTTCGTCGGTCTGGTAATCCCCCACGCAATGCGTTTTATCGTGGGTAGCCGTCACACCCGGCTGGTGCCGGCTACGGCGCTGGCAGGCGCGGTGTTCTTGATCGGCTCGGATATTCTTTCACGGGTGCTGGTCTCCGGGCAGGTACTCCCCATCGGGGTGATTACCTCGCTGATCGGCGCGCCCGCGTTTGCGCTGATCTTGGTTCGCGGCAAGAGGTCCTGATGCGCTTATCGGCTGAAAAGCTTGCTTGGTCGGTGCACGGCAAGCCACTGCTGACTGACGTCAATCTCACCGCCGAGCCCGGCCAGACCTTTGGCCTGGTGGGGCCTAACGGCTCGGGGAAAACCTCACTGCTGCTCCTGCTGGCAGGTTTGAACAAACCCAAGGCAGGCCGGGTGCTGATTGACCACCAGCCAATGCACACGCTCAAGCAACGGGCAATCGCCCAGTCCATCGCCCTGGTGGAACAGCAGGCCGACACCACCGACCGCATTACCGTGCGTCAGGTGGTCTCACTGGGCCGCACCCCTTTCCTTTCCGCGCTGCGCCCCTGGTCTAAGGAAGACGACGCCATCGTGGGCCAGGCGCTGCGCGACGTCGATATGGTGCACATGACGGACCGCCTTTGGCATACTCTGTCGGGCGGTGAGCGCCAGCGCGTGCATATTGCACGGGCGCTGGCACAGCAGCCTAAAATTCTGCTGCTGGATGAACCCACTAACCATCTGGATATTCGCCACCAGCTGTCGATTCTTGAATTGGTACGGCAACTGCCCATCACGGTGATGATCTCGCTGCACGATCTTAATCACGCCATGGAGTGTGACCGCATCGGCGTGATGGACCGCGGCCGCCTGATCGATAGCGGCCTGCCCCAGGAGGTGCTCACCGCCGTCAGGCTCCGGCAGACCTTTGGGGTTCACGCCCATGTGGTCGACGACCCGGTGGATGGCAAGCAGATCATGCGTTTTCGGAATTCGGTTTAACCCCTGAGGGCCTGACGGCTTACCCTTTTACCGGCACAAACACCGGCGCGCCCTCGACCTCGACGACCGCCAGCCGCTGTTGATAGAGGGTTTCCAGGGCGCTGGGCACTAGCATGTCCTCTCTCGGTCCCCAGCAGGCATCGCCATTGGGGTACAGCAACAGGATATGGTCGCACCAACGGGCGGCCAGGTTGAGGTCGTGAAGGCACATCATCACCGCCTTCCCTTCCCTCGCCTGCTCCGCCATCAGTGCCATGACGGCGCTTTGGTGATGCAAATCGAGATGGCTGGTCGGCTCGTCGGCAAGCCAAATGGCCGGCGCCTGGGTCAGCACCGTGGCAACCGCCACCCGCTGACGTTCGCCGCCGGAGAGTGTATTCACCAGGCGGTCGCGCAGATGCGCCACATCCAGCCGCTCGAGCGCGCGTTCGGCGCAGGCGACGTCGTCGGCGCCTTCCATCTGCCAGGGTGATAGATAAGGGTGGCGACCAATCAGCGCGGTTTCCAGCACCGTAGCGGGAAAGCCGTCCTGACGGTCCTGAAATATCACACCAAGTGCCTGGGCAATGTGCCGACGGCGCAGCGATCCCAGCGGCTTATCGGCAAGCGCGATGAGCCCCGAACGCGGCGGTTTGAGCCCGGCCAGGGTGTGCAGCAGCGTAGTCTTCCCGGCCCCGTTGGGGCCCAACACGCCCCAGCTCTGGCCCGGCTCAACGGTAAAATTAAGCGGGGTGCCGCCTTCGCGACCGGGCACGTCGATGATCAGGTCTTGGGTGGCCAGGCGACTCATCAGCGGCTCCGGTAAAGCAGCAAAAGAAAGGTCGGTACGCCAAGCAGCGCGGTAATCACGCCTACCGGCAGCTGTTCGGGGGCGATAATCGTACGCGCCAGAGTATCGGCGAGCACCAACAGCGTGCCGCCCGCCAGCGCACAGGCTGGCAGGATCAGCCGCTGGTCGTTGCCCAGCAGCAAGCGCAGCATGTGCGGAATCACCAGGCCGACAAACCCGATGCTCCCGGCGGTGGTCACGGCGGCGGCGGTCAGCACGCTGGCTAACACGTAAATGCCCCATTCCAACGGGCGCACGTCAACCCCCAGCGCGGCCGCCTGTTGAGGACCCCGGGCGAGCACGTTCAAGCTACGGCCGAGCGGCACCAGCACCAGGCAAATCGCGACCAGCAGAATGAGCGGCGGCCAGGGCATGCGCGCGTAAGACAGATCGCCCATCAGCCAGTAGAGCATCCCCGGCAGACGCTCGGCGGGGCTTAGCGCCAGCATCAGCGTAATCACCGCGCCCCACCCCGCCGCGACCACCACACCGGTCAACAGCAGCCGCGAAGGCGTCCAGCCGCCGCGACCGTGGGCAAGGCCAAACACCAGAAAGGTCGAGAAAAGCGCCCCGGCAAACGCCGAGCCGGACATCAACACACCGCCGAAGCCCGCAAGCATTGCCCCCAGCGCACCAATCGAGGCACCACCGGAAAGCCCCAGCACATAGGGATCCGCCAAAGGATTACGCAGCAGCACCTGCATCAGCGCACCGGCTACCGCCAACAAACCGCCTACGGCAAACGCCGAGAGCGCTCGGGGTAGACGCAGGTCGAGCACCATTGTGCGCGCCAGGCCTTCGCCATCGCCACGCACGACCGCCCACACATCGCCCACCGACAGCGATGCACTGCCCACCATCATGGCCATGCAGACGGCGGCCAGCGCCAGCAGGGCCAATAACATTAGCGGCAGGCTCAATTGGCGATACATAGGCACCCTGGTTTAGCGCCGTTCACGGGCGGTTTCGAGTTTTTGGCAAAGCAGCGTTGCGCCCTCCAGCAGGCGGGGCGTGGGCCGCTGAATGAGCGAAGGCGGCACAAAGAACAGGTTGCCCTGAGCGACCGCTTCCAGCTCAGTGTACTGCTCCCAATGGGTCAACCAGTCGCGGTTTTCCTCGCCCATGCCCCCGGCAATGATCGCCTCGGGGTTGGCAGCGAGCACCGCTTCATCATCCAGGCGCGGCACCAGTCGCTGCTGGTCGCCGAACGCGTTGGTGCCGCCGCAAAGCCGGACGACCTGACCAATCAGGTGCTCATCGTTGATGCTCATCAAGGGCTCGTCCCACACCTGGTAGAACGTCGATACGGCGTCACGATCCCGGTAGCGATTCTCCAGGTTCGCCATCCCCTCGCGAAATTCGTCGGCAACATTTTGCCCCTTTGCCTCTGTACCCGCCAGCCGCGCCAGCCGCTCGATGACGCTCGCCACGCCGTCGATCCCGCGAGGTTCGATATAAAACACCGGCATGCCCAGCGAGGCGAGCGTTTCCAGCTGTTCGGGCGGGTTGCCAGTGGTCCAGCCGATCACCAGGTCGGGCGATAGCGCCACCAGCGCTTCGAGATCGATGCGGGTATGGCTGCCGACGGAAGGTACCTCAAGCGCCTCTTGGGGATAATCGCTGTAGTCGACCACCGCCACGATCTGGTCGCCTGCGCCGGCCGCGAAGGTCAGCTCGGTGGCGCCGGGAGATAGCGTGGCAATCCGCTGGGCAGCCGCATACAGGCAGACCTCCCGATCGCGATCGTCGATCACGCAGCGCGAATGCGTATCCGATACAGCCTGGGTAGCGAACAGGCTGGCCGCCGACAGCAGCACGGGGCACAACGCCCCGCGCATCCGCCTGGTGACGTTACTGGCCAAAGTGCACACTGAGGAACGCCGCCCGACCGGCATTGATATAGTCAGCCGCTGTTTCATACTCTTTATCAAAGGCATTCTCGACGGTTACCCGCGCCGTCCACATCGGCGCAAACGCCCAGCCGGCGCGCAGATTCACCAGACCATACCCTCCAAGACGCGTTTCATTATCGGCATCTTCGTAACGGTGATTCTGGGCAACCAGTGAGCCGCCCAGCGTCCAGTCGCCCAGTTCACGGTCGACATCCAGGCGTAGGCTTTCGCTGGCACGCCGACGCAGACGGTTGCCGGTGTCACGATTTTCAGGATCGGTGTAGGTCAACGCCGCCTGAAGGGTCCAGGCGTCCAGTTCAATACCGCTGGATAGCTCAGCCCCGCGAATACGGGCATTTTCCACGTTTTGCGGGGTATCGACAAAGCCGTCCCCCGCCGTATCGACGTTGATAATCAGGTTATCAATGTCCGACTGATAGAGGGCTAAATCCCAGTACCAACGAGTGTATTGAGCACGCAGTCCCACTTCGCCAGTCGCCGAACTTTCCGGCTCAAGCTCTGGGTTGCTGAACCCGGGGTAATAGAGTTGGTTGAAGGTGGGGGCCTTGAACGCCGTCCCATAGCTTACCCGCAGCGTATGACCATCATCCACGGCATAGCCAGCCGCTAGACTGCCGGTGACCTCATCGCCGTAGGCCTCGTTATCATCAAACCGCACGCTGGCTTGCAGCGTAAGCGGAGAAAAATCCAATAGCCCCTGCGTAAAGACCGCCCGGTTATCGCGCGCTTCCTCGGCGTAAGAACCAAACCCCGTATCGCTGCCGGCGATGCTGTCACGCTGGTATTCAGCGCCGGCAATAAGCTCATGGGCACCGTAGGAAAACGTATTCTCCCAGCGAGCGGTGCGCACCCTGGTGTTGAAGACCGAGTCGCCGAAGTCAGCCACATTATCGCTCTCGTCGCGTGACTCACTGAGCGTCAGGCGGCTTCGCCAGTTGTCCATGATGGCAAGCTCGCCGTAAATACCCGCGACATGCTGTACAAAATCATTCTCGCCATCATCGTACTCGTTATTACCGCGAGCGCGCAGCGCCAGCACGCCGACTTCACTCCCCCCCTCGAAGGTATGCGACACCCTGGCGAGCGCCGAGGTGTTGTCGTAGCCTTTATCGTCACCGCCACGGCGAATGGGCTGGCCATCGGTATTGAAGTGGCTGCCCGCAAAGCTGTAGCGCGTGCCGCCTTCGCGGCCGCTAATACCGGCGCTCAAGCGCTGGGAGTTGAAAGAACCGCCGCCCACTGAAAAGCGCGGCTGAGGACCTGCTTCATCTCCTTCAGGGGTAAATAGCTGGATGACGCCGCCGACGGCATCCGCACCATAGAGACTCCCGCGCGGGCCGCGCACGATTTCGGCGCGGTCGAACATGCGCGGATCAAGGTATTGAAAAGCGGCACTTCCGGCGGTGGCCGACCTCAATCGTATACCGTCGATCATCAGCACGGCGGCATCGCTTGGCGCGCCGCGGAGATACAGGCTGCTGCTTTTGCCGAAGCTGCCATTACTCGTTACATCCACCCCGGGCTGGCCGCGGAATAAATCGGTCAGGCTGGCCGGGTCCTGGCGGCGTAGCGTGGCTTCGTCCAAGACGGTCACCGACGACAGGCTTTCATTGGCGGTTTGCGGCGCGAGGGCGGCCGTGACGACGACCGGGTCAAGCGCAGCCGAATCGCGATTCGTGTCGGCGGCCTGGACGTGCGCGGCGAGAGACAACGCCGCCAAACTGAACGTTGCCATGGCGGCACCGGTATGCAAACGGTAGGACATGAGGGTTTTTCCTTGCTCGCTGTGCTCACCCGCACAGCGTGTTTTTAGGGCCAAGGGGCGGCCTTGCAAGGAAGTCGCGCGCGAAGGAAATACGCCGATAACTGCCCCAGGAGCGCCCACCGCGCTTGGCATGTGTGGGTTGGATTCACAACCATGCTCTCGGGCCGGTCTCCGGGCTGACGAGCGAAAATGGCGGATGGCCCTTTTCCGAACGACCGCCTTCCCGTGCTGGGCACAGTGGCAAATGGCCGTTCTTGTCTCGATCACCGTTGCGGGGGCAGCGCTGGGCTTACGCTAGGCGTTCACCAGCTTCCCGTTTCACCCTCAGCGCGGTTCGCTGAGGGCACCTGAGAGTGCGCGTAAGCTAGCAAGTTGCTGTGGGGAGGTCAATTGACGATGAGCTGCTAGAGTAAAGCCAACCCACCGACAAGGAGACGCTTATGGCCGATTCTTCGGCAGCCTCTGTGCCGCGCTGGCTAAAGCTGGCCTTTACGCTGTGGATCCTGATCTGGGCGCCGAGCTACGTCGTGCTGCTGGGGGCGCAGAATTTCTTCTGGCTATGCAACGTGGCGAGTTTTCTGCTGCTGGTGGCGCTGTGGAGCGAACATCGCACGCTGATGTCGATGCAGTGGCTAGCGGTCGCGTTGGTCGGCAGTGTATGGAGCCTGGACGTCGCCACGGCGGCGCTTACTGGCGTGCATCCTATCGGCGGCACCGAATATATGTTCGACCCGGAGCACCCCGCCATGGCAAAGGCCATGTCGCTCTACCATGTGGTACTGCCGCTGGTGGCCGGCATCGGCGTCGCCAGGCTGGGTTATTCGCGTCGCGCCCTGCTGTGGCAAACCCTGCTGACCTGGATAGTGGTGCCGTTGAGCTACCTGCTCACCGAGGCCGAGCGCAATATCAACTGGGTGCACGGGCCTTTCGGCAAGCCCCAGGACAGCCTCGACCCGCTGCTGTATCTGTTCCTGATGACGCTGCTATGGCCCGTAGTCGTCTACCTTCCACTGCACCTACTGATGATTGGTGGGCAGCGTTGGCGGAACCGCTACGAATGAGGCACAGTAGAAAGCTATCAACGTTAAAATTCTCAGTCTTTACTTGGCGAAACTGGGACTCGAGAAGTTAACTGTTCGATTAATTTATCGCGTTCATCTTTACTTAACATACCAATGTAAAGTGTACGACTTTTAATTTCACCGCCATGCATATAAAAAATCTTTAGCTTACTACCACCAACCCTCTCAAAGTTTGCTACGCTACTATAACAAAGCTGTAACGACGGAGAAATAGGTGTTTTTTTAAACTCAAAGTAATCTTCATAAATCTTAAATACCTTTTGAAAATGATAAAGAATACCGAAAGCTATTGCGACAGCACCCACCGCCATTAGGAAAAAACGTATCTCCATTGAAAGCTCTGTCATCATCAAAGAATAAGCAATAATAATGACACCACCAATAGGTTGAACTAACCTATCGACCGGCTTAGCCCTAAATGAACTAGAAAACTCCATTGCACCCCCTATTACCATTTTTTTCATGTGACTTTAGTTACTTCACTGTACAACCTAATTTCAGTAGCCTTTCCACCCCTCTGCGAAGACTGGCGCTTATCTGATTTTCTTTTCAACCTCTCCTTAAAAAGAGAACCAATCCAAAAGCTGTTGCAACATGAAGAACTCTGGTTAGTACTGTGTGATGAGGAGGTATAATAACCTTTTCATCATAACGCACTTTCATTTCTTTTAAGATTTTATCGTCTTTCATGTTTTTTTGACACGCTGATTCTCCCAGTTCTGGGAGATGGCGATATTATTATAGCCATACTCTTCGTTTTTCCCATTACCCTGGGTCCGGCGGCTCCATAATAGCCGCTACTCAATGATGGTGTCCCGCTCAGGGTTCGCCTCTTACCACTGCTGACGCTTGGTGGGGGTATAGGCCGTGTCGGCGTAGTAATCGCCAAGGTTCTCTTTAGCTGTCGGGTCCCGTGTGTTTGACACATTTCACGCCCTTTTGCTTCAGACTCGATATAACAGGATGCTTACCATTGCCTGCCATAAATATGTCCTGCCTCTGAAGCCTTGCTCATCCACTCCCAAGCTTCTTCGTGATGAGCTAGATGGCTCAAAACTACCGCAAGATCATTCATAAAGGGGCGACGTTACCCCTTTCTCAGTAGCAGTTGGGTTTCAGAGTCTAAATTCACTTTATCGTGTTTTACCACCAGTTGCTCGGCATAGTGATCTTGTTGCTGTTCTGTTGGACTCATATTCCGGCTCCTTGTTTGCTTCATACCCGCTTGGGCACGCTACCGCTAGGGAAGGCCGCCAGCGGCCTTCCGAAAGAAAATATTGATAATGCTTGCTGTGGTGTCGTTAATTACTATCGCGTTTGTTTTGCGGGGAAGCGTCTTTTGCTTTAGCGCGCTCGACGAAGCGGTCCGCCTTGTTGGGGAAGCGGCCGTAGGCGTTCACGTCTTCGGGTTCTGCGGTATAGCTGTCGCCATAGCCAGGCACGGAGTGGGCCATCAGGTCTGGGCGGCTGCCCCAGGGGGCGGCGTCCACGATCTGTCGGTGCTCTTCGTGTAGCTGCTTGAGTTCTTTCTCGCTGGCCTTTGCGTAGAGATCGCGCCAGTAGGTCGCCGGGCGACCGCGCTTACCCGCCTCATCGAAGGCCTTGGTAGTGGGGTCGAGATGACGGAACGGCTCTAAGCGAGGAATATCCGGCAGTGGCTGGCTGACATCCATATAGCGGCCCAGCATGTCCCACATGGCATACAGCTGGGCAATGCTCCCGTCGGCCGGAAAACTATAATCAAGCGGTAGATTGTTTCGAGGGTATTTGCTGTGCTGAGGGTAGCGGTGGCGCACTTTAAGGCTATGGAACTGGTTACCTTTCATGTCGGCACTCATTTCGATAAAAGCATCGAATTCATAGAAAGGGAAATCACCGCGAGAGGACTTCACCATGCCGGTGCGCCGACAGAAGGCAATATCATCCGACCAGTTTTTATTGCTTTTGTAGAAACGGATACTGTACGTCTCGTAAAGTTTTCGCAATATGGTAGCAGCCCCGCAGAAAGCAGCCACTCCAAGCGGGAATGTCAGGATGAGAGGTGGGTACTCGGGGGTGGCAGAAAAGAATTGTGCAATCACTCCAACAACTGAGGTTATGACGGCAAGAGCTAAAACAACATACCCCCCCCCACCTATAAAACTGAACCCGTGGGAGATAACTACAAACCAGAATCGCAAAAAGCGATAGAGTAAGCTGATATCTTCATCCACGAACTTTGACCAGCGTGCGTCATTGATCATGTTGTACTTGCGATAGTCGTCTCCCATGTGTTGATAACTTCGAAACCAGCCTACTGTATGTTCATATTCAAAATCAGTTGGATTAATCCCGATATAATTTCCCCAGGGTAGCCGGGCTACGTCTAAATGACTGCCCAGTTTTTTCCAGGTGCTTTTTTCTGGCGGCGGCGCCTGGCGGGGAATAGTGTCGACTCGAAAGGCTGTCTCGGCATAGTGACCTTGCTGTTCCGTCGGGCTCATGCTCCGGCTCCTTGTTTGTTCCATACCCAGGTCAGCTTAGAGGGTTGCGCCGCAAAGGAGACGCTATCTTCCAGCTTACGGTGTAGTCTTTCGACGGGGTCCCAATATTCCACGCTGCCTTGGCCTTCAAGATCTCCCGGGCTTATACGTACCAAGTAACTACCCTGGTGGTATTCGCGTTGATAATCCGGCTCATGGCGGAAGCGTTGATGACTGGCCGCCAGCCATTTGGCGGGCACATCGCCAAGCCCTGTGGTGGGAACCCCCAGGCGTTGCCACTCCCGTGGAAAGCGAATGCCCAAATAACGTACCGTTGGGTCTTCTGGATCTTGCCTCGAAAGCTCTACCAACAAGCGGCGGCGATCCATGGGGGCGTATTGATAGGTGTGACGCCTGTCCGGCACGGGGGCCGAGCAGTCGGCTTCTACTTGGGTGATGGGCAATTGAAACTCGCCATAACGCAGCCCTGGGCAGGTCATGCGAATGGCGATATCACAGTTAAGGAAATCAGAATCGATATCGACCAGGCCTTGGGGTGCCACCAGTTCGAAACGCGATTGAAATAGGCCCTGAAGTAGCAGCATGTAAGCCTGTTGGGGTGAACGTCCTGCAAGGGAATAAGGTAATCGCGAATCTTTGCCTGACGGCTTGTCGTATCCGGTTCATCGTGCGAAGTAAGCTCCGCGAGGCGGCCGTTGCGCTCATTCTGCTGATTGCCGAAAGGGCCATAAACGAGCTACAGCTTTTGACATCTATGGCCAACATGATTGGTCGCATTATTGCGCTGCTACTGAGGAATTAGTTTCAGAGCTTGAACTTGCTACTTCAGGTCGATCAATCCCACGCCACGTCATAAAACGATACCCGCCGGTAATTTGTGAGGGCTGGCGATTTCGGTAGGCCATCTCTTCAGGCTGCTTGTCATGTAAGCCATAAGCAAACAGTAAGACAATAGGCTCTGGCAGCTCAGGGGGTGGCACTTCCCTTGTCCATTGGTGCCAATTATTGGCCAGTTGAAAATGATGGCGAAGCGTTGCACGAGCATGCAAATAGGTATTTCTGTCTGATGAGCGTTCGCGTCGGCGTATATCTTGAGCCTCGCTGTCGACATCTTCGAGCCAGCTCCACGTTTGCCTTAATGTGGCCATAGCGGCATCAATCTCAGCGCGTTCAGCCGCTTGAAGCGACCACTCTTCTTGGTCGCCTGAAACAGACGCCACTAGCGAACCAATGGTGCGATGATAATAACGATTGGGCAGGGCATCCTCGCGCGCTTCCAGAACGGCCAGGGTATCCTGGTAGTCGCGGTAGCGTTGCGCCAGCCACGCCAGATAAACCAGGGTATGAAAGCGAAAGTTTTCTTCTGTAGGCTCTTCATGGGAAGCAGATTGCCGGTGATAATGGCGCGCTAAGATCGGTAGCGAGTAGCCTTCGATCTCATCGTTTAGCTCAAACAATTGGGCAGTAAACTCATTTTGCTCCTTCAGCGCATCCAGCGGCGGAAAGGGTACGCCAGCGATAGTGGCGCGGCGATACATGCGGTGCAGGGCCGCGCGCGAAAGCTCTGCACTCGATTTCTGCTCATCGGCTGCCAGGCCACCGCCAATATCCTCACTAATGCCTGGGCAGAGTTCTTCATGCCATTGCGAATTTTGCCCTCCCAGGGGGCGGCAGCGGCGGTAGTAGCGGCGCTCATGGGCAGCGATCAAGTGTAGCGCCCGCTGGCAGCCGGGGTGCAGCTCTCCTCCATCATCAAGCACCGGGGTTAGCGGATGAAACCAATCTATCGGCCCCATCTCAGGATGAGTGCGATCCACGCAGTCGAGCAATCCAACGAACACCACCTCCACATCGCTGCCCTGATAAACAAAGCGCTCTCCCTCTCGTTCGCATACCTCATCCAACAGTTGTCGCACAAATGCCTTGGCCATGGCGGCCCCAAAATCAAAACCAAAGACGGAGACGCGTATTCGGGTCAGTTCTAGTTCGCTATTTTGCTTAACATCCGCAACGCTTTGACGGAAATCGCCAATAGCGGAGGAAAGGCGTGTATGGCTGCCGCTCATCAATAGGTTAGCGGCAAGGGAAGAGTCGCGGATAGGCGCAATGGCTTCCATACCCGTACGAATAGCGGCATCCCGGGCCGCTTTTACCCAGTTCCAGGGCTGCGTGATTGATACCTTAAATGAACGCCCAAAAACCTCATACCAGCGTCCCGAGCCACTGCCAGCTACAACGTCCCCGGCGGCTTCCATAGTGCTGGAGCGCAATTGCCCTTCGCCCGTTCCAACAGCCTCGCCAGGCGCACGGTTCGCAGCGCCAACCACATCATCCGAAAGGCTGGAGTCAAAAGGGGTGCCAAGGCCTGAGTAGTAATACTTATCAAACTTATGAGCTAAAGTACTTTGTCCTGCAAAAGAAGGGAAAACACTGTATAAACGACCAACATTGCTTACTTTTCCACTTTGCATATCTTGCTCTAGATTTCTGTTGATTCCATCAAAAAAGAAACCAATGTCTAGAACTTGGTTACATTTAGTCCCTGTATATTCATCTGAAGTCGTAGTATTAGATGTACTCAAAGCTTGTAGGCATTCGAGTGTACTCTGGTTAATCATTTTGCATTTCCTCTCGGAGCCGTCCAGAAAGCGGAGATTGCAAATCTGGGCTCCAAGCAATCTCGACTTGGTTACCAGGAAGAAAATGGACGTGCAGACGCTTATCCTTTGGACTGTATGACGGCATGGGGAGGGTTACGCTATGTCTTTCTTCCTCGACTCCCTGACGTTTCTGTTCACCCGTCATGCTTAGAATCCAAACTACTTCTACAGAATCTCCTTTAAAGGACCAACAGCAGGTATTCCCCCCCCTGGTATATAAGCCTCCAGAATAGGCGGATAAGTTCCCTCCCCAATTCCCATCGACCCAGAAACTGCCAATAGGTCGATCTGTATGGTTGTGCCCCGTCAAAGAGCCACTTTTTGATGTATTAAAAAGCATGCTCCAAGCTAGCCATGCAGCAATCATTGCACCTAGAACCACCTGAAGCCAAACAGGTATGAGGCGCATGTAGCGGCCTATTGCCCAGCGAACTAACATATTTCATTTGCTCCTGTAACCATTAAACACCGATTCTTTATCGGAGGTCGGTTTTCTTTTAAACACTGGAAACTAAAAATTAACAAGAACAGATATCCTGACATTGCTTTAATCATCATGGATAACCTCAGAACTGCGGTATTGCTCAATTCTTGGAGAGCGGATTTTAGGGCTCCAAACTAAATCAACCTTATTATTTGGTAGAAAATGTACATGTAAGTATTGATCTTTTCGATTATGTTCTGGCATGGGTAGAGTAACGCTATGCCTTTCTTCTTCTAAGCCCTGACGCTTTTGTTCTCCAGTCACACTCAATATCCATTTCACTTCGACAATATCCCCTTTGAAGGACCAGCAGCAGGTCGTCCCGCCATTTCCTCCATAATTACCATCTACAAAATATCTACCTATAGGGCGATCTGTATGATTGTACCCGACTAAACTGCCACTTTTTGATGTATTAAAAAGTGTGTTCCAAGCAAGCCATGCGACAGCCAATGCACCTAAAAGCACCTGAAACCAAATGGGTATCAGACGCATATAACGGCTTATTGCCCAGCGGACTAACATGCTTCAACCTGTTGATAAGCGGTCGTCAATAAGTCCACCAGTGAGGCGTCACTATTAGCCGCGCGTTGCAAAAGGCGTTGCATCTCTTCCGATACCCAGGCGTCATTACCCTGGCTTAATTGCACATAGACAAAGGTTCGTTTGTCAGCAGTGGCGGTCAAACCATGGCTGTTGGCTAGCGTAAGCGCTTTAGCCACCTGACGAGGCCGCTCGCAAAGACATATTCCCTCAAGTAATGACGGTGAAAAATCGACTAACTCAGCGGTCAATTGTATAACTTCCGGATCACCGTGCAGGGACTGCCAACGGGCTTCATCTACTCTCAGCTGCCATGGGAGCACACTCTCTGGGATAGCTTTCCCTTCAATGGCCGCCCAGCCTTTTGTTGTATCTCGATACCACCAGCGGGTAACACCTGAAAATAGCGCATTTGCTGGATTCTCATACGCATCGTGATGTAGCTGGGTAATTACATCGGGGAGGTAAAACCGTAGCAGTGAACGCTGCTTTTGCGGGCTTTCAACCACCATGGCCGGGGCCAAGTGACTAGCCAGTTCAGCCCCTGTCAGCGGGGTCTCTATCCAGCTGTACAAGGCACATTCCATGCCTTCCAGCGTTTGCAATGTATCAAGCTTATCGTGGCTAATACCCAACAACCAGGGGCCTTCGCGCTGCAAGTGAAGCTGACGTTCATCTTTAATTAGCGGCCAATAGTGGCCGTCGTTAGCTATCTCATTAAAAAGGGTCGTTCGTGCTGCCCCCGGTAGTGGAGCCATCTCTATCAAAGCATAACGTTCGATTGCCGGTACTTGCGTTGTTGAAGGACTTTGCCAGGGAGGAAGGCTGCCGGTAGTCATACTGGCTCTCCCGGTATCGCGCTCTGTCCTTCAGCTAATGCTTTCTGCCAGCATTCTTCACATACTTCCGGCAGTTTTAAGTGGCTCTCCAACAGTGCATTCTGAGAGAGTGGATCAATACGTTCATGCCCCTCCGCCACCGCATTCCCTGGTAATAGCGGGGCTTCCACCGCCTGGCCGGAGCCAGAGCCGGGGCTGCCGCCGGCGTTGACCTTGACGTTGGGGCCGACGATGGTGACGCCGCTGCCGTCCAGCTTGAGGAAGCTGCCGCCGGCGTTCAGGGTGAGTTCGTTACCGGCTTCGAGCACTACTTTATGTCCGGCCTTGATGTGCAGTTCGCGGCCGCTTTCGCTGAGCCAGGCCTGGCCTGCGTTGATATGCAGGGTGCCTTGTACCGTGAGGTGCTGCTGGCCCTCGGTATGTTCGAAACGCTTGCCGTGCACCGTGTGATGATCGTCGTTGTCGACCTCGCTGATGCGGTCGTTCTTTATCTGCAAAAAGCTGTCGTGGCGGGTTTCTTCCACACGGTCGTTAAGCGTCAGTAGCTCAAGGTCCTTCTGGGCGTGGAGCCAGATCTGCTCTTCGCCCGCCTGGTCTTCAAAGCGCAATTCGTTGAAGCCCTCGGCCTTGTGGCTCTGGGTGCGCAGCACCGTGCGGGTTTTGTGTTCCGGCAGCGGGTACGGCGCGGTGTTGACCGCGTGGTAGGTACGCCCGGTGACCAGCGGCTGGTCGGGGTCGCCTTCCAGGAAGGAGACAATCACTTCGTGGCCGATGCGCGGAATGGCGATGCTGCCGTAGCCGCCACCTGCCCAGCCTTGAGCCACCCGCACCCAACAGCTGGCGGTGTCGTCGGGTTCGGCGTAGCGATCCCAGGGGAACTGGACCTTGACCCGGCCGTGTTCGTCGCAGTGAATCTCTTCGCCGTCGGGGCCTACCACAAAGGCCACTTGGGGGCCATCGACGCGGGGCTTGGGATTCGGGTTTGCTCGCCAGGGGACATCACCGGGGATCAGCGTGACCTGGTTGTGGTAGCGGGTCATACCGTTTGTGTCACCCTGAGTGATACCGTCTTCTTCCAGCGCCTGGGGCTGCTCGCCGTGGTGGACGATGTCAATGGCCTGCCAGTCGCGGTTGAGGCTGTCGGTGTCGTGGTCGGTCAGCGTGAAGCGCAGGCCGGGGGCGAGTTCGGGCAGGTCGCTTTCGGCCTGGGCGGTGATCGCCTCACGGCGCAGCTGTTCCAGGCGAATGCGGGTAAACGGCTCGCCGGAGGCGTCCTGCTTGTAGCGGCCGGGGTAGTCGTAATGTTCGTAATCCACCTGCTGGCCGTGCTGCTCGACGTCGCGGCCCAAATGGTCGTGCAATTGCGCGTAGGCCGGGTTCTTGAAGCTGTAATCCTTGAGCGTGGCGGACGAACTCGCCACCCGGGCGGTATGGCTGAGTTTGCGCGCATGCCGCGTGGGCGCGGTGCCGCCGGCGCGGCTGTGGTAGGTACGATCGCCGAGACTTGCCAGCATCTGTGGGTCGTCGGCGAAGATCAGCCGATGGGCACCATTGTCACTATCCTCGAACTCGTGAAAGTAAAACAGCCCCTCTTCGGCGGCCAGGCGCTCGATAAAGGTAAGGTCGGTCTCGCGGTACTGCACGCAGTATTCGCGCTTGGGCAGGTCGCGGGTGACCGCAAAAGAGATGTCCGTAATCCCCCGCTCGTCGCACAGGGTATTGATGATGGTGAGCGGGTCGGCTTTCTGGAAGATGCGCGAGTTCTGGCGTAGCGACAGCCGCCACAGCGCCGGGCGCAGCACCAGTGAGTAAAAGGTACGCCGGTGTCCACGATCACCCCGGCCAAATTCGCTGACAATACCGTGCACCCGGCGCAGCGGCTCGCCGTCCTGCCAGATGGTTAGGGAGGCGTCGCGATCCAGCAGCGCGGCGGCGTCCAGGCTGCCGTCGCGGCTGGCCAGGTTCAGCACCAGCTCAAAGGGTTGAGAAAGCGCCTCGCGGTGGGTGAAGTCGATCACCGCGATATCGTCAACGCCGGGTAGCGTCAGTGTGAAGTGAAGCCCCGAGCCATTTGCCCCTGTGCCTACTGACATCGCGCCGCTCCCTGAATCAGCACCTACTAATGAGAAACGATCAGGGTAGCGAGACGCGGTGCCAGGACAACCCCTTCACGGCACGAAGCGCGAATGTCTTACAAACCGTGTCGGCAATCTCTTACAAAATAAGATGCAGGTGATTAAAAAATGAGCAACGTGGACCTTAATAGAGAAGGGGAGATGCTATCCTGCTTGCCTTAATTCACTAGCGGATAAAGGGGAAGCGCGTGTCGGGCGTTGTCTACTGGCTGGATATAGCGGGGGTCATCGTGTTTGCGCTGTCGGGCGTGATTTTGGCGTGCCGGTCGCGAATGGACCCCATCGGCATGCTGGTGCTGGCGGCGGTTACCGGCATTGGCGGCGGCACACTGCGCGATTTGGTGCTGGGGGTACGGCCGGTCTTCTGGGTCACCGATCCGATCTATCTGTGGGTGATTCTCGCCACGGTGAGCGTGTCGCTGGTGGGGTTTCATTATATCCACCGCCTGTCGCGGGGCTTTTTGCCGGTGGCCGATGCGTTTGGGCTAGCGATTTTTACCGTCATTGGGACCCACAAGGCGCTGCTGCTGGGAAGCCCAGGCGTGGTCGCGGTACTGATGGGCATGATGACCGGCGTGGCCGGGGGCATGATCCGTGATGTGCTGGCCCAGCGGGTGCCGATGGTACTGCGCGAGGAGGTCTACGCCACGGCGGCGATGGCCGGGGGGATCGTTTACGTGGCCCTGCATGCGCTGGGGGCACCGTCTGCCGTGAGCATTGTCGCATCGCTGAGCGTGACGCTGGGGTTGCGCCTGGCCGCCATCCATTGGCAGCTGGCGTTGCCGGTGTTTGCATGGGTGAGCGTGCCGCGCAAAGCCCCCAACGACACAGGCGAGCCGCTGTCTACGCCGCAAAAGGCCAAGGAGCGGGTGCGCATGATTCGTCAGGAGCGTAAGCAGCGCTAACCGTTCTAGGGTCTCACGCGGCGGTGGGTCTCTCTCCAGCGCTCAAACCAACGGCGTGGCTGGAGTACTTTCAGCGTGGGCTCGCGGTCCTCTAGTTCGACCCCCACGCCAAGCCGCCCCAGGCGTGCGTAAAGCGCGCCGTTGGCACTCTGTTCGGCCAGGGTCAGGTCAGCCAACAGCAGCAGCGGTCCGCCGCTTAGCTGCAGATCATTCAGATCCAGCCGCTTGTCGTTCAAGCGGAGGAGGGCGCTGCCTTCGATATCGCGAACGCTGAGTAGACGCCCCAGCCAGTCACTTTCCCGGGCACGGGCGAGAAACAGCCGCGCGAGCAGGCCGCTGTCGCGAAGCCGCAGCCCCAGGAGGGCATTAAGATTGACGGGCGCCTCCCACAGAAGCGTCGCCTCGGCCATATTCAGCTGCGCCCACCAGCCTGCATCGCTAGACGCTTCGTTGCCCATTCTTGAGACGTTCTCCAGGCGCAGGAAGGAATCGTTGGCGACAAAGCGCATGGCCTCCAGATCGCCTTCGGTGAGCACCAGCTGCATGTGGATATCGCCACGCAACCGTTGTTCCAGCAGTGCAAGCTCGGTGCCGAACGCCCTGAACGTCACGTCGCCTTCGCCCTGCATACCGCGTAACACAAGCTCGCTGGATAGACTCGCCTGGCCATCCAGCAGCCTGACCCCAGCTCCCTCGGGCAGGTAGGCGTTATAGCGGGTGATGTCCGGCACATCGATGATCGGCAAGCTGATCCGGGTGGTGAAGTGCTCGGGCTGCGGGTCGTCGATGACGGCGGAAAAAGCCTCGGTTGAGGTGGTGAGGGCCAGGTGGCGGCCTTCCACGTGGGGGCTGTCATCGCCCTGGCGGGCCAGCGAAAAGCGCGGAATGCCCAGGGAGAGCAGCGCCTGCTCGGCACTGTCCAACTGCGCGGTCAGCTCGCCCCGCCCACTGGCGCGATAATCCAGAAAATCAACGCGCAGTGGATTAGCCACCACGCGAAGCCGGGTGGGCGCGGTCAGTCGGTCAGCCTTGAAGCCGCCCTGGGCCGACAGCTGACCCGCGCCGTCCAGGGCAAGCCCATGGGCATCGGGCAGAAAAGCATCGAGAAAGCCCAGATGCTGGACGCTGCCGGACAAGTCGAACTGGCCGCTTGGTTGGCTATTCTCGCGTTGAAAACGGCCTTCGTGGAGAGTTAGCGAGCTTGTCAGCGTGCTGCCCTGACGCGCTTGCCGGGAGGCGTCGCTCACCTGCCATTCAAGGCGGCTGCCGCTTACGTCTAACGTGCTGGCATTCATCGCCGCCTGGTTGATGGTCAGGTCGAGCTGCATGTCGCTGGTCAGGCGATGGGCGTCTTGACCGGTTGACCAGTCGGTTACCCAGCGGCTGCCGGCGAGGGTGGCGTCACCGCTCAGCTGGTCGGGCGTCAGGTTAAGCAGGCCCTGGCTGCGCGCCTTGCCGCTGACCAGACGCAGCGGCGCTGAATCGGGCAGGAAGGCGTCCACATAGGGTTGAAGCTCGCCAATGTCGGGCAGCGTCGCGTCTTCCCAGCGCAATGAACCCGTGGCATGTCGGCGCGCGGTGTCAGGGTCCAGCGGGCTGTTGGCGGTCAGCGTCAGTGAAGCGTCGGCCAGCAGGGGGCGGGCGTTGTGCTGCAGTCTTGCCTGGGTCAGGTTGAGCGTGGCAGCGAACGTCTCGGGAGTGGGCAGGTGCGCGTGAAGGGTACCGTTGCCTTCAGCGGTCAACGCCATGGCGCTTGCGCGCAGGGCATTGGCGGTGACGGTCAGGTCCGCCGTCTCCAGGCGGTTATCAGACAGCGTCACATCCAGGGCGAGGTGTCCGTCACCGGCAAGGTTAATACCGCCGTCTAATGTGTCGGCGGCGGCCCGCTCAAGGTAGCGCGCTAGCATGTCCAGCCGGAGAACACGTCCCTCCAGGCTGAGTGCGGCGGAGTTCGGCGCCTCGAGCTGATCCACTTGTCGGTTGTCGAGCGCGGTACTGAATTCAAGATGCGTGTTATCGGCATAGGGTGACGCCTGGCGAGCGGCAAGGCGATCGGCCAACACGACGTTCTCCAGCGTGGCGTCGAGGGTCAGCGTATCGGGTGACTCAGCGGGCACCCGCAACGCGATAACACCGTCTCCCTGGGCGTTGTGGACCGGTGGCTGCTGGTCGGGGCGCTGCCAGCGCACCTCTTGCGGTTGCCCTAGGTAGGCTTCGTCGACCCGCAGGACCAGCTCGGGAGCCGTGAGGGTCACCTGGCTGCCGGGTTGAAGCCGGCCGTGGTCAAGGCTGACGTCGCCATGTAAATCCCCGCGGCCGTTGATCGCAAGCCAGGGCAGGTCGCTCAGGTAGGGCATGAACACATCCCAGGCATCGGCGCGGGCACTGAGACGGGCGTTGGCGGAAAGCGCGGCGATAAGCTCGGGATCAAGCGCGCCTTCAGCGTTGGTCGGCGATATGCGGTCGAGGGAGGCGCTGGCATCCAATTGAATATTCCTTGCCAGGGTGGCGCCATCCTGGCCACGCACCAGCCGCCCCTGGGTCAATTGCAGGTTCGCCTGGGGAATGGCCAGGGTGTCGCGGCTGAGCGTGGTGTCCTTGAGGCTGAACCGGCCTTCCCCCTGAAGCGTTATATCGCCAAGCTGCAACTCGCGGATACCCTCGGCGTCCAGCGCCTCGATGTGCAGCTCGCCACGTAGCAGGGCCATCAACGAGAGCTCGAGTGTCGCGCGGTCCGCGTCGAGCGCCAGGGCAAGCGCGCCGTCATCACGGCGTATCATCAATCCCTCGACGTCCCAGCGCCCGGGGTGGCGGCTGCTGCCCTGCTCCCAGCGGATATCCACCCCGGGCGCCTGTGAAAGTCGCTCAGGCAACCATTGGCTGTTGAGCAGCCAGTAGCTCCCTGTCAGCCAAAGGAGCAACAGCCCCAACCCAGCGCCCAACGTGATGACGAGCCAGCGCGGTAAGCGTCGCTTCCAGGCCTTGGCTTGCGCCTTGGATGTGGTATTAGGCGGTGGCGATGACATAAAACCGTCCTTGAAGATGACTCCTGCTAGTCCATGTTTTATGGCATTATGCGCCACGTAAGCCCGCAATCGACTTTTGATTTCAACGCAAAGCAGACAGCCAACGCCATGTTCCAGGAATTTTACACGCAGCGTGGAGAGTATGTAGTGATCTCCGCCGAGCAGGCCAGCCACTTCGCCAAGGGTGTGGCGGGAGACTACAACCCGATCCATAACCCTGACGCGCGGCGTTTTTGCGTGCCGGGCGATCTTCTCTTTGCCCTGGTGCTGGCAAAGTTCGGGCTGTCGCGCCACATGGAGTTTCGCTTCACCAACATGGTGGGGGCCGATACCCCGCTGCTGTTCAGCGAGGCGGACAATGGCGAGTTAGAGGTGCGCGACGAAGGCGGCAAATGCTACTTGCAGGTCTCGCGGCGGGGTGAAAGCACCTACGACGCGTCGGTAATCGAAGCCTTTACCCGGTGCTATGTGGCGTTTTCGGGGAAGAACTTCCCCCACTACCTGAAGCCGCTGATGGAGGAGCATGGGGTCATGTTCAACCCCAAGCGGCCGCTGGTTATCTACGACAGCATGGGCTTTTCGCTGGAGCGGCTAGACGGCATGTCACCGGGGTTGACGCTTACCCACTCGTCGCTGGATGTACAGGGCAAGCGGGCCGACGCGCTGCTGGAATTTGCCATTCAATCCGACGGTGAGCCGGTCGGTGTGGGCTCGAAAAAGCTCGTGGTCAGTGGACTGTGTGCCTACGATGCCGACGAAATGGCCGCGATTGTCGACGAGTTTTATCGCCTCAAGGCGGCTTATCTGGCGTCGGTCGACTAGCCACGCCAGCTGGGATGCGACGTTAGTGTAAGTAGCTGCCCTCAACGGCGAGTGTGCGGTACGCTAAGGGCCATTAATCATGAGGCAGTGCTGTAACGCTGCCAGACCGGATGAGGCCCTGCATGAACCGACGCAAATTATTGACGCTCGCCGTTGCCGCCAGCTCGCTGGCGGTGGCGTCCCTCAACGCCCAGGCTCGCGATTTCCGCCTGGGGCTGATTACCCCCGCCCAGCATTTGTGGTCCACCGAGGCCGAAGCCTTTGCCGAGTCGCTCAACGAGCGCTCTGACGGCGAACACAGCGTGTCGGTATTTCCCGCGCAGCAGTTGGGTAACGAAGCGCAGATGGTGCAGCAGTTGCAAAGCGGCGCGCTGGACATGGCCTTTCTGACCATCGCCGAGATCTCCAACCGTATTCCCGATTTTGGCGCGCTTTATGCGCCTTACCTGGTCGATGACGTCAACCATGCCGCGCGACTGCTGCGTTCGGATGCCGCCGGTGAGCTGCTAGACCTGATGCCGCAAGGCGTCGGCCTGGTCGGAGTGGGCTATGGGATGGTAGGCATGCGCCAGGTGCTCAGCCGCGACCCGATCGAAAGCGCGGAGGATCTGGAGGGCCAGCGGCTGCGGATTACCCCGTTCGAGCCGATCCGTGATTTCTATACCGCGACTGGCGCTGCTCCGGCACCGATGCCGCTGCTCGAAGTCTATGATGCCCTGGCCAATGGTCAGGTGGATGCCATCGACATGGATTTCGACTCCATCCTGATTCTCAAATTCTACGAGCAGGCCGACAATCTGCTGATCTCCAATCACATGATGTTCCCCATGGTGGGTGTGGTGTCCGGCCGCGTATGGCGTGAGCTGTCTGAAGAAGATCGCGAGCTGATCGATACCACCATGGCCGAGCACCTGGAGAACGTGCTGGTGGGCTTTGAAGAGAAAGACGCCGCCCAGGAAGAAGAGATCCGCGAATTGGACATCAACATCGTCGAAGCGGATGCCGGGTTCTTCTCCGACGCGATAGCCGAGTGGGAAGCGATCTGGGAACCCAAGGCGCCAATGCTCGAGACGCTACGCGAAGAAGCCGACCGCCTGCGCGAGTAAGTAACGCCGGGATAACCCCACGACCACCGACAAGGGCCATCGACCATCATGCTGCAACGCCTTTCCTCGGGGCTTGCCCGCTGTGAAGAGATCGCCGCCGCCGCGCTGGCGGCGGTGGTCACCTGCCTGATCCTGATCAATATTGGCTTTCGTGTTCTGGGCAGCCCGCTGTATTGGATCAGCGAACTGTCGATTTACGCGATGATCTGGATGACGTTTCTGATTGCGGGCGCGGTGTTCCGGCGTCGCCAGGGGGTCGCGGTGACCCTGCTCAGCGACCTGCTGCCGCGCACCGGCCGCAAGGTGGTCGGCCTGTGGGTAGACGCCATGGTGCTGCTGTTTGCCGTGCTGCTTGTCTGGCTATGCTGGCGCTGGTATCAGCCGCTTACGCTTGCCCAGATGGGCTTTGATACACGCGCTTTCCAGGGGCAAACGTTTAATTTCATCTATGACGAGAACACGTCCACCCTGGGAATCAAAAAGTTCTGGGCGTGGTTGATCGTGCCGTGGTTTGCGCTCTCGCTTAGCCTGCACGGGCTTGCCAACCTCATCCAGTCGCTCACCCAGTGGCATAACCCCGGCGACGAGCCGACCGCCGAGACGTTGCGATGATACAGACGATGTACCTATGACTATTGCGATATTTTTACTGCTTCTGCTGGGGGCCGTTCCCATTGCGCTGGTGCTCGCGCTGACGGCGATGGTCTACATTCAGGCCTCGGGTAACACGGTGCTGTTTGATTCCTACCCGCAGCAGCTGTTCAGTGCCATCGAAAGCTACGGCCTGCTGGCGATACCGCTGTTCATGCTGGCGGGCGAATTGATGAACGAAGGCGGCCTCACCAAGCGCTTGATTGCCCTGGCGCGCATTCTGGTGGGCGGCTTTCGCGGGGGGCTGGCCTATATCAACCTGGTCGCCAACATGATGATGGCGGCGATTATTGGCTCGGCGGCCTCGCAGATCGCCATCATGTCCCGCGCCATGGTGCCCGCCATGGAAGAAGAAGGCTACGACACCCCGTATAGCGCGGCGATTACCGCGGCGGGTGGCTTGCTGTCGCCGATCATTCCGCCTTCGATGCTGTTTGTGCTGTTCGGGGTGATGGCCCAGGTGCCGATTGCCGAAATGTTCATTGCCGGGCTTCTGCCGGGGCTGCTGCTGGGCGCGAGTTTTTTCATCGTGATTGCACTCGTGGGACTGGTGCAGCAATACCCCAAAGGGCAGTGGCCGAGTCGGCGTCAGGCGCTGCACGATGCGCTATGGGGGCTGCCGGCGCTGTTGATTCCGGTGATCATCATCGGCGGCATCCTGTTGGGCATCGCCACGCCCACCGAGTCGGCGGCGCTGGCCTCCCTGGCGGCGTTGCTCATGGGCCGCTTCGTCTACGGCGATCTGCGCCTGGGCCAAATGCCCCAGGTACTCAAGCGCACGGCGGTCAACGCCGGGCTGGTGGTCATGTTGATCGCCGCGGCCGGGGTGTTTGGCTGGGTGGTGGTCTACGAGCGCCTGCCTCAAATGGCGGCCGCGTGGATCGCCGCGCTCACCGCTGACCCCTTTATCTTTTTGTTGATGGTGATTGGCGCGCTGCTGCTGGTGGGCATGGTGATTGACGGCATTGCGGCGTTGATTCTGGTGGTGCCGATTCTGATGCCCATTGCGGAAAACCAGTTTGCCATCAGCCCCTATCAGTTTGGCGTGGTTGTCTGCCTGACCCTGGTGATGGGGCTGTTAACGCCCCCGGTGGGGGCGGGGTTGTTCATTGCCTCTTCGATGACCGGCGCGCCGCCGCTGAAAATCTTTCGGGCGCTGCTGCCGTTCCTGCTGGCCACACTGGTGACGCTGGTGCTGCTTGCCTGGCTGCCCTGGTTAACCAATGGGTTGATCAGCCGCTAGCGGCCGCTAATCAACATTGCTTTAATGTTTTTCGATTGTGGGGTCCCTCGGCTGTTTCACTCGTTGGCCTTTCAGGGTGGAAAGGCTAATTGACGCCGCGCGCCAGATTCTGTTTACTCGTGCCATGGTCGATTGACGTTTACGTCAACTTGCTGTGATACGCTGTGGTCCGTGCTGTGACGTCCATTCACCACGCATGCCGCTATGATCACGACAGGCGCCAATCCCAACACAATGACAACAGGAGCAATGCCATGTCCGTTCGCGAAATCCCCATGTATATCGATGGTCAGCCCGTCACGTCGCAAAGCCAGGAGTGGCGCGACGTGGTGAACCCGGCCACCCAGGAAGTCGTCGCCCGCGTGCCGTTCTGTACCGCCGACGAAGTCGAGCGCGCCGTTGCCAGCGCCAAAACAGCCTTCAAGGAATGGCGAAAGGTGCCGCTGGGCAAGCGCATGCGCATCATGCTCAAGCTGCAGGCGCTGATTCGCGAGCACACGCCCGAACTGGCGGCGCTTATTACTGAGGAGCACGGCAAGACGCTGCCGGATGCCGAAGGTGAGGTGGGGCGCGGGCTGGAAGTGGTGGAACATGCCTGCTCGATCACCTCGCTGCAGCTTGGCGAGCTGGCCGACAATGCCGCCAACGAAGTCGACGTGTACACCATGCACCAGCCGCTGGGCGTCGGGGCGGGTATCACCGCCTTCAACTTCCCGATCATGCTGCCGTGCTTCATGTTCCCGCTGGCCATTGCAACCGGTAATACCTTCGTTCTGAAACCCTCGGAGCAGGATCCAAGTTCGACTATGCGGCTGGTCGAACTGGCCCACGAAGCGGGTATACCCGCGGGGGTGTTGAACGTGGTCCACGGCGGCCCTGAGGTGGCCAACCAGATCGCTGACCATCAGGATATCAAGGCACTGTCGTTCATCGGCTCGACCCACGTAGGCTCGCTGCTCTACAACCGGTCTGCCGCGGCGGGCAAGCGTATGCAGGCAATGATGGGCGCTAAAAACCATTGCGTGGTGATGCCGGATGCCAATCGCAGCCAGGCCATCGACAGCCTGCTGGGTTCCGCCTTCGGAGCCGCTGGCCAGCGCTGCATGGCCAACTCGGTGGTGGTGCTGGTCGGTGAAGCTCGCGAGTGGCTGGATGACATTGTCCAGGGCGCGCGCGGCATGACCGTCGGCCCCGGCACCCAGCGCGATGCGGATCTGGGCCCGCTGGTTTCTCCCCAGGCCAAAGAGCGGGTCGAGCGCTTGATTACCGCGGGCGAGAAAGAAGGCGCCAAGCTGATGGTCGACGGTCGCGGCTGCACGGTGGATGGCTACCCCGACGGCAACTTCGTGGGGCCGACGCTGTTTGCCGACGTCACCGCGGAGATGACAGTCTATCGCGAGGAAATCTTTGGCCCGGTGCTCTGCGTGGTCAACGTGGAAACCCTGGACGACGCCATCGCCTTCATCAACGCCAATCCCAACGGCAACGGCACCTCGATCTTTACCAACTCCGGCTGGGTTGCGCGGCGCTTCGAAACCGATATCGACGTGGGCCAGATAGGCATCAACGTACCCATTCCGGTGCCGGTCGCCTACTTCAGCTTTACCGGTTCGCGTGGATCGAAGCTGGGTGACCTGGGACCGAACGGCAAGCAGGCGATTGCCTTCTGGACGCAAACCAAGACCGTGACTGCCCGGTGGTTTGAGCCGGAGAACGTCTCCAGCGGTATCAACAGCACCATTTCACTTGGCTGACGACACCTCTACGCCTCCCTTCAGCCGGGTAACCGCAGAGGGGAGGCGCTGGCAGGCTTAAGGCAATCGCCTAGAAGTCTTCAAAGATCGGCAGGCTCTCTTCCAGCAGCCGTTCGATGGGATCCAGCTGGCTTTCGTGCAGCACCAGCAACGACGGCTCGGTGATAAAGTGCTTTCCGGTCGGCACTAACAGCGCAAACTCGCCCTCTTCAAGATGAAACTCGTGAATCTCGCGCAGCCCATAAGGCGTGTAGCACTGGGCGCAGCGATACGCTTCGTCCTCGCCGTAGACCAGACGATGGTACATTTTGAACAGCGTATAAAGCGCCAAGCCGCCCTCGAATGCCGGCCAGCGAGCCGGGATCGTGCGCGTCTCTTCATTCAGCGTTTGACCGTCCGCTTCGGCATTGGCAATCGCATCGCTAAGCGGGGCCGCCAGCAGGGCGTCGTCATCGGTTGGCAACGCAAGATTGTCTTTTGACGCCTGGGTGAACTCATTCACCGCGCGCTTGAAATCAGCCACGGTATGAATGGGGTAGTCGACGTGCTGCAGGTCCTGGGGTTCGAAACCGCCGTTTTCCCAGCCGTGGATCACACGCAGCGTCATCAGGCCGCGTTTCATTGGGCGTGCCAACAGCATGTACAGCGTGATATGAATATGCAGCTGTCGCTCGTCGGTATCGTTCTCGAACGCGTTGTAGGGGTCCGCAAACAGCTCGTGGAGCCTGCCCGGCGTGTGTTCCTTGGCTTCTGTATAGCGCATCAGCGTCATCCCTTTGAGCGAACCGCTTTTTTGTAGCGCACGGTTTCTTTAACGTTATCAGGTTACCTCTTGAGTATGGCGAGCGGTCGCCCAGATTGAAAGGCCCTTACGTGTGAAACACTTAACGCCTGCGCGCCTCGGCACACTCTTGGCGCTTTACGCTGGCGCCGTTATCGTTGAGGATGATGCTCGCTTAGAAAATTCGTTCATTCACTGTCGCCAGGGGAGCCCCAACGGGCTGAGAGTGCGCTTCGCGCTTACCCTGGAACCTGATCCGGATGATACCGGCGGAGGAAGTGCGACATGCCTTACCTGACATCTGCCGTGCTAGCCGCGGCGCTCGGTTGTTTTATTCTGCTTGGTCTGCGTGCCCGCTGGGTCGATGGCACGGTTGACGACTACATTACTGCGCGCAACTCCCAGTCGGGCGGCACGCTGGGGCTCTCCTTTCTTGCCTCGGGCATGGGCGCGTGGATCCTGTTTGCCCCGCCGGAAATCGGCGCCTTTGTGGGGCCTGTCGCGCTTGCCGGGTATGCCATCGGCTCGGCGCTGCCGTTCATCGTCCTGGGGCTTTACGGGCCTTCCATCCGTCGCGCGTTGCCTGAGGGCAGAAGCATCGCCGAGTTTGCCCAGGCCTGCTATGGCAGCGGCGTGCGGCGCTGGGTATCGCTGGTGTCGGTGGCCTATATGGCGTGCTTTTTGGCAGCCGAGCTGACCGCTATCGGCGCGATTACCGCACTGCTTTCCGATGTGCCTCCCGCCGCGGTGGTGCTGGGCGTTGCGTTAAGCACGCTGGCCTATACCGTGCTCGGCGGGCTGCGGGCGAGCCTCGCCACCGACCGCTGGCAGGCTTGGCTGCTGGTGGCGTTGTTGCTCATCGTCAGTAGCGTGGCATTCACTCATCTGCCCGACATGCCCACGATGTCGTCGATGCCAAGCGTCCCGCTGGGCGAGGCGCTGGGGGTCGCGCTGACGCTGGTAATTGCGGTTACCGCGGCCAACCTTTTCCATCAGGGGTACTGGCAGCGGGTGTGGGCCGCCCAGGATGCCAATAGCCTGGGCCGGGGCGCTTGGCTGGGCGGAGGCATGACCATCGCCGTGGTGATGGTGATTGGCGGCCTGGGGATGCTGGCGGCGATGAGCGGCGTCGAGCTGGGCAATCCGCCCATGCCGTTTTTTGCACTGCTGGGTAATGCGCCTTCCTGGGTAGGGCTTTTGGCGCTGGTGCTGGCCGTGACGCTGGTGGCATCGAGCGTTGATACGTTACAAAACGCGATCGCCTCGCTACTGGTCTCCCAGCATGAACAGCAGGGCCGGTCGCTGACCACGGCGCGCTGGCTGACCGTGGCGTTGATGGTGCCGGTGGTGGTGATCGCGCTGCAGGGGCTCTCGGTGTTGCGGCTGTTTTTGGTCGCCGACCTGCTGTGTGCCGCGATCGTCGTACCGGTGCTGTTGGGATTGTGGCGGCGCATGAGTGCCGCGGCGGCGATTGCCGGCGGTCTTGCGGGGTTGCTGGGCGCCGTGCTGCCGGGCTGGGTGGTCAGCGGCAGCCTGTCCGCCGGCTTCATGGCGGCCACCTTTCCCAACGGCATCCCCACGCTTGGGCCCTTCCTGGGCGCGCTGTGCGCTTCCACTCTGGTCAGCGTCGGGCTGGCGATGGCCGGGCGTTTCCGCGCACATTGAGCAAAGCGGCGTCGTTCGCGTTATGCTGGTGGGCCACCGCCTACCCGCATGGGTGACACGCTAATGAACTATCCAATTTTGCCCGACGAAGAGGCACGTCTGGCAGCGTTGTATGAGCTGGCGCTGCTTGATACGCCGGAGGAACCAGCCTTCGACCGGGTCACCCGTCTGGTGACCCAGTTACTGGATGTCCCCACGTCAACGGTCACCCTGATCGACGCGAAGCGCCAGTGGTTCAAGTCACGTGTCGGCGTAGAGGCACGAGAAACCTCCCGTGACGTGGCGTTCTGCGCCTACACCATCGCTGACGAGGTGCCACTGATCGTGGAAGACGCACAGCAGGATCCCCGGTTCGCCCATAACCCCTTGGTGACCGTCGACCAGGGCGTGCGTTTCTATGCCGGTATTCCACTGCGAACCTCCCAGGGCCTTGCCTTGGGGTCGCTGTGTGCCGTGGATACCCGGCCGCGTCGGATTAGTGACGCTGAGCTCGCCGCGCTCAAGGACCTGGCGGCGATCGTGACCGATGAAATTCACCTGCGTGAACGTTTTCTGTTTGAAAAGCAGCGCCGCGAAGCCTCGCAGGCGTCGCTCGAGGCGCTGCACCAGGATCTTGAAAATCAGATCGAGCGGCGCACGCGCGAGTTGAACCTGGTGATCGAGTCTGCCTACGATGCCTACATCAGCATCGACGATAACGACAAGGTGCTGGACTGGAACCGCGCAGCGCAAACCATGTTCGGCTGGATGCGCAAGGAGGCCCTGGCACGGTCCCTCCAGCAGTTGATCTTTCCGGAAGGCGTGCCCGAAGGCGATCAGCAAATGCCGATGACCTACTACGCCACGCGCCGAGACGGCAGCCAAGTGCCCGTGGAAATGCGCATCAAGTCGCTGGAAATCGATGGCAAGGGTCGCCGCAGCCTGTTTCTGCACGATGTTACCGAGCGCATACAGCTGGAGCGTCTGCGTGACCAGCAGGCCCGCGAGGACGCGCTCACCCAACTGCCCAATCGTCGCGCGCTGGATGAACGACTGCCGGAAGCCATGGCGCGCACGCGACGCCTGAAAAACGCCCTGGCCGTCCTGTTCATGGACCTGGACGGGTTCAAGTCGGTCAATGATGCACACGGTCACGCCGCCGGTGATCAGCTGCTGCGCGAGGTGGCCAAACGCCTGAACGACAACGTGCGCGAGACCGACTACGTGGCCCGCTGGGCGGGCGACGAGTTTGTGGTGCTGCTGGAAAACACTGCGCCCGAGGCGGTCGAGCGTCTCGCCCGACAGCTGGTCGATGCCATCGAGCAGCCGCTGCATCTGGAAGGCGCCTCGGCCCATATCAGTACCAGTATCGGCGTGGCGCTCTATTACCCCGAGGCCAGCGAAACCGCCCAGGAGCTGCTGAAACGTGCCGACGTTGCCATGTATGACGCCAAGCATGCCGGCAAGGCACAGGTACGCATGGCCGACGCGCCGGCGTAATCGCATTCAAACGTCAAGGACGACCATGATCCGGACACTGTTGACCACCCCCGACGGCCAGGTACAAGAAGGCGACGAGCAGCTCGTCGCGGTCTGGCGAGAAACGCCCGACAGTCATATCTGGGTGGATATGCAAGGTGAAGCCCAAGCCAGCGAGCAGCGACTGCTGGAAGACTTCGACTGCCATCCAATGGCGGTTCAGGATGCCCATAAAGAGCGTCACCCGCCGAAAATCGAAGAGTTCGGCCATCACACGCTGATTATCTACCGCGGCATTTCCTCGTTTGATGCCCAGCTGAATTTTGTCCCTCAGCAAGTTTGTTTTTTTATCGGTGAACGGTTTTTAATCTCCCTGCATCCTGGCGAGGCACTGAGCATACAGCGTCTTTTCAACGAGCAAGGCCCGGCGTTACTAGCGCATTCGCCGGAACATGTCGCGCTCCGGGTGATGTACCTATCGGCGGGGTTTTACATCGATAGTCTGCTGGAGTTTGAAGCGGAGCTTAGCGATCTGGAAGATGAGCTGCTGGAAAACGGCAACGATGTGCTGATGCGCAAAATCATCGCCTACCGCTCGCGGCTGGTAAAAATGCGCCGAATATTCAGCTATCACAAGGGCATTACCCAGGAGCTGACCGCTTACGACTATGCACACTTGCCCCGCGAAGACAGTGAAACCCTGCACGCGATTACCGATGTGGAAGAGCGCTTCGAGCGGTTGTATACCCTGACGCAAATGTACTATGACATCTGCGGCGATCTGGTGGATGGCTATATTTCGATTTCCTCGCACCAACTGAATATCACCATGCGCGTGCTCACCGTGATTACCGCGATTTTTGTGCCGCTTACGTTCATTGCCGGTATTTACGGAATGAATTTCGAATATATGCCCGAGCTTGGCTATCGCTACGGTTATTTCTTTGTTTGGGGTGTGATGCTGGGCATTGGCGGTATGTTGATCTGGCTATTCAAACGCAAGCACTGGTTTTAACGCCAGTTGGCGCAGGCGTAATGCCAGTGCCAGCAGGCCCATGCTCAACAGCAACAGGAGCCCTCCCAGCAAGGGAGGAAAGGCGCCGGCGCCGAGCCGGTCCAGCAGCGGGCCGGTAACCGTGGGAATGATCAGCGCGCCGACGCTGGCCGCCATGAAAATGGCCCCCGTGGTACGTCCGCGTATCTCCATCACGTTATTGCTGAGCGTAAACAGGGTGGGGAAAAACGCTGATGCCGCCAGGCCGAAGAGCAACGCGCCGAGCTCCAGCGGCACCCAGTGGGCATGCAGTGCCAGCGCCGTTGCCATGCCGAGCAGTAGGCAGCCGACCAGTACGCGCCAGGGCGAATGCCAGCGCAGCAGGGGAATCGCCAGCAGACGGCCCGCCGACAGGGCCAACCAGAAAAGCGTGGCCAACAGGGCGGCCTGTGCGGAGGGGGAGCCGGACAGTACGCCGTAAGCGGTAATCCAGCCGGCAAAGGTGATCTCGATTCCCACGTACAGCGAAAACATCAGCATCAACAGGCCGAGTAACACCGGATCGCGGTGCTTAGTCAGGTGGTGGGTGCCGAGTGTCGTGTCGGCGTGAGGCTTGCCGGGGCTTGGAGAGCGGGAAATGGGCACGATCACCATCAAAAGGCAGCTGGCCACGATCCAGAAGGCCCATTGAAACTGGCCCGTCATGGCCAACGCCAACATGATCAGCAGCGGGGTCAGCATGTTGCCCAGCCCAAAGCAGAAATGCAGGGCACTTACCTGGGGGCCGGACGACTCCTTGTGCAACCACAGCAGCAGCGTATTACCGCCTGCGTTGAGCGATACTTCCGCAAACCCTAATATGCCCATCATGCCGGTCAGCAGGGCGAGCGATGGACTGAACGGCGTGATCAGCAGCCCCAGCGCGCCAAGCATCGCCATACCCAGCAGCACCCGGTGGCCGCTATAGCGATCGATCAACACGCCCGTGGTCAGTGCGCCGGCCATGTTACCCAGCGCCCGCGCGGTAAACAGTACGGCAATCTGGCTCATGGAGGCGTTGGTCATGGCAGCCAGGTGGGGAAGTGCAGGGCCGAGCAGCCCACCCATCAGGCCGATGGCCACGAACAGCGCAAAGTAACGCCAAGTCAGGCGACGGTGGTAAGGCGATGTGAAATGCAGCATGTACCATCCTTGGCCGTGTTGGGTAATACTCAGTCTAGCCTGCTTGAGACGGGGTAAAAGTTTGTTATGGTCACAACATGTTCAACACGACTTTTTCATCGCTTGAAGGAGGCCGCCAATGGCTGACGCAAAGATGAATGCAACACCGCCCGACACCATGGCCGCCATGCTGCTGACCGGGCATGGCGGCATCGAGAAGCTTGAGTACCGCAAGGACGTGGCAACGCCCAAGCCCTGGGCGGGCGAAGTGCTTGTGCAGGTGACCGCCACGGCGAAAAACAATACCGACCGTAAGGCCCGCGAAGGGCTTTACCCCACCAAGGATAAAGGCGACGTGACATCGTTCGCCATGGGCGGCGAGGCAACGCTTACCTTTCCGCGTATTCAGGGGGCGGATGTGGCTGGCCGCATCGTCGCGGTGGGCGAGGGTGTCGATACCGCGCGCATCGGCGAGCGGGGTCTTCTGGATTTCAACCTCTACGCCGATGATCGCCGTGATATCAACCTGACACCCGACTACTACGGACACGGCGCAGACGGCGGCTACGCCGAGTACGTCGCAGTGCCCGCCGACCAGTTCCACCATGTGCCCAACCCGGAGCTGCACGATGCGGAGCTTGCCGCCATGGGGATGTGCTCGTACCAGACGGCCTATCACATGATGACCTCCGCCGGTATCGCAGCCGGTGAGCGTGTCCTGGTGAGCGGCGCAAGCGGCGGGGTTGGCACGGCGCTGATCCAGTTGTGTCGCGTCGTGGGCGCCATTCCCTACGCCGTGAGCCAACCCGATAAGGCCGATGCGCTACTGGCGCTGGGCGCCGAGGCGGTGATCGACCGGGGCGATTTGCCGACCTTTGTAGATCGTGTGTTAGCGACGACAGATGGCCAGCCGATTGACGCGGTCATGGACCTGGTCGGTGGCGACATGACCAACCTGTTTATCGACACCATGATCGTCGATATGCAGCACCGCAAACGCTATCCGCGCCTCTCCATTGCCGGCGCCAGCGGCGGCAACCTCAGCGAAATGATGTGGACGCGGATTTATCTCTACCAGGTGCAGATTTTTGGCGTCTCCCACGGCACCCGGGAAGAGGCAGAACAGCTCATCGCCTGGATTCGCAGCGGCGATCTGAAGCCTGTCCTGCATGCTGCCTTCAAACTGTCTGATCTTCATGAAGCCGAGCGCTATTTCGTCAATCGCGATAGCAACTATCTGGGTAAGATAGTGATTGTCCCGGACAATCAATGGGATACCCATGGCGCGCCGTTTGCCCTTAACGCTTCCTGATCGCAAAGAGATTGACGAATGAATACTCAGCACACCATCCAGTTAATGGATACCCACGCGGGCGGCGATGTCAGCCGTATTGTCACGGGGGGCATTGATCACCTTCCCGGCAATAGCGTCCGCGAGCAGATGGAATACCTGCGCGACGATGCCGATGGCCTGCGCCGGCTGTTGCTCGAGGAACCCTACGGCATCCCCGAGATGTCGGTGGACCTTCTGGTACCTCCCTGCGATCCGGAAGCCGTGGCCGGCTACATCATCATGGAGGTCATGGGCTACCCGATCTACTCGGGCTCGAACACGCTTTGCACGGCCACGGCAGTGCTGGAAAGCGGTATCGTGCCCAAGCAGGAGGGGATCCAGCGCTTCAAATTGGAAGCCCCGGCCGGTCTTGTCCAGGTCGAAGCCAAGGTGCATAACGGCGTGGTGGAGTCGGTTACCTGCGGCGGGCTGCCCAGCTACATCGACACCTACCGCGAGACCATTGAGGTGCCGGACATTGGCCCCGTGACCTATTCGATTGCCTACAGCGGCGGCTTTTACGCGCTGGTGGATGCCGCCGAACTTGGCTTCAAGCTGACTCTGGAGGAAGAGTCGGCGCTGGCGCTTTGTGCGCATAAGATTGTCGAAGCCATCAAGGCCGAGCGGGGCTTTTCCCACTACACTCTGGGCGATGTGGGGCCGCTGCCATTTCTGCATTTCATGGGGCCGGAAGAAAACGTCGCGGCAGGCTATGTGCGTTCGCGCTCCACTACCTATGTGCATCCCGGTGTAATCTGCCGCAGCACCACGGGTACTGGCACATCTGCTCGCCTGGCGCTGATGCATTACGAAGGACGGCTGAACCAGGGCGACAAGCTGGAAACCGTGTCGCTACGCAACACCGGCTTTATCGGCACTTTCATCGACACGCACCAGGAAGGCGTTTATCAGGTGGTGGAAAACACCATCACCGGACGTAGCTACGTGCTCGCGCACTCGGATATCGTAATCAACTGTGACGACCCGCTGGTGCGTTGTGGCGAGCTACATCACATCCTGCTTGATCGTCATCACCCACCCCGTGCCGAGCTTCCCGACGATACGCCATAGCCCTCGGCGTCGAGACGTTCCCATACCGGGGCCTTGTCGGCCTCGGTCATTTTCCCCCAGCGGGCAATCTCATCCAGGGTGCGCCCGCAGCCTTCGCAAAGCGACTGGTCGGGGTCGACACGACAGATCTTGCGGCAGGGTGACAACGGGCGGGGAGAAGGGGATAAAGTCACGGGTATCGTCAGCCTCTTGGACGCACAGGGGAATCGCGTATGCCGCGTTGAGCGCCTAGCCTAACATGACGCGCTCAGCCCAGGGTGTGGTAGCGTATCGGCTTCGTCCATGCGTAGATGAGGAAAGGCCATGCACTGTTTACTCGACGAGTCGCCGCTAGAGGCGGGCATCCTGTATCGGCTGTTATCCGGCACGATCTGTCCGCGTCCAATTGCCTGGGTGGCCACCCAGGACCGCCAGGGCAACGCCAATCTGGCCCCGTTCTCGTTTTTCAATGTGGTCAGCGTTGACCCGCCGGTGTTGGGGTTTTCGCCACTTCAGAACGGTCAGGGTCGCAGCAAGGACACTGTGCGTAATCTCGAGGAAAACCCTGAGTGCGTGGTGCACATCAGCAGTGAAGCGCTGGTCGATGCCCTCAATGCCACCAGTGCGAGCCTTTCCCCCGGTGAAGACGAGTTCATGCTCGCCGGGCTCGAAAAAGCCGCCATGGCGGGGGTGTCAGTGCCGCGTATTGCCAACGCGCCGGTGGCGTTCGGCTGTCGGTTGCGCGACATCATTCGCTTTGGCGATCAGCCCATGGCCGGCAATCTGGTACTCGCCAATGTGATTTCCCTGCATCTTGATGACGCCATCTGGGATGGTCGCCACGTCAACCTGGATGTGCTTAACCCGGTGGGGCGCCTGGCAGGCAGCGACTATCTGCGTACGACGGATCGTTTCGCCCTGCAGCGTCCCCGCTAATCGTTGTACCCGGTTCGTCGGCCGGGTTACGTACCTCGCGACAATGTTTACTTTGTAACTAAAGATAATTGTCCTTTAGTCCTATATTCTGCGGCCGATAGTACTGCTAGGCGCATTCCACGCTGAAGATGAAGCGTGGCAAAAAGTTCGCCATGGTGCTGATTTAAAAGTTTTTTAAACAAGCCGTGCGCACTAATAAAGCGGCAAGCAGATTAAGGGAAGGGGCAATGCGACGATTTTTGATAGCGCTACTGGCAAGCGTGGTGTCGATTCCGGCCGCCTACGCGGAACTCAACTTTGCCATCGTGGCACCGGATAGCGGCCCGGCAGCATCGCTCGGGCAGGGCATGAAAAAAGGTATCGACACGTATTTTGCCGAGGTCAATGCCGACGGAGGTGTCAATGGCGAGATGTTGTCCCTCGCCGCATTTGACGATGGCTATGACCCCCTCACCGCCGCTCGCCACACCCGCGAAGTGGTGGAAGACGACAATATCCTGGCGGCCGTCGGCAATGTGGGCACTCCCACCGCCACTGTCACTATCCCCATTCACAACGAAGCGGAAACGCTGCTGTTCGGCGCCTTTACCGGTGCTGGCGTGCTGCGTCAATCGCCCCCCGACCGTTACGTCATCAACTACCGCGCCAGCTACGTCCAGGAAACCGCGGCAATGGTGGACGGCCTGATGGAAGCCGGCATCGAGCCGGAGGAAATTGCCTTCTTCACCCAAAACGACAGCTTCGGCGACGCCGGCTACAACGGGGCGAAGCAAGCGCTTGAAGCACAGGGCTTTACCGGTATCGAAAACCTCGCCCACGGGCGCTTCTCCCGCGGAACACGCAACGTTCATCAGGGGCTGGCCACTATCCTCCAGGCGGCCGAAACGCCCAAGGCGGTGATTATCGTCGGCACCTATGGCCCGGCTGCCGACTTTATTCGTGAAGCGCGTAAAGACATCCCCGATGCGGTGTTCCTCAACGTGTCCTTCGTGGGCAGCCAGGCGCTGTTGAATGAGCTGGGTGACCAGGCAGAGGGCGTGATCGTGACCCAGGTGGTGCCGCCATTGGATGCCGACCTGCCCGCCGTTGAAGCCTACCGCCAGGCGCTCGAAGAACATGCCAACGGCAGTGAGCCTGACTTTGTCTCGTTGGAAGGCTATCTGGCCGCCAAGTTGTTTGTGGAAGGCGTAAAAGCCGCCGGCGACTCACCGGACCGCGAGGCCATCGTCGACGGACTGCTGGGGTTGGGGGAAGTGGATATCGGCCTCGAAGAACCGCTGCACCTGGGGCGTGATGATCACCAGGCAAGCGACAGTGTCTGGCCGACCATCATTGCCGACGGCCAATTTGAACTCGTCGAGTGGTCAACGCTGCTGCGCTAATGCGTTTATTCGCGGCTTGATGCGTCATTTACCCCTGATACAAGCGAAGTCAGCAAATGAAAAAAACACTCAGCTTACGTGCCATGTTGATCGGCCTGTTCCTGGCTGCCGTTATCGGCGCCGTGGTGCTGGCGGTGACCGGTTGGGCAACCAATCAGCGATTAATTGATTCCCAGCGCTACATCACCGGTGAGGTGATGCCACTGCAGAATGCCAGCCGCGAAATGGTCTCGACCATGGGCGCGTTTGGCCAGCGCCATGCCGATCTGCTGGCCGCCGAGAACGCCGCCGACCTGGAGGAGATTCCCACTCGGGAAACCCTGGATCAGCGCTTTAGTCAGGCGCGAGATAATCTTGCATCGGACGATGCCGAAACCCAGTCAAGCCATTTGGCCACGCTGGATGAGTACTACCAGACGCTGCTGGAAAGCGACACTTCGCTGGAAAGCGTTCGCCAGGAAGAGCTCACCCTTCAGGTTCGCATGAACGAGCAGCTGGACGAAATGCAGGCGTTGATCGGCGAAGTGATGAGCAGCGCCGGCGATATCGCCGGGCGGACCGCCCTCGTTCAGGTGCGCGAACAGCGCGCCCTCGAAGAACAGCTGAATGCCTGGCGTAGCGATGGCATGACCACCTTGCCGACAGGCCTGCTGGATAACCTGTTCGGCAATGAAGCGGACGTGACCCGACTGAGTAGTGAAGTGCGCATCGCCGTGGCCATGCTGGCCGACCTCGGGCGTCGCCTGATGCAGGTGGAGAGCGAGGACGAACTGGTCAATCTGCGCCACAACCAGATCGGCCAGCAGATTGGCCTGGCCCGTCAGTCGCTGGCGGGGATCATGCGCTCGCCGAGCGCCGATAGCGAACAGATGGCATTGGTCAACGGTCTGGACGATATTATCGTCGAGCTGGAAAGCCTGATGCTTACTGACGAAAGCTCCGTTTACGCACTGCGTCAGCAGCAGCTGGAGCGCCAGGAGCAGGTTCAGGCGGAACTGAATAACGTCAGCCAGGCAATGGCGCAGATGGGCGATGCCCTCACCGATGTGGAAGCCTATGCGGTATCGCAAGCCGATACCGCCGCCGAACAGGCCGAAACCCTGGCCAACGCAGGGCGTACGCTACTGATCACGGTGACCCTGGTGGTAATTGCGCTGCTGGCGATCTTCGGCTGGCGTACCATGGTACGCGTGCTCGGGCCGCTGCTGACCATGCGTCAACAGATGGAAAATATCAGTGGCGCCGCCGGTGAAAACGCTGATCTGTCAATGCGCCTCGATCTGCAGCGCAATGATGAAGTCGGCCAGACTGCGCAGGCGTTCAACCGCATGATGGACACCTTTGAAGGCATGGTGGCGCAAATTCGTGAAAGCGCCGAGGCGATTGCCGCCAGCAGCCGCCAGATTGCCTCGGGTAACGAAAACCTCTCCCAGCGTACCGATCAGCAGGCCGCTTCGCTGGCGGAAACCGCGTCGAGCCTCGAGCAGATCACCGCGACGGTCAAACAGACCGCCGACTACGCCGACCACGCCAAGGGCGCGAGCAACAGCGTTGACCAGCGTGCCCGTTCCGCCGGGGATGTCGCCCAGCGCACCACCCAGGCCATGGGCGATATTCGCGAGGCCAGCGAAAAAATCACCAGCATCATCAAGGCCATCGACGACATCGCCTTCCAGACCAATCTGCTGGCGCTCAACGCCTCGGTAGAGGCCGCCCGGGCCGGTGAGCAGGGCCGTGGTTTTGCCGTGGTCGCCCAGGAAGTCCGCAAGCTGGCCGGCAGAAGTGCGGAAGAAGCCGCGCAGATCCGCCATCTGGTCGACGACAGCGTGGCCAAGGTGAGCGAAGGCGAGCACCTGGTGAATGCCTCGAGCACCCACCTCCAGGAAATCGTCGACAGCCTGACCGAAGTCACGCGCTACGTGACGGAAATCGCCCAGGCGACCCACGAGCAGTCCTCCGGTATCGAGCAGATCAACCAGGCGATTGCCCAACTGGATCAGGTGACCCACCAGAACGCCCATCTGGTGCAGGAAGCCTCAACCGAAAGCCAGACCCTCGACGGGCGTGCCAGCGACATGAACCTGCTGGTAAGCCGCTTCAAGATTGGCGAAGGTGCCGGACAGCGCCATCTATCGCTGCCGGAACAGAAACCCGCGCCCCGCCTCAGCTAGTCTGCCCATACACCCGCCGCCATCGTGCAAGGCATGGCGGCGGGTGTAGTAGCGGCCTACTACCCGTCTTTTACTGGCGCTTGCTAAGCTCAAATCACACGCGCTCCGCGTGGGAACTCCAACGTTTTAGATAACAAGGAGACTTGAGATGAGCAGCAAGCGCATTCTGATGATTACCGGCGACTTCACCGAAGATTACGAAACCATGGTGCCGTTCCAGGCGCTGATGGCGGTGGGTCACCAAGTGGACGCGGTATGCCCCGACAAGCAGGCAGGGGACAGCGTGGCCACTGCCATTCACGATTTCGAAGGCGACCAGACCTACACCGAAAAACCCGGCCACCGGTTTGCCCTCAACGCGACGTTCGCCGACATCGATCCGGCGGACTACGATGCGTTGGTGGTGCCCGGCGGTCGTGCACCGGAATATCTTCGTCTGAACAAACAGGTGCTCACCATGGTGCAGCACTTTTTCGAGGCCGATAAGCCGGTGGCGGCGATCTGTCACGGCGCCCAGCTGTTAGCCGCTGCCAAGGTGCTAGAAGGCCGGCAGTGCTCGGCTTACCCGGCCTGCCAGCCGGAGGTTGAGCTTGCCGGAGGCCGCTTCGCCAATATAGACGTGACCGATGCAGTGACCGACGGCAATCTGGTCACCGCGCCGGCGTGGCCCGCACACCCGGCCTGGCTTGCCCAGTTCATGGCGGTGCTGGACCGCTAAGCGCACTTGCCATGCCTGCGCCTCGCCCCGATAGACTGGGCGCGGGGCGGTTTGGCCGCTATGCTGATGGCATAGCGGCCAATCACTTCAACGAGGCGTGAGATGTGCAAACTGTTTATTGATGCCGACCCCGCGCTGTGGCAAAGCGCGACCCATTCACTGCGCATCGACGGCATGGTGACCAGCGTGCGGCTGGAAAACTACTTCTGGCAGATTCTTGAGGAAATCGCTCAGCGCGACGGCATGAACACGGCGCAAATGATCACCCGGCTCTACCACGAATCGATCGCCGCCGGGCACGACCTGGGCAACTTCACGTCGTTTCTACGCGTCTGTGCGCTGCGCTATCAAGCTCTCCAGCTAAGCGGTGATATACCGACGAGCCTGGAAGTGCCGATTGGTTCGCTGGACGCCGAGCACATTGTTTGCCGACCTGTCTCAACCCGCGCCAAGCAGGTGCACTGAACGGCTATTCGAGCCGTTCTTCCAGCCCGTCAAGAAACCCCTCGATACGCTGTGCGTTGGTGCCGACATCGCTCGCGCCCAACCGCGACGCCGAACGCATGTCCACCTTGACGCCGTTTTCCTGTTCGCTCAGGCGAATCACCACGTCATCCTTGAAGCCGAACCAGCGGGTCTCGGCCGTGGCCTCGATGGTGCGATCGCTAATCGCTGCTATCTGCCAGCCGGCCGACTCGACCTCTGACTGGGCGGCGCTGAGCACCCGCGATAGCGGTGCCGCTACTACGAGCGGCTGCACCTCGGGGTAGGCGTCCTGCTGCTGACGCGCTGTCTCCTCGCCAGGGTAGTCAACGCCGTTGGGCGAAGCTTCCCGGGCGTCGTGCAGGGCATCAAAGGTTGGCGGGTTCTGGGTGTCGGTGGTGATGTCGTGAATCACCGGGGCCTGCTGGGCGCGCTGCCATTGCTGCCAGGGCATATACAGCAGCGCGGCGGTGCCTACGAGCACGATTGCCGCGACGACACCCGCGCCGGGACGGCGGGTAAGGGTGCTGAGTACCAGCACAAGCAGCCCCAGCGTAGCTGCCGCGACGGCGAGGTAGGCGCCATAGCGCAGCAGGCTGAAGGCGTCGCCCAAGTCAAGCAGTTCAGTGCGGTAGGCGGGACCTGCTCCGCCCATCAGCAGCAAGGCCCCCAGCAGCGCTAAAACGCTCAGCCACGAAAGGACGTTGGGCCAGCGGCCACCTTTGGGTTGCCGAGCGCTGGGTGGTTTTGTCATGCTTTTCTCCTGAGTGACGACGCGTTAATCCATTTATAGGTCTTCAGCATAACCAGCCATGCCACGCTATGCTTGTTTTCCTGCAACGAGAACGCCAACCACGATGACGCAAACTGATACAGACACCGCGCTTGCCGACCAGATACGCGCGCTGCTGACCGACAAGCCCAGCGCCGAATTGCCCATGACCTATCAGCAGGTGGCAAAGGCCCTGGGGCTTGAGCCGCCACGCACGATTCAGCGCGTGGCCCAGGCGATCGAGCAACTGATGGAAGAGGATGTCGCCGCCGGGAGGCCGATGATCTCGGCCCTGGTGGTCAGCCGCCGGGACGACCTGCCCGCCGAGGGCTTCTTTGAACACGCAGTGGCGCTGGGACGATTCCCCGCGGATCCTGCCCAGTACAAGGCGCTGTATATCACCGAGCGGGAGCGGGCGCTCAGCTTCAGAGGCGCGTCTGGCTGACATCAGCCCTGGCGGAGCGGAGCGAGCAGATCGCTCAGACCGTTGTGGTCGATTTCATGCATCAGGTGGAGCAGCCGGCCAATTTCGCCATTGGGAAACCCCTCCCGCGCAAACCAGTTCAGGTACGGCCCGGGCAGGTCGGCGATAAGCCGTCCTTCGTACTTGCCGAAGGGCATGGTGCGGGTCACCAGCTTTTCAAGGTCTTGCGGGTTCAAGTTCGCGATCCTTTCGTGTGCATTTATGCACCTTTTATAGTGTCAAAACGCTATCATCAAGCGATCGCTTTCAGATAACGCGATTAACCAGACAAACGCTACAGGAGACAACCATGAGCCTTTCCCCTTTTCATCTGGCAATCCCCGTCTATGACCTGAGTGCGGCGCGGGCTTTCTACAACGATGTGTTTGGCTTGAGCGAAGGGCGCTCCAGTGACCACTGGGTGGACTTCGACTTTTTCGGTCACCAGTTGGTCATCCACGAACACCCCAAAACCCCCGGGCAGGAAGCCGTCCACACCAACCCGGTCGATGGGCATGATGTGCCGGTTCCGCACTTTGGCGTGGTGCTTGGCTGGGACGAGTGGGAGGCGCTGGCAGAGCGTTTGAAGGCCCGTGATACCCAGTTCGTGATTGAACCCTACGTGCGTTTCAAAGGCGAAGTGGGTGAGCAGGCCACCATGTTCCTGCTCGATCCGTGTGGCAACGCCCTGGAGTTCAAGGCCTTCAAGGACATGAGCCAGCTTTTTGCCAAGTAGTCGTGACGTTCAGCGGCGCAGAGCGTGTTCCTGGCGACGATGCTGCAACGGCGCGTCGCCGAAATAGCGCTTATAGTCACGGCTGAACTGCGGCACGCTACGGTAGCCCACTGCCTGCGCCGCCTGGCTGACGTTGTGATCATCCTGAAGCATGAGCTGCTGAGCCTTGATCAGGCGTAGCTGCTTGATGTACTGCGCCGGCGAGGCGCGGGTAATCTGCTTGAAGTGCTGGTGAAACGTCGAAGGACTCATGTTGGCCTGCCGAGCCAGCCGTTCGACGCTGTAATCGTCTGCGAAGTCACGATGCAGCGTCGACAGTACCTGAACGATGCGGGCGTAGTGGCCATGCCCTCGCACCAGCGCCCTGAGTGCTGGTCCCTGCTCGCCCTTTAATGCCTCGAATATCACATCGCGTATGCGCGCCTTGCCCATCGTGGTGCGCTCGACCGGCGCGTGCAGGGCGCGCACCAGGCGCAGTACCGCGGCCTGCATGCCCGAATCCATCGCCACCGATGCCATCGGTAGCGTCGCCTGTTGCTGGTTGGGCGTCTCGCCCATGGTGGTCACCATCTCGCTGAGCAGCGCAGGCTCCAACTGAATCGAGATGCCCAGCAAAGGGGCTTCGGGGGAGCCGTAGGTTTCACACTCGAAGGGAAGCGGCAAGGTTTGTACCAGATACTGCCCCGGGTCATAGTGAATTTCCCTATCGCCCAGATAGCCGATCTTTCGGCCTTGGGCGATGAAAATTAGGCTAGGCTGGTAAATCAATGGCGTCCGGGGCTGGTGGCGATCCAGGCTCAACAGCGATACGCCGCTTAGTTCACTAGCCGTCATGCCCTGATGCGTTATCAATGGGGTAATCCATTCCGCCAGCTCGCCGGCGGTATCATCCGCATGTGGCATCGGGTTGGAGACGTCGCTCTGCATGTCCACCTCATAGTCTAACTTCCCTCGGGGAGGACGATTATGACAGTTTTTCCCGCTTATTTTGTTATTTTATAGCGATCTTCTGGAGAATCGAGCAAAAGTTTCGTAGCTTCGTTCATCGCTATCTCGACCCATTAAGTCAATAATGGGTAGCCATCCCCGTCGTTGAGGGGATCACAGGAAAAAGGAGCTTCATTCGATGAGTCAAGCAAAAGCCTACGCGGCTTTTTCCGCCGAAAAACCCCTAGCACCGTTCACCTTTGACCGTCGCGAGCCCCGCCCGGACGATGTCGCCATCGACATCATGTACTGCGGCGTTTGCCATAGTGACCTGCATTTCGCTAAAAATGATTGGGGCATGACGCAATATCCCATCGTGCCCGGCCACGAAATCGTCGGCCGCGTGACGTCCGTTGGCGACAAGGTAACCCGCTTCAAGGAAGGCGATATCGTCGGCGTCGGCTGCATGGTCGATTCCTGCCGCACTTGCTCGGCCTGTAAAGACGGCGTAGAGCAGTATTGCCTGAACGGGTTCACCATGACCTATGGCAGCGAAGATCGTCAGGACGGCACCATGACCCAGGGCGGTTACTCCAACAAGATTGTGGTAAGCGATCATTTCGTGCTGAAAATGCCCGATGGCATTGACCTACCTTCTGCCGCGCCGATCCTGTGCGCCGGTATCACCACCTATTCGCCGCTCAAGCATCACGGCGTTGGCAAAGGTCACAAGGTCGGGGTGATCGGTATGGGGGGCTTGGGCCATATGGGCGTCAAACTGGCCAAAGCGCTGGGCGCTGAAGTCACCGTGTTTACCCGTTCGGATGCCAAGGTCGAAGAAGCCAAGCGTAATGGCGCCGACCACGTCGTGGTTTCCAGCGACCAGGCGCAGATGGATGCCGTGGCTGAAACCTTCGACTTCATGCTCGATACCGTGCCGGTTCAGCACGACCTCAACCCCTATCTGGCGTCCTTGAAGTACGACGGCACGCACATCCTGGTGGGGCTGCTTGAGCCGATCGAACCGGCCATCGAAGCCTTCAACCTTGTCTTCAAGCGTCGCGTGGTCGCAGGCTCGCTGATCGGCGGCATTGCCGAAACCGAAGAAGTGCTCAAGCTGTGTGCCGACCAGGGCATTACCTGCGATGTTGAAATGCTGGATATCAACAACATCAACGAAGGCTTTGAGCGCATGGAAAAAGGCGATGTGCGCTACCGCTTTGTGATCGACATGGCGACCATCTAACGCCTGAGTTGGTGTAGCTTAGCTAGCTTACTTTAACGCCCGTTGGCGAGTGATCACTCGCCTACGGGCGTTTTTTTGTTAGACCAAGGTCTATATTTGCGTAATGCTACTTCATATTCCCCGAGATTGGCCGATAGGCGTTGATACCCACACTTAAAAAAGCAAAGGGATCAACAGGATGAAGCACCTCTCGATCAAGTGGAGCCTGACCGCTGCGCTGGTTATATTACTGTTAATGATTGGTTTGATCAGCGGGCTGGGTTTCTATTCGAGTACCACCAGCGAAAAGGCCCTGCAGGAATTGGCGATTAACAACGGGGAACTGGCGAACGCCGCCAACCGGACCCAGGTCAATGCGCTGCGCGCGCAAACCTTCCTGGACCGCTATGCCAGCTTCAGCACGCAGGGCAATCCGGACAAAGGCCAGGAGAGTCAGGCCATGGCCCAGGCCGCGGTTGAGGCCGCGGAGCAGCGCTTCGACCAGTTTCGCCAGGTGGAGCTGGCCGAGGATGACCCTCGCGCCGAGTACGTCGACGCCATGGTGGAGGCCTACGATGCCTTCGTGACCGAAGGCATCGTTCCCCTGCTCGATGCGGCGCCGTTTCAAATCCAGCGCAATCAGGAATCACTGAGCGAGTTGGGTAACGACTTCGACACCGCTATGGAGGCGTTTACGGGCTATGCCAACCAGCGCAGCGATGCCATGCTGGTGGATGTCGCCTCGCTGAATCGCACCGTCGCCATCATCGCCATTGTGCTGCTGGTCATCGCCGTTCTGGCGACGCTGATCATGCGCACGGTGATTGTTCGCGTGCTGGTGAAGCCGCTTCGCGAGGCGGTGGCGCACTTTGAGCGCATCGCCAGCGGTGACCTGACCGCCGACATCGAAGACCGGGGGCGCAACGAGGTGGGCCAACTCTATAAAGGCCTGGCCTACATGCAAACCAAGCTGAAAACCCTGGTGGTCTCGCTGCGGGAAAGTAGCGACAGCGTGTTCAGCGGTACCGGTGATATATCGGCGGGCAGCCTGGATCTTTCCGCGCGCACGGAACAGCAGGCAGCAGCGCTTCAGCAGACGGCCTCCAGCATGGAGCAGATGGCCACGACAGTCAGCCGCAATACCGAAACCGCCCATGAGGCGGATCAGCTGTCGGTGGCGGCCTCACAGTCGGCGGAAGCCGGCGGCCAGGAAGTCGCCCATACGGTTCAGTTGATGCGTGATATTGCCTCGAGCGCTGAGCGCGTTAACGACATCATCGGCGTGATCGACTCGATTGCCTTTCAAACCAATATCCTTGCCCTAAACGCCTCGGTGGAAGCGGCGAGGGCCGGTGAGCAGGGGCGTGGGTTCGCCGTTGTCGCCAGCGAAGTACGCCAACTGGCCAGTCGCAGTGCCGACTCGGCCAAAGAGATCCGCCAGTTGATCGAGGCCACCACCGGCCAGATCAATCAGGGCGCGGCGCAGGCAGAGCGAAGCGGTGAGACCATCAACGACACCGTCGACTCCATTCGTCAGGTCACCACCCTGGTCAGCGAAATTTCCACCGCCACCCGCGAGCAGAACAGCGGCATCGAGCAGATCAACGCCGCGCTCACCGAGATGGATTCCGTGACCCAGCAGAATGCCGCGTTGGTGCAGCAGACCAACGTGGCCGCGGCCTCGCTGGAAGGCCAGGCAAAACAGCTGGCCGCGCTGATGGCGACTTTCCGTTTGGAGCAGGGAGATGCCGTTCAGCCAAGCGAGGAGTCGCGACAGCCAGCGGCTACGCCCGCTAACGGCTCCCTGGCGGCACCCGGCAAGGAAACGCCACGCAGCAAGCCGCCAGCACCGGCTCATCACGACAATGACGAATGGGACGAGTTCTAAAAGGTTGGCAATGGCCCCGCCGCGGATGAGGCGGGGCTTTTTGTATCAGACGTGGGCGCACACCCGCAGGCGGACGTAGTCGGCGGTCCAGTTACCCTGGGAATCGCGCAGGCTATGGCTCAGCAGCATCTGCGTATTGTCGATCACCGAGTCGCGCAGGTCCTCTTCCAGGCCGTGTAGAAACGGGGTTGCAAAGGTGTCGAGCCAGCCGTTCATGCCGGTGGGGAGTGGCGTCGGGCGGGGTATAAGCTCAATCGAATCGACCTTGAAGCCCACGGTTTCCAGCAGGTGACGATAGTCATCCGCCGTTGGGAAGTACCACGGGTAGCGGCCGCGAGCGCTGATGCCCCGGAATTGCAGCGCACCGATCAGCGCGGTGCAGATCGCCGCCACGTTGCCATGTCCGCCAAACTCTGCCACAAAACGTCCCCCCGGTTTCAGTGCGCGCTTGATGCTGGCAAGCACCGCTTGCGGGTCGAGTAACCAGTGCAGCGTAGCGTTGCTGAACACGGCATCGAACTCCTGGTCGAACGGCATCTGGTACGCATCCATCAAACGTGCATTGATACCACGCTCCTGAGCCGCCTCGACCATCGCCTGTGACGCATCGATCCCCACCACGTCAGCGCCACGTTTAACGATGCGCTCGGTCAGCACGCCATCGCCGCAACCCAGGTCCAGAATCCGCTCGCCCGCCTTGGGGGCTAGCATCGCAAGCACTTCGTCGCCCAGTTCGGGTACAAAGCGTGCATGCTGGGCATATCCCTCTGGGTTCCAGGATTGCCGAGTCGACTGGCGTGATGAATCCGTCATAAATGCTTCCTAGCGTGGTGTTCCGTTAAAAACCCTTGACTAAGTATAGCGTGACACGCGCATAACTGCGTTATGCAACAGGCTTTTTACTGCAACCTGAGCGTTGGTTTTTGTATCTGAAAAGGTACTTAGAAGGTGGCGAGGCGCGGGGGGATCGCTATCCAATTCCCCGGGTTGGCGCTACGCTGGTAGCTGATTGTTTTACTGATTTTGTAACGTTGGCAAAGGACGCACGACTATGGGCGAGGAAGTGAATCACGCGAACGATGATTTTGAAGGTGGGCTGGACGCTGAATCGGCCGGCGAGCAGGACGCCCCGGACGATAGCGTAGACACCAAGCGCCAACCGCGTCGTGCTGAAAAAAATGAAGCCCAGGAGCTACCTTCCCAGGCCGCCGCGGTTCACCAGCGGCTACGGATGGACGGCCAGAAAGAGCTGGCGCGCGGCTCGATGGCGCTGCTGCTATCGGCGGTAGCCGCTGGCATCTCGATGAGCTTTTCCATGGTGGCGCGCGGCGTAATGCACGCCAAGCTGCCGGATAGCGATGTTGGCTTTCTGGTGGAATGTCTGGGCTACACCATCGGCTTCATCGCTGTGATCCTGGCCCGCCAGCAGCTGTTCACCGAGAACACCGTCACCGCCGTGTTACCGGTGATGAGCCACCCGACACGGCAAAACTTCGGCTCGCTGGGGCGCCTGTGGAGCGTGGTGCTCTTGGGCAACCTGGTGGGGGCGGCGTTATCGGCGATTACCTTCATGTACATGCCCATGTTCGACGACGCGACCCACAAATCGTTTATTGCCCTTGGCGAACACATGATGGAAAACTCGCCCTACGAGATGTTCGCCAAGGCCATTCTAGCCGGCTGGATGATTGCCACGCTGGTGTGGCTGATTCCCGCCGCCGGGCAGGCCAAGGTATGGGTAATCATCATCATTACCTACGTCATGGCGATCGGGGAGTTTACCCATATCGTGGTCGGCGCCAGCGAAGCGGTTTATCTGCTGCTGGCCGGCAATATCGGCTGGAGCGAACTGCTCTTCCAGTTCGGCTTGCCAACCCTGGTGGGCAACGTGATCGGTGGCACCTTTATATTCGCGCTGATCAGCCACGCGCAAATTCGCGGCGACAAGGACATCTCTCTCAAGGATCAAAAAACCTAGCCGGCCAGTGGCATGGCGAGCCAAAGCGTTGACAGGCCTGGCCGCCGGGCGCCTTGCTAACTGCTAGTCTGAAAGTCGAGCGCAACGACCCTAATAATCTGCTCAACAGTGCCCCATACGGGCACTGTTCTTTCATGACCGTAAATCAAGAGGAAGCGTGCAATGAGCCAACCTGTCGTGGCGGACAACAAGCCAATTGACGTCGAACTGACCCAAGGTGAAGAGTATTACTTTTGCGCCTGTGGGCGCTCAAGCGATCAGCCTTTCTGCGATGGCTCCCACGCCGACACCGATATCGAGCCGCAAGCGTTTGTAGCTGAAAAAAGCGAGACGGCCTATCTCTGCCGCTGTAAGCACACGCAGACCCCGCCCTACTGCGATGGCTCCCACGCCCAGTTTGACGACGACGATGTGGGCAAGGAAGGCCCCGGCGCGGCGGAAGACCAGGACGACAATCGCGCCCCCGCGCCCAAGGCCACCGCGGAAGAGCCCACCGTCGAGTTTATCCACCAGCTGGCCAGAGACGGCCTGTCTTCCATGGGCGCTCACGGCCCCATGGCGGCGATGGGCGTCCCCAAGGACACGCTGCCCAAGTGGGACGATATTCAACTGATGGTGGCTCAACTGGCGACCAAGCCGCTGATGGAAGACGCCTCGGTCGCCACTCAGTTGGTGATCGGTCCTGAGGCGAAAAAGCCGCTTACCCTCGACATGCCGCTGATGGTGTCGGACATGAGCTTTGGTGCGCTCTCCCCGGAAGCCAAGATCGCCCTCGCCAAGGGCGCGGAAAAAGCCGGGACCGGCATCTGCTCAGGGGAAGGGGGCATGCTGCCCGAAGAGCAGGCGGAAAACACCCGCTACTTCTACGAGCTTGCCAGCGCCAAATTCGGCTACCAGGAGTCGCTGCTCGAAAAGGTACAGGCGTTTCATTTCAAGGGCGGCCAGGCGGCCAAGACCGGCACCGGCGGTCATCTCCCCGCCAGCAAGAACACCGACAAGATTGCCGAGGTACGTCAGCTCGAACCGGGTACCGCGGCCACGTCACCGCCCGCCTTTGAAGACCTGACCAGCGTCAAGGACTTCAAGCGCTTTGCCGGGCGCGTGCGCGAACTGACCGGCGGTATTCCGGTGGGCTTCAAGCTCAGCGCCAACCACATCGAGCGCGACATCCAGTTTGCGCTGGACGCCGGCGCGGACTACATCATTCTCGATGGGCGCGGCGGGGGTACCGGTGCCGCGCCCACCATGTTCCGCGACCATATCAGCGTGCCGACCATTCCCGCCCTGGCTCGCGCCCGGCGTTATCTGGACAAAACCAAGGCCAGCGGCCGCGTGACGCTGATCATTACCGGCGGATTGCGCGTGCCGATAGATTTCGTCAAAGCCATGGCGCTCGGCGCCGATGGCATTGCCCTGGCCAACAGCGCCATCCAGGCGGTGGGCTGCGTGGGCGCGCGCATGTGTCATACCAACAACTGCCCGGCGGGCATCGCCACCCAGCGCGAAGACCTGCGAAAGCGCCTGGATGTCGATGCCTCGGCGGAGCGGCTGCATAACTTCCTGACCGCGTCGACCTCGCTGATGCAGGTCATGGCCCGGGCCTGCGGACATTCGAAGCTGAGTGATTTCAACCCGGATGACCTGGCAACCTGGAATCGCGACATGGCGCGCCTGTCGGGAATCAACTTTGCCGGGATGCCCAAGCGCTAGGCGCAGGCGACAGGCACGCTGACGCGGATTGGCTATACTCCCAGTAACCGATACGCATAATAACAACGATGTACAGGAGATCAGCGATGACCCTCAAGCGTGCCTACTGCCTGCTGGCAGCGTTCTACAGCCTGCTCTTGGTGATCGGTATTATTGCCGTGTTGATGGGCGGCGGGACGCTGCTGGCGGCGGTGTATCTGGTCGTCGGTTTTTTTGCCGTGCTCGGACTGTGGGGTGCGAGCCTCCAGCGCAGCGTGATGAATCCGCGCATGTGGCGCCCCCTGGCCGTTGCCCTGGCGGCGGGCGGGGTGGTGCAGTTTGTAGTGATGCTGCGTATGCCGGTATCGGGCGTCACGCTGACATGGATCCTGACCAGCAGCATTTTCGCAATTCTGCTGGCAGTGATGCTGTACCACTATGGCAACCGCGACCAGCCGCTGTGGGCCACCGATACCGAGCGCGACGACGCCCGTCGGCTGCGTGCCATGCTTCATCAGCAAACCGCGCTGACCGCTGTGCACCGCGAAGGCGAACGCGAAAACCACGCCAACGTGTTCAAGGTGGGGAATGAATACGAAGCCAACATTACCCGCCACTCGCCGGACGGCCAGGAAGCCTTCACCGAGCGTTTCCGCCACCCCGAGTCACTGGTGTTTTTCCTCGAGAAATTTGCCAGTATATCGATCAACGATTTTCAAAAGCCCACCGCCCAATAGGCGTCTACAGTAAGGATACGCGCATGTTTCTTGGTCTGAGTGGCTTTCCGCTCACCCCCATGGACGAGCAGGGCATCGACGAACGCGCGTTCATCCAGTTGGTGGACCATCTGGCCGAGGCCGGCGTGGACTCCATCGGCGCGCTGGGCTCCACCGGCAGCTATGCCTATTTAACTCCTGAGGAGCGCGCCCGGGTTGCCCAACTTGCCGTAGAAAGCGCGGCGGGCAGGGTGCCGGTGATCGTCGGCATTGGCGCGCTACGTACCCGCGATGTACTGATCCATGCCGATAACGCCCAGCAGGCCGGCGCCAGCGGCGTGCTGCTGGCACCGGTGTCCTATCAAGCGCTCACCGACGAAGAGGTCTTTGACCTGTACGAGACGGTTGGGCGCTCGCTCAGCGTGCCGCTGTGTGTCTACGACAACCCCGGAACCACGCACTTTGCCTTCAGCGATGAGCTGCATGGCCGGATCGCGCAGCTGCCGTCGGTGCGCTCCATCAAGATTCCGCCGGTAGCGGGCGACCTGGATACCACCCGGGCGCGCGTCGAACGGTTGCGCGCGCTGATACCTGCCGATGTCACCATCGGCATCAGCGGCGACCCGGCAGCCGCCACAGGCCTCAACGCCGGCTGCGATGCCTGGTATTCCGTGCTCGGTGGTTTGTTCCCCAAAACGGCGCTGGCGATTACCCGCGCGGCTCAGGCCGAAGATACGAACGCCGCCCAATCCGCCAGCCGGGCACTCGAGCCGCTGTGGGCGCTCTACCGCGACTTCGGCGGCAGCCTGAGGGTCATTGCCACCATGGCCGAAATTACGGGCAGGGTGAGTCACCCGTGCTTGCCCCTGCCACTCAAGACGCTGCAGGGCAGCGCCAGGGAAAGGGTGGCTGGAGTAATCGAAAAACTCTCTTTGAAATAGTGATTTTAAACCTGGCTCGATACATCGAGCCTCAATCTACTCCCTTCCTTCTGACAAGATGTACCGAGAGCTAAAGATAAATGAAAAGACGGTGTTATCTATATTGAGACGCCGAGATAACGTCCAAGCGTCGACTCGTCGGACATCGACTCGCCATCAGCGGTCTGATGAACGATCTGCCCCTCTGACATGAAGTAGGCGCGGTTGGCGGCCATTACGGCTGCCTTGACGTTCTGTTCGATCAGTAGCACTGCGACCCCTTCACGGCTAAGTTCTTTGAGGCTCAGTGCAACATCCTCTACGACTGCAGGTGCCAAGCCTTCCGTTGGCTCGTCAAGAATCAGACAGCCCGGATTGGTAACCAAGGCACGGCCAATGGCGAGCATCGAGCGCTCGCCCCCAGAAATCTGGTCGCCATAGGCGCGGCGTCGTTGTCCCAGCGATGGAAAGAGCTCGAACACGCGGCTAGCCGACCACTGCTGCCCGGCGGGGCCCTTGCGGGCGTTCAGCTGCAGGTGCTCATCGACACTCAGCGACGGAAACAGCCTCCGCCCCTGGGGAACATAGCCTACCCCCAGCTGTGCGATACGCTGCGGCGACCAACCGAGCACTTGCTCGCCGAGCAGTTCCACCGAACCACTCGCTTGAGGAGGAGTGAGTCCCATCAGCGCTCTCGCCAGGGTTGTCTTGCCGACCCCGTTGCGCCCCATGATCGCCACGCACTCTTTGCCGACACGAAAGTTAAGATTTTGCAGCGCCAGACCTAAACCGTAATGGGCCTCAAGTCGTTCGACGCATATCATTGTTTCAGCCATTGGCACGCCCCAGATAGATATCCTTTACGCCGTCGTGGGCAGCAATTTCCCCAGGGCTGCCCTCCGCAAATATTTTGCCCTGATGCAGCACAGAAATTCGATCGCTGAGTGCCAGTACCATCTCCATGTCGTGCTCGATCATCAACAAAGACACTTCCTTTGGCAGAGCTTGCAGAATGCCCTGCAGCACCTGGCGTTCGGCGTGTGAAAGACCTGCTGCGGGCTCGTCGAGCAGCAGCAACCTCGGCTTCTGGGCCATCACCATGGCAAGCTCCAGCTGACGCAGGGTGCCATAGGAGAGATTGGCCGCCACCTCGTCGAGCACCGGCGTCAGTCCCAACTGATCGGCGGTAGCCATCAGGTCATCATCGAGGCGCGACTGCCAGGGCTGCCACAGCGACGGCAGCCGGCCGTCCCCTCTCGCCAGGGCGAGATTTTCCCGGACCGTGACCGAGGGCACCAGGGTCGACACCTGATAGGTGCGGCCTAGCCCCTTGAGGGTGCGCTGAATAACCGTGTCGCGGGTGATATCGTCGCTGAAGAAATCGATCGACCCGCTGTCGGGCTTGAGCTCGCCGGCGATCATGTTGAACAGCGTGGTCTTGCCAGCGCCGTTGACGCCGATCAGCCCGCGCCGTTCACCGGCTTCCACCCTGAGATGGATGTCGCTGGCCACCATCAGTGAACCGAAGGACTTGGCCAGGCCGGCGACCTCCAGCGCCGGCACAGGGCTCATGGCAGGTTGAGCGTTAGTCATAGTAGGCGTCCGCACAGTTGCCCGGGGGAAAGTCTCGGCTGTCAGGCTCGCCGGCGAGATACTCTTCCGGCTCGAAGGGGCCGAACTGGCTGACGTTCTCGTAGGTCTCGATCGGCACATTGACCAGGCGGCCGTCGACTTCCTGAACTTCGTTGATATAGATATTCTGTACCGGATTGCCGTACTCATCGAGATGGAAGGGGCCGCGTGGCGCATCTGGCATGTCGGTTTCTCGCAGGGCGGCGATCACAGCGTCGCGGTCGCCGCCGTTGGCGCTTTCAAAGGCGTTAACGGCCATCTTGAAGGCCACGTAGCCGTGCTCGGCCGGTGCCAGTGGCATCACCTCGTCGCCATGCATTTCCCTAAAGGCGTCGCGGAACGCCAGGAAGGTGTCGGTCTCCAGGCCCTCGGCATACTGCAGCGCCGAGAGACCGCCGATGGCCTGCTCGCCCATTTCCGGCAGGTCGCCCACTGCGAAGAAGTTGGAGCCCCCCAGCAGCGGCATACGCGCGTCGATGCCGAAGTCATGATATTGCTGGAAGAACGCCAGGCCATCGCTGCCGGCGCCGTTGTAGAGGACCGCATCGCCGTCCGGCAGGGTGGCCAGGATAGAGCTGTAATCGGAGGTGCCGGTGGGGTGCCAGATACGTTCCACCGACTCCCCGCCTGCCGCGCAGAAGCCCTTGAGGAAGCCGCCCGCCTGGTTGTAAGGGAAGGAGTAGTCTTGCCCAACCATCACGATCCGCTTATGGCCGAGCTCCTCGGCTACGTACTCGCCGAAGGCGAACATGGGCTGCGCCCCAGTCCAGCCGGCGCGCACCACATTCTCGGCGCGATCGCGCATGGTGATGTCTTCAGGGGCCGAGTAGGAAATCACCGTAGGCATCCCGGAACCCTTGGCCCACTCCAGGCCTGCCAGGCCGGTACCACCCAGCACCGGGCCCACCACCAGATCAATCTCATCCCGCGACTCCATGGCGCGCAACCGGTCGACGGTGGTCTCGGCATCGCCCTGGGAGTCGTAGAACTCCACCTCGATATTGAGTGATGCCAACTGCTCGGCAAGCTCCTCCTCGGCAAGCTCAACGCCCATGCGTTGCTGCTCGCCGAAGAAGGAGAACACCCCGGTGGTGGGACCGATCACGCCGATGCGCAGGGTGTCGTCGGCCTGCAGATGGGCGGCGGCACCTACCGCCAGGGCGGATACGCTGCTTACGATGAGTGTCTTGGGGTACTTCATGGCTCTTCTCCTCGGGTTGTTGTTGTCACGGAAGCCTGTGGCTTCGTCTTACGTTTGAAACGCTGCTCGAGTACATCTGCGAGTCCACGCGGCATCAGCAGAATCGAGAGCAGCAGCACCACACCGATCACCATCATGTGTCGGTCGGTGTACTGGGCTACCAGGGTTTCCAGGGCAATCAGCACGGCCACCCCTATCGCTGGACCGAGCAGGCTGCGATAGCCGCCCAGCACCGCGGCGGTCAGCACCCATACGGCATGGCCGAGCCCCAGCGGTGACGGCGACATGATGCCCATGTCATAGACCAGGAATACGCCCGCCACGCCGGCAATGGCACCCGCCAGCACAAAGGCGCTGAAGCGGGCCAGGGCGATGGGATGCCCCAGTGCGCGCATGCGCTGTTCATTCTCCTGTATACCCAGCAATAGCAGCCCGAAAGGCGAGCGATAGAGTCGCCACATGGCGAGAAAGATCGCCACCGTGACCGTAGTGACCAGTGCATAGAAGACACGGGTGTCGTTCAGGTCGAAACCGCCATAGACCGGCATGCGAACCCCGGCGATACCGTTGTAGCCACCGGTAACGTCGACCCACTGAAACGACAGCGCCCAGACCATCTGCCCCAATGCCAGCGTCAGCATCAGGAAGCTCACCTTGCGTGAGCGAACGGTCAACAGTCCGAAGATCACTGCACTGAATGTGGTCAACAGCATTGCCAGTAACACCACCACTGGGAAGGGCATGCCATAACGCACGCCGAGAATGGCGACGGTATAGCCGCTGATGCCGGAGAACGTGGTCTGACACAGCGAGAACCAGCCCAGTCGGCCGGCCAGCAGCGAGAAGCTGAGTGCCGCCAGGGCGTAGATCATCGCCCGGTTGGCCTGGGCCACTGCGAAGTTGCCCATCAGTAGTGGCCAGGCTACGAGTGCGGCGATAATGACGAGAATAAGCAGGTGTTCGCGTTTCATGTAGCCCTCCCGAACAGGCCCTGGGGGCGGAAGACCAGGATCAGCGTCATCGGCAGAAACAGGAAGAACAGCGCAAACTGCGGAAGGTAGCCGGTGGCGAAGCTCGACACCATGCCGGTGATAAGTGACCCCACGGCCGCCCCCTTGAGTGAGCCCATGCCACCGATGATGATCACCACCAGCGAAAGCATCAGCACGCGCACGTCGAGCCCTTGGGTCAGCGACATGTAGGAAGTGCCGATTACCCCGGCGACCCCGGCAAGAAAACTCGCGACGGCGAACACGCCACCGAATAACAACGGCACATTGATGCCCTGAGACATGGCGGTTTCACGATCGTCGACGCCGGCACGAATGGCGGCGCCGAGGCGGGTATAGGTCATTACCACCCAGAGAACGATGCCCAACAGCACGGCAAAGACCATGATCAGCACCCGAAAGTAGGGGTACATCATCACGCCGAGGTCCATCGGTGCGCGCAGTTCGCGAGACAGTGGCAGGCTCACCGGCTGCCCGCCGTAGATCACCAGCAAGGCATCGGCAATGATTAGCCCCACAGCGATGGTCAGCAGCGCTTCTGAGAGGTCCAGGCCGCGTACGCGTTGCAACAGGAAACGCTCCATCAGCAACCCGCCGACCAGGGCAATGCCGCCGCCAGCGAGAATGCCCAAAGCCAGGCTATCGGTATTGCTCATCACATGAACGCCAACATAGCCGCCCAGCAGGTAGAAGGCGCCGTGGGCCAGGTTGACCACGCGCATCAGGCCGAAGGCCAGGGTCAAGCCGCTGGCCATGATGAATAGAAGTGCCGCCATGGTCAGGCCGTTCAGACTCAGAAAATAGAAGGTGCTCATGGCAGCACCTCCCGTTTGATCGAGCAGGACGTTGCCTTGGCCAGTCGGCTTTTATTGTTGTTACAACACATGATGATCAGCCTCGACGGATGTTCTTGAAGGCCTGCGTTTGCTTGGTCAGGGCGCGTTCGGTAGGTAGACGCTCCATGCTCGAGGCGCCGTAGAAGCCGTGGCACCCAGGGCAGTGCGCGAGTATGTATTCGGCGTCTTCGGGGTCGGCAATGGGGCCGCCGTGGCAGAGCACGATAATGTCGTCACGCATGGCGCTGGCCGCTGCTGCCCAGTCGTTGATCGCCGTCACGCAGTCGTCAAGGCTCATGGCGGTTTCGGCGCCGATGCTGCCCCCGGTGGTGAGGCCCATATGGCAGACGATGATATCGGCGCCGGCCTCGGTCATGGCGCGTGCGTCGTCGGCGCTGAACACATAGGGCGTGGTGAGAAGCCCGGCCTCGCGGGCCTGCCGGATCATCTCCACTTCCAGGTCGTAGCTCATACCGGTCTCTTCCAGGTTGGCGCGGAAGTTGCCGTCGATAAGTCCCACGGTGGGGAAGTTCTGCACCCCGGCAAAGCCCATTGCCTTGAGCTCGGCCAGGAATGGTTCCATGAACACGAAAGGATCGGTGCCACAGACGCCCGCCAGGACGGGGGTCTTCTGGGTGACCGGCAGCACCTCGCGAGCCATTTCCTTGACGATCTCGTTGGCATTGCCATAGGGCATGATGCCCGCTAAAGAGCCACGCCCCGCCATGCGGTAGCGTCCGGAGTTATAGATCACGATCAGGTCGATGCCACCGGCTTCTTCGCACTTGGCCGACAGGCCAGTTCCCGCGCCGCCGCCGACGATGGGCTCGCCGCGTGCCACCATGGACTGGAAGTGCGCCATCAGTGCTTCTCGATTCCACTGCTTCAATTTCTTCTCCTCTTATCTATCGCCATGATGTCGTTAAAGTGTTCGACCAGCTGTGCGGCGAAGGCCGGGTCGTTGATATGGTGGGGACTACGAATCAGCTGCCGTTCGGGAGTTTGCTTGACGGTCTGCTCTAACGCCTCGAACAGGGCGGCGTCGGCGTGAGGGTCGTGGAAGGGCTGGCCCTCGGCGTCCAGCGCCGACACCCCGCCTTCGGGCAGCAGGAAGCGCACGGGCCCTTGGCTTTGATTGAGTTTCTCGCCGATCCAGCGTCCCATGCGCGTATTCTCGTCGGCAGTGGTGCGCATCAGGGTAATCTGAGGGTTGTGCTCGTAGAGCAGCCGCTGGCGATAGCGCTCGGGGACGGACTCAAGGCCAGCGAAGTTGACCATATCCAGCGCCCCGCAGGAGCCCACGTAGGGCAGCGCGCACTGGGCGAGAATATCCAGGCGCTGTTCGCCGGCGCTGAAGACGCCGCCCATCATCAGGTCGCAGATTTCGGTCGTCGTGACGTCGAGCAAGCCGGCGATCATGCCGCTGCCAGCGAGCTTTTCCAGCGAGCGCCCGCCGGTGCCGGTAGCGTGGAACACCAGACAGTCATAATCGGCCTCCAGGTGCGAGCAGAGCTGGCCGACGCATTGGGTGGTGACCCCGAACATGCTCAGGCCGATGGCTGGTTTGTCCTCGGCGACGTCGGGCACCTGGTGCGCCACCATGCCGGCCAGCGCATGGGCGGCGTTGCCGAGCACCCGTCGCGAGATGCGGTTGAGGCCGGCCACGTCAGTCACCGAGTAGAGCATGGCGATGTCGCTGGGGCCGACGTAGGGGGCCACGTTGCCGGAGGCGATGGTCGAGACCAGCAGTTTGGGCACCCCGATGTCCAGCTCACGCAGCGCCGGGGCGATCAGGGCGGTGCCGCCCGAACCGCCGATGCCGAGCACCCCGCCAAGGTCCTGACGCTCGGGAAGCCAAAGTCGCAGTGCCTCGGCCATGGCCGCCACCGCGCGGCCGCGATCATCCACGAACACTGCGGCGGCGCCTTCCGGGTGGCAGGCTGCCACCTCCGCGGCACTTACGTCGGCGGTGCCATGGTCATCCCCCTGGGTGCCGACGTCGACGATACAGCTGGCGACACCGGCGTCGGCCAGCCGCTCGCGAAGATAGCGCAGTTCGGCGGCCTTGGTGTCGCAGGTGCCGATCAGATAAGCGATAGATTGCATAGCGTGCCTCCTATCGGCTGCACTCGGCGGCCCCTTCAAAGGCCAGCCGGAAAGTGTCACTAACGCGCTGGACCACGTCATCGTGGTCGGCGTCATCAACCTCGAACTCTGCCCACCACTCGCCGAAACACTGGCCACTGGTGGTGACGGGCTTCAAGCGCATTTCCGACACATAGCCACGCACCGGCAGTGCCGGCGCATCGAGAATGCGATAGCAGCACAGGTGCTCGCGATCGGAGAGTGATAGCAACTCCTCGCGGATGGCGTTGCCGTCGTGGTCATGGAAGTGGCGCACGCAGCCCACCTGGTCGGCGGGCTTGCCGTCTTCGATAGTGCTTTTGGCAAAGAAGGGGTGGTAGTCGGGCAAGCCGTTGAAGTCGCGCAGTACGCGCCAGGCTTGCTCCAGGCTGATTGGCATTACGGCGCTGACGTATACCCGGGTCATGGTGACCTCCTCATCGTTGTTATTGTGGCGTAGCGATGGCGCTGAGCGTCATGAGATGGCTTTAAACTGACGAATCTGTTCAGTGAGCGCGATTTCAGTCGGTAGGCGTTCCATGCTCGAGGCGCCGTAGAAGCCATGGCAAAGCCGGCTTTTGCGCATCACATAGGCGGCGTCCTCGGGCGTGGCAATGGGGCCGCCGTGGCACAGCACCAGCACGTCGTCGCGTACCTCACGCGCCGCCGCGGCCCATTCGTCGATCAGCGCGACCGACTCGTCGAGTGTCTTGCCCGAGGTGGCGCCGATGGTGCCGCCTACCGTGACGCCCATGTGCGCGACGATGATGTCGGCCCCCGCCTGGGTCATGGCCACCGCTTCCTCGGCGGAGAACACATAGGGCGTGGTCAGCATGTCCATCTCGTGTGCCAGGCGGATCATCTCCACCTCATCAGCGTAGGTGATGCCGGTCTCTTCCAGGCTGATGCGGAAGGTGCCGTCGATCAGGCCCACGGTGGGGAAATTCTGCACCCCGGCGAAGCCCAGATCCTTCAACTCGCGCAGCAGCTTGGGCATGATCACGAAGGGGTCGGTACCGTTAACCCCGGCCAGCACCGGCGTGTGCTTGACCACCGGCAGCACCTCCAGGGCCATTTCCTGGACGATCTGGTTGGCGTTGCCATAGGCCAGCAGGCCGGCGGAAGAGGCGCGTCCCGCCATGCGGTAGCGTCCGGAGTTGTAGATTACGATCAGATCGATGCCGCCGGCTTCCTCGCATTTGGCCGAGATGCCGGTACCGGCACCGCCGCCAATGATCGGCTGGCCGCGCTCGACCATTTCGCGAAAGTGGTTCATCAGGTGGGTTCTATCAAGGTGGCTCATGGTGATTCCCTTTGGTGATATGAGGTCAGGTTCAGTGATGGGCACGCGTGCGGCGGCCAGCGGGTTGGCGGGGTGGTGCAGGACGCCGCCGATTCAACAGTCTGCTCAGCTCGCCGACCACGCCCTGGCGGAAGGTCAGCACACAGGCCATGAACACCACGCCGATGATGACCGTGACCCAGGCCCCAAACGGGTCCAGGTAGTGGTTGAGCGCAGCGACGATGGCCGCTCCAACGGCAGGTCCAAAGACGGTGTTCATGCCGCCCAGCAGGGTCATCAGGATGACGTCGCCGGAGGTATGCCAGTGCACGTCGTAGAGCGCGGCAAGCTGGAAGATGATCGCCTTCAGCGAGCCGGCGATACCCGAGAGACCGGCCGACAGGCTGAACACCAGTATCTTGTAGCGCGCGACAGGGTAGCCCAGCGAGATAGCCCGGGGTTCGTGCTCGCGGATGGCTTTCAATACCTGGCCGAACGGCGAATTCACCGTACGCCACACCACCCAAAGCCCGGCACCCACGATGCCCAGCACTACGTAATACAGGGCGATATCGTTGTCGAGGTTGAGCAGGCCGAGGAAAGTGCCGCGTGGAATCCGCTGCAGCCCGTCTTCCGCGCCAGCGAAAGGCGCCTGGAGGAAAAAGAAGAACACCAGCTGCGACATTGCCAGGGTGATCATGGCCAGATAGATGCCACTGCGGCGAATTGCCAATGCGCCGATGACCGCGCCCAGCAGCGCCGCCGCCAGGCCCCCGGCGAGAATGCCGAGCTCGGTAGGCAGGCCGTAAGCCTTGACCAGGTGGCCGGTCACATAGGCGCCGCTGCCGAAGAAGGCCGCATGGCCGAAGGACAGAATGCCGGTATGCCCCAGCAGCAGGTTGAAGGCGCAGGCAAACAGCACGAAGCAGAGCGCCTTCATCACAAAGACGATGTAGACCACTTGGGGAAAGAACGGCACCGCCATCAGCGTCAGCAGTACGACGACCAGCAGGGGCACGCCCATATTACGCAGGTGCATGGCTAGCCCTCCTCTCGGCCGAACAGGCCGGCCGGGCGCAGCAGCAGCACCAGTACCATGACCAGAAACACGATGGTCGAGGAGAACTCGGAGTAGAACACCCGGGTAAAGCCCTCCACCACGCCCAGGCCCAGCCCGGTGACGATGGCGCCCATGATGGAGCCCAGTCCGCCAATCACCACCACGGCAAAGATGATGATCACCAGGCTCGAGCCCATTGACGGGTTAACGTGAAAGATGGGCGCGGCCAGCACACCGGCAAAGGCCGCAAGCCCCACGCCGACCCCATAGGTGAGGGTGACCAGCCGCGGGACGTTGATGCCGAAGGCCTGGGTCAGCTCGGCACGCTCAGTAGCAGCGCGCAGGCTGGCGCCCAGCGAGGTTCGCTCGATCACGAACCAGGTCGCGAAGCAGATCAGCATCGCGGCAATAATCACGAAACCGCGATAGACGGGCAGCATCATAAAGCCGAGATTGATCACGCCCTGCAGCGACTCGGGCGTGGCAAAAGGCTGGCCGGAGGAGCCGAAAGCAACCCGGAAGCCACCTTCAAGTACCAGCACCAGGCTGAACGTCAGCAGCAGTCCGTAGATCGGGTCGAGCCCGTACAGGCGCCGCAGGAACAGCCATTCGAACAGCATGCCGAACAGCGCCACCGCCAGCGGCGCCACCAGCAAGGTGGTCCAGTAGTTGCTGCCAAGGTACTGGGCCAGCAGAAAGGCGGTGAAGGCGCCCAGCATGAAAAAGGCGCCGTGGGCGAAATTGACGATCTTGAGCACGCCGAAGATGATCGCCAAGCCAAGGCTCATGACGGCATAAAAGGAGCCGTTGACGATACCTAGCATGAGCTGACCCATCAGTGCCTGAATCGGTACACCTAAGATATCCATAATTGACCGCTCGCAAAGAAAACGAAGGGGGTTAGCCCGGCATTACCACCGCTGCCCGGGGCCATCCCCGGGCAGCGTGAGCAATCACTCGTCGTTATCGAGCAGGTGGCAGGTGCTTTCTTCCAGCGGCTGGAACGCTTCTTCACCGGGGATGGTGGTTACCAGGCGCAGATAGTCGTAGTCGTACTCGGACTCATCGGGTGCCTTGACTTCCCATAGGTACTGGTCGTGAACCATGCGGCCATTGGGACGGATATAACCGTCTTTAGCGAAGAAGTCATTGATCTTCAGCTCACGCATCTTTTCAGACACGGCGTCCGGGTCATCGCTGCCGGCCGCTTCCACGGCGTTGAGGTAGTGCATGGTGGAAGAGTAGTTGCCGGCCTGGGCCATGTTGGGCATACGACCGGTGCGCTCGTAGAAGCGCTCGGAGAACTCGCGCGTCTCGTCGTTGGCGTCCCAGTAGAAGGCGTTGGTCAACATCAGGCCCTGAGCGGTTTCAAGGCCCAGGGTGTCGATGTCGTCGTACCACAACAGCAGGGCGGCCGGGCGCTGGTCGGGGGTCACGCCGAACTCGGCCAGGGCGTTGATGGCATTAATGGCATCGGCGCCGGTGGAGGCAATACCGATGATCTCGGCGCCCGAGGCCTGCGCCTGCAGCGCATAGGAAGAGAAATCGCTGGTATCCATGGGATGACGAGCGGCGCCTAACACCTGGCCACCGGCATCGCGAACGACCTCGGAGACCTGCTCCTCAAGCCCGATACCAAAGGCAAAGTCGACGGTCAGGAAAAACCAGGTGTCGCCGCCGTCCTCGACGATCGATTTGCCGGTACCGTGGGCCAGCGAGTGGGCGTCATAGGTGTAGTGCGTCACGTAGGGCGAGCAGTAATCGTTGGTCAGCCCGATGTTGGAAGACGAGTTGACGATGGCATGGCGCTGGCGCTCCTCGGCAACCGCGGCCACCGCCAGGGCAACCCCGGAGTTGGAGAGGTCGTTGATCATGTCCACGCCCTCGTCGTCGTACCATTCCCGGGCACGGCTGGCGCCGGTGTCGGCACGGTTGCGGTGATCGCCGTAGGTGACCTCGATCGGCACGCCGCCGACTTCGCCACCGAAGTCTTCGACCGCCATGCGCACGGCTTCGACCGCGGCTTCGCCGGAGAGGTCGGTATAAATCCCGGACATGTCGGTGAGCACGCCGATTCGCACTTCATCGTCGGAGAAGCCATTGCTTGCCATGGCGCTGCACGCGGTGCCCATGGCGAGCGCTGCTGACGACAACGCGATGGCTTTGAGGGGAGTCTTGGCTGACATCTGAATCTCCTATGCTCGTGTTGAGCTGTTGTTATAGTTGGCGTTGGAAGATCTTTTTCTGTTATGTGTTGCTGTTACCAGTAAGGTCCAAAAAAGGTGATTGCGCCATGGCCTCAGAACACGACTGCCTATCTGAAACCCACATTGTTGGTGAAGACACTCACCAATGGATCGTGCGCGTGGATGATTGCCAGGCGCTGCGCGAACGGCATATTTCCCACGTCGGCGTCGGCGATGCCGCCGTCCCTTATCACATCGTGCGTACCCGGCTCAGCGGGGCCTATATTCACGGTTCTCTGGGGGGCGAGGGGCGCATGCTGCTCGACGGGGGGTGGTGCACCATGCGCCGTAACATGACGTCATTTGCACCGGCGCACGGGCTGCATGCCTTTCATGCCGTGCCGGGCAGTCGTTGGCAGTATTGCTGGGTGCGCTATCTACCCAGCGCGCCGCGCTCAGTGGTAGGCACCATCGCGCCGATCATGCAGCACTTCGACCCCGAGCCGATGAAGCACGCCATACTCGGGCTCTACAGCGAGGTGTTTCATGGGCAGGGGGATGCCGCCAGCTGTGCGATGTGGGGGGATACCATCGAGCGGTATATTTCGCGATTCGCCGATCCCTGGCGACGCGATGCGCGCATCGTGGCGGTGTTCGATGCTGTGACGCCTACGCTGGAAAAGCCCTGGACCATCGAGGAAATGGCCGAGATTGCCCATGTCAGTAGCGAGCATTTGCGCCGTATCAGCCGCAATGTGTTCGGCCGCAGCCCGATGCAGCAGCTGACCCAGCTGCGCATGCAGCACGCGGCCCATCTGCTGGCCACCAGCAGCCTTCCGGTGGAGGAAATCGCCGTGCGGGTCGGCTACCAGAGCCCCTTTGCCTTTTCCAAGACCTTCAAGCGCATGAAGGGCGTCTCGCCGTCGCACTTCCGCCATCACTCGCGCGAATGACGACTGGCTAGACGCCGAGGCGTGCCAATAGCGCGTCGGCATTCTCCTCGATGCTCTCACGGTCATACCGGGCAACGACCTGCCCGTGGTCGACCAGGTAGTGTTGGTCCGCCACTGACATCGCAAAGCGCAGGTTTTGCTCCACCAGCAGGATGGTATAGCCCTGCTCCTTGAGGTGGATGATGGTGTCGCCGATCTGCTCGACGATGGCGGGGGCCAGGCCTTCGGTGGGTTCATCGAGCAGCAATAGCCGAGCGCCGGTGCGCAGGATGCGCCCAATCGCCAGCATCTGCTGCTCACCGCCGGAAAGCTTTGAACCGGGGCTGTGAAGGCGCTCGCGCAGGTTGGGGAAAAGCTCGAGGATCTGCTCGGTGCTGAGGCCGCTGTCGTTGATGCGCCTTGGAAGCTCGATATTCTCGCGGACATCCAGCGTCGCGTAGATGCCGCGATCCTCGGGGCAGAATGCCACCCCGTGCCGGGCGATCTGGTAGGGGCGCTGGTGGATGGTCTCGACGCCTTGCTGCACGATGCTGCCCTGGCGCCGTGGCACGATGCCCATGATCGACTTCAGGGTGGTGGACTTGCCGGCGCCGTTGCGCCCCAGCAGCGTCACCACCTGGCCGTCGGGCACGTCGAGATCGATACCGTGGAGCACATGGCTCTCGCCGTACCAGGCGTTAAGGCCGCGAATGCTGAGCATCAGCGACGGGCATTGGTCGAGGGCGGGTTCAGCCATGGGTGGCACCTCCGATATAGGATTCAATCACCCGGGGATCCTTGGACACCGTGGCGTAGTCGCCTTCCACCAGGACTTCCCCGCGCGCCAGCACGGTGATGCGGTCACAAAGCTCGGCCACCACGCCGAGGTTGTGCTCCACCATCAGCACGGTGCGCCCCTTGGCAACCCGACGGATCAAGTCCGCCGTGCGGCTGACATCTTCGGTGCCCATGCCCGCCAAAGGCTCGTCGAGCAGCATGACCTGCGGGTCCAGCGCCATGGTGGTCGCCAGTTCCAACGCGCGCTTGCGCCCGTAAGGCAGTTCGGCGGCGAGAGTATCCAGTTCATCACTCAGGCCGACGTCATCGAGCAGCGCTTCGGCGCGCTGGCGCTGGTGGTCCAGGCGGCGGTGCGAGGCCCAGAAGTCGTAGGATTCCCCCCGCTGGCGCTGCAACGCCAGCTTGACGTTCTCCAGCACTGAAAGCTGACCGAAGACCGCCGAGATCTGGAACGAGCGCACAAGTCCCATTCGGGCAATCTGGTCCGGCTTGAGCGCCGTGATATCGCGGCCCTTGAAAAGAATGCGACCGCTGGTGGGGCGCAAGAACTTGGTGAGCAGGTTGAAGCAGGTGGTCTTGCCGGCGCCGTTGGCGCCGATCATGGCGTGAATGGTGCCGGGCAGCACCTGAAAGGAAATGTCATTGACCGCCCTGAACCCCTTGAAGCTTTTGGTCAGGCCGGTGGTCTCGATGATGGCCTCTGGCATCGCAGGCGTCTCCGTTATTATCGTTATCGGCGCTTGTTGGCTGCCTAGTCGTTTTTTCCAGTACGTTAGTTATGGTTCATTAAGCGGGTGAATGCCATGACCATAGCGCACGAGCGACTATCTGAAACCCACATCGGTACCGTTAAACCGGCGACGTCTTGATGGTGTTGAGCGCCCAGAAACACAACACCCGGCCTTAGCCGGGTGCGATAGAGCGTGGAGCGGTAGTTACTCGACGAGCTCCAGCAGGCGGTCGGGGTAGTTGGTGAACAGACCGTTGGCGCCCATTTTCATCAGGCGCTCCATTTCATCGGTTTCGTTGATGGTGTAGACGTGTACCGGCAGGCCGTTTTCCTGAGCTTGCTGGATAAAGTCGGCGTCGACGACTTGCTGACCGTCATAAAGGTAGTTGGTACCAATGCCCACGGCGTAGTCGGCGACTTCCTGGAAGTCTTCATCGGTAATCTCGGCGGGGCCCGGCGTCACGTCCGTCCACTCCACCAGTTTCGAATCGTCTTCTTCGCTGGGGTAGTACCACACCAGTTGGATCAACGGTACGTCGTCGTTCAATTCCTGCACTTTCAACAGGCTGTCCTGCTCGAAGGACTGCACCAGGACGCGACCGTTCTCGATCATGTCGTGCTCTTCCAGCTTTTCAACCAGGGCTTCTTCCAGGCCCGGGTTTAGCTGCGGCGATTTGGTCTCGATGTAGTAGCGGGCATCGTGACCAAAATGCTCGAACAGCTCATCCAGGGTAAGCATCTGCGCCCCGGCAAAATCATCGTTGGCGCTATCGGGGTTTTTGTCGTTGAACCAGGTGCCGGTATCCAGCGCTTTCAGCTCTTCCAGGGTGTAGTCGTTGATCGCGCCTTCGCCGTCACTGGTGCGGTCAATGGTGTCATCATGAAACACCACCACTTCACCATCGGACGATAGCTGGGCGTCCAGTTCGAGGTAATCGACGTCCCACTCATGGGCCATCTCAAAGGCCGCCATGGTGCTCTCCGGCGCGTGGCCGCTGGCGCCCCGGTGGGCGATGACCTGGAATTCTTCCAGATCTTTTAGCTGCTGCTCCAGCGGCGACGTATCCGCCAAGGCGGCGGTCGTGGCAGCACCAGCGAAAAGACCCAAAGACATGGCGACAATCAGAGGACGACGTTGCATGGGAGCTCCTTAAATTGAATGTTTGATCAATAACCCTACCCCTTTTCAAGGGGTATTCCAAATGGCGTACCCACAACATAGCGGTGCATCAGCCATTTAGTGCGCTTTTCGGTTCAGGCACCCAACGAATAAAAACCTTCCCAGAAACGGCTAATCTTGAGAAATTGTTTAGCTATTCATCTCTGAGCAGGTGGTTACCGACATGACCCACCAACCCCGCTGGGCACTTACCGGAATCTACTTTGTCATCGCGCTGCTGGTGGGCGTGGTGTTGGGTAGCGTCGTGCAAACCCAGTTCAATCTGGCGGCGTTGCAGGCGCTGGGCGTCGAGATACCGGCAGGGGAGCGTATCGCCACGACCCTGCACGACCTGGCCAGCTTCGCGCCGCTGTATGCGGTGCTGTTCTCGGTAGGCTTTGTGGTATCGCAAACCGTGGCAGTGCTGCTGTCAGGCTGGCTGGGCGACCGGTTTTTAGCGTTGTTATGCACAGGCGGTGCGGTGGTGGGGCTGTGGACGACGTTATGGCTGATCAATACGCTGGCGCCGCCACCGACCTTGATTGCCGCCACACGCGGCATTGCTGGGTTTATGGCCATGCTGGCAACGGCGGGCGTGGCGGGCTGGCTGTTTGCACGGCTGCGAAAACGCATCGCCAATGCCAGACGCCCGCGTGGGTTTTCCGGCATGGCGATTGTGCTGGGGGTAGGCAGCCTGGCTGCCGCCCTTGGCGCCGGTCAGCAGGCCCAGGCTCAGGAAGGCGAGGCCCAGGAAACCAAGGAGAGCCAGGCTGAAGGCGCCTATCAAATCGAGACCTTGGCCGAGGGGCTGGAGCATCCCTGGTCGCTGGCCTTTCTGCCAGACGGGCGCATGCTGGTTACTGAACGCCCCGGGCGTCTGCGGCTATTAAGCGCCGAGGGTGAAACGCTCGAGACATCGCTCGGCGGCGTTCCCGAGGTGTTTGCTTCGGGCCAGGCGGGGCTGTTTGACGTGCGGCTGTCGCCCCGGTTTGAAGACGACCGACAGCTTTACCTCAGCTACGCCTGCGGTAATGGACTTGCCAATCACACCTGCCTGGCTAAAGCCACGCTTGGGGAAAACGGCCTGGAAGACGTCGGCGAAATCTTTCGCGCCCAGCCCGCCAAGCAGGGCGCTGCTCACTTCGGTGGGCGTTTGGCCTGGCTGCCGGACGACACCTTGATCCTTACCCTGGGCGATGGCTTTGACTACCGCGAACAGGCGCAACAGCTGGAAAGCCACATCGGCAGCATTGTCCGCCTGAACCCCGACGGCAGCGTGCCGGATGACAACCCCTTCGTAGACCGTGATGACGCCCGGTCGGCAATCTACAGCTACGGCCACCGCAACGTTCAGGGGCTGGTCTTTGACGCCGACAATAACCGGCTGATCGCCCACGAACACGGGCCGCGCGGCGGCGATGAGTTGAACATCATCGAAGCGGGCGCCAACTACGGTTGGCCGATTGCCACCGGTGGGCTGGACTACACCGGCGCCCGGATCACGCCGTACGAGGATTACCCAGACACCCAGGCGCCACGATTGGAGTGGACGCCCTCTATCGCACCCTCGGGCATGGCGCGCTACACAGGCGAACTGTTCCCAGCCTGGCAGGGCGATTTGCTGGTGGGCGCCCTGGTCAATAAAGAGGTTCGCCGCGTGCGCCTCTCAAGCGATGGCAGCGCCGAGGACCTTGAAGGCCTGTTTGGCGAGCTCGACGCGCGGATTCGGGATGTACGGGTAGGGCCGGAAGGCGCCGTTTACCTCCTCACCGACAGCCCCGAGGGCAAAGTGTTGCGGGTAACGCCCCAGTAACCGCCCCTCGCCGGCTACGCAGCTCGACAAATTCGCACTACGCTAAAAGCTGGCCTATAGCGATAAAGACAACGCAGACCCACTGGCTGAGATCCGGCTCTTACGACAACGAGGCATTCCCATGGCCCACATCGTGGTATGCGCAGACGGCACCTGGAACCGGCCGGAAGAGGACATAGACAAAGACTTTCCCACCAACGTGCTGAAGCTTGCCCGGTCGGTGACCCCGCAGGCGGAAGGTATCAAGCAACACGTGTTTTACGACTGGGGGCTGGGCTCGTATCACAACAGCCTCAGCGCGGGCGCCACCGGCGTGGGGCTGCACAAAAACATTCTCGATGGCTACCGTTACATCGTGCAGAACTACGCTCCCGGCGATCACATCTACCTGTTCGGCTTCAGCCGCGGCGCCTATACCGTGCGGGCGTTAAGCGGCCTGATCAATAACTGCGGGATTCTCAAGCGCTCCGATGCGCGGCTGATCACCGAGGCCTGGAAGATCTACAAAAGCACCAAAAAGACCCATCACCCGCGAGGTGAGTCAGCCATTCGGTTTCGTGACAAACACAGCTATGCGCAGTGCGACGTGCATTTTATCGGCGTGTGGGACACCGTGGGCGCGCTGGGCATTCCGGTGAGTATCATGGGCCTGTTCAACGGCACCGACGAATTCTACGACACCAAAATGGGTGCCAACGTCGCCATTGCCCGCCACGCCATGGCCATTGATGAGCGGCGCGAAGACTTCACGCCCACCGTGTGGACGCCCCGGCCCGGGGTGGATTTAAAGCAGGTCTGGTTTGCAGGCGTTCACGCCGATGTGGGCGGTGCCTACGAGCCGGATAAACAAGGCCTGCAAGCCGCCGACACCCCGCTTGCCTGGATGCTCGACGAAGCCAACGCCGCCGGGCTGATCACCGAGCCGCATATTCGCAACAACCTCACCGACGGCACCCACGCCCGGCTTCACCAGTCGCGCAAGCACGTCTACCGTTTCAAGAAGCCGCTGGATAGGCCGCTGGTCATCGATGACAAGCCCACCCTGATTCACCCAAGCGTAAAAGCCCGCTACGAGCGCGACGACCGCTATCGCCCCAAGCAGTTAAAAGCGCTGGTCGAGCAGTACGGGTGGGAAGGTGTCAAGGTAGGGAAGTAATTGACGATCAAATGACGCTACATTCGTTCCTATGCACTTTTGCTAGCAAAAGGCGACATGTTGGTGGATCTTCCCGAATCAGTCCTGATCCGTGCAAAGACAGATTCCCTGACTGAGTTGTTGGCCATCAAACGTGGCTATCTTGCGAGATGAGTAGAAAAGGAATAATTTATACTCATGAGCGACTTTGAGTATGATGATGACAAAAGCGTAGCCAATCGGATAAAGCATGGAATTGACTTTCTAGATGCTCAGGCGCTTTGGAATGATCCTGATTTGCTGGAAATTCAAGCCAAATCTGATGATGAGCCGCGTTTTCTGATGATAGGGCTGATTGGTGATAAACACTGGTCTGCCGTCATCACCTACCGAAATGAAAAAATTCGACTCATTTCGGTAAGGCGCTCGCGCAAAAGAGAGGTAGAACTCTATGAAAGCTAACGACTTTGACCAAAAATTTGACCAGGATAGCGAAGACATCGTTGACGATCTTGATTTATCCACTGCACACCGTGTTAATCAAGATCCGAAGCGAATCAATGTCGACTTCCCCGCTTGGGTGGTTGAGTCCCTGGATCGTGAGGCCGCCCGTATCGGCGTTACGCGTCAATCTATTATCAAAGTTTGGCTTGTTGAAAGGTTGAAAGCCGAAGCGAGTCACAAGCTTCCGGATAACACGCAGCCTCACTAACGCCTCCGTATTTATCTCCCAAGCTCCCGCTTGAGCCACGCGGCCAGCGGTTCGCTGCGGCGCATGTCTGCCTGGCTGGGTAGCCACAGGCACAACCGGGCGGGGGTTTCGATGCTGCCCCAGGGGGCGACCAGTCGGCCGCTCTTCAGGTCGTCTTCGACCAACAGGGTTGGCGCAATCGCCACGCCCAATCCCGCCACGGCTGCTTCCATCAGGTAATAAAGGTGATCAAACCCCTGGCCTTCGCCGAGCGCGTCTTCCAGTCGCGCTAGCTCAAGCCCTTGGGCGCTGGCCCATTGTGGCCAGGCCTGGGGGCGCGAGGCGGTGTATAGCAGTGTGTTGGTAAACAGCGATGCCGGTTGGGCGGGGTCGCACTGGGCCGCCAAGCGTGGGCTTGCTACCGCGCAGATGCGTTCCGGGGTTAGCTCGATCACCTGCTTGTCGGCGGGCCAGGGTGGTCCCGAAAACGCCAGGCTGGCGCTGGCCTCCGTCTGCTTTTCGGGATGCTCGCTTTCGCTGACCACGACTTTCAGCTTGAGCTCAGGCAGCTCGCGGTGCAGGCGATCCAGGCGGGGGATCAACCAGCGCGCCAGCAGGCTCCCCGGGCAGGCGAGGGTGAAGGGTGCTTCCTCTAGTTCATGCTTGAGGGAAGCGCAACTATCGCGCAGCCGCGTGAAAGCCTCGCCCACACCGTTTTGCAGCCGCTCGCCGTGTGGGGTAAGCACAATCCCACGGCCGGCCTTGGCAAACAGCGCAACGCCAAAGTGTTCATCCAGACTACGTAGCTGGCGACTGACTGCGCCGTGGGTCACGCTTAGCTCATCGGCGGCAGCGGTTACGCTGCCTAACCGGGCGGTGGCTTCAAAAGCACGCAAGGCGCTAAGCGGTGGCATGCTGTGTGGCATCAATAGGTGACTCCAGCTCACAGGTTGCTGCTATCTTATCGATTTTTATCCCCGTCTGCCTGCGCTACTTTCATTACATTGTTTGATAACGCATGCCGAGGTCGTGATGAATAAACCCATGGATTTATCTTCCAGCTTGCCCGATGCCAACGGGCTGTTTGGCAGCTTCGGTGGTCGCTTCGTCGCCGAAACGCTGATGCCGCTGATTCTGGAGCTGCAGGACGAGTACGCAACGGCCAAGAACGACCCCGAGTTCCAGCGCCAGCTCGCCTACTTCCAGGGCGATTACGTAGGGCGGCCAAGCCCGCTCTACTTTGCCGAGCGGCTGACCGAGTATTTCGGCGGGGCGAGCATCTACCTCAAGCGCGAAGAGCTGAATCACACCGGCGCGCACAAGATCAACAACTGCATCGGCCAGGTGCTGCTGGCCAAGCAGATGGGTAAAAAGCGCATCATCGCCGAAACCGGCGCGGGCATGCACGGCGTTGCAACCGCCACAGTGGCAGCACGCTTTGGCCTGCCGTGTGTGATCTACATGGGCACCACGGACATTGAACGCCAGCAGACCAACGTGTTCCGCATGAAGCTGCTTGGCGCTGAGATCGTACCTGTCACCTCCGGCACCGGCACGCTCAAGGACGCCATGAACGAGGCGCTGCGCGACTGGGTCACCAACGTCGACGACACCTTCTACATCATCGGCACCGTCGCCGGGCCACATCCATACCCCGCCATGGTGCGCGACTTCCAGGCCGTCATCGGTCATGAAACCCGCGCCCAGATGCTGGAAAAAAAAGGACGCCTGCCGGATTCACTCGTTGCCTGCGTGGGCGGCGGCTCGAACGCCATTGGGCTGTTCTATCCGTTCCTGGATGACCCGGACGTTCACATGGTCGGTGTGGAAGCGGGCGGTAAGGGCGTGAAAAGTGGACTGCACGCGGCCAGCCTGAACGGCGGCACGCCCGGCGTATTGCATGGCAATCGCACGTATCTGCTGCAAGACGAAGACGGCCAGATTACCGACGCCCATTCGATATCCGCCGGGCTGGACTACCCCGGCATCGGGCCCGAACACGCCTTTCTGCACGAGCAGAAGCGGGTCGAGTATGTCTCCGCCACCGATGACGAAGCGCTGGAGGCTTTTCAGATCTGCTGCCGCCAGGAGGGCATCATTCCCGCGCTGGAAACCGCCCACGCCCTGGCGGAAGTCGCCAAGCGCGCACCCACGCTTCCCCGCGAGCACTTGATGGTGATCAACCTGAGCGGCCGCGGCGACAAGGACATGACGAGCGTCGCCCATCACCTTGGCGATAAATTCGGAGTGAAAAAAGTATGAGCGCGATTCAGGACAACGCGATGAACACTACCGTGAATCAGACCATGAACAGCACCACGCGTCTTGACCACTGCTTCAGTACACTCAAGCAGCAAAACCGCCCGGCGCTGGTCAGCTACCTGACTGCGGGTGATCCGGACGCTGACACCTCGCGCCGCCTGTTACACGGTTTGCCCGAAGCCGGGGTAGATATCATCGAGCTTGGCATGCCGTTCAGCGACCCCATGGCCGATGGCCCGGCGATTCAAAAAGCCGCGCTGCGTGCGCTGGAAAGTGGCCAGACCCAAGCCAAGACTCTGGAAATGGTGCGTCGTTTCCGTGAAGAGAATACCTCCACGCCGATTGTGCTGATGGGCTACTACAACCCCATTTTCTGCTACGGCGTTGAACGCTTTCTAGCGGATGCCGCCAGCGCTGGCGTAGATGGCCTTATCGTGGTCGATCTGCCGCCCGAACACGATGAAGAACTCTGCCAGCCGGCAGCCCGTCACGGCATCGACTTCATTCGCCTGGCGACCCCGACCACCGATGCCAAGCGTCTGCCCAAGGTGCTGGCGAACGCCTCTGGGTTTATCTACTACGTCTCGGTGGCCGGGGTGACCGGCGGCAGCGCGCCCACGCCGGAAAGGCTGGAAAACTCGGTGGCACAACTGCGCGAACATACCCGACTGCCCATTGCCGTCGGCTTCGGTATTCGCACCGCCGAACAGGCCGCCACCATCGGCCGCTTCAGCGACGCCGTGGTGGTGGGCTCGGCGCTGGTCGACTGCATTGAACACGCCGCCAGCACGGATGAGGCCGTCGAGCAGGTACATGGTCTCGTCAGTGAACTGGCGGAAAGCGTCAGGGCGTGCCGTAAGTGACGGTGGACTAAGCGGGTAGCGGCGCCGCTCCGGCGGCGCGCAGCTGGCTGACGTCTGCCCGCGGCGGGGCGCCGAACATGCGGCTGTATTCGCGGCTGAAGTGGGAAGGGCTTTCATAACCCACCCGGTAACTGGCGGTGGCCGCCTCCAGTCCTTCGGCTAGCATTAACCGCCGGGCCTCGTGCAGGCGTAGCTTCTTCTGGTACTGCAGGGGCGACATACGGGTAACCTGGCGGAAGCTGTGATAAAGCGTCGACTCGCTCATGTTGGCGGTCGCCGCCAGCTCACGGATCTTAAGCGGCTCCGCGTAATGCTCTTTAAGGGCGTAGATGACCTGCGCAATCCGATTGGCCTGGGAGTCCGAAGCGGCAAAGCGGCGCATATGCAGTCCCATGTCGCCCATCAGCGCCCGGTAGATCAGCTCTCGTCGGGCCAGGGGCGAAAGCACCGGTATATCTTCCGGGGCGTCGAGCAGGCTTAACAGTCGGTAAAGCGCACCCTGCATGCGCGCATCCATGGGCGCAGATTTCAGGCCGCAGTCCATCTCGGAGCAGATGGCGTCGTGGCCCGCGGGCGGTGCCTTGTCGCCCAGTTCCAGTATCAGCCCGGCTACCTCCTGAGGATCGACCCTGACCTTTACCGCCAGGAAAGGCTGCTCCGAGGTGGCATGATCAATTCTGCCAACCACGGGGAGGTGAACGGCGCTCGCCATATAGCTTGGGCCGCTGTAGACGATCTCCTTGTCACCCAACAGCACCGTTTTGCTGCCCTGAATGACAAAGCACAGGCATGGTTCATAAACCGCGCAGTGAAAACTGGTGGGGGCATCAACGCGCACCAGTTGAACTTCGGCAATCGCCGTATCCTGAATATCTTCCAGGGGCGACCAGCGGCGGACGACCTGGCTCAACTGCTGCGGCAGGCTGTCACTGAAATGGGTGATCTGCTCAGGCACGATAACGGTCAATGGCTCTCCTCCCTAACGGCTTCCAGTATATGCCTTCGCCCCACCAATCGAAGGTATTTTCAGTGTGTTTTGCAGAATCAGGCAAGCACCCCGCAGAAACCGACAACCCACGCGGTATGTCATCAGATCGTCATCATGCGCATGGGCGGAAACAGGCGGATGTGCTGACTCGCCCGCCCTGTATCGCCTTTCACACGCCGCGACAGAATTAGGCAATCATCCCGCAGGAACCCGCTACCCCGAACGCGTTCGCCTCGCCTATGGTGAGTAACGTCGGATAGACAGTAACCAACTGCTCGACCATGCCAGCTCCTTCATCCCCCCTGATGACAATAAATGACTGTCGATACTGGCGGCGCTTAAACGACTAGTTAATCGTCAACCGCCCGCGCGGTGCGAAATCCATAACGAACGCTGCTACCGATTACCGGTAGCCACTGGAGCAAGTAATCATGGGAAGTCTGTCTCAAAGAGTCCGCTTGGCAGGCCGCCGGGCGGTGATCCCGTTTCTGCTGCTGACGGCCTTGTTGACCGGGTGCGAGGCCCAGAGTGAGGAGGCGGCAGCGCCTGCAGCGCCGCCACCGCCGGAAGTCGACGTGGCGGAAATCGTTGCCCAGCCGGTGGTTTTGAGTGAGTCATTCACCGGCCGGGTGGAAGCCGCCGAAACGGTAGAGTTAAGAGCCCGGGTGAGCGGTTATATCCAGGAGGTGGCGTTTGAAGAGGGCGAGCTGGTAGCGCAAGGGGACCTGTTGTTCCTGATCGACCAGCGGCCTTATCAGGCGCGTGTTAGCGCCGCCCAGGCGGACCTTGCCCAGGCCCGGAGCCAACTCGCCCAGGCCGGCAGCGAAGCCGAGCGCGCCCGGGTGTTGCTGGGCCGCCAGGCCATTTCCCAGGAGGTGCATGACCAGCGTCAAGCGGCGCTGAACAATGCCCGCGCCATGGTGGATGCCGCCCAAGCCGCCTTGGATACCGCCGAGCTGGACCTGGAATATACCCGCATTACCGCGCCCGTCAGCGGCCGCGCCGGTCGGGCCATGGTGACCCTGGGTAATCTGGCCAGCGCCGACCAGAGCCTGCTGACCACGCTGGTGAGCATTGATCCGATACACGTCTACTTCGAAGCGGACGAGCAGGCCGCATTTGCCAGCCAGACACTTCTCACCGGTGACGCGCCGAACAGCCTGAATATCGAGCTGGGCGGCGACCCAGAGCGCCAGTACAAAGGCACCCTGGACTTTATCGACAACCGCTTGAACCCCAACACCGGCACCCTTCAATTCAGGGCGGTGCTGGACAACCCGGATGGCCGCATTCGGCCCGGGGAGTTTGCACGGGTCGAAATGCCGGTCGCGCGGTTGGACCAAGCGTTGCTGGTGGATGGCAAGGCGGTCCTGACCGACCAGGATCGCCGCTACGTCTACGTGGTGGATGAGAACAACCTGGCCCAACGTCGCCAGGTCGACACCGGGCGCCAAATGGATGACCGCACGGTCATCAGCGAAGGGCTTGCTGCCGGTGACCGGGTGATCGTCAACGGGGTGCAAAAAGTCTTCATGCCGGGCATGGAAGTAAGCCCTCAAACGGTGCCCGCCGCTCCAGCGGCTGACGCTCAACCCGCCCTTGCTGCCAGGGAAGATTAACCGCCATGAACTTCTCGCGTTTCTTCGTCGACCGACCGATTTTTGCGGCGGTGCTGTCGATCATTATTCTGGCGGTGGGGCTGATCTCGATTCCCAACCTGCCGATCAGCGAGTACCCCGACGTGGTGCCGCCCTCCGTGGTGGTGCGCACGGTCTACCCCGGCGCTAACCCGAAGGAGATCGCCGAGACCGTCGCCACGCCCCTTGAAGAAGCCATCAACGGCGTAGAGGACATGATGTACCTCAAGTCGGTTGCGGGCTCTGACGGCGTGCTGCAAATGACCGTCACCTTCCGCCCGGGTACCGATGCCGAGGAGGCCGCCGTTCGGGTGCAGAACCGCGTCAGCCAGGCGGAAGCCCGGCTGCCGGAAGCCGTGCGGCGGCAGGGCGTTACCACCCAGAAGCAGTCGCCCACGTTTCTGATGGTCGTTCACCTGACCTCGCCCAGCGGTGAATACGACACCCTCTACCTACGCAACTATGTGCGGCTGAATGTCCGCGATCGTCTGGCCCGTCTCGAAGGGATAGGGGATGCGCAGATATTCGGCGGGGGCGACTACGCCATGCGGGCGTGGCTCGATCCCGAACGCATAGCCGCCCGCGGCCTGACGGCAGGCGACGTGGTGGGGGCCATGCGCGAACAGAATGTGCAGGTCTCCGCCGGGCAGTTGGGGGCCGAACCGATTGAAGATAGTGATTTCCTCACCCTGATCAACGCCCGTGGGCGGCTGGAAACGGTGGAGGAATTTGGCGACATCGTGCTGAACCGCGGCGAGGGCGGCGAGATACTCAGGCTTGCGGATGTGGCCCGGCTGGAAATGGGCGCCGGGGATTATACGCTGCGCTCGCAGCTGGACGGCAACAACGCGGTGGGGGTGGGGATATTCCAGGCGCCGGGCGCCAATGCGCTGGAGATTCGCGAGCAGGTCGTCGCCACCATGGACGAGCTGTCCGAACAGTTCCCGGAAGGCGTGGAGTATGAAGCGGTCTACGACACCACCATCTTCGTCAATGACTCGATAAAGTCAGTGATCGCCACCCTGCTGGAAGCCGTGCTGCTGGTGGTGCTGGTCGTCACGCTGTTCCTGCAGACCTGGCGTGCCTCCATTATCCCGCTGCTGGCGGTGCCGGTCTCGGTGATCGGCACCTTCGGGGCGCTCTACCTGCTGGGTTACTCCATCAACACGCTGACCCTGTTTGGGCTGGTGCTGGCCATCGGTATCGTGGTCGACGACGCCATCGTGGTGGTGGAAAACGTGGAGCGGAACATCGAGGAGGGCCTGAAGCCCCAGGCCGCCGCTCATCAGGCCATGAAAGAAGTCTCCGGCCCTATCATCGCCGTGGGGCTGGTGCTGTGTGCGGTGTTCATTCCCATGGCCTTCCTGTCGGGGGTGACCGGTCAATTCTATAGCCAGTTCGCGGTGACGATTGCCATCTCCACGGTGATCTCCACCATCAACTCGCTGACCCTATCGCCCGCGCTGGCGGCGATGCTGCTCAAGCCCCATGACGCGCCCAAAGATCGACTCACCCGCGTGATGGATACGCTGTTCGGCTGGATTTTCCGGCCCTTCAACCGTTTCTTTAACGCCAGCTCCAACAAGTACCAGGGCGGCGTGGCCCGCTCCCTGAAGCATCGTGGCGCGGTGTTTGTGGTCTACGCGCTGTTGCTGCTGGGCACTGGCGTAATGTTCAAGGCGGTGCCGCCGGGGTTTATTCCGGTACAGGACAAGCTTTACCTGATTGCTGGCGTCATCCTGCCCGAAGGCGCGTCCCTGGAGCGAACCGACGAGATGCTTCAGGACGTGGTGGATATCGCCATGGAGACCGACGGCGTGGAGCACGCCATTGCCTTTCCCGGCCTGAACGCGCTGCAGTTCACCAACACCTCCAACACCGGGGTGGCGTTTCTTACCCTCAGCGCCTTTGGTGAGCGCAGCCTCAGCGCTGCGGAGATAAATGCCCGCATCAACCAGGGCATTGGCGGCCTGAAAGAAGGCTTTGCGTTCTCTTTCATGCCGCCGCCGATTCTGGGCCTGGGCAATGGGTCGGGCTTCCAGCTGTTCATCGAGGATCGCGGCAATCTTGGCTATGGGGCGCTGCAGCAGGCGGTCAATCAACTCCAGGGGGCGATTGCGCAAACGCCGGGAATGGGCTTTCCGATCAGCAGCTATCAATCCAACGTGCCGCAGCTGGATGCCGAGGTGGATAGGCTGAGAGCCAAGGCCCAGGGCGTGCCGTTGACCGAACTGTTCGACACCCTTCAGACCTACCTTGGCTCGACCTATGTGAATGACTTCAACCGCTTTGGCCGCACCTGGCAGGTGATCGCCCAGGCGGACGCCCCCTACCGGAGCAGCGTGGAAGACATCGCCCGGCTGCGCACCCGTAACGACCAGGGAGAAATGGTGCCCATCGGCACGATGGTGGATATCCGGCAAACCTTCGGCCCGGACCCGGTGTTGCGCTACAACGGCTACCCGGCGGCGGACTTGGCCGGCGAGTTCGACCCTCGCGTGCTCTCATCCGCCCAGGCGATGGACACCATCAACGCGCTGGCGGAAGAGGTGCTGCCTCCAGGAATGGCGTTGGAGTGGACCGACCTGAGCTACCAGCAATCCACCCAGGGTAATGCGGCGCTGGTGGTCTTCCCGCTGTCGATCCTGTTGGTATTCCTGGTGCTGGCGGCGCTTTACGAAAGCTGGACGCTGCCGCTGGCGGTGATTCTGATCGTGCCCATGTCGATGCTCGCGGCGCTGATCGGTGTCTGGTTTGGCGGGGGTGATAACAACATCTTCGTGCAGGTGGGGCTGGTGGTGCTGATTGGCCTGGCGTGTAAGAACGCCATTCTGATCGTGGAATTTGCCCGGGAGCTGGAACTGCAGGGCAAGGGTGTGGTGGAAGCCGCCCTGGAAGCCTGCCGGTTGCGGCTGCGGCCGATCATCATGACCTCGATTGCCTTCACCGCGGCGGTATTGCCGTCGGTAGTGGCCACCGGCGCAGGCGCCGAGGTACGGGCGGCGCTGGGTACCGCGGTGTTTGCCGGGATGATCGGCGTCACCCTGTTTGGCCTATTCTTGACCCCAGTGTTCTACGTGGCGTTGCGCAAGCTGGCGGGCCCCTTGACCAGTCAGCACGGCTCTACACTGGCCACCGATGAAGAGCCAGAGCAGGGAGGCCTGCCCGACCCAAACCGCGCCTGACGTCATGGCGGATAGCCCTAGCGTATGCCGGTAGCACTAAGGATGCTTGTAAATAATTACTCATCAACTGTGCAATGATGGCCTATCGTTAGTGAATACCAACGAGGGGCCGTCATGAAAAAGCTCTTTTCACTGATGATTGTGCTGGCGTTGGCTGGCTGCGCCGCCATGGAGCCGCATGCCGAACTTGACGTCCAGCGTGACGTCCAGCGCGACGCCGGTCTGGCCATCCAGGAGATCTACGAGCAGGCGCTGCCGACGCTGTCCGAGAACAAGCAGCGCCACTTTGCCCAGCGGCTCTACCGCCTGACGGGTGAGCAGCGCTGGCGGCCCCTCAATCGTGCCTACGGCGAGCGTCTATTAGCGCAACTCGAGGAGGACATCGTCGGCCTGGCCGAGCCCGGGTACGCGGCTGACCGCAGCCAGGCGATCGTTGCCGACTACTCCCAGCGCACGGCCAAGCAGCGCGCCCGGCGCGCCATGCTGGGTGAGTGGGGAGAGATCGCCTTCGCCCGTTCGCTGCTGTTCCGGCTGGTCCAGGCCGAGTACCACGGCATACTGCCGGCCATTGAGAATCACGAACGGGCGCTGGGCTATCAGACAGAGGTCGACTGGGCGACCTTCCTGACCGACCCCTCGGTGATCGGGATCTATGCCGCTCAGGTGGCCAACTATACGTACTTCCTGCACCAGCTCGGCGTGATGGACCTGCGCCGGGAGGTGGAGGAAGCCTTCCGACGCCACTACCCGCCTGATCGAGTCGCCGAGCTTGACGACGCTGAGTACCGTAACTGGCTCTATGGCCTGACCCACTTCGTCATCGCTGACAGCCGCTACTACCAACGCAAGGTGGACCCGGAGGTACACGCCTGGGTGCTGGAAGCGCTGGAGCGGGAGACGGCCGGTATCATGGCCCGGGCCACGGCCGACATCCAAGCCGAGGTGGCATTGGCCTTCCAGCTTGCCGACCGCGAGGACCACCCGCTGGTGGGCCGGGTGCGTGAGGCGCTGGTGGCGGCGGTGGACCCGGCCAGCGGCACCATCCCCTCGCCCTCGGGGGAAAAGGGGCTGGCGGGTGGTGAACACCGCAACGTTCTGGCGATCATGGTGTTGCGCTGGCCGGGCCACCTGTATCCCGGCCCCGACCTCTTGGACGCGCTTGGCGGGCGCTAGGCTTTGTACGAAAAGTCGGCGAGCGAAGGTCAGGCAAGGCAAAAAACGGCGAAAAAGCGGAGTTTACGGAGTGTAAATGAGCATTTGGAGCCGTTTTTTAACGCAGTATGGCCGAGCGCAGGCAGTTTTCGTGCAAAGCCTAAGCCGAATAGGTTGGAACGCCTGAGGCTCGTGCCCTAGCGAGGCATAACCTCAGCGCTTTCTGCCTGCAGACAGTCGCCAAGGCCGCCCAGGCTCAGTATCATCACCCGCTCATTCACCATAGAAGCCACTGCTTATGTCCAGTCCGCTATGCCCCCGCTGCCAGTCTGAATTTGTTTATCAAGACCAAAGCCTGTTCATTTGCCCCGAATGCGCCCACGAATGGAACCCCGCCGAGGCAGCCGCTGAAGAGGCCGTCAACGTGGCAGACGCCAACGGCACCCCACTGGCCGAAGGCGACAAAGTCACGCTGATCAAAGACCTCAAGATAAAAGGCAGCTCTCAAGTGCTCAAGATCGGCACCAAAGCGGTCATCAAACGGCTAAAAGAGAGCAAAGATCACCAGCTGGACTGCAAAGTAGACGGCGCAGGCGACATGATGGTCACCGCCCAATTTGTGAAGAAAGCGTAATATGCCCAAGGGCATGCGCGTCAGCCCATAAGCGGCCGCCACACATGCTCGTAGCCAATCGATAACGCGACGGCGACCAGCAGCCCCGCCATCACCCGGTTGAACCCCTTCACGACCGAGGTGCGTTTAATCTGCTGACCGACGAGGCTGCCGATCACCACATAACTGCCGGGCGCGCCCGCGGCGAGGGCCGAGAGCCCTAACGCCCATACCACCAGGCCAAGCCCGTGAATACCTGCCGCCGGAAACTGAAGGGTGGCAATGGGCAGCGTCGCCACCATGGCCTTTGGGTTGAGCAGCTGCATCACCAAGCCATCGCGGAAGTTCAGCATGCGCGGGGCAGGGTCGGGGGCATCCAGTTCCGCGTTGGCGCGGGCCACCTTGAAGGCCAGGTACAGAATGTAGCTACAGCCTAACGCACTCACCACGACCAGGGCGTCATCGCTGAGCCACGCAGCACCCGCCCAGCCGAGCACCAATAAATAGACCAGCATGGCGGCACCGACACCCAGGCAAAACCCGACCGACTGTTTGGCCTGACCATTGATGCCCTCGTTCAGGCCGAGCAGATTCACAGGCCCAGGGGTATACATGACGCCCAGGGCATAGGCGACGATTGCTAACATGGTGAAACCTCTATGCGTGGTGGGACTAGCGGGCGATATCGCGTTGATATTGGTGGGGTGTCATGCCATAAATACGCTTGAAGCGGCGATTGAAATGGCTCAGGTCGGCAAAGCCGAATCGCAGCGCCACCTCATTTAGCAGGGCGCCTTGGTCCAGCGCCGAACGGGCCGCGTTGATCCGGCCATTCATCACGTACTGGTGCGGTGTCATGCCGTAATGCTGACGGAACAGCCGCAGAAAATGGTACTTGGATAGATGCGCTGCTTCGCTGATATCGTCCAGCGATATATCCGTTTCCAGATGGGCGTGGATATACTCCCGCGCCAGGCCCAGCAGGGCGTCGGGCCGGTGCGTAACCTGGCTGGGTTGAACATGGCCGCCGAGCTGCGCCGTCCGCTCTACTACCTGATAAAGCGCGTTCTCCTGATCGATGCAGCTACCCGCCTGGGAGGTCACCAAGCGCGCCAGTTCCAAAATGGCCTGGCGAAGTGGCGCATCCTGAATCAGCGTTTGATGGGAGCGGAAATCCGCGCCATGTTCGTGCCCCAGGGCATCAGCAAACAGCGGTTTCACCTGGTCTGGATGGGCGTAGACCATCAGGTAATCCAGCGCTCGCTCGCCGCCCGAATGCCCGTCGTGGACTTCTTCCGGGTTGAATAGAATCACGTTGCCCGGTGGGCTGCGATGAAACTGGCCGCCGCTGAAAAAGTCCTGACGCCCGGCCAGCGTCACGCCAAAGGCATATTCCTCGTGGGCGTGGGGAGCGTAGCTAAAATCCCCAATCGCCGCCTTGAGCACCGTCAGCGTCGGTACATGATGACTTTTGAAGAATTCAAACCGGCTGGCGTTGCCCATGCCGACCTCCCTGATGACATCAACACGATGAAGCATTACGCCAAGCTTAAGCCCCCCGCGTAACGGATGCTTGTACATAATTGCTGAACGTTACCTCGCCAGGCGAATTTCCCACGTGTTGGATGCGCACGGTTGAATTACCTCAATGTGCCTACACTGATTACCTATCAGTTCACCATAAGGAGGTGCTATGACCACGCTAGTGATTGGCGCGAACGGACAGATTGGCAAACAGTTCTGCGAGCTGGCCCAGCAGGCGGGCACGCCCATCAAGGCGATGCTGCGCAGCGACGAGCAGGTGCCGTGGTTCAAGGAACGCGGCATCGACACCGTGATTGCCGACCTGGAAGGCGATTTTACCCACGCCTTTGAAGGCTGTGACCAGGTGGTGTTCACCGCCGGTTCAGGCCCCCACACCGGGCCGGACAAAACCCTGCTGATCGACCTTTACGGCGCCATTCGCGCGGCGGATATCGCAAGCGAACAAGGCCTTTCGCGCTACGTGATGATCAGCGCCATGCGCGCGGAAGACCCCATGCAAGCGCCGGAAAAACTGCGCCCCTACATGGCCGCGAAGTTCGCCGCCGATGCTCACCTGCGTACCAGCGGCGTGCCTTACGCCATCCTCAAACCCGGCCGCCTGACGGACGAACCCGCCAGCCAGCAGTTCGCTGACTCGTTTGAGGAAGCGGGCGATAACCAGATCTCCCGCGCTAACGTCGCCCACGCGCTGCTGCACACCGTGCAAAACGCCAGCATCACCAACCAGGAATTCATGCTGCTGGACGGTAAACGACCGATAGGCGATATCATCAAGTAACTATCGCCGCCGGCATTGCCCGTCTAACGACCGACACGCCGCCGCCCTGAGTCGCTTTCGCGATACAGGGGTGGCGGCGTTGCGTTATGGGCGCGGTTACCGCAACCGACGCCAATCAGCGTGGTGCCAATGGCTTTCATGTCAATCAAGGGAGGCTTAGCGGTATAGTTCAGGGTGTGGAGTTAGTGGACTACCACTAAGAGGATAGACAAATGATACGTATACCGACGCACCGTGAACCGACGCACCCAGGCGAGATGTTGCTGGAAGAATTTTTGCAGCCCATGGAAATTACCCAGCGCGAGCTGGCATCTGCGATCCATGTGCCTTATCAGCGAATTAATGAGCTGGTAAACAAAAAGCGCGGCGTTACACCAAGCACAGCGCTCAGGCTGGCGCGCTTTTTTGATGTTTCAGCGGATTTCTGGCTGAACTTGCAAATGCGCTGGGATCTTTATAAGGCTGAAAAGCTAGAGCATGACGATATATTGAGTATCCAAGATGTATCGCATTGGCAGAAAATGGCGTAAATCAGCTTGATCTGAAATTACACACCCTCCAAGCCCGAGAAACGCGATGAAAAAGCTATTATCACTGTTAGTTGTGCTCGCGCTGGGCTATGCCGGGCTCTATGTTTATTACGGCGTGACCGTGAAGCAGGAAGCGCAAAAGCAGCTGGATGACCGCGGGCTTTCCTCCATCAGTGTGGATAACGTCGAGTATGGACTGCTGGCGCCCATCAGCACCTCCGCGAACATCACAATGACGGTCGCGTACCGCGGCGCTGAGGCCGCGCTGGACTTAGCCGTGCAAGGCCACCCGGTCTTTTCAGACGAGGTAAGCGTCGAGTTCGATGGCCTTCAAGCGCTGCGCCTGGGCATCGGCTTCGGGCAGGGTGACGATTAAAACCGTATTAAAAAGCACAACAAAAAAGGAGCAGGCATGAACCAACATGAAACGCTCAACTATGTCGAGCTCGCCGCCAAGGACTTGAGCGCCACCAAAGCCTTCTTCTCAGCGGTGTTTGACTGGGACTTCACCGACTACGGCCCCGAATACACCGCGTTCGCCAACCAGGGGCTGGACGGCGGCTTCTACCAGGCAGACGCCTGCAGCCGAACCGCCAACGGCGCCGCCTTGTTGGTGTTCTACAGCGAACACATGGAAGCCACCTACAACAAGGTGGTGGACCACGGCGGCGAGGTCATAAAGCCGATTTTCGAGTTTCCCGGCGGCTTTCGCTTTCACTTCATCGAGCCCAGCGGTAACGAGTTTGCCGTGTGGTCAGAGAAGCGGGCCTAAGGCCAGCCTAGATCGCCAACTATCAACGAGATGGGCAGGGCGCCTCACGAGCGCCCTGCCTAGTTGATGCAATAAACACTTAAGGGCTATGCGTCACCTTTACCCGCGTTCGTCTGCGAGGCATCGTCGCCATGGGTGTCGTCCAGATCGGGTCCTGATTCATTGGATGCCTCAGCCTCGAAGCGCCGCGCAGCCTCGATCGTCTCTGGCTTGCGATCATGACGAAAGATTTCTTTTGGGGCGTCGGGCGGGGTAACGTCTATAACGCGCCATCCCGAAATGATGATGGCAGCAGCTTGCTCTTCGCTAATAGGCTCTTTACGTGCAGTACGGGTCATCTTCTCTCCTCCTTGAGAGCTGTCGCTGGTGAACTTTCAATATGGCAGACCATCGCTAAACCTGCCTCACGCGATTCCGTTTCAACCTCACCGCCAACCACTGAGATCCCTTTCATGCACTACCGCACGATGATCATCAACGACTACGAAGCCGCCATTGCCTTGTGGAGTGAAAGCGAAGGCGTTCGCCTGCGCGATGCCGACTCTCGAGAAGGCATTGAGAAGTACCTATTGCGCAATCCTGGCCTAAGTTTTGTGGCAGAGGAAGACGGTGAACTGGCGGGCACGATCATGGCGGGGCACGATGGCAAGCGCGGCTATGTTCAGCACTTATCGGTGGCGGATTCCCACCGGAGAGAGGGCATCGCGACACGGCTGGTTAGCCTTTGCCTGGAAGCGCTAAAGCATGAGGGCATTCTGAAATCACACCTGATGATTCTTCCCGAGAACGAAGCCGCCAAACAATTCTGGGCCAGCCAGGGCTGGGCGTGCCGCTCCGATATTCAGCTGTATTCGTTTATCAATGCTGATGATCAGAACGTTTAGCCCAGTAGGCTAAGCACACCGTGGATGGCGATTTAACCAAGTTGAGCTTCAATCGCAGCCTTATCGATGACCGACCAGACCTCGCGAATCTTCTTGTCGTGGAAGAGGTAGAACGCGTTCTCGCAAAACGTCACCTTTTGCCCATTGATAGGTAAGCCCAGGAAGTTGCCTTTAGGCGTGACATCGAATCGAAGCCTACACGCGATAGTCAGCGGTTCAGCGATCAACAGCTGAATGTTGAAGTGAAGATCAGGTATCTGCGCGTAGTCGGCTTCAAGCATGGCGCGATAGCCATCGAGCCCCAGCGGCTTGCCGTTGTGATAAACATCGTCATGCACGAACTGGCCAAGGTTCGTCCATGCCTGCTTATTGAGGCAGGCGATGTAATCACGGTAGGTCGTTTTAAGATCAAGCTTGCTCATCTTGATTCTCCTTTCCTGGGCAGGCATAGCAGCAGGGCTAGCTTCAGCATATCAGCAAGTGCAGCGACGGGTGCCGTCTGTTGAAGCCATAAGTCACAGTTTTTTTACTTCGCAAACGGATCAATAGAGGGTTGATGGAAACGAGACGATGAGGAAATGACCCAGGTCAGGCTCGTAGCCTAAAGTGTGATGAGGCGAGCATGGGATTCAACGGACTTTGCTGCTAGGCTAATTTAACTAGAGCTAAAAAGCCGCAGGGAACAACCTAATGCCACAGGCACCTCGCATCGAGCTTCATCCCCTTGGCCAACGCGTGCAGGTGCATGTGGACGGCAAGCTGCTTGCCGACTCCACCCAAGCCCTCGAACTCCGCGAAACCGGCTACCCACCACGGCATTACATTCCACGCGAAGACGTGCGGATGGATTTGCTAACTACCTCAAAAACGACGACCCACTGCCCGTTTAAAGGTAATACTGTGTATTTCTCGCTGGGTGACAATATAGATATCGCCTGGAGCTACGAACAGCCGATTGAAGGGATGGAAGCGATAGCGGGTAGGGTGGCGTTTGGTGGGGAGTGCGTACAGTTGGAAGTGCTGAGTGTATGAGGAGAGCATTGTTGAATATTCTTGAAATGGCAAGAGACGCAGACACGCGAACAGCGCACATGATGCCATATTCGTCTTCTATTTTTTTAAATCAATAAGTTATATAAACGTTTGGTGCAATAAAATGTCAATAAACATGACGGTGAGTTTATTGAGGTTATACAGCCAAGCATATAATCAATGCTAGGTACCGAAATGAGCGATGACTTGGAGCATGAGGCTGTAGACTTCTTTGGAAACGGGCTATGTACTCATTGCCACCTTGCGCAGCGGGAATTAGAAGAGTTTAGGGTCTTTAATGAGGCCAGCGAATTGGCATGGGGAGATAGAGATAAGCAGCTCCAGGAACACTTGAGTTCGATTCTGGCGAAGTATCCAGAATCAAGCCACGGTGAGATAGTTGAAAGCTACGGCTGGGAGCTTCACGTGAACCAAGTAAAGTACCCAAGCATCCATCGTCAGTCGATCATTTTGACAATATTCAGCTTTATTGAGAATGAGTTAAACACTCTGTGCTATATCCTGTCTGAGTCTGTGAATAGTTCGGTATTGCTTAAAGATTTGAGCGGCCAAGGCGTGGAGAGAGCCCTGCTTTTTCTTAGAAAGATCGCCGCTTTCGATCTTTCCGCATTGGGTAGTGAGGTTGCTTTCATTAGAGGCGTGAATTCAGTTAGGAATCAAATCGTCCATAACGGAAGTGCCCTTCCGCAAGATGCGAAGCATAAAGTCAACGTATTTGTGGGATCACAGCAGCATTTAGCTGGTGAACCAAGAAGATCCCTCCTCGTGCGAGAGGAGTTCGTACCGGAAATGATAGTAACCCTGATAGGCTTTTTTGAAAAACTGGATAATCAAGTGCAAGCTCATATCCAGGCGTACAACAGTGATGCCTAACCAACCGGTCAGCCTGACACTAAAAGCTTGCAGCTTTTGGTCATCCTCCGCTGGCGATCTGTCGCAGGTAATCTTTGTGTTATGTAATCATATACGTCGTATTTTTTCTGCCCCCTTTTGAAATCGATAAGGACTGCTATGATAAATAATAATTTTCCGAAAGGTGCCGAGTGGAGAAAATGGGATCTGCATGTTCACACACCCTTTTCTGTTTACCAAAAGTATGGGATAGACAATGATGAGACCTGGGAAAGCTATATAAAAGATCTTGAAAAACTACCGGATGAGTTTGCTGTAATTGGTGTTAATGACTATTTGTTTATTGATGGATATAGAAAGTTAATCTATGAGCAGAAGTTTAACAATAGGCTAGCCAGTATCAAGCTATTACCAGTAGTTGAATTTCGGATTGAAAAGTTTGCGGGTATACAGTTTAAAGATTTAAAAAGAATTAATTTACACGTAATTTTTTCCGATGAGGTGTCAGCTGAGACCATCCAGAGCCAATTCCTTAATACACTTGAGCAAAGCTATATATTAGAGTCTGGCGGCAGTTGGGATAGAAATATTACACCCGAAAGTGTAAGGGAGCTAGGTGCTTCAATCAAGAGAACAGTACCAGCTGACCAGTTAGCTGGTTATGGTTCAGATTTAGTTGAAGGTTTTAATAATCTTAATGTTAAAGAAGATCAGATATTTAAGGCTTTAAAAAAAGATTGCTTTGAGGGTAAGTGCCTTATAGCAATTGGAAAAACAGAGTGGGCGGATCTGAAATGGACTGATGCATCAATAGCAACTAAAAAGTCTATTATCAACAAAGCTGATATGGTTTTCACATCTGCTGAGTCAGTAGAAACATTTTTAAAAGCTAAGTCTCAATTAACTGCGCAAGGAGTAAATGATTTGCTTCTTGACTGTAGTGACGCACATCATTTCTCATCTTCCGAAGATAAAGATCGTATAGGAAAGTGTTTTACTTGGCTTAAGGGTGACCCAACTTTCGATGGCTTGAAACAGGCAATAAATGAGCCGTTAGAAAGAGTTTTTGTTGGTGATTGCCCGCCATTATTGGAGAAAGTCTCAAAGCGTAAAACAAAATATATAAAAAGTTTAACTATTACCCAAGTAGAAGGTTATTCTGACCAAAAAAACACTTGGTTTAAAGATGTTAACATACCATTCAATAGTGAGCTTGTGGCTGTTATTGGCAATAAAGGCAGCGGCAAGAGCGCGATTGCTGACATACTTTCCCTTTGTTCTAATTATCATGATAAAAATGATTTTTCTTTTCTTACTCCCAATAAGTTCAGGGTAAAGAATGGGCGATTGGCAAAAAATTTTGAAGCGAAGCTGACTTGGGAAAGCGGAAACGAAAGCGCAAAAAATTTAAATGAGTCTCCCGAAGATACTGAAGTGCTAGAAGTGAAATACCTGCCTCAAGGGCGTTTTGAAAAGCTTACTAATGAAATTAGTTCAGCTTCTGAGTTTCAAGAGGAAATAGAAAGTGTTGTTTTTTCCCATATCCCTGAAACAGAAAACCTAGGAGCGCTTTCTTTCAAGGAATTGATAAATAAAAAAACCGTGGCGGTAAATGAAGATATTGATGCTTTAAGTTCAGATGTTAAAAGTTTAAATTCAGAGATAATTGCCTTGGAGCTTAAGGCGACAGATTCGTATAAGGGTGAAGTCGAGAATAAACTTAAAAAGAAGAAAGAAGAGCTTGATGCACTGGAAGAGCCTAAGCTAGTCTCTAACCCAAACGAAGATCCAGCTAAGAAGAAAAAGCATGAGTTAATTAATAATAATATTTCTGAGATTAGATCTGAGATTGAAGTGATTGAGGCGTCGATTGAAAGTTCAGAAGCTAACAAAAAAGAATCAATCAATAAAATTCAAAAACTGAATGATGTGGTTTCGTCCATAAAACACAAAGAATCTGAATTTACAGTTTTTATCGATGAAATTGGTGAAAAGCTGGTTGGTTTACCTATTGACATAGGTAAACTCATCTCCGTTGAAACAAATTTATCACAACTGCATCAACTCTTGAGGTTGGAGAAGGAGTCGCTTGACGCGAATAAGCTACTTTTGGGTGAAGCTGAGCAGAAAGATGCTACTGAAAGAGAGTCTATCCAAAAGTCTCTTTATTATACTCTTGAGGAAAAAAGAAATTTACTAAAAATCGAAAAAGGAAAGTTAGATTCGGAGCAGCAGGCATTTCAAGAATATTTAACAGATAAAGAAAACTGGGAAAAAGATAGGCGATCTTTGCTAGGGTCATGGGAAACCCCAAATACTATTCGCTTTTTTGAATTCGAGCTTGATTATTTAAAGGAAAGGCTGCCTTCTCAGATAGAAGAGAAGTATGAGAGCCGGAGAAATACATCGCGTATTATATTTGATAAAAAACAAGAGATTATTGGAGTTTATAAGAATGCTAGGAATAAATTAAATGAAATTATAGCTAAAAACTCAGATACTTTGAAAGATTATAAGATTGAAGTTGATGCTTCGCTAGTTAAGTCATCGGATTTTTCTTCTACATTTCTAGGGCATATTCTTCAAAATAAAATGGGTTCATTTCACTCCAAGGATGGAGGCGAGAAGGCGATAAATGGATTAGTCAGTGAGGTTGATTTTGATGACAAAGATGACGTCATTAGTTTCTTAGATATGTTGATAGACGCATTTAAGAATGATAAGAGGTCAGGGCAAGATAATATATCTCGCGACATAGCCCAACAAGTTAAGGATTTGCAAGGTCTTTATGATTATTTGTTTTCATTGAGTTTTCTTAGTTATAACTATCAGTTGAAGCAAGGTGATAAAGAGCTTGAACAACTATCACCAGGAGAGAGAGGGGCTCTCCTTTTGGTTTTTTATCTTCTTCTAGATAAAGATGATATTCCATTGATCATCGATCAGCCAGAGGATAATCTTGACAACCATAGTGTTGCAACTGTTTTAGTGCCATTTATTCGGGCAGCGAAACAGAATCGACAGATTATAATGGTTACTCACAACCCGAACCTTGCAGTGGTCTCTGATGCTGAGCAAGTTATATATGCCGATTTAGATAAAGAAAATAGCTACACCTTTTCAATCTTAACGGGAAGTATTGAAGACAAAAGAATAAATCAAAAAATCGTTGAAGTTCTTGAAGGTGCTATGCCTGCGTTCAATACACGGAAACGCAAATATTATTAATGTTTTATTTGCGTGTTCTGTTATTGCAAAAGTTTCGACTTACATAGCAATCGGTTGCGCAGCGACCGGCCTTCAGCCGCTTCGCGGCTCCAAGTCGCCACGTTTAAACAGCCTTAGCCGTGCAAGGAGTAAGTATGCCAATCGATCTATCAGAAACGTTGGTTATTGGAATTTCGGCAACTGCACTTTTTGATCTTTCAGAGGCCGACAAGGTTTTTAGGGAGAAGAAGGCAGAAGAGCCGGAAACTGCGATTATAGAGTACCGTGAGTATATGCTTCAGCATGAAGATGAGCCGTTAAAGGACGGTACTGGTATGCCTTTGGTGAAAGCGTTGCTCGGTTTGAATAAACATCAAGCTGAAGGCGATAAAAACCCAATTGTTGAGGTCGTCGTAATTTCAAAAAATAGCCCGGAAACTGGCTTTAGGGTTTTAAAGGAGATAAGGCGGCGGGGCCTTGCTATCACGCGATCAGCTTTTACTGCTGGAGAGCCAAGCTCTGATTATTTAGAAGCGTTTTATGTTGACTTGTTTCTGACCACAGATGAAAAGGATGCTCAAAGCGTAGTTGATAGTAAAGTTTGTGCTGGCGCAATTGTCAAAGAGCCGCCGAGGTCTTCCCATGAATTGAGAGATGACCAAGTTAGGTTTGCTTTTGATGCAGATGCGGTACTATTCAGCGAAGATAGTGAACTCATCAATCAAACTGAGGGTCTAGACAAATTTTGGGAAACTGAAGATTTGCAGAAAGAAGTTCCACTTCAAGAAGGCCCTCACGCGAATTTATTAAGAAAGCTTTCTAAAATTCAAGAGCGCTTACCTGGCAGAATTGAATACTCTCCTGTTCGACTAGCAATTGTGACCGCAAGAAATAGCCCTGCTGAGATGAGGGTGATAAACACCATAAGAGAATGGAACGTATACATAGATCAAGCGTTTTTTCTTGGTGGGTTACAAAAGAGCAGGTTCCTGAAAGCCTTTAAGCCGCATATTTTCTTTGATGATCAAGATTCGCACTTGGATACGGCAGCATTAGATGTACCCAGTGCAAAAGTTTTGTATTCAAGCGATTCGCCACTGAAAAAGGTGTTTGAAGAAAAAGAGGCTAACAAATCAGTGCAGTGACTGTCAGTTGAATACCGTAATATTATACTCGGCTGATTGAGATATTAACTTCCAACCCCACTAACCCTCATCACCTCCCTAGTCACCGCATCATTCAATATCCCCCGCTTGGCTTCGACCAGCGTGAGCCATTCGCGTGCGCGGGTGATGCCGGTGTAAACCAGTTCGCGGGTGAGGATGGGGTTGGGCGTGGGCGGTAGCAGCAGGGCGGTGTGCAGGAACTCCGAGCCTTGGGATTTGTGTACCGTCATCGCGAATACCGTTTCTACCGCGTGCAGGCGGGAGGGCAGCACCCAGTTGATGGGTTTCACCGGGTCGCTGGTGGGGAAGGCGACGCGCAGTAATGATTTACCCGGCGTGCGTGGGTCCGGCACGGCGAGGGTAATGCCGATATCGCCGTTCATCAGTTTCAGGCCGTAGTCGTTTTGCGTCACCAGCACCGGGCGGCCTTCGTACCAGCCTTTTTCCAGCATGTGGTCGCTGCCGAACAGCAGCTTTTCGCTGCGTAGGGTTTTGGCGATGCGCAGGTTCAGGCCTTCTACCCCCCAGGGGCCTTTGCGCAGCGCGCACAGCAGCTGAAAGTGGCTGTAGGCGCTGAGTACCGCGCCGGCCCAGTCGTTATACGCCTTTTTATCTTCCTCAAACGCCAGCCCCTGCGGGCGCTGGGCTTTTAGCGTGCTCAGGTAGTGGCGGTAGCCCGTGGGCGGGGCGATGGGCGTGCCTTCATGGTCGGTGCGGCCTTCGCCCGCGTTCGGAAACGCATCGGGGCTGCCGTGAATCACCAGCTTATCCAGCGCGGTGTCTTCCTCACGGCTTTCGGCATTGCTGCCCAGCACCAAGTGGTGCAGGTCCGGGTTGCCGTGGCGCAGTACGCCATGCACCGCCTGGTGCTTTTCGCGTTCGCTTTGGGTGTGGCTTGGCTGGTTGATCGCCTGTGCCAGCTGGCCGATGCCGCTTTCGGCGTTGAAGCGGTGGCTGACCCGCAGCATGGTAATCGCCTGGTCGAGCGGCTGGCCGTTGTGGTCCAGGTAGTGCTCGGGCAGCGGCTGGCCGGTGGCGTTTTCCAGCCACTGGGCGGTTTCCGGGGTGTAGTGGGCGGCCTCGGCGCGGCGGCACAGGTCGCCGAGTACGGCACCGGCTTCTACCGAGGCCAGCTGGTCTTTATCGCCCAGCAGTGCCAGCCGCGCCTGGGCAGGCAGGGCGCTGAGCACGGCGGTCATCATTTCGATATCCACCATCGAGGCTTCGTCGATCACCAGCACGTCCAACGCCAGTGGGTTGGCGGCGTTGTGGCGGAAGTGGCGGGTGTCGGGGCGTGCGCCTAACAGTCGGTGAAGCGTGGTTACTTCGGTGGGGATCGAGGTTTTTAGCTGCTCGGTGACGGCGTCATCGCACAAGTCGGCCAATGCATCAATGGGCAGTAGGCTTACCTGTCCGGCGATGGATTCATTCAACCGGGCGGCGGCTTTGCCGGTGGGGGCGGCGAGGCGAATGCGCAGCGGTTGCGTGGGAGATTGGGCCAGTTTCAGGGTTTGCAGCAGGGCGAGCAGGCGCACCACGGTGGTGGTTTTGCCGGTGCCGGGTCCACCGGTAATCACCCCGAAGCGGTTGCGGGCGGCGAGGGCGCAGGCGGTTTTTTGCCAGTCGAGGGTGGTGGTGTTTTTAAATAGAACGTTTAGGGCGTTGGGGAGTATCCCAGGGTGACTATCGTCACCCATCGCCCAATGAATTGGGCTCCTACAAATACCTTTACCTTCTTCGCCGGTGAGGCGGTTGGCGATTTCCTGATGCAGGGTTTGTTCGTACTGCCAGTAGCGGCGCAGGTAGAGACGGGTGGTGTGTTCGCTGTCGCTGCGTACTAGTGGGGTGTTGCCGGGGCCTTGGCTGATCAGCGTGGGGTGGCTTAGCGCGGCTTGCCATTCGGTAAGCGTTAGCGTGGCAAGCACGTCGCTGGGCAGCGGCGGTGGGTCGGTGAGGTCGTCGCCTTCCGGCGGGAGCGAAAGCGCGAAATCCGGCGCGTTGAGCGTGGCGTTGATATCCAGGCACACGTGGCCGCGGCCGAGCTGGTGGCTGGCCAGCGCTGCGCCTAGCAACAGCAGCGGCGGGGCGTCCGGCGCTTCCGTGGCTAGAAAGCGCACCAGGGCGCGGTCCAGGTCGCGCAGCCAGCCTCTGGCGACCCAGCGTTCGCATAGCGCCAGCAGCTCGCCGGTATCGCTTAGCGCGGGGTGAGCGTTCACTTGCGCTGGGGCGCTTGGCTGGTCGGCTTCGGAGGCGTCGCCGAACAGGTCGGGCGTGTGGTAGTCGTGTTGTGAGCCGCTCATGCGGTGGCCTCCTGTGCCGTACCTGTAAACAGGCCATCCAGTGCTTCGATCAATGCCACGGGGGCGGCTTCGGTGTACACGCCGCGCCCTGGGCTGCGGCTGCCGCGCAGAAACACCGTCATCGAGCCGCCCAGGTGCTGGTGTGGGTCGTAGTTGGGCAGGCGCGCCTTGAGCAGCCGGTGCATCGCCAGCAGGTAAAGCGCGGCCTGCAGGTCGTAGCGTTTGGCGAGCAGTGCATGGCGCAGGGCGTCCGGTTCGTAGGCGCTGTCGTCCGGCCCCAGGTAGTTGGATTTCCAGTCGAGCACGTAAAAGCGCCCCTGGTGCTCAAAGGCTAAATCAATAAAGCCCTTGAGCATGCCGTTCAGGCTGTCGCTATCCAGCGCGGGTCGCTCGTAGCCCGGCAGTAAGTGCTTGCTAACCAGCGCGTCGATGGTCTGGGTATTCACCTGCTTGGCGGCCAGCCAGAACTCCAGTTCGACCTGGTAACTGCCAAGCTCGGTGAGCGCGACGCTCTGTTGAGAGGCCAGCGGGAGCGGGGTGCTCAGAAGCGTGGTCAGCCAGCCGGAAAGCGGCTCCTGCCACTTCTGCCAGCCGCGCAGCTGCACCCGCCGCCAGAGCATGTCGTCGAGGTTTTCAGCGTCGCTCGCGGCGGCGTCAAAGCCTTGCCGGCCCGCCCATTCCAGTAACCCGTGGAGGAAGGTGCCGGGGCCGGGACCTCTCGGGAATTTATGCAGGTGAAACGCTTCCGGTTGGGCGAGATCCTGAGGTTCGTCCAGCACCTCGAACGCGGTGGCTTCCTGGGCGGTGGTGGGTTCCAGCGGCGTGGTGACCGGGGCGGTCAGCGTGCCGGAAAGGCGCAGCGCCGAGTAGCTGGCAATCCACCAGTGTTCCTTGGCCGGGCGCAGCGGCGTGCGGGCGTGGCCCAGCGCGGCGGTGTCCTTGGGGGGCGTTAGCCGCTGGGCGGTGGGCGCGGGCGGCTCGTCAACGTGGATATCGCTGCCTGCGGCGAGGTTGGCAAGTTTTTCGTTGAGCGTGTCCGGCGCCATGGCCTCGCCGCCGTTGATCAGGTGGCCGATGGCGCTGTCCTCAATCCCTTTGAGGGGCGCTAGCCCCAGCCAGGTGGCGTGGCGGGCGCGGGTGAGCGCGACGTAGAGCTTGCGCAGGTCTTCGCCCAGGCGTTCGCGGTCGGCGGTGGCAAGCGTAGCCTCGTCGGCGTCCAGGCTGAGTTGCAGGTGGCCTTCGCCGTCGTGCCAGCGCAGCGGTACGTCGCCGGCTTTTACCGGGCGGTGGTTGGCGATAAACGGCAGAAACACCAGCGGGTACTCGAGCCCCTTGGATTTGTGGATAGTCACCACCTTGACCAGATCGGCGTCGCTTTCCAGGCGCAGCTTGTGGCTGTCGCCGTGGCTATCCGGGTCGGCGATGGCGTCATACAGAAAGCGAATCAGCGCGTGTTCGCCGTCCAGCTCCTGGCTTGCCTGCTGGAGCAGTTCGCCCAGGTGCAGCAGGTCGGTTAGCAAGCGCTCACCGTCTTCGAACTCGGCCAGCAGGCGGGCGGGTATATCAAAATCGACCATCATGCGGCGTACCAGCGGCAGCACGCCCTGGCGCTGCCATAGCCGGTGGTAGTGGCTGAACTGCTCCACGCGTTCTTCCCAGGCCAGCTCGCTTTGTTGCAGGTGGTCCAGGTCGGCCAGCGTCAGGCCCAGCACTGGGGTGGCCAGCGCCGCGCGCAGGTGGGCTTCGGCCTGGCGGGAGCTCGCCAGCGGCTCGGCGCAGGCGCGCAGCCAGCGTTCCACCTGGGCGGCCATGGGCGAGCTGAATACCTTGTCGTGGTCGGAAAGGTAGACGCTTTTGACGCCACGGCTGGCCAGCGCCAGGCGAATCGCGCGCGCTTCCTGTAGGCCGTTGACCAGCACCGCCATGTCGGAGGGCTTGAGCGGCGTGAGCGCGTCGCCGTCTTGAAAGCCGCTTTCTGCCTGCTGGCCTGCCTCGAGCAGTTCCGTCATGTAAGAGGCGCAGCGCTCGGCCATTTCGGTCTGGTAGGCGGTTTTGGAGAGCGGCTCGTCGCTTTCAAGCGGCCACAGCGTCATCGCGGGCAGCGGCTTGCCGTGGTGCACCAGCTGTTCGTCGCGGCCTTTGGCGCCCACTGGGTTGAAGGGCAGCGGGTTGTCGTCGCCCTCGCGGAACAGGAACGCCCCGGCGGGGTGCTGGTCGGCGTAGCGAAAGCAGTGGTTGACCGCCTCGACCATGGCGCGGCTGGAACGGAAGTTGGTGCCCAGCGTGACGTGGCGGCCGGTGGTGTCCTGGCGGGCCTGCAGGTAGGTGAAGATATCCGCGCCGCGAAACGCGTAGATGGCCTGCTTGGGGTCGCCGATCAACAGAATGGCGGCGTCACGCCGGGGCTTGGCGACTTCGAACACCGCGTTGAAGATGCGGTACTGGATGGGGTCGGTGTCCTGGAATTCGTCGATCAGCGCCACGGGGAACTGGCGCAGAATCTGCGCGGCCAGTGCTTCGCGATTGGGGCCTTGCAGTGCGCGGTCCAGGTGGGTAAGCAGGTCGTTGGGGCCCATTTCAGCGCGGCGTTCCTGTTCGCGTTCCAGGCGCACCTTGCACCACTGCACGGCGTGAATCAGCAGGTCGTTGCGCGGCTCGGGCAGGGCGTCGAGGGCGGCGGGCAGTTCGGCCAGTGCTTGCCATACCGCCGGGCAGGGCGGTGCGCCGTCTTTCCAGATCTCGGCCATGCCGTCTGGCGTCATGCGTTTCCAGGCGGCGTCGGTGAGCGCCGGGCGGTCGGCGTCGCTTTCGCTCCATTCGCGCAGGGCGCCAAGCCAGTTGGTGCGGCTGCGGGCGTTGAAGCTCTGGCCTTTGAAGGCTTTGCGCTTGGCGGCGTCTTCAAGGGCGGGGCCGAGTTCATCCAGCCAAGCGGGCCAGGGGGCTTTCAACTCGCTTAACGTGGCGCGGCGTTCGGCCTCGGCGGCGCTGAGCGTATCGGCGGGTTCTGGTCGCTCGCTGCCGAGTGCCTCGCTTTCGGGCAGTAGCCGGGCGACGTGGGCGTGCAGCGCATCGGGGGAGGCCCAGTAGCGAGTGATGTTGCCCAACGCCTCGGCATCCAGCGGGTAGTAGAAGGTGCGCCAGTAGTCGCGGACGACTTCCTGCTCGAGTTCGTGCTGGTCGTTTTCCAGGTCGAGGGAGAACAGGCTGCCGCTGTCGAAGGCGTGTTCGCGCAGCATGCGGTAGCACCAGCTGTGGATGGTGGAGACGGCGGCTTCGTCCATCCATTCGGCGGCCAGCTCCAGGCGGCGGGCGCAGGCGGGCCAGGTGGCTGGCTCGTATTGGTCGCGGAGCTGGATAAGTAGTGAATCGGCCCCTTCGTCGGATGTGTCAGCCCGAAACACCCCGGCGGCCTCTACCAGCCGGTTGCGGATACGTTCGCGCAGTTCCTGGGTGGCGGCGTTGGTGAAGGTGACCACGAGGATTTCCGGCGGCGTGAGCGGGCGCACGAAGGCGGTGTCGTCATCGCTATGTTGGCCGCCCAGCACCAGGCGCACGTAAAGCAGCGCAATGGTGAAGGTTTTGCCGGTGCCCGCGCTGGCTTCGATCAGGCGGCTGCCGTGGAGTGGCAGGGTGAGCGCGTCGAGCGGCGTTACGCTGTTGGCATCCTGGCTCATTGGGCGGCTCCTGAGTGTTGGCTGTCGCCACTCCGTTCCCGATCCTTGCCGGCGGGATTTTTGACCGCGTTGAACAGCGGGGCGTAGAGCGCCTCGGTGAGCGTGGCAAAGCGGTGGCCGTGTTGGGTTTGCTCGTTGAACAGCCGCTCAAAGCGTGGCCACTGGTGGCCGAGGTAGGCGCTTTGGGCGACTTCGCCGGTCTGGTAGCGCCCGCCTTCATAGGCGGCTTCGGCGGCGGCGTAGGCGTCGCTTTCCCGGCCTTTTTCTTCCGCCATGTCTGGTGTGCCTAGCTTGGTCAGCCAGGCAAATGCCGCCTGGGGCGCCAGCGGTAGCGGAGCTTCCAGGCCGTGCTGCCAGGCGTTTAGCTGGGTGTGGAGATGGACACGGGCGGTGTCGGCGGCGATGGGTTCAAGCGTAATGTTGCCCGCTTTGGAAAGCAGTTGGGTGGTCATCGGGCCGCTCAGGTTGCCCGCCAGGTGGGCGACCCAGGGGCGCAACAGGTGGGTCCAGCGGTACTGGCCGCGCCCGCTGCCCTGGCTGATCAAGCTGCTGCTGAGTAATAGCAGGCGGCAGCGTTCGCCGTGTTCGTTGTGGCGCAGCTCGCCCAGCCAGTCTTCCAGCACGATGCCGTCGTTACCCTCCAGGTGAATGGCTTCCGGCGCACTGAGCGCCACCGGCCATTGGGCCAGCGCCTCTTCGTAAGCGCTGAACAGGTCGTCCATCGGCTCGGCCAGGGCCGTACGCATGCGCTCGCCAAAGGCGCCCATGGCGAGCACGCCCTGGCCCTGGAAGCGCTCGAGCTCAGCGTTCAGCGCTTCAAGGCGCGGCTCGCCGTTATCCACCGCGCGGCGCTGGGCGGCAATCAGCCGGTCTTGCAGCTGCCAGTTTTGCAGGCCGTCCAGCGTGAAGGGTTCGGCGTCCAGCTCGGCGATGGCTTCCTGCTCGAAATACACGCCCAGCCGGGTATTGAAGAACGTCCGCACCGGCTCACGCAGAAAGCCGCCCAGTTGGCCGAGGTTAAGGCTAGTGGGGGCGTTTTCCGGCTTGGGTAGCGCAGTTTGGGCTGCCGGTGGTGTGCGCGGGGCATGGATCTCGCGCCATTCATGGGCAAAGGTAAACAGTCGTCCGGTGTCTTCCCCGCCCTGGAAATAGGCGCGGCTGAACGGTTGCAGCGGGTGCTCGATGGTCAGCGCGTCGAGCAGCGGCGCGTCGTTGTCATAGCCCCAGCCGGCGGCTAGGTGGTCGCGCAGCTGGCCGACCAGCACCGAGGGCGGCAGTGGGGTGTTGTCGATCTGGCTGCGGCCCACCCAGCTGACGTAGAGCTGGTCCCGGGCGGAGAGCAGCGCTTCGAGAAACAGGTAGCGGTCGTCTTCCCGGCGCGAGCGGTCGCCGGGGCGGTAGTCGCTGCCCATCAGGTCGAAATCCAGCGGCGGCTGGGAGCGGGGGTATTCTCCGTCGTTCATGCCCAGCAGGCAGACGCGCTTGAACGGAATGGCGCGCATGGGCATTAGCGTGGCGAAGTTGACCGCCCCGGCCAAAAAGCGCTGGGAAAGGCTGTGCTCGTCAATCTGAGCCAGCCAGTGCTCGCGGACCATGGAAAGCGGCAGCGGGTCGGTAAGCTGGGCTTCGCTGCTGCTTTCCAGCAGTTGCTGAAGGCCGTTTTCCAGCTTGGTGAGCATGACGCTTTCCTGGGCGTCGTCGGTGAGGAAGAAGGTTTCCAGCAGCTCACGTAGCCGCTCCACCCAGCTGGCGGCGTCGGTGGGCTGGCGGAAGGTTTCCCAGGTGGCTTCGAGTTTTTCCAACAGCGTGGCCAGGGGCCCGGCGAGGCCCGCTTCCAGCCCGCCGATATCGTCGAACGGCTCGATGCCCTGCCAGGCGTCGCCTTCGCCCACGGTGTAACCCAGCAGCAGGCGGCGTAGGCCAAACGCCCAGGTGTTCTGGCTGAGCCCGCCGGGCAGCGCCAGGCTCTGGCGCTGTTTGGCATTCAGCCCCCAGCGGATGCCCGCGCCTTCCATCCAGCGTTCCAGCACCGGCAGGTCGCGTTCTTCCAGCCCAAAGCGCTGGCGCAGGGCGGGTACGTCGAGCAGATCCAGCAGGTCGCTGACGGAAAGCCGCAGCTCCGGCAGCCGCAGCAGCTTTTCCAGCGCAATCATCAGCGGCAGGCGGTGGCGGCTGGCCTGGTCGGAAAGCGTGTAGGGAATGAAGCGCGGGTCGTCCGAAGGCAGCTGGCCGAATACCGCTTCGATGTGCGGCGCGTAGCGGTCGATGTCCGGCACCATGACGATGATATCCCGCGGGCGCAGCTCGGGGTCGGCGCTGAACGTGGCCAGCAGCTGGTCGTGGAGAATCTCGACTTCCCGCTGGGGGCCGTGGGCGATATGAAACACCAGCGAGTCATCCGCCGGGTCGAGGGCGGGCCAGTGGGTTTGGGTTTCGGCCACCGGGCGCAGCTCGCGGATGTCGTCCTGCAGCTGGCTGAGTAGGCAGCCGCGCTCGCCGGAGAACGGCTCGAACATATCGATGCGCAGCGCCTGTTGCTCGAACAGGGTCTGGTAGTCGCCGGTGTCGTCGTGCTCGTCCAGCAGGCGCAGGTAGTCGCGGCCCTGTTTGCCCCAGGCGGCGAGCAGCGGCTGGGCGTGCAGGTGCAGGGCATCGTCGGCGTCGCCAGTGCCGAGCACATCCAGCGCTTCGGGCATGCCGGTCTTGCGCCGCTGGCGGTAGCGGCTGGCGCGCAGCAGGTCCTTGTGTTCGATGATATCCGCCCAGTAGAACTGGCAGGGGTTGTGCACGCAGAGCACGATCTGGCAGCAGCGCGAGAGCGCGGCCAACGCTTCCAGCGTCTGCTGGGGCAGCGATGAAATACCGAATATGATCAGCCGCCGGGGGAGGCCCGGCGGGCAGGGCTGGCCAGCCAGCTGTTCGGTGGCTTTCAAAAAGCGGCGGTGGACCTGGGCGCGGCTGCTGTTCAACCCCGCTTCGCCCTGGGTGGCGGCCACGTCGTCGCGCAGAATGCGCCATAGTGCGGGCTGCCAGCGCTGGTGGTCTTCCAGCGGGCGGGACTCGCCGCGGGCGGTAATCAGCACGTCGTCGCCGTTGGCCCAGGCGTCCAGCCAGTCCGCACGGTAGACCTGATACTGGTCGAACAGGTCCGCCAGCCGCTCGGCCAGTTGGTAGTGCTTGCGCTGGTCGCGGTCGACTTCCAGAAACTGCGCCAGCGGGGCGAAGACGTCCTGCTCGGCCAGGGTGGGCAGCAGGCGTAACAGCCGCCAGACCAGGCGCGATTTATCGAACGGCGAGGTTTCCGGCACGGCGTCTTCATGCTGTGAGACATGAGTCAGCACCGTGCGGTAGGCCTGCCACAGAAACCGCGCGGGCAGCATCACGTCCAGCGCCGCCGCGATCCCCGCGCCGCCGTTGTCCGGGTCTTCCGCCAGCGCCAGCTTCAGCCACTGCCCAATGCCGTTGCTCTGCACCAGAATGGTTTCGTTCTCCAGCGGCCCCAACGGGTACAGGCGCATCCACTCCACCGCCAGCCCACGCAGGTCTTCCAGGCGATTGCCATGCACCACCATGAATCCTGGCGTTAACGGCGTTTGTGAGAGCAGCGGGCTTGCGGGCATGCGGTGGAGTTCCTTCACGGCGGTAAGGGGCTGGCTAGATGTATGGTGCCATAAGTGGTTGTCCAAAGGTCAATGCGTTAGCATCTTGGGTTTTAACTGCTATGATGAATATATGTTGTTTTTTGGTTGCATATGCGCAGCGGGAGGCTTGTCATGGCGACAGCGATAGAAGAATCACATAGCGACCCGATGGGTTATCAAGCCCCAGATTCCTTTGCGCGGTTCCTTGCCGACTTGAAGGGTGTCGCTCGTGAAGAGCGCCAGCCGCTCATCAATCCTAAGCTGTTTGCCAGCGCGCTGAGCATGGATATTCAAACGTTAGCCAGTCACGCGCACGTGCATCGCACTACTATCTCTAGGGCGCAGGGCGCGGAGAAGCTCCAACGCTTTCTGCGTGATGCTCTTCGGGTATTAGGTGCGGCGGCTGATATTAATGGCGATTTCCACGATGCATTGTTTTGGTTTCGCAATGAGCCTATCGGTGCCTTTGATTATAAAACCCCTGAGCAATTGGTGAGCGAAGGCCGCGCTGATGATCTTCTTCGTTATGTCAAAGCGCTGCAAGCGGGTGTGGTGGGATGAATGTACTGCCAGAGTTAAATACTCAGGCCTATCGTGTGCATGTACCGAAATGGGCATTTTCGCCCACTAGCGGCGCTGGAGCGAGAGAGCATGGTGGTCGATTAAATCGCCCCGGTGTGGCTGCCTTATATTTAGCGCTTGATGATCAAACAGCGCTGGCCGAGTACAAGCAGCTGTCTGCCTTGATGCCGCCAGGCCTAATCGTTAGCTATACATTAAGCGTTACTCAGCTTGTCGATTTTCGTGACGGTTATAGTGTGGAGTGGGATTCTCTTTGGCAGGAACTTTACTGTGACTGGCGCAAGCTTTGGTTCAATGAACATATCGAACCACCCTGCTGGCTGTTAGGCGATATGGCATTAGCACAAGGGGTGAAAGGGGTACTGTTTCCTTCCCTGGCAAACCCGTCAGGTATTAACCTTGTGCTTTATACCGACAATCTGACTGAAAATGACTTATTAGAAGCCTACGATCCGCGTGGCGATCTGCCTCGTAACGCACATTCCTGGGAGTAATTACTTGTATTTTGAGATGTTCCTCTAAGGTTGTGGCGATGTTTTAAAGCAGTTATTGGTCTTACTGGAGGCCCGGTAAGCGCGTTAGCTATGCGCTTTGGGCCGTGAAAGTGGTTCGATGGATAGGCGCAATCCCAGGGAGTTAGCAACCTTGCTGATGGTTGAAAATGCCGGATTGCCTTCCCCGGACAGGGCCTTGTAGAGCCCTTCGCGGCTCATGCCCACGTCCTTGGCAAGTTGACTCATGTTGCGCGCACGGGCGATATCACCGAGTGCGGCTGCCAGCAGGGCGGGATCATTTTCTTCCATCACTGCGTCTAGATAAGCGGCAATATCCTCCTCAGTTTGAAGGTAGTCGGCAGTATCGTAGTGACTGAAAGTGACGTTAGTAACGGTCATGGAATTACTCCTTCCATTGCGCGGCAATGGCTTTGGCCTGTTCGATATCGCGGGGCTGGTTGGCTTTGTCACCACCGCACAGCATTACCACGATCACTGGCCCTTTTGTAATGTAGTAAATGCGGTAGCCTGGTCCATAAGGAATCCTTAATTCAGAAACACCTTCGCCTACCGGTTTAACATCGCCTGGGTTACCCAGGCTCAAGCGACGGATTCGGGTTTCGATTTTGGCGCGGGCGCGGACATCGCGCAGCCCACGTAGCCATCCGTCGAAGACATCGGTTTTAATCAACTCGACCATGTGATAACTATAGTTGGCAGTGTTATGGGTGTCAACTTTGGTTGACACCTAATGAAAAGCAAAAGCAATGATGAGTCTACTGCTAGGGTGCCATAAGTAAACGTCTTGCGGGATGTGCGATATATCGCCAAGCTATGCGGATACCGTGAGCCAAGCTAAGAGAAAATATCTATGACCGAGCCTAATAATAACTCCCGACGCCACTCTGCCCCCGTTGTCGATGGCCCCGGCAAAGCCGCAAGCCGCGCGATGCTGCGCGCGGTGGGTTTTAACGACGACGATTTCAAAAAGCCCCAGGTGGGCATTGCGTCTACCTGGAGCATGGTGACGCCGTGCAACAGTCACATTGGCGAGCTGGCCGAGCATGCCCGCGACGGTGCGGACGCTGCCGGCGGCAAGGGCGTGATCTTTAACACCATCACCATTTCCGATGGCATTGCCAACGGCACCGAGGGCATGAAGTACTCGCTGGTCTCCCGCGAGGTGATTGCCGATTCCATCGAAACCGTCGCCGGCTGCGAAGGCTTTGACGGCCTGGTCGCGGTAGGCGGCTGCGACAAGAACATGCCCGGCTGTGTGATGGGCCTGGCGCGGCTTAATCGGCCAAGCGTGTTCGTTTACGGCGGCACCATCATGCCCGGTGAGGGCCATACCGATATCGTTTCGGTATTCGAGGCCATGGGTGCGCACTCGCGCGGCGATATCGATCTGATCGAACTCAAGAACATTGAAGAGACGGCGATCCCTGGCCCCGGCTCCTGCGGTGGCATGTACACCGCCAACACCATGGCCTCGGCCATTGAAGCTTTGGGTATGAGCCTGCCGGGTAGCTCGGCGCAGAATGCCATTTCCCGCGATAAGCGTGATGACTGCGAGGCGGCGGGGGAAGCCGTGCTGGCGCTGCTGGCCAACGATATCAAGCCTTCCGATATCATGACCCGTGAGGCGTTCGAAAACGCGATCACCGTGGTCATTGCTCTGGGCGGCTCCACCAACGCCGTGCTCCACCTGGTGGCCATGGCGCGCACCATTGGCGTCGAGCTGTCGCTCAAGGACTTCACCGAGATTGGCAAACGCGTGCCGGTCGTCGCCGACTTGCGCCCCAGTGGCCACTACATGATGAGCGAACTGGTGGCGATCGGCGGGATTCAGCCGCTGATGAAGATCCTGCTGGATGCCGGTTTGCTGCACGGTGGCTGCCTGACCGTGACCGGCAAGTCGCTGGCGGAAAACCTGGCCGACGTTGAGCCGTACCCGCTGGACCAGAAAATTATCGCGCCGCTGGGTAACCCGATTAAAGCCGAAAGCCATCTGCGCATTCTCCACGGCAATCTGGCGCCGGAAGGTGCGGTCGCCAAGATTACCGGCAAGGAAGGCACGCGGTTCAGCGGCTCGGCGCGGGTATTCGGCTCTGAGGAAGAAGCCCAGGCGCGGATTAACGACGGTACCGTCATCGCCGGTGATGTGGTGGTGATTCGCTACGAAGGCCCCAAGGGCGGCCCGGGTATGCGCGAAATGCTTACACCTACCTCAGCCATTATGGGCCGGGGCCTGGGCAGCGACGTGGCGTTGATTACCGATGGGCGCTTCTCGGGCGGCAGCCACGGCTTTGTGGTGGGCCACGTGTCTCCCGAGGCCTTCGAAGGCGGCCCGCTGGCGCTGGTGGAAGACGGCGATACCATTACCATCGACGCGGTGGCCGATACCATCGAGGTGGATGTGTCCGACGATGAGCTGATCCGCCGCCGTGCAGCCTGGCGTCAGCCGACACCGCGTTACCGTCGTGGTGTGCTGGCCAAATACGCGCGGCTGGTTAGCTCTGCGAGTACTGGCGCGGTCACCGATAACGAAGAGTAGGCCTAGCGCTGTCATGTGCATGTCAAACGCCAGGGATAACCTGGCGTTTTTATTGGCGTAAAGGAAACCGATTGATGTCGACGCAACCGACCGCTACGCCGTCGCGTGTGAGTGAGGTCTTCAAGGCGTTTCTGCTGCTCGGGCTTACCTCCTTTGGCGGGCCGGTGGCGCACCTGGGCTACTTTCGCACCGAGTTTGTCGCCCGTCGCCAATGGCTGAGTGAAACCGCTTACGCTGATCTCGTCGCGCTGTGCCAGTTTCTGCCCGGCCCGGCAAGCAGCCAGGTGGGCTTTGCCCTGGGACTGATGCGCGCGGGGCCCTGGGGCGCGGCCATGGCCTGGCTGGCGTTTACCCTGCCGTCGGCCATTGTGCTCGTGCTGTTTGCGTTCGGCGCAGCGTTGCTGGAGGGGCCGATAGCCAGCGGCATCATCCACGGCTTGAAAGTGGTCGCAGTGGCGATTGTCGCCCATGCGGTATGGGGGATGGCGCGTAACCTGTGTCCGGACCACACCCGCGCGGGCATCGCACTTGCGGCGGTATTTGCCGTGGTGGCGGTGAGCGGGCCGCTGGGGCAGGTGGCGGCCATCACCCTCGGCGGCCTGGCCGGGCTTGTGCTGTGTCGCGATAGCGCGGCTAGCTCGTCCAGCGCGCCGCTGTCTTTTCCGGTGTCTCGTCGGGTGGGTGTCGTGGCCTTGGGGTTATTCGGCGGGCTGCTGGTGCTCTTGCCACTGCTGGCCGGTATGACGGGCTGGTTGGACGTGGTGGATGCGTTTTACCGCTCAGGCGCGCTGGTGTTCGGCGGCGGGCACGTGGTGCTGCCGCTGCTCGAGGCGGAAGTCGTGCAGTCGGGCTGGGTCTCGGCGGAGGAGTTCCTGACCGGCTACGGTGCCGCCCAGGCGATTCCCGGGCCGCTGTTTACCTTTTCGGCATACCTGGGTGCGCTGATCCCCGCTGGCGGCAGTCTGCTGATGGCGGCCGTTGCCTTGCTGGCGATTTTTCTGCCGGGCTTTTTGCTGCTGGTGGGCATACTGCCGTTCTGGAACCGCTTTCGTCAGTGGCAGTGGGCGCAGGCGCTGATGCGCGGTGCCAATGCGGCGGTGGTGGGTGTTCTGGCCGCGGCGCTCTATCAGCCGGTGTGGACGAGCGCGATTATCGGCGCCGAGGAGTTTGCGTTGGCGCTGACGGGGTTCTTGCTGTTGAGCGTATGGAAGCTGCCCGCCTGGGCGGTGGTCATCGTGGTAGCACTGGGTGGCGTATTGATCGCGCCCTGAGGGCATGGCCTAGTTTAAGCGGCCAATAAAAAGGCCGCTTAGAAGCGACCTTGGATAGCGGAGAGGAATAATCCAACAGGAAGGGGGAGGATGTAACCGCTATGGCACCTCCAACTCTAGCGTGCGACGCAAAACGAGGAGTTCATCCACGTTAAGGTGCTCAAGCTTACCAGCGAGCAAGTCGCTGACCTTCTGAACGGGTAGCCCCGCTCGGCGGGCGATTTCACGGCTTCCCATGTCTGATACCGCAATCAGACGCGTGATAATACGCATAAGGCGCGTACGTTTTTCGAGTTCCCTGACATCGAGGTCAGGGCTGCTTCGCGGAGGATCCAGCAGATCCGCGTGGGCAGTTGAGCGTGCCGTACTCATGAGGCTCCATCTGTCTGAAGTGACACCGACACAATGCCGCCAACCGGGGGGCATTTCAATACCTTTTTTGATGAAAATTTCATGGCGTTCAGGACCCCCCGAAAACGCCCTGGCTCTGGTAAACTAACCCCTTAATTTTTCGCGTGTCCGTTGTGTGGGGCACGGTCTATAAGCGTTTTGACAAGGCCTCTGGCCGGGGAGTAATGGCATGTCGTCGAACAGCGCACCCAAAGTGGGCGTGATCATGGGGTCAAAATCGGACTGGCCGGTCATGGAGCACGCGGTGGCGATGCTCGAGCGGCTAGGCGTCGCCTATGAAACCCGGGTGGTGTCCGCCCATCGCACGCCGGACCTGCTGTTCGACTACGCCAAGACCGCCGCCGAGCGCGGCCTGCAGGTGATCGTGGCCGGGGCCGGTGGCGCTGCCCACCTGCCGGGCATGGTGGCCTCGCAGACGCCGCTGCCGGTACTCGGCGTGCCGGTGGAATCCAAGGCGCTGAAGGGGCTGGATTCACTGCTCTCGATTGCGCAGATGCCCGGCGGCATTGCGGTGGGTACCCTGGCGATTGGCAAGGCAGGCGCGACCAATGCAGGCCTGTTGGCCGCGCAGATTGTCGGTTTGCACGATGCCGCGGTGCGCGACGCGGTGGAAGCGTTCCGCACCGAGCAGACCCAGGCCGTACTGGATAACCCTGATCCGCGCCCCGATGCGCAAGCGAACTGAGGAGCCCCGGTCATGAGTTCTGCCATTCCCTCTAATATCGGCGTGCTGGGCGCCGGCCAGTTGGGCCGCATGCTGGCGCTTTCGGGCTACCCGCTGGGCAACCGGTTCACCTTTCTGGATACCACCGGCAACCCTAGTGCCGGGATTGGCGAGGTGATCGTCGACCCCGATAATCAGCACCTGGCGGCATTTCTCGACAAGGTCGACGTGGTGACCTACGAGTTTGAGCACCTGCCGGTGGCCCTGGTGCGGGAAATCGAACAGCACAAACCGGTTTACCCAGGAAGCCGCGCCATCGAGGTATGCCAGAACCGCGTGGAAGAAAAAGCCCTGTTCGATCGCCTGGGCATTCCCACACCGGCATACCGCGTGGTGGAAAGCGCCGAGCAGTTGGAAGCCGCCGCCCGCGAGCTGGGCTGCCCGGTGGTCGCCAAGTCGGTGACCGAAGGCTACGACGGCAAGGGCCAGGCGGTACTGAAGCAACCCGAGCAGGCGCAAGACGCATGGCAATCGATCGGCCATTCCCAGTTGATCGTCGAGGCCTTCGTCGATTTCGTGCGCGAAGTGTCGATGATTGCCGTGCGCGGTCGCGACGGTGAGGTGGTGTTCTACCCCATGGCGGAAAACCAGCACGTCGACGGCATCCTGCGCTATTCGGTGGCACCGCTGCCAGACCTGGACGAAAGCGTTCAGCAAACCGCCGACAGCTATATCCGCGCGCTGCTCGATGAGCTGGATTACGTGGGCGTGCTGGCGCTGGAGCTGTTTCAGACCCGCGATGGCAGCCTGCTGGCCAATGAAATGGCGCCGCGGGTGCATAACTCCGGCCATTGGACCATGGACGGGGCGGTCACCAGCCAGTTTGAAAACCACCTGCGTGCCGTGCAGGGCCTGCCGTTGGGCAGCACTCAGGCCATTTCGCCGACCTGCATGGTCAACGTGATTGGCCGTGAAGGCGATAACGCGGCGCTGCTGGCAATTGGCAACACCCACCTGCATCGCTACGACAAAGCCGAACGCCCGGGCCGCAAACTGGCCCACGTGAATGTGGTGGCTGACACCCACGCCGAGCTGCTGGACAAGGTGCGCGCCTGTCAGGCGTTGTTGCCAGAGGCGCCTCCCGTGACCTGGAGCTTCGAATCGACCCTGTAAATTCAATTGCCGCCTTTCAAGGCGGCTTTTTTATGCACTATCGAGCCAATAGTTAACTTAAGTCGCCAAGCATTAGAAAATCGGCTAAAAAGGGTCAGGTTTATTCATTAATAAGAATGGCTTGAAAGCCAGCTTGGCAACATAAGGGACATTGTATGCCAGAGCCTTTTAGTACGGCGGTTGCATCGGGGCTGCGCAGCCGGTTTCAGCGTGAGCACCACATTGCAGTGAAAAATCTGCGCGGCGAAAAGGTGCGCCTGCTCTACGACAATATGTGGGCCCCGGTACTGACCAGTATCCTGGCGGCAACGCTATTGGTAGCGGCGCTTTGGCCCGAGGTGGCAAGCTGGAAACTGACTGGATGGTGGGGGCTGCTGGTCTTGGTGTCCGGAATTCGCCTCGGCTTGGCGTATCGCTTTCATCGCCTGCCGGCAGCGCAGCAGCAGCGCCATCGCTGGCTGCGTCGCTTCAGCATCGGTACCATCGCCGCAGGATGCGTCTGGGGGCTTGGCAGTTTCGAGCTGTTTGACGGCGACCTGCCGGGTCAGGTCGCCGCACTTTCGATTGTCATGGCAGGTATTTCGGCCGGCGGCGTGACGACTCTCTCTGCCGTGTGGTGGGTGTCGCTTGGGTTTGTGCTGCCGATCATGCTGCCCTTGCTGCTGCAGTTCTTTCTCCACGGCTCGTCGCTGTCGATGCTGATCGGCGCCATGCTGGTGCTGTTTCTGGGGCTGATTCTGGTGACCAGCCGTCGCTTGAGCCGCATCATTCATGACAATATTTCGCTGCGCGTCAGCATGGCGTCGCGGGAAGCTCTGCTAATGGAAAGCGAGGATCGCTACCGCTCGATTTTTCACCAGTCGCCACTGGGCGTGATGCATTTTGACGAGCACGGCACCGTGACCGACTGCAACGGCAAGCTGCTGGAGATTCTCGGCGTGGAGCGGGCGCAGCTGATTGGTTTCTGCATGCTGTCGCCCAATGCCGATCAGGCCGTCGCCAGGGCCGTCCACGATGCCCTGCACCAGGGGACCGGGTACTACGAAGGCACCTATCGCCTGCCCAAAGCCGCTGAAGGCACGCCGCTACGTGCGTTTTTCAACGGGGTACATAGCGCCAGCCAGCGCATGGTCGGCGGGGTGGCGATGATCGAGGACTTCACCGAGCGCAAGCGTCACGAAGCGATTATCTACCGTCAGGCCTACTACGATGCGCTCACCGACTTGCCGAATCGGCGCATGTTCATCGAGCGCCTGGAAACCTTGTGCGCCGGTGACCAGCACGTCAGCGGGCTGCTGCTATTCATGGACCTGGACCGCTTCAAGCTGATCAACGATACGCTGGGCCACGCCGCCGGTGACGATTTGCTGGTCCAGGTCGCGCGGCGCTTGAATGCCAGCCTGCAGCCCGGTGATATGGCAGCAAGGCTGAGCGGTGACGAGTTCGTGCTGCTGGCACTCACCGAGGCCACTACCCCTGAGGCGCTCGAGGCATGGGCCGAGGCCTATATGCAGGCGGTTCAACAGGCGCTCGCGCCCGCTTATCGCCTGGAAGCCCAGTGTGCCGAGGTCACGCCCACCATGGGGTATACCTGTTTTCAGGCCAGCGGCTGTGACCATGGCGAGCTCCTCAAGCAGGCTGACCTCGCCATGTACCAGGCAAAGATGGAAGGTCGTGCCCAGCGGCGTCGCTATCAGCCGTGGATGCTGGACGAGGCCCAGAAGCTGGCCACGTCTCAAGCGCCGTTAGCTGATCCCGCCAGGTAATCAGGCCAGCCACCGCTGCCGGTATCCGGGATGCGGAGTCGACCTGCGAAGTCCAAGCGCCGCCTTTCAAGGCGGCGTTTTTGTGCCGATGCGCGCTTATTGTCAACTTATGTCGCCAAGCATCAGGAAATCGGATAAAAAGGGGCTGAGTCGCCGAACAACAAAAAATGGCTCAAACGTGACGGGCAACGTAAGGGACATTTTTCTATGCCTCAGTTTTTTAGTGCGGCGACTCTATCGGGCCTGCGCAGTCGGTTTGAGCGTGAAATCCCTGGCAAGGCCCAGAGCCTGACCAGCGAAAAGGTGCACATCCTCTATAACAATCTGTGGCAGCCCGTTTACGCCGGTATGTTAGGGGCTGTCCTGTTAGTCAGCATTATGTGGGCAGCCGTTGACACTGCTGTCTTGATCAGTTGGCTAGCTGCCATTATCGCCATCTCGCTGCTTCGCTTGCGGCTGGCGTCGCTGTTTCTTCAGGCCGACCCATCGGCTCAGGCACACCCGAAATGGACCGTCTGGTTTACGCTCACCGTTTTTGTGGCGGGGTGCGTGTGGGGCTCGGCCGGGGTGTTCATGTTTGTACCCGAGCGTCCTGAATACGTCGCGGCGCTGGCGATTATCCTCTCGGGGGTGGCAGCAGGCTGCGTGACCATGCTCTCCGCCATCTGGTGGATCGTGCTTTTATTCATATTGCCGATTGGCCTGCCCCTTCAATGGATGTTTGTGACATCCGAGGTGCCCACCCACACCATGATGGGGGTCATCATGATGGTGTTTTTGGGACTGCTGGTGCTTACCAGTCGGCGCTTGGGAGTGATCATTCACGACAATATTTCACTGCGCGTCAGCATGGCCGCCCGCGAAGCAATCATTTACCGACAGGCTTACTATGATGCGCTGACCGACTTGCCGAACCGGCGCATGTTCATCGAGCGCCTGGAAACCTTGTGCGCCGATGACCAGCATGCCAGTGGATTGGTGCTGTTCATGGACCTGGACCGTTTCAAGCTGATCAACGATACGTTGGGTCACGCCGCCGGTGATGATCTACTCATTCAGGTCGCGCAGCGTTTAAATGCCAATCTGCACGCTGGCGATATGGCGGCGCGGCTGAGCGGCGATGAGTTCGTGCTGTTGGCAGTCACCGATGCCCAGCCCCCCGAAGCCCTGGAGGCCTGGGCCGAGGCCTATATGCAGTCGCTACAGCAGGCACTCTCGCCGCCCTATCGCCTGGAAGCGCGGACTGTCGAGGTCAAACCCAGCATGGGATACACCTGTTTTCAGGCCAGCGGCTGCGAACATGGTGAGCTATTAAGGGAAGCCGACCTCGCCATGTATCAGGCCAAGCTGGGAGGTCGCTCTCAGTGGCGCCGCTATCAGCCATGGATGCTGGATGAGGCGCAGAAGCTGGCTAAGGTGCCTCTTGGCGATTCGACTAGGTTAGGCTCTGTCTGAAAACTGGCTGCGCTCGACCATACGGCGTTAAAAATCGGCTCGCGCGCGAGTCCGATCAAAGTACTCATTTACACTATGTAAACTCCGTCTTTTCGACGATTTTTGCCTTGTCTGGCCTTCGCTCGCCGACTTTTCAGACAAAGCCTAGCTGGCCGCTGATCAACAGCCACAGCGCGATCAACGCGAAATGCCCCGGATACCAGGTCAGCCACAAGCGCCTGGGCATCGTCCATTGGAGGGCGGGAATACGCTTGGCAGCGCCCGCCGCCAGCACCAGCACCACAATACAGGTGCCCACCGTGAACGATTTTGCCATATCGGAGCTATTCATCTGACCGGCGATCCACAGGGCGGGAAACGCGGCCAGCCCCGCCCACAGCCGGTTATAGAAATCGCCGTTGGTTTCGCTCAGCGCCTGCATGGCAAACATCATCAAGGGGATCAGCAGCAGGCCGTTATGGCCATACTCTACCCAGAAACCCAGCAGGTACCAGAGCGTAACGCCTGCTGCTGCACCGGCGAGGACCCAGCCAAAGGGCAGGTTCTGCCGCTGATACTGCTGCCAGCCAAGGCGAACGAGCGCGCCGATAGCCAGGCCGCTGGCCAGGGTAAAGCAGACATTGAGAATAAAGGCATCGGACTCTCGGGGCATCAGCATATAGGGCAGCTGCGCAACCATGCCGATCACCAGAATACGTCGTGCGTAACGCAGGGGGTTGCGGGTATTGAACAGTCCATGCCAGGCGACCATGGCGGCAAACAGTGGAAAGGCGATACGCCCGATGGATGATCCCGCCCAGTCCAGCTCCCAACTGACAGGCAGCACGTAGCGGGTGATATGGTCCACCGTCATGGTGAATAACGCGAGCCACTGGCCCCAACCCGTCCAGTGGGATGAGGGCGCTTTAAACACTGCTGTCTGAGTCTGAGCCATCTACCCTCCCTGTACCTGTCACATAGTTAGCCTTGCTGCCCCGGCGACGTAACGCCTTGGCACGAGTGAACGCCCAACAGCGTTGGCTGACGGCTGAACCAGCGCCGATGAATGAGCTGACGCGCATCCTTAAGGTGAAGATTAAGTGTACCGTCTGCATTCGTCGAGGCGCAGCATACCGCATGTTCAAATGCGCATGCTATTAATAGCTAAACCCGTCTAAGACGCTGAATAGATGGTTGATATAGCGCACCTTTCAATCTGGAAAAATAGGTCAACTTTCAGCATGTGATGGAGGATAGCAGTGATATGGCTATCCTTGAGGCAATTATTGCGGTTGGACACAGTCTTGGTTTGACGGTGGTAGTTGAAAGCGCGGAAACCATTGAGCAGGACAACCCGGTTAAAACGTTAGGCTGAGATTTGGCGCAGGGCTTTCTTTACGCATGGCCGATGCCGGAAAATGAAATGCTCAGGTTTCTTGTCGGAAGGTTGTTGGAAAACGACCTATGAAGACGATTAGCAAGCCACATGCTCAATTCGGCCCCAGCGCTCAACCATCATTTGTTGAGTTATCTACCTCTTCGCGCCTACATTTTATTCAGCATTATAGACCCTGCTTCCTAGCGCCCAGATCTGATGTATCTCGAAATTGTCAGTGTCCAGCACGATAAAATCGGCATCGGTGCCAACTGCTAGACGACCTTTCCGGGGTAGCATCAAGGTATCGGCTGCTGAGGTAGTCGCGCAGCGTAATGACTGCTCAATGCTGATGTTGTGCTCACTGATGCATTCGACCATCACCTTGAATAAGCTATCGAGCTTACCCGGCTTTAAGCCGATAAAGCGTTGTTGTTCATCAAATTCTGGCAACGATGCATTGGCATCTGACGAAAGGCTGATTTGGGCGGGTTCAACACGCGCACTCAGCGCACGGGCGACCGCTTCTGAAGCGGGTACTTCCCCCTTTGCCAACAGTGCTGGTGTGGTGCTTGTTGTGAAGTCAATACGGCCACCCTCGCGGGCAAAGCGAAGGCCATCTTCAAACAGTGCAGCAGTGCGGTTGATATGAGTGGGTAGAAATTGAGTGATAGGAATGGCGCTGTGCTTGGCCACGTTGCGTAGTGGTTCCAGGTGCGAGTCGGCGTCGCCAGTATGGATAAACACAATACCTGACTTACCTGCCAATAGCCCCGCAGTGCGCGCATCAGAAGCCAGACGCGTTAACTCTTGTGTACTCGGCTGTGAGCCTCGGTGGTCGCTTATGGCAACCTCTCCCACGCCTATAAATTCATCAATATAGAGAATATCACTTGCCACTGTACCGGTTAGCGTAACGGGTGGCAGCTGGTAAGAACCGGTGTAGGCGTAGGTGGATAGCCCTCCGGCGGCGAGTTCTCGGGCCTTTCCAATCAAGTTGGCTGGTGTTCGCGTTAATGCATCGGTACCCAGCGCACCAACCAGCGTTGTAACTCCTGATGCGCAGGCGTCTTCCAGACTTAATTCAGCGGTGCGGTTGCCAAAGCCGCCTTCACCGCCGCCGCCAATATAGTGTACAAGTGGGTCAACTAACCCAGGAATTACGCGACGTCCTTCCATGTCGATGCTGGTAATCAGCGAACCTGCCACAAATGGCTCACTGGCATCGAGAATAGCGGCAATACGCTGATCAGCGATGACGAGGTGACATAGGCCGCGTGGTTCTGGGGCGTGAAGCTGAACGTTCTTAACAAGCGTGAGCATGTTCATCCGGATGATCGGTGAATAGAAAAGCGCCGACCTGCTTGGGCCGGCGCGCGCTAACAATTAAAGTGACGCGGTTATAGGCTCACATCGTAGTCAAAGTAGCGTTTCATGATCTCATCGTAGGTGCCATCATCTTTGAGGGCTTGAAGAGCTTCGTTGAACCGCTCAGCAAGCGCTTCATCGCGTTGGCGAAAAGCCACGCCAACCCCACGGCCAAAGATATCTTCAGGGGTTTTGATAAAATCACTGATGCGTTTGAAGTCACTGTTTTCGCTATCAATATCAATCGTTGCTTCAGCAATAGGATAGTCCATAAACGTCATATCCAGGCGACCTGAGCGCAGATCGGTGACCACCTCGTTTGCACCGGTATAACGGCGAATCTCTACAGTATCGCCATATATCTCTGTTACGTAATCATCCTGTAGGGTAGCGCGTTGCACGCCGACAGTTAGACCTTCCAGACTACTTTTATCCTCTATATCAATATCTTGCTCGCGTGTGGTGATCCAGGCGCTAGGCGTGGTGTAGTAAGGTTCTGAGAAAAGCACCCGCTCCGCCCGCTCGTCAGTGATCGCCATCGAGGACATGATGGCGTCGTATTTTCTGGCCATCAGTCCCGGAATGATGCCATCCCAATCCTGCTCAACCCAGGTACACGTAATATCGAGATACTCGCATACTGCATTACCTAGCTCGATTTCAAACCCCGTCAGTTCACCTTCAGCCTCGCGATACATAAAGGGTTCGTAGGGAACATCGGCACCCAGGCGGACTTCATCGTAGTCGCGAGCCATTGCCGAGGAAGAAACAAATGAGATGGAAAAGCCAGCTGTTAAGACAGCAGCCAGCGTTAACGTAGTAGAACGCATAATGAGTCTCCAGAAGGATAGAGTTTGTCGGTCTTGTAAGTGCATTGCGTTGGGGTGTTAGCGTGCAGACGCACAACTAACGGAACTCACACCAAAGGGTGTGATAAGGCACGGGCGTGCCAAATAGGAAGGGCTATTCGTCGAACCACTCGCTCAGGTAAAAGCGTTGTAGGTTGACGCTTTTGCCTGGGCGCTGTGCGATTAATCGCGGGGCAGGATAGGTAACGTATGATGTCATAATCGTCATATACCATTCCCCTCCCCGGCGGGTGACCGGGGAGGGAAAGTGATTACTCTACGTCGAAGTAACGCGCATAGATTTCGTCGTAGGTGCCGTCTTCACGAAGGGTTTCAAGGGCTTCGTTGAATTGCTCGGCAAGCGCTTCGTCGCGCTGGCGGAAGGCGATACCAAAGCCGTCGCCGAAGTATTCTTTCGGCTCGGTCAGCATCTCGCCGACGACGACATAGTCGCCTTCTTCGCTATCCAGTAGCGTGGACTTGCCCACCGGGAAGTCTAGGAACAGGATGTCCAGACGCTCGGACTCCATATCCAGCACCATGTCGTCGGCCGTCGCATAGCGATTGATGTCGGCCACATCGCCGTACATGTCGGTGACGTAGTTATCCTGCAGGGTGCCGCGCTGAACGCCGATGGTCATGTCGGTCAGCGCTTCTTCGCTGATTTCTTCCAGATCGGTGCCTTCAGGCGCAAACCAGGCGGACGGCGGTGTGATGTAGGGGTCAGAGAACAGCACCTGCTCGCGACGGTCGTCGTTGATGGTCATGGACGACATGATGGCATCGTATTTACGCGCCATCAGGCCGGGGATGATGCCGTCCCAGCCTTGAACGATCCACTCGCAGCTTACGCCTACTTCGTCGCACAGGGCGTTGCCCAGGTCGATATCGAAGCCGGTGAGTTCGCCGTCAGCGGTGCGGTATTCCATGGGCTCGTAGGGAACGTCCACGCCAATGCGGACTTCTTCGTAATCCTGCGCCTGGGCGCTGGTGGCCGCGATGGCCAAGCCGAGCAGTGAAAGTGTTAGGACTTTTTTCATTGTGAGTCTCCTGAGGGATGTAACCACTGAATGGTGAGTAACATAACCGCTGTTAGCTTAGCGCCGACGCGAAGTGTTTGTCGACGCACGAACCAACGTTTGTTTCACACTAGCCGTTTTGGGGTTGTAGGTGGGCTAGCAGTTTTTTCTCCAGATGGCGGAAGAAATACAGAATGGCAAAGGTCAGGCACAGGTAAATGGCCGCGACGAACAGGAACGCCTCGAAGGGCGCGTAATAGCGGGCATACACAAAGCGTGCCGCGCCGGTCAGATCCATGATGGTCACCACGCTTGCGATGGCGCTGGCGTGAAGCATGAAGATCACTTCATTGCCGTAGGCGGGCAGGGCGCGGCGGAAGGCGCTGGGAATGATGATCCGACGCATGGTCAGGCCGGGGGACATGCCATACGCTCGTGCCGCTTCGATTTCACCTTTCGAGGTCGACTTGATGGCCCCCCGGAAAATCTCGGTGGTATAGGCCGCCGTGTTCAGGGTGAAGGCAATCAGCGCGGGAACGAACGGATCTTCGAGAATGACCCACAGCCACGATTCCTGAATGCCGTCGACAAATACCACGCCGTAGTAAATCAGGTAGAGCTGGATGAGCAGCGGGGTGCCACGAAAGACATAGGTGTAGGCGAATATGGGCCATTTGATCCAGACATGCCGTGAGCCTCGGCCAATGGCCAGCGGCACGGCGGCGACAAGCCCGATGACCAGCGAGAGGAAGACCAGCTGTACGGTGGTCGTCAAGCCGGCGCCGTAGTGCGACAGCGTCTGCAGGGTAAAGATGCTGTTCTCGGCGAGCTGATTTTCAAGCCAGGTTAAAAGGGATTCCATTAGTCTGCCTCCCCATAACCGATGCTGTAGCGCTTTTGCAGCCGCGCGAATACCCACTCCGATACGCTGGCAATGAGCAGATAAATCAGCGCCACGACCATCATGAACAGGAAGGGTTCACGGGTTGCCTTGGAGGCCTCGGCGGCCACGCGAACCATGTCGGAAAGCCCGATGACCGAGACCAGTGCCGTGGTCTTGAGCAGCACCATCCAGTTATTCGACAGGCCCGGCAGGGCGTGGCGCATCATCTGAGGAAAGCGGATGCGGCGAAATACCAGCGAGTTGCTCATGCCGTAGGCCTTGCCCGCCTCGATTTGACCGTGATCCACTGCCATGAAGGCGCCGCGGAAGGTTTCGCCCATGTAGGCGCCGAAGATCAACCCGATGGTCACCACGCCGGCAACGAACTCGTTGATATTGATGAAAATATCGATATCAAACTGATAGTAGAGCCAGTCGGTGATCATGTTGACGCCGATTTGTCCGCCGAAGAACAGCAGCATCATCAGGACCAGGTCGGGCACGCCACGGATAACGGTGGTGTAAAGCGTTGCCGTGCGGTGGGCTATCCAACTGCGCGACATCTTGGCAACGGCGGTCACCAACCCCAGCACAATGGCGAGAAGCAGCGATAACAGCGCTAGCTGAACCGTTACGCCGGCGCCCTCTAGCAGGCGCGGGCCATAACCATGAAGATCAAGCATAGAGAGCCTCGCAAATCAGTATTTAGGCGCCAGGAATTGCTGCAGGCGCGGAGATTGAGGATTGCCGATCATCTCTTCAGGCGGGCCCGCTTCTTCTACCATGCCTTCGTGGAGGTAAATCACCTGGCTCGAGACATCCCGGGCAAAACTCATCTCGTGGGTCACTACGACCATGGTGCGGCCTTCTTCAGCCAGGCCGTGCATTACCTTGAGGACGTCACCCACCAGCTCGGGGTCGAGTGCCGAGGTCGGTTCGTCGAACAGCATGACCTCTGGATCCATGGCCAGCGCCCGGGCAATCGCGCCGCGTTGCTGCTGGCCGCCGGACATCTGCGCCGGATAGGCATCGGCGCGGGCAGTCAATCCGACTCTGTCGAGAAGTGCATGGGCGTGCTCGATGGCCTCTTTCTTGGGTTTGCCCAATACATGGATCGGCGCCTCGATGATGTTTTCGAGCAGCGTCATGTGCGCCCACAGGTTGAAGCTTTGAAACACCATCGACAGCTTGGAGCGCATTTGCACCACCTGCTTCCAGTCGGCCGGTTCGCGGCCGCGACGGGTCGTCTTGAAGCGGATTTCTTCCCCGTGCACGTAAAGGTTGCCTTCGTCTGGCTGCTCGAGCAGGTTCATGCAGCGCAGGAAGGTGCTTTTGCCCGACCCCGAGGCACCAATAAGGGTAATCACATCTCCTTTATGGGCCTGCAGGGAAAGACCTTTCAAAACTTCCGTATCACCGAAGCGCTTTTTTATATCTCGCACTTCAAGAGGAATAGGCGTAGCGGCCATGTTATTGGCTCCAATACTGGGTTGCCGCAGCAACAGTGAATGTTGATGGCGGCTGGCGCGAAAAAAGGGGCGATTCTATCAGGCTAAACGACGGGTGCACGCTTTCCTGATGTTTTTATGGCTCGACGTTAGTCGTAGTGAACGCCTAGCGAATGATCATCGCCTCTGCATTGTTATTGTCAAACGTTCATTCTGCGGGTGGCGCGCAGGGGGCCACCAGTAGCGCGGCACGCGCGCCTATTTCAACGTTGGCATTGGGAAACACCACGTGCAGCGGTGTATCGCCTACCCTGAACTCTCCGCTAGCGTCGTCCTTGGCCAGGCAGGTGCCGGGCGCAAAGCGGGTAAAGTTGGGCGTTTCATCGGCAAAGCATAGCGTGAACGCGTCGCCGTGACGCATCAGCTCATGCTGAACGCGGAAATAGGTGACCGACGCCGTCGCTTGGGCCGCCGGGGGCATGCCTTCGCCGAGACGGCTCAACAGCGCCAGCATCGGCTGCAGCGACGCCATGTCGTTTCCCCCAAAGGGTGCCACGCGGCCTAGCTCGAAGGTAAAGGACTGAGCGCCGTGATAGTGCTTGCTGTAGTGGGAAAACGTCCAACTGTGTTGGTGCTGATGCAGCACGGCTTGAATGTCGGCGGCGGCAAGCCATTGCCACTGTACCGCATGCGTGACGCTATCGGCATAGGGCTCCACCACAAAGCGCGGATAAAGGCTGTCGCGAATGGCCGTGTGCATATCGTAATGCAGTCTGGGGAGCTCGGCGTAGTCGTCAAAAAAGCGGTCCACCTCGGCCATCAGTTGGCGGGCGCGGTCCGGTTCGTCACCGCTGGCAGAGAGCCCGCGCTCAAAGAGTCGATTGAGGTTGGTGTGGATAAAGCGCTGCTGGGCCTTGAGGGCGGGAATATTGCCGATAATGACCAGCACCGGCGCACCAAGCGATAGCGTGCCGGCTTCCAGGGCGCTCAACCAGGCGCCGATCAGCTCCACCGGGGCGGTTTCGTTGCCGTGGATGGCCACTGAAAAGATGCACGCCTGGGCGTCCGGCCGTTGGCGGTGCGGCGTCAGCCGTAAGATGCCAGGGCCATGTATCCGATAGTGACCGCTGGCAAAAGTACCCTGTTGGGGGGCGTTGCGCTGCTCGTCGAGGGTCCAGTCCAGCCACTCGCTCAGCATACGGGCACCTCAGCACGCGTGGCCGCGTTGGCGAGTTCAGGTCGCGAAGTAGGGTGGCGTCGAGTCATGTTGAGTACAACAAGGTAATAAGCGTGACACACCTTTACCATCTTCGGCTCAACCGACAACCCTCGGCGTCGTTCGCATGAAAAAGCGCGGTGGGATCGTGAAAAATCGGCCATCCAGAACGCGAAAGACACTCCCTTGGAGTGCCTTGGACGTGCCAGTGTCTGATAGCGCGTTAACGACTCATGCCGAGCGCTGGCGCTGCATTTCCTCGTTGTATTCGTCGGCCAACTGGGTTTTCTGCTTGTCTTCGAGCCCACGGCCGGCGAGCTGAAAGACCTCATGCTCTTCTTCATCCAGATGATGCGTTACAAGATGCTGGAGCTTCTTGGCGTGGGTCAGCCAACTGGTGGCGCTGAAGTCGGTGTCGTCCAGCAGCTCGATCATCTCGTCGATTTCATGGTGCTCGGCCACGCTATGACGTGCCTTTTCCTGGGTCAGGTCGACATCCATCATGGGGATGTACAACGCCCGCTCTTCGGCGTTGGCATGGAACTTCAGCTCGGCGCGCACCTGCTGGTAGAGCTGCTCACGTTCGTCACTGTCGCCATGGGTTTCCACCAGGCGGGCCAGCAGGTCGCGCTGAATGTCATGATCTTTGCGAAGGGCTTCAAAAATGGTCATGCATGTCTCCGTCAGGGCAGGGGGTGAATAAAAGCTAGTCAGCGCTGAGCAATAGCGCAAGCCGTCGAGCGTCGATGAAATCGATGCTGGTGGTCGAAAACATTCGCTTTTATCTATGCCTCATTGCGCTATGGTTGAGATGTCTATCCAAACGTCGTAAATCGCAGCACAAAGGAGTGAGCAATGACGAAAGTATTGGTGCTTTATTATTCCATGTACGGCCATATCGATACCCTGGCCGCCGCCGTCGCCGAAGGCGCGAAAAGCGTCGGGGGCGTTGAAGTGACCGTCAAGCGCGTGCCCGAAACCATGCCGGAAGAGGCCTTCAAGAACGCTGGCGGCAAGCAGGACTTTTCAACGCCTGAAGCCACGCCCCAGGAGCTTGCGGATTACGACGCCATTATCTTTGGCACGCCCACGCGCTTTGGCAACATGGCCGGCCAGATGCGTACCTTCCTGGACCAGACCGGCGGGCTGTGGGCCAATGGTGCGCTGCGTGGCAAGGTGGCCAGCGTGTTCACCTCTACCGGCACCGGTGGCGGCGATGAGATGACCATCACGTCTACCTGGACGACGCTTGCCCACCACGGCATGGTGATCGTGCCGATTGGCTATGGTCTTGAAGAGCAGTTCGACATTTCCAAGGTGAGTGGTGGTACGCCCTATGGCGCAGCCACTATCGCCGGTGGCGACGGCTCTCGCCAGCCGGACGAGCGCGAGCTGAAAATTGCCCGCTTCCAGGGCGAGCACGTGGCGGGAATCGCTGCCAAGCTGGCAAAATAACCGACGCTGACCGGTAATCGGAGAGCCTCGCCGACGACCGTCGGCGAGGCTTTTTCGTGATGAGCGCGCTTGCCAGTGGCTACGCACCGCGAGTGGCGGTGTAAATGGTATACACGGATTGACTGGCCGTCATGAACAGGCGATTGCGGTCTTGACCCGCGAAGCACACATTGGAACAGACTTCGGGCAGCAACACGCGCCCCAGTAAGTCACCGTCGGGCGAAAAGACCACCACGCCATCAATACCCTCGCCGCCGTTGGCGCTTGACCAGATATTGCCATCCACGTCGCACGCCATGCCGTCGAAGATCGTATCTTCGCTGGTAACGATCTCTTGCCGATCGCTAATGCTGCGGCCATCTTCGCCAAGCGACCAGCGAATGATCCGGGCTGGCTCGTCGAAGTGAGTGGGGGCGCTGTCGCTGGCGTAAAAACCATCGCCATCCGGTGTCAGCACAATCCCGTTGGGCTTGTGGATATCCTCGGTCAGCTTGATGGGCTCATCAAGGTTGTCATCGACGTAATAGATCGCCGTTTCAAGCTCCAGCTCACGCTTCTTACCTTCATAGTCGAAATGGGCACCGTATCCGGGGTCAGTGAAAATCACCCCGCCGGAAGGTAGGGCAACCACATCATTGGGTGCGTTGAGCGGTTTATCTTGATAGCGCTCGGCGAGGATGGTGGTACTGCCGTCCCATTCGTAGCGCAGGACACGTGAGGGATAGTGTTCGCAAGCGATCAGTCGACCCTGGTGGTCAAAGGTATTGCCGTTAGAGTATCCGACATTGTCTCTCAGAACGCTGACCTGGCCGGTCGCTTCGTCCCAGCGCATCTGCTTGGCACGGGGTATATCACTGAAAACGACGTAACGTCCCACGGCGTTCCAGGCGGGTCCTTCGGCCCAGAGCCCACCGCTCCAGTGGCGCTCCAATGGACTGTTGAAAATCATGTAGTCACTGAAGCGAGAATCTTCGACCTGCCAGGCGTCAATGGGATAGCGCTCTGGTGCAGGGCCTTTTGAGCCCTGCAACGCAAAAAGCTGAGGTGACGAACCGGCAGCGGCCAGGGCAGCCGTCGCCGAAAGGAACTGTCGGCGTCCAAGTTTCATAGCATTATCCTGATTGTTGTTGGGTTGCGTTGTTATGAACGGCATGAAACCGACGTTTCAGCCGTTATCAGGATAAATGTAGAACATAGGTGCAGTAATAGCCTACATACGCCCGCCCGATGTCGTTCGCCTGGCCTTCAGTTCGAGAGCTTGGTGGCAATCGCTTTGCCCAAGCTTTCCGTGGTGCCTTGGCCGCCAACATCGGCGGTGAGAGCTTGGCTATCGCCTTCGCTAAGCACCGCTTCAATGGCCGCCACCATGGCATCGCCCGCCTCTTTATAACCCAGATGTTCCAGCATCATCGCGCCGGACCAGATCATCCCGATGGGGTTGGCGATGCCCTGGCCGGCGATATCCGGGGCGCTGCCGTGGACCGGCTCGAACAGGCTGGGGAAATGGCCTTCCGGATTGATATTGGCCGAAGGCGCAATGCCGATGGTGCCGGTGCAGGCAGGCCCCAGGTCGGAGAGGATGTCGCCGAACAGGTTGCTGCCCACTACCACGTCGAACCAATCCGGGTGCAGGACGAAGTTGGCGGTCAGGATGTCGATATGGAATTTATCCACGGCGATGTCCGGATACTGCTGGGCCATGTCGGCCACGCGTTCGTCCCAGTAGGGCATGGTGATCGAAATGCCGTTGGACTTGGTGGCCGAGGTAAGCTTTTTGCGCGGGCGTGTCTGGGCCAGATCGAAGGCGTATTTCAGCACCCGATCAACGCCGGTGCGGCTCATCACGGTTTCCTGAATGACGATTTCGCGCTCGGTGCCTTCATACATCTTGCCGCCGATGCTCGAGTATTCGCCCTCGGTGTTTTCGCGCACCACGTAAAAGTCGATATCGCCGGGTTCGCGACCGGCCAGCGGGCTCTTGATTCCGGGCATCAGCTTGCAGGGTCGCAGGTTGATGTATTGATCAAAGCGGCGGCGGAACTGGAGCAGCGAGCCCCATAGTGAAATGTGGTCGGGCACCTTGTCGGGCCAGCCGACCGCCCCGTAGAACAGCGCATCGAAGCCTTTTAGCTGCTCGAACCAGTCGTCCGGCAGCATCTTGCCGTGTTCCAGGTAGTAGTCGCAGCTGCCAAATTCGAAAGTGGTGAACTCGAGGTCGATATTGAAGCGCTTGGCGGCGGCTTCCAGGGCGCGAATGCCCTCGGGCATGACTTCGGTGCCAATGCCGTCGCCGGCAATCACGGCAATTCGATGGGTCATGGGGACTCCTTCTCTGATCGGTGGTTTTGCTGGGACTTTATGCGTGTGTGATGCGCGTTATGGGATGAGTGTAGTCCCTGTCAGCGAGAAGATAATCAGGCTACTATTCAATCTATTGTTGCTTTGAAGTGGAGAATCGATGTCGCCCCTGGATGATCTGGCTTTTTTTCAGCAGCTGGCCCGAGCGGGCAGCCTGACCGCCACCGCGAGGGAGCTGGGGCTGTCGCTGTCGGCCGTCAGCAAACGGCTGAAGCAGCTTGAAGCGCGACTTGGCGTCGTGCTGGCGGCGCGAACCACGCGGCGATTGACGCTGACCGCCGAGGGCGAGCGCTATCTTTCCCGCGGTGCGCTGATTCTTGACGAGCTCAACGAGCTGGAAAATGACCTGGGCGATACGGCAAGCCAGGCGCTCGGTGGGCGGTTGCGGGTCAACGCCACCTTTGGCTTCGGCCGGCGCCATGTCGCGCCACTGCTGTCGAACTTTTGCAGCACGCACCCCGGTATCGAAAGCTGGCTGGAGCTGACCAACTTTCCGCTCAACTTGAGCGACCATGGATTTGATGTGGGCATTCGCATTGGCGAGCCGCCGGACTCGCGCCTGGTGGCACGGCGGCTTCTGCCTAATCGCCGGGTGCTATGCGCGTCGCCTGCGTATATTGCAGAAATGCCTGTGTTGGAGACACCTGCCGATCTGACCGAGCATCGCTGCCTAGTGATCCGCGAAAACGACAGCGACTTTCCGCTGTGGCGGTTTGAGCGTTGTGACGCGCCCGGTTCCGGGCAATCGGTGAAGGTCAGCGGGCGTCTTGCGAGCAACGACGGTGAAGTGATTACCCGTCTGGCGCTTGATGGCCACGGCGTGATGCTGCGTTCCTGGTGGGATGTCAACGAGCACCTGTCGAGTGGGGCGTTGCTTCCTTTGCTACCCGGCTGGCAGGGGGTGCGCGCCGATTTCTATGCGGTATTCGAACACCGCCGCCATCTTCCCCGGCGTATCAGCGCCTTTATCGACTACCTGCAGCAGGCGATGGCCGGTCGGATACCGCCGTTGCCCTGATGCACGGTACAGTGCCCGCTAGCGTTCCGGGCAGACGTCACCGTGCTCGACGTCAATCAGTTCGTTGGTGGGGAAATCCAGTTCGGCGGCCCGCTGACGCAGGCGGTTTTCCGTCTCGCTATCCATGTCCGGCGAGCGGGACAGGATCCATAAATAGTCGCGGTTGGGGCCTGACACCAGCGCCCACTGGTAGTCGTCATCCAGAGCCAGGATGTTGTAACCCCCGTAGAAGGGGCCAAAAAAGCTGACTTTCAGGCGACCCACATCTTGCTCATCGATAAAGTAGGCGCGCCCCTCGGCTTCATCCCATTCCTGGTTTTCAAGGTGGTAGCCACGGTTGATCACCTGAACGCCGCCATCGTCACGCAGGCTGTAGTTGGCCGTGACGCAGTGAAGCCCTTCCTCGAAGGAGTGATCCAGACGGGCGATTTCATACCACTGCCCCAGGTAGCGGTCGAGCTCGAAGCCGGTAACCGGCTGAGTGCCATCAGGGATGCCGGTGCAGCCTGTCAGAGCCGCGCTGCACAGGATGGCCTTCCAGGGTAGTGACATTGAGTGCTCCGGAAATGAGGCGTGGGTTTGCTAATTTGAACGTCGCCGATAACAATGAGTAGATAAACGCATCCCTCACTATAAGGCGATGGTTATGTGGCACCAAGATGAGATCCACTTATCCGAGCGGCCACGGGGCTTCCATCTTATCACCCACGAGCTGGTCGAGGCGCTTCCCTGGCTTGAGGAGTGCGACATGGGGCTGGTGCACCTGCAGCTACTGCACACCTCGGCCTCGCTGACCCTCAACGAAAACAGCGACCCCGATGTTCGCCATGATATGGACGCCTTCATGCGCCGACTGGTGCCGGAAGGGCTGGACTATTTTCGCCATACCCTGGAAGGCCCGGACGACATGCCGGCCCATGTCATCGCAAGCCTGCTGGGCACGCAGCTGACACTGGCGGTGCGCGATGGCCGGCTGGCGCTGGGTACCTGGCAGGGCATCTGGCTGGGCGAGCACCGCGAGCACGGGGGCGACCGCCGCGTTATCATGACCCTCAATGGCCGTTAGCCCTGTGTGTTCGCTGAAAAGCTTGCTGTATAGTCTCTGGCGCCAGTCCTGCGCAGCCGCGTTTGGTCGCATGCCCATTTGACTCAGAGACCCTTGCCCCCTCATGCCACGACGTTGTCTTTTTCGTTTTTCCCGCCTGCGCTGGCTGCGGCTGCTGTTTGTTCTGAACCTTGCATTGGTAGCAGGCTTGGTGATTCATCAGGTGTGGCTGTATGTGGCTGAGCCGCAATTCGAGTCGCTGCACACCCGGCAGGTGGCCGATATCCGTGACGCCTTGTCAGGGCGCGACGATTACCGTTTTGCCGTGGTGGGCAATATCAATAACTCGGTCAATGTGTTTCAGGACGAGATCGTCCCGCTGATCAATCAGGGCGATATCGACTTTCTTGTCTCCGCGGGCAATGCCGTCAGCGGTGGCCAGCAGGAAAGCTATCAAGCGATCTACAAGAGCCTGGAGCTGCTCGACGTGCCGTATTTGCTGACCTATGGAGAGAATGAGGACAGCGACTTCGGCAGCTATCGGTTTTACGAATACTTCGGGCCGCATTTCTATTCGTTTGTCGCAGGCAATAGCCATTTCATTTTTCTGGATGGCACCGGTAAGTCGTCCACCTCGTGGCAGCTGGACTGGCTTGAGCGCGAGCTTGCCGCTTCCGAAGCGCAGCATCGCTTCCTGTTCATCGGGGCGCCGCTGCACAATGTGGTCAGCGATGCGCCGCTGTTCGAATCCGATAACTACTTGAATAATGCTCGGCTGAGCGACGGGATCATGCGCCTGTCGGAGCGTTACGCGGTGGATACGGTCTTTTCGGCCAATCTCTCGCTGTTCTCCCACCAGACGCTTAACGGGGTGGATTATGTGACCACCGGTGGCGCGGGAGGCATCCTCATCGATGCCGACAGCAGTTTTCACCACTATGTGGTCACCAACGTGGAAGACGAGGCGGTCAGCCTGTTTCCCGTGCGCCTGAATGTGGACAGCCCCGCCTGGTGGCGAATGATCACCAGCGTATGGTCAACGCTTTACGCCTTCTTTTATGTCAGCTATCCGCGCTTTTTGCTGATTGTCGGTCTGTTGACGCTGCTGGCCATGCGGCTCTATCGACTGATTTTCGAGGAACGCGACTACTATCCGGATTTTGATATCGATCCGACGCCTTACCTGGATATGCCGCTGCGGGTCGCGATGGTCTCGAACAACTATTTTCCGTTCGTGTCCGGAGTGTCGGTATCGGTGGAGCGCCTGCGTCAGGGGCTGCGGGAAGCGGGGCACCTGGTCCAACTGCTGGTACCCCGCTACCGTGAAACCTGGCAGGACGATGACACCATCCACCGCGTGCCCACGCTGATGGCTTTCGGAGAGAAGCGCGAGTTTCGCCTGACCAATCCCTTCAGCGTGCGTTTTCGTCGCTGTCTGCGTGCCTTCAGGCCGGATGTGATTCATGTTCATCATCCTTTCTGGCTGGGCTCGATGGGGCTGTGGATGGGTCGCCGACTAGGCGTGCCGGTGGTCTATACCTACCACACGCGCCTCGAGCACTACGCGCATTTCGTGCCGCTGCCCGGGGCGCTATTCCGCAACCTGATTTCCCATTACCTGATCAAGCGCTTCTCGAACCGCTGCCAGGGGGTGATTGTGCCGACGCACTCGGCAGAAGAGTACCTGCGCATGATCGGGGTCAAGACGCCGACGCTGGTGCAGCCGACCGGGATCGACGCCCAGCGCTTTGCCAGCGTGGATGCCCATGCCCTGGAGGCATTGCGTGCGCAGCTGAACGTTTCCCCGTCGGCCACCTTGCTGATCAGCGTCTCGCGCATCAGCAAGGAGAAAAATATTGGCTTCATGCTGGAGTCACTCGCCGAACTCAAACGCCAGGGGCACGACGAGCTGCACCTGCTGTTGATCGGCGATGGGCCCGACCGGCAAACGCTGCAGGCGCAAATCGATACCCTGGCGCTGGCCGATCAGGTCACGCTGGTAGGGGCGGTGCCGCCGGATGAGATGGCGCTTTACTACCACCTGGGAGATGTCTTTGTGTTTGCCTCGACTTCGGAAACCCAAGGCATGGTAATTCTTGAGGCCATGGCGGCGGGGCTACCGGTGGTGGCGGTGCGCTCCAGCGGTATCGATGACGTGGTGCGCGAAGGCTTCAACGGCTTCAAGACGCCGCAGAATCGACAGAAATGGGGCCAGCGGGTGTGGACGCTGGCCGAGGATAAGGCCCTGCGGGACACGCTGGGCCAGCAGGCGCAGCAGTTCGCCGCCGATTACGATATCCCCAGGTTTGCCGCCTCGGTGACGCACTTCTACGCCGAAGTGCTGGCCAAGTACGACGATAAGTAACCAGAGTGGCTATTCCGGAAGCGGGCTTGATAGCCTCAAGAGCGATCGTTCTGGCGACGGCTGGCCGTGCGTGACGCCGCGTAGCGCTTCAGGCCCAGCAGCAGGCCCACACCGGCGGCCAGCCCGAGAACGGCCAGGCCAAGCTCTTGATAGGAGGCGGCGGTAAACAGGGCGCCGAGTTGGCTGCCGAGCAGGATCACTGCCGCAAGCCCTGGCACGATGCCCAGCGTCGAGCCGATCATGTAGTCACGGAAGTTGAGGTGGAAAGCCCCCGCCAGCATGTTGGTCAGGGTGAAGGGGGCGAGCGGCAGCAGGTTGATGACCGTCATGGTACGAACGCCGCGCCGCGACAAATAGCCCGAAAGCCCGCGCAGGTGGCGACCGCCGTAGCGCATCAGGGCATCGCGCCCGAGCCAATAGCCCGCCCAATACGACACCACGGACGACGCAAGCGTGCCCAGCGTGGCGTAGCCGATTCCCCATAGTGGGCCGAACAGCAAACCGGTCACCACGACCAGTAGGCTCAGTGGAAACATAATCAGCAGGGAACCCACGTATACCGCGATCACCGCGGCAAACATCCAGGGCGCGGTGCGCCACTGGCCAATGGTGCGGGTCAAGTCGGTAAGGTGGGTCTGGGTGAGGACCTCGTAGCGCTGCAGCAAATGCCACATGATGCCCAGTGCCACGAGGGTAATCACCAAGCCTATGCCTTTGAGGAGCGTGCGTGACATCCTTGTTCCCACCGGTTTACAGAAAAGCGCTAGCATACGCTAGCGCACGGGTGGGAGGTAAGGTTGCCTGCTTCCTCAGTCGTTTAGCTCGGCTTCGATGACGGGCCAGGCGGGGTCGCCGTCGGTGGTGGTGACGTCTGCGAGCATGGCTTCAACCCGCTCTGCGTTGTCGTTGATCCACTGGCTGGCCACGTCGTCCAGCTCACGCTCTTCCTGGCCGAACTGCTGAATCATCCAGCTCTGTTCTTCGGCAGTGAAGGTGAACTGCTCGAAGAATGTCACTACATTGGGGTTGGCATCGGCGTAGTCGGCACGCAGTAGCGTAAGCACTTCGCTTTCGCCATTGTTCTCGCCGAACAGGTCTTCGGTATCGTCGAGATAGCGCATCGGCAGCTCAAGGTTCATCCAGTGCGGCGTCCAGCCAACCCATACGATGGGTTCTTCCCGGGAAATCGCATCCCGCGCGGCGGATAGCATGGCAACTTCGCTGGTATCGACCAGTTGCCAGTCACCCAGTCCCCAGGTGTCGTTATCAATCGCTTTGTTAAGAATCTCGCTGGCCGCAGAGCCAGCACCAAAGCCATGGATATCGCCATCTAGCTGGTCGCGATAGTCATCAAGGTCGGCAAAGGTTTGCAGGCCGTCTTCATAGAGATATTCGGGCACGGCCAGCGTCATCTGGGCGCCGTCGACGTTGTTGGCCACGTCGACGAGCACGCCGGATTCTTTGCGCGGGTTGAACATGTCGCGCTGGGCGGGCAGCCAAGCACCCAGGAAGGCATCGACATCGCCGCTTTCAATACCTTGATAAACCACCTGTAAGCCGATTTCCTGAGTGCTGGTCTCGTAACCCAAAGGGTTGAGCAGTTGCTCGGCGATAGCGGTTTTGACGGTAATGCCTGGCCAGGCGGGCACGCCAAAGTCGAGGGTTTGGTCGTCGGCCTGGGCCGCCGAGGCAAACAGGGCGGCGCTGGCCAGGGCAATGCCCGAGGCGAGTGGCTTGAGGTGTGTCATAGGATCTCCTTGCTTGGGTTTATTTTATGCTTAGTCGTTGCGCGCGAGCACGCGTAGCCGAGAGGCGAGCATGTCACGGTCCAGATAGGTGCCCTGCAAGTGGCGGGCGCCGCTGTTGGGGTCGAATTCACGCCGTCCGTGCAGCACGCGGCGGTTGTCGAACGCGACCATCTCGCCGGGACGCAGCGTGAACTCGATCTGGTGAGCTTCGCTGTGGAATAGCTGCCAGAGCACACGGTAGGCGCGATACCAGGCGGCCATCTTGGGCGCCGGCAGGTGCAGGGTGTCGCGAATCCAGTTGTTGAGGCGCATTTCGACGAGATTGCCGTCGTCGTCGAGCTTGATGACCGGCGCGCGCACTGAAATGTCGTGGGTTTCATCCTGGAAACGAAAATCGATCGGAGTGTCGCTCAGGATGGCCAGGGCTTCCGGATCCTGCTCGCGCAGCGCGTTGGCGACGCGCGCACCATCGGCAAACAGCGATTGGCCGCCGCTGGCCTCGTTTTGCAGGCAATACAGCAGCTGAATGTCGGGCGGCTGGCGCCAGTTTGGCAGGTCGATATGCAGCGGCAGGCCCACCGCCGTGTAAGCAGCGTTGTTGGGGTTCGGCTTCGAGCGAACATCAAAACGCGCGCCAAAGTTGGTGGCTCGCTGGGGGCCGATGCGCTCTGCCAGGCGGCTGACTTCTTCTTCCACCAGCGGGCCTTCGGTAATCAACGCCAGGCCATCGCGCAGCATGGCGGTCAGCCAGGCTTTTTCGCCCTCGGGCGTCAGGAAGTCGGCGTGGCGAATACGCTCGGGTGTGAACCGGTCCTGCCAGGGCGACAGTGCGGGAACGGCCGAGGGCAGTTCGGTTTCCGGGCGGCGCTGGTAGAGCCAGCCGCTGTGAAAGGCGCTCTCGTGGCCATCCTGCCACGTCAGGTATAGATGCCCGTCGGCCAGTTCGATAGCCGGTGTTTCACGGATATCGTCAAGCGGCAGGTAAAGGCGCTCGCGGGTTTGCGGGTGACGGCAAGCGGGGCAGGCGCAATGGTCGCGTAGCCACAGCAGGGGAAGAGTGGTGTGTTGTCCATCTTGCCAAGTTAGCTGAATTCCATCGTCGGTGGGCACCGCCTCAGCCAGCAATGGACCGTCCTGGTAGGGGGCTAGCTCGCCCATTTGGGGGGCTTGGCGTTGCTCTTCAGCAAAAACGGCACTGTTCATCACTTTCTCCCGACGTAGAACTAAATAACGTGGTGTTAGGATGCGCAGTCGCAATGGCAGTGACAAACGATTAATCTGACCCCTAAGACCTCATTCAGCTTATAGGTTACTTTTTCATGAGTGCATTGCCGCCTTTGCTGTGGCTACAGGCCTTCGAATCCGCCGCCCGAACGCTCAGCTTTACCGCTGCCGGTAACGAGCTGGGGGTGACACAGGCGGCGATCAGTCAGCGCATTCGGTTACTGGAAGATCGTCTGGGCCAGAAGCTGTTCGTCAGGCATGCCCGAAGTCTGACCCTTACGCCCGCCGGGCAGGCCTGGCTGCCGAGTATTCACGATGCCTTCGCGCGGATCAGCGAGGGCACCTCGGAAGTATTCGGCATGACCATCGAACAGCCGATCACGCTGCGCTCAACGCCGGTCATTCAGCAGTCGTGGCTGGCGCCCCGGTTGATTCAGCTGCATCGTCAACATCGCCACCTATCGCTGCGTCTGGTCAGCGCCATCTGGCCCGATGATTTTGGTCCGGAGGGCGCCGATATCGAAATTCGCTACGGGCGGGGCGACTGGAGCGGAGTCGAGATGTGCCCGCTCGGCGACGAGCAGCTATTGCCCGTCTGTACCCCCGCGATCGCCGCAACGCTGAGCGCACCGGAGGACTTGGCCGGACATACGCTGCTGCATGCGGTGGGCTTTGGGGTCGGCTGGCCCGGTTGGTTGCAGACGGCGGGAGTGGCGCACCTGGAAGCACATTGTCACGCCTTGACCTGCGATAATCAGGTGATGACGCTAGCGCTGGCAAGCCAGGGGGGAGGGATTGCCCTGACGCACCGTCGTCTGCTCGAGCAGCGCGATGATCTGGTGGCCCCGTTTTCGATCAGCGTGCCCAGCGAGGAGCGATTCTGGCTGGTGAGGCCCAGCCGACGCAACGTCAGTGAAGACGCCGAAACGGTGTGGCAATGGTTGCAGAAAGCTATCTAGTCAGTTTTATTCACTGTTAATGACCAATTTGGCCAATTTTCTTGCCATTTTAGTGCATTCGTGAAGAATGATGCGCCTCCAATGAACTAAAAAGGCGCAAGAAGCATGGATTTTACCCTTCCCCCGCTCATCACGTCATTCATCGATCGCGGCAATGGACTGCTATGGGGCAGCGTGCTGATTTATCTGCTGATTGGTGCGGGCCTCTATTTCACCGTGATGACCCGCGCCATTCAAGTGCGCTATTTCGGTCACATGTTCAAGCTGTTGCGTAGTTCGCGTCAGAGCAGCGGCGGTATCTCGTCGTTCCAGGCGCTGTCGACCAGTCTGGCCGCCCGGGTGGGTACCGGCAATCTGGCGGGTGTCGCCGTGGCGATCTATTTCGGCGGTCCCGGCGCGATCTTCTGGATGTGGATGACCGCTATCGTGGGCATGGCGACCAGCTTTGTCGAATCGACGCTGGCTCAGGCCTATAAAACCGATCACGGTGACAATACCTTTCGTGGCGGCCCTGCGCGTTACATCGAACGCGGCCTGGGCATGCGCTGGTTGGCGGTGCTGTTCTCGATCTGTCTGATTATTGCCTTTGGCCTGGCGTTCAATAGCGTCCAGGCCAACTCCATCGCCCAGGCAATGGAGCAGGCCTTTGCGATTCCCACCTGGGCCATGGGCCTTGTGCTGATGGCGGTGGTCGCGCCGATCATCTTTGGTGGCCTGAAATCCATCGCCAAAGTGGCTGAACTGGTCGTGCCGTTGATGGCGCTGCTTTATCTGGCCTTGGCGCTGGTAGTGGTAGCGCTCAACATTAGCGAGCTACCGGGCGCGTTTAGCACCATTATCAAAAGCGCCTTTGGTATCGAACAAGCGGCTGGCGGTGCCGTGGGTTACGCGGTGTCCCAGGCCATCATCAACGGTATTCAGCGCGGTCTGTTCTCCAACGAAGCGGGCATGGGCTCGGCACCCAATGCCGCGGCAACGGCCACTACCCGCCCCGATCACCCGGCCGCCCAGGGCTTTATCCAGATGCTCGGCGTGTTTATCGATACTCTGGTGATCTGTACGGCGACCGCTGCGATTATCATCATGGCAGGGCCCGAGCTGCTGGCGGGCGATGAAAACAACGGCATCCAACTGACGCAGATGGCGCTTTCCAGCCACGTCGGCGACTGGGGTGGCATGTTTGTGGCCATTGCCATCCTGCTGTTTGCGTTTACCTCGGTGATCGCCAATTATTCCTATGGCGAATCGAACATCGAGTACCTGGCGGGACGCCGTGCGCCCATGGCCGTGCTGGTCTATCGTTTAGCGGTACTGGCCATGGTGATGATTGGTTCCGTGGCAAGCCTCGGGGCGATCTGGAACTTTGCCGACCTGTCGATGGGCATGATGGCCATCATTAACCTGGTGGCGATCCTGCTGCTGTCGCCGGTAGCATTTGCATTGTTCCGTGACTACGACGAGCAGCTCAAGGCCGGTAAAGAGCCGGTGTTCGACCCCAGCCGCTTTCCCAAGCTCAAGAACAAGGTGGACCCCAATGCCTGGCCGGCCCGCCACGATAAACGCTAACCCTCGGTAGCCGGAGACACGACCATGCCCCGTCCTGAACTGCTCGAACAGATCTACACCATTGTCGACCAGATTCCGGCGGGGCGGGTGACGACCTACGGGCGGATTGCGGCCATGACCGAGGGCGCGACGCCGCGCATGGTCGGCTCGGCGATGCGTCATCTACCCGACGGCCACCAGCTACCCTGGCACCGGGTCATCGCCGCATCGCTGAAGCTTGCCGATCATGGCGGCGCCGTCCGCCAGCATCAAAAATTGCGCGACGAAGGCGTCGTGTTTGATGCCAAAGGGCGGGTGCCCCGACACCTTGTCTGGCCTGACTAATCAGTCAGTCGCCCGGATCGGAACAACCCTCCGCGGGGGCGCTGTAAACCCATCCCTGGGCGCTACATTCGCCATCCCTGGCGAATAACCCCCGCTTCGGGCTGATTCCGATCCTACTTTTGATGGCTGATTGGAGTTAGTAAGCTAACTTCAAATCAGTCGTCGAGGTTGGCGCCTGACTTCCATGACCAGTCGCGCCAGCGCAGGTCGAAAAGATCCTTGCGGCGGTCTTTCAGGTTGGTCACCGAGCCTTCGGCACGCACCACGGTCAGGCGGGTAAGGTCCAGGTCCGAGAAGAAGATCATCTCGGTATTGGGCGTGGTTTCGGCCAGCACCGCGTCGTGTGGGAAGGCAAAGTCGGAAGGCGAGAACACCGCCGACTGGGCGTACTGGATATCCAGGTTCTCGATCGACGGCAGGTTGCCGACGCTACCGCACAGCACCACGTAACACTCGTTCTCGATGGCCCGCGCCTGGGCGCAGTGGCGCACCCGCAGGTAGCCGTTTTTGGTGTCGGTCCAGAAGGGCACGAACAGAATGTCCATGTCTTGGTCGGCGAGCAGACGGCCAAGTTCCGGGAATTCCACGTCGTAGCAAATCAGGATGCCCACGCGTCCGGCATCGGTATCGAAAACCTGTAGATCATCGCCGCCTTCGATCACCCAGTCACGCCGCTCCTGGGGCGTGATATGCAGCTTCGACTGCTTCTCGACGCTACCGTCGCGGTGGAGCAGATAGGTGACGTTGTAAAGCCGGTCATCATCGCGAGCCTCGATCATCGAGCCGCCCACGATATTGATGTTGTAGGACACCGCCATGCGGGAAAGCTCGGTGACGAAACGCTCGGTAAAGCCAGCCAGAAAGCGAATGGCGCCCATCTGATCCTGCTGAGCCTCGCGGTCCTGCAAGCCCATGAGGGGCGCATTGAACAGTTCCGGGAAGACCGCAAAGTCGCTTTGATAATCCGAGAGCGCATCCACGAAGTATTCGATCTGCTGGAGCGCGGCCTCGACGGAGGAAAATTCACGCATCTGCCACTGCACCGCGCCGACGCGCACCTGGGTCGGGCGGGTATCGAGCACGCTTTCGGCGGGCTCGAAAAGAATGTTGTTCCATTCCAGCAGCGTCGCATAGCCCCGGGACTGCTCGTCCTCTGGCAGGTATTTGCGCAGCAGGCGCTTGACCTGGAAGTCGTTGGCCAGCTGGAACGACAGAATCGGGTCGTAGATCTCCTTGCGAGAGACCTTGTCGATGTACTGGGCCGGGGACAGCTCGTCGGCATGCTGATGGTATTCAGGGATACGACCGCCCGCCAGTATCGCCCGCAGGTTATGCGAACGGCACAGTTCCTTGCGGGCCTCGTAAAGGCGACGCCCCAGGCGGTAGCCACGGTAGTCGGGGTGGATGAGTATATCCAGCCCGTACATGGCATCGCCATCCTGATCGTTGAGAATGATCTCACGATGGCCTATCAGGTCGTCGTACTTGTGCGGATTGGAAAACTCGTCGTAGTCCACCTGCACGGTCAGCGCGACGCCGACCAGCACCCCGTCATCCTCGATGGCAATCTGACCATCGGGGAATTCCTGGATCAGCTTATCGATGGTGTGCTTGGGCCAGGCACCACCGATATCGTGATATACCGCATCCATCAGCGTCTTGAGCTGCTCGTAGTCATCGCTTGCGAGGTTGCGGAGGTTAAGGTGCAGTTCTTCTAAGGACATATGTAGAGGTATCCTACCGTCGGATCAGTTGGCTCCATTGTATCATTGCTCGGCACCGCTAGGCTTAACGCGTGATAAATGGTGCTTCAGCGGACGCGTCAGCGTCTGCGCCATGATGACGCCGGCCAATATCAGCAGGCCGCCGATAAAGTGGAACCCGGCAACCCGTTCGCCTAGAAATGCCATGGCGATGAGCGCGCTGAACAGCGGCATCAGGTTGATGAAAATACTCGCCTGACTCGCCCCGATCTGGCGCACCGCGCGCATCCACAGGAAGGTGGTAATGATGGATGCCGGAATGCCCGCGTACAGGATGAGTCCAACGTTTTGGCTGTCCACCGGTGTCATCGGGCCCAGCAGGTAAGGCGGTAGCAAAATGAGCACGGCAAAGCACACCTGGGCATAGAGCATGACCCAGGGGGGTAGGTTCATCGACCAGCGCTTGAGCATGACCCCGTACAAGGCGTAACAGGTGGCGGCCACGACCATCAGCGCATCGCCGTAGGCTACCTGTAACTGCAACAATGACAGCGGATTGCCGCGGCCGAGCAGAACGGTCACGCCGATAAACGCGATTATCCCGCCCAGAATGCCGCCCAGGGTGGGCGGTTCGCGCAAAATCAAGGCGCTGAGCAGTACCGTCAGCAGCGGCACCATGGCGGCCAGTATGCCCATGTTAGTGGCACTGGTAGTTTCCGCTGCCACGTAAGCCAGGCCCTGCCATAATCCCATGCCCAGCAACCCCAGTAAGGCGAGCTTGGGCCAATGGCGGCGAATCTCATCGCGATGGCGCAGTGCCGCGGGCAGCACGAAGGGCGTCATGACGACCAGGGCCAGCAGCCAGCGCAAAAAGGCGATACTGCTCGGCGCAATGGCGCCCACGGTGAGCTGGTTGATGGTCATGTTGCCCGACCAGATCAGCACGGTGGTCAGCGGAGCTAGAAAATACATCAATGGCATAGCGGGGTCCTTATCGTTAGCCGGGTAATGTGACCTGCTTTGCGGTGATGAGCAAGACCCCAGGACTGTACGTCACGGTCAGGATGTCATACGCTTGTTTGAATAATGTTCGACTCATTCTCTGGAGAACCGTGATGACGCATTCGCCTGCGTATCCCCACCTGTTTCGTCCGCTGACCGTTGGCCACTTAACGCTGCCTAACCGGGTGTTGATGGGCTCCATGCATACCAACCTTGAAGAAGCGCCCAATGGCTTCGAGCGGCTGGCGGCGTTCTACGCTGAGCGGGCCCGCGCCGGCGTTGGCCTGATTGTCACCGGGGGGATCGCGCCCAACGCGGAAGGGGCTGTGTTTCAGGGCGCCAATGCGTTAACCGATACGTCGCAGCTGGTGCAGCATCGGCAGGTGGTCGAGGCCGTGCACGCCGAGGGCGGGCATTTATGCATGCAGATACTGCATGCCGGTCGCTATGCGTACTCGCCTGAGCTGGTGGCACCCTCGGCGATCCAGGCACCCATCAATCCTTTCACGCCCCGCGCGCTGAACGGTGATGAGGTCGAACAGCAGATCGAAGACTATGTGCGCTGTGCCAAACTCGCCCAGCAGGCGGGCTACGACGGCGTTGAAGTCATGGGGTCGGAAGGCTATCTGATCAATCAGTTCATCTGCCGGCGTACCAATCAGCGCGATGACGAATGGGGCGGCGACTTCGAGCGCCGGATTCGCTTCCCGCTCGAGATCGTCAAGCGCATCCGCGCCGCCGTGGGCGAGCGCTTCCTGGTGATTTTCCGGCTGTCGATGATCGATCTGGTAGAGGAGGGCAGCTCGTGGGAGGAAGTCGTTGCCTTGGGGCAAGCCATCGAAGCCGCTGGTGCCGATGTGATCAACACCGGCATTGGCTGGCATGAAGCCCGGGTGCCGACCATCGTGACCAGCGTCCCCCGCGCGGCGTTCAGCGAAGTGACCAAGCGCATGAAGGCGGCGCTGTCGATTCCGTTGATCACCACCAACCGCATCAACATGCCGGACGTGGCCGAGCGGGTGCTGGCCGAAGGGCACGCCGATATGGTGTCCATGGCGCGCCCGTTTCTCGCGGACCCGGACTGGGTGCGCAAGGCCGAAGCGGGCCTGGCCGACGAGATCAACACCTGCATCGCCTGCAACCAGGCCTGCCTGGACCATACCTTTGCCGGCAAGCTCACGTCCTGTCTGGTGAACCCCCGCGCCTGCCACGAAACCGAATTGACGCTTACGCCTGCTCAATCAGTGAAGCGCGTGGCGGTGGTCGGCGGCGGCCCGGCGGGCCTTGCCACGTCGGTGGCCGCCGCCAGCCGGGGCCACCAGGTGGTGCTGTTCGAGCGTCGTGATGAGCTTGGCGGGCAGTTCAACTACGCCCGCAAGATCCCCGGCAAGGAAGAGTTCAACGAAACGCTGCGTTACTACCGCGTCATGCTCGACAAGCATGACGTCGAGGTGCGTTTGAACACCACCGCCACGGTCGAGTCGCTGGCCGGGTTCGACGAGGTGGTGATTGCCACCGGCGTGATGCCCCGCGAACTGACGCTACCCGGCGCCGACCACCCAAGCGTGCTGAGCTACGCCGAGGCCATCGAGCAGCCCGAGCGTGTCGGCCCGACCGTTGCGGTGATCGGCGCGGGCGGTATCGGCTTCGATGTCTCCGAGCTGCTGGCCCATGAGGGGCATCCCACGCTTGACCTCGCTGCCTGGTGCGACGAGTGGGGCGTAGACCTGGCGGTGGGCGAGCGCGGCGGCCTGAAAGCCCCTGAGCCGCCTGCCTCGCCCAGGGAAATCGTCATGCTCCAGCGTAAAACCTCAAAGCCCGGCAAATACCTGGGCAAAACTACCGGCTGGGTACATCGCGCCTCGCTCAAGCAACGTGGGGTCAAGACCCTGACCGGCTGTGAATACCTGAAAATCGACGACCAGGGGCTGCACATCCGACGCGAGGGCCAGGAGCAGGTGCTGGCCGTCGCCTCGATCGTGGTGTGCGCGGGCCAGGAGTCGGTGCGTGAGTTGATCGCGCCGCTGGAACAGGCAGGTGGGCGCGTTCACGTGATCGGCGGCGCCGACGAAGCCGCCGAGCTGGACGCCAAGCGCGCCATCGACCAGGGCACACGCCTGGCGGCTTCCTTATAGCGTTGAAATGGCGATAGACTGGTCAACCAATTCGTTAGCCAACCTAACGGATGACGACGACGCGGGTGGCACCCAGCCTGCGTCGTACGACTGCCAGATAAAGGACTACCCAAAAGGACGATCGCCATGACCTCGGAGTGTACCCCGCGATTTTTAGCCAGTGACAACACCTCCGGCATTTGCCCGGAAGCCATGGAATACCTGCTGGAGGCCAATCAGGCCGATGATCTGGCCTACGGCAACGACCGTTGGACGGCGCGTGCCGCCGACCGCTTTCGCGATATGTTCGACTTCGATTGCGACGTGTTTTTTGTGTTCAACGGTACCGCGGCCAATTCACTGGCACTTTCCGCGATGGGGCGCAGCTATCACAGCGTGATCTGCCACGAGCTGGCGCACATTGAAACGGATGAGTGTGGCGGCCCGGAGTTTTTCTCCAACGGGGCCAAGCTGCTTACCTCGCCGGGCGCAAACGGCAAGCTCACCCCGGAAGGTATCGAAGCGCTGGTCACCAAGCGCAGCGATATCCACTACCCCAAGCCCAAGGTCATCTCGCTGACCCAGGCCACCGAAGTGGGGACGGTCTACTCCCGTGAGGAGCTGCTGGCCATTCGCGCGATGGCGGACAAGTACGACCTGCGCCTGCACATGGACGGCGCGCGGTTTGCCAACGCCTGTGCCAGCCTGAACGCCACCCCCGCCGAGCTGACCTGGCAGGTAGGCGTCGACGCGCTGTGCTTTTCCGGCACCAAGAACGGCCTGGCCTTCGGCGAGGCGATTCTGTTCTTCAATCGGGAACTGGCCGAGGACTTTTCCTACCGCTGCAAGCAGGCGGGGCAGTTGGCCTCCAAGATGCGTTTTGTCTCCGCCCCCTGGCTTGGCCTGCTGGAAAGCGGTGCCTGGTTGACCAATGCCCAGCACGCCAACGCCATGGCGCGTTACCTGTCTGAAGGCCTGCAGGCGTTACCCGGCGTGTCGCTGATGTTTCCCACCCAGGCCAACAGCGTGTTCGTTGAATTGCCGCCTCACGCCATTGAAGCGTTGAAAGCCCGAGACTGGACCTTCTATACCTTCATCGGCGCGGGCGGGGCGCGTTTTGTATGCGCCTGGAACACCACCGTTGAATTGCTCGACCAGCTGCTGGCCGATATACAGGCGGTGCTTGAATAACCCTGCTTATTGGCACTTCCTGACCGGCGCCGCCTCTTTATAGGCGGCGCTTTGCGTAGGAAGGGATGTGACATTTGCGTCGATCCAGTCATCAGCGAACCGATTATTTTCAACGCAACTAATCTCCTTCCCTTACGCTCATAGCATTAACGCCGCAGCGTTGAAGTTTGAGTCATCACATTTTGCTAATGCTGACTACGCTGATAGAGCGATACCTCGTTTGGCACACCGTTACGACATTGGCCGCTTGACGGTGACCGCCTGGGGATGGGCTACAGGAGAGTTCCATGAGCATCTTTGATCACGTTCAAGACCGTTTTGCCCGCGTTCAGCAGGAAGACATGAGCCTCGAGGAATATCTGGCGCTATGTCGCCGTGACCCCAAGGTTTATGCCAGCGCCGCTGAGCGCATGCTGGAAGCGATTGGTGAGCCTGAGGTCATCGACACCGCTAAAGACTCGCGCCTCTCGCGTATTTTTTCCAACAAGGTGATTCGCCGCTACCCGGCATTTGCCGAATTTCACGGTATGGAGGAAGCCATCGAGCAGATCGTGGCCTACTTCCGCCATGCGGCGCAGGGACTGGAAGAGCGCAAGCAGATTCTCTACCTGCTGGGTCCAGTGGGCGGTGGCAAGTCGTCACTGGCCGAACGCCTTAAGCTGTTGATGGAACGGATTCCCTTCTATGCGATCAAGGGCTCGCCGGTGTACGAGTCGCCGCTGGGCCTGTTTTCCCCCGAGGAAGACGGCGAACTGCTGGAAAAGGAATACGGCATTCCCCAGCGCCACCTCAAGAGCGTGATGTCGCCCTGGGCCGCCAAACGGCTGAAGGAATATGGCGGCGATATCTCCCAGTTCCGGGTGGTGCGGCTGTATCCTTCGCGGCTGAATCAGATTGCCATCTCGAAAACCGAACCGGGTGACGAAAACAACCAGGATATTTCCTCGCTGGTGGGCAAGGTCGACATCCGCCAGCTCGAGCTTTACTCCCAGGATGACCCGGATGCCTACAGCTTCTCCGGCGGGTTGTGCCGCGCCAACCAGGGGCTGATGGAATTCGTCGAGATGTTCAAGGCGCCCATCAAGGTGCTGCACCCGCTGCTGACCGCGACCCAGGAGGGTAACTACAACCCCACCGAGGGCATGGGGGCGATTCCGTTCGATGGGGTGATTCTCGCGCACTCCAACGAATCCGAATGGCAGGCGTTTCGTAACAACCGCAACAACGAGGCGTTTCTCGACCGGGTGTACATCGTCAAGGTGCCTTACTGCCTGCGGGTGACCGAAGAAATCAAGATCTACCAGAAGCTGCTCGAGAATTCGTCGCTCAACGCCGCGCCCTGCGCCCCGGATACCATGCGCATGCTGGCGCAGTTCTCGGTGCTCTCGCGGCTCAAGGTGCCGGAGAATTCAAGTATCTATTCCAAGATGCGCGTCTACGACGGCGAGAACCTGAAAGATACCGACCCGCGCGCCAAGTCGATCCAGGAATACCGCGACGCCGCCGGTGTGGATGAAGGCATGCAGGGGCTGTCGACCCGCTTTGCGTTCAAGATCCTATCCAAGGTGTTCAACTTCGACAGCACGGAGACCGCCGCGAACCCCGTGCACTTGCTGTATGTGCTGGAGCAGGCGCTTGAGCGTGAACAGCTGCCTGCAGAAGTCTTCGAACGCTATATCGGCTTTATCAAGGAGTTCCTGGCGCCGCGCTATGTCGAGTTCATCGGCAAGGAAATCCAGACCGCCTACCTCGAGTCTTACAGCGAGTACGGCCAGAACATCTTTGATCGCTATGTCACCTATGCTGATTTCTGGATTCAGGATCAGGAGTACCGCGATCCCGAAACCGGTGAGCTGTTCAACCGCCAGTTACTCAACGAGGATCTGGAGAAAATCGAGAAGCCGGCCGGCATCTCCAACCCGAAAGATTTCCGCCACGAGGTAGTCAATTTTGTGCTGCGCGCCCGGGCGCAAAACAACGGCATGAACCCCAGCTGGCAGTCCTACGAAAAGCTCAAAGGCGTCATCGAGCACAAGATGTTCGCCAATACCGAAGAGTTGCTGCCGGTGATCTCCTTTAATGCCAAGGCATCGAAGTCCGACCAGAAGAAGCACGAAGATTTCGTCGCCCGGATGGTGGACCGTGGCTATACCGAAAAACAGGTGCGGCTATTGTCGGAATGGTACCTGCGCGTCCGTAAGTCGCAGTAGCGGCTAGCGCTTAAGCCAAGAGCTAGGAGGTCGCATGACCTACTTTATCGATCGCAGGCCCAACGCCAAGCATAAAAGCGCGGTTAATCGTCAGCGCTTTCTGGAGCGCTATCGGCAGCATATCAAGCGTTCCGTGGAAGAGGCGGTTAACCGTCGCTCGATCACCGATATGGAGCGGGGAGAGAAAGTCTCGATTCCCACCAAGGATATTTCCGAGCCAGTGTTTCAGCACGGCCCGGGGGGCGCGCGGGAAATCGTCTCCCCCGGCAATAAAGAGTTCCTGGCGGGAGACAAGATTCGCCGCCCGCCGGGCCAGGGGGGCGCTGGCGGTGCGGGGGAGGGCGGCGCCTCCGATCAGGGCGAGGGTACCGACGAGTTTGCTTTTACCCTGAGCCGCGAGGAGTTTCTGGACTTCGTCTTCGATGGGCTGGAGCTCCCCCATCTGCAGCGCAAACCGCTCAAGTCGCTCCAGGAAGTTAAGATGGTGCGCGCCGGCCTGGCCCGGGATGGCGTGCCCTCGCGAATTAGCATTACCCGCTCGATGCGCGAGGCTTACGCGCGACGTATCGCCATGCGCGCGCCCATCAAGCGCGCTTTGAGAGAAGCCCAGCAAGCGCTTGAGGCCGAGGAGCGCAAGGATTCCGTGCTGCGCAACCCGGCGCGTATCGCCGAGCTAAAGGCGGAAATCGAGCGCCTGGAAAAACGCATCGAAGCGGTGCCGTTTATCGACACCTACGACCTGCGCTATCACCAGCTATCCGCCCAGCCGCAGCCGTCGAGCCAGGCGGTGATGTTCTGCGTGATGGACGTGTCCGGCTCCATGACGCAAAACCACAAGGACATCGCCAAGCGCTTTTTTCTGCTGCTGTACCTGTTCCTGGAGAAGCATTACGAAAAGGTCGAGTTGGTGTTTGTCCGCCACCACACGGCGGCGCGGGAGGTCAGCGAAGAGGAGTTCTTCTACTCCCGGGAAACCGGTGGCACCATCGTTTCCAGCGCGCTCACGCTGGTCAACGGCATCATCGAAAAGCGCTATCCACCCGCGCAGTGGAACCTGTACGTCGCCCAGGCTTCCGACGGCGATAACTGGGACGATGACTCCAACGTGTGCCGCGATCTGCTGATCAAGCAGCTGATGCCGCAGCTTCAGTACTACGCCTATGTGGAAATCACGCCCCACGATCATCAGTCGCTGTGGGAGGAATACGAGACCGTGGCCGCGCGCTTTCCCGAGCAGTTTGCCATGCGCCAGATTGTCGAGGCCGGGGATATCTACCCCGTCTTCCGTGAACTCTTTAAGCGCCGCTTGAGCCAGCAGCGCTGACCGCCCGTTGAGGAGTGCGCCATGACTGCCACCCGCCAACCCATCGCGACCGGTTCCGATTGGAACTTCCGCGTGCTGGAACAATTCGACGAGGAGCTCGCGCGTCTGGCCGATGAATACCGGCTGGATACTTACCCCAACCAGATCGAAGTGATTACCACCGAGCAGATGATGGACGCCTACGCCAGCGTGGGGATGCCGGTGGGGTATCACCACTGGTCGTTCGGCAAGCAGTTTTTAGCGGTCGAGCAGGCCTACAAGCGCGGCCAGATGGGGCTGGCCTACGAGCTGGTGATCAATTCCAACCCCTGCATTGCCTACCTGATGGAAGAGAACACCCTGATGATGCAGGTGCTGGTCATGGCCCACGCCTGTTACGGGCATAATTCCTTCTTCAAGGGCAACTACCTGTTTCGTACCTGGACCGATGCGGAGTCCATCGTCGACTACCTGGTGTTCGCCCGTCACTACATTGCCCGGTGTGAAGAGCGTCACGGCGTGCAGGCGGTCGAGCAGCTGCTGGATGCCTGCCATGCGCTTCAGAACTATGGTGTGGACCGCTACAAGCGGCCGTCGCCGATCTCCGCCGAGGAAGAAGCCAAGCGCCAGGAGGAGCGGGAAGCGTACCTGCAAACCCAGGTGAACCTGCTGTGGCGCACCATCCCCGATACCCCGGAAGACGGCGAACAGCTCCCCGGCAGTTTATCGTCCGAGGCGGATGACCCATTGGGACTGCATAGCGGTGGCCGCTACCCGCCGGAGCCCCAGGAAAATCTGCTCTACTTTATCGAGAAAAACGCGCCGCTGCTGGCCCCCTGGCAACGTGAGATCGTGCGCATCGTGCGCAAGCTGGCGCAGTACTTCTATCCCCAGCGGCAGACCCAGGTGATGAACGAAGGTTGGGCGTGCTTCTGGCACTACACGCTGATGAATCGCCTATACGACGACGGCCATGTCAATGAAGGGCTGATGCTCGAGTTCCTGCAGTCCCATGCGGCGGTGATCAATCAGCCGGCCTTTGACAGCCCTTACTACAGCGGTATCAATCCCTATGCCCTGGGCTTTGCCATTTTCATGGATATCAAGCGTATCTGCGAGGCGCCTACCGAGGAGGATCGTCATTGGTTTCCTGATATTGCCGGCACGCCCTGGCGGGAAACGCTTGAATTTGCCATGCGCAATTTCAAGGACGAATCGTTCATCCAGCAGTTCCTGTCGCCCAAAGTGATGCGCGACCACAAACTGTTTCTAGTGGTGGATGACGATCAGGAGGAAATGCTGGAGGTGGCCGCCATTCACAATGAACAGGGCTACCGACAGGTACGCGAAGCGCTGGCGACTCAGTATGCGCTATCCGTGCGCGAGCCCAACATTCAGGTGGTGGAAGCCGCCATTCGCGGTGATCGCTCGCTGACGCTGCACCACGTTCAGGACAGCCGCCGCCCGCTGGCGAGAAGCGTGTATCCCGTGATTCGGCATTTGCAAAAGCTTTGGGGGTTTCCCGTTCATCTGGTATCGATGGAGGAGGGGCGTGTGACGCGTCGCTATCGCTGGCCAGTGGAAGAGCCGAGCCAAGACAATAGCTGATAGCTTAAGGGGCGGCAGGGGGGAAGGGCGCCCCTGCCGACATCAATACAAGGGCGCTAGCCTTGCTCGACCCATGACTGGCACCAGCCGGCGGGCTCTACGCTGTTTTCGGGGAAAAGCTGGCAGCCTTCATTGTCGGCGTTGTAGAACATGCAGTTATCGCACCGCTGGCCCTCTTCGTAGGCCGGGTGATCGCTGGCATCTGCTGCGTCTTCCACATAGTTCAGCGCCTGGGCATTGCTGGAGGACGGATCCAGGCGGGGCAGCTCCTGGGCAAAGGCCTTTTTAGACAAGATACCCGCCCCTAGCGGCAAGGCAGCAAGGCTTAGCATGCTGTTACGCATGAAGGCACGTCGGCTCTGATTGGCCATGGTCTCTCCTTGTCGTCATCGTCTGACGTCTCGTCACGGTATGGTTATTTATTATACAGCACTCAATGTAACAAGTGCTTGTCTTCATCCTAGCGGAAGCCAGGGTGGAGTGCGAATACGCCCGCTATCACAGCGACAATTGGTCACGCGGTTCAATCGGCTGGTCAAACCCCTACCCAAGCGACTACGCCCGTTGCCAGGGCCCTGTTATACTCGCGCAATAATTGAGCCGTACCTAATACCGACATAGAAGAGGGCGCGATGCAAAACGCAGTCATTCTGATCAATACCGAGAAAGGCCAAGTGAAAGCCGTCGCTGAGCGTTTGGCGGATGTCGACGGTATCAGCGAGGTGTACTCGACCTGCGGCCGCTACGACCTGGTCGCCATTGCGCGCACGCGCGACTTTGAAAGCCTGGCCGACCTGGTCACCGAGCGACTCAACGCAGTGGAAGGCATCAGCGATACCGAAACGCTCAACGCCATGCAGGTGCATTCGCGCCACGATCTGGAAACCATGTTTTCACTCGGCTGGTAACCGGCCTTTGACCATGCGTCGCTTGACCGTCGCCGATGTGGAGTTGTGGTAGTGAGTAGATTGCGCTTGGGCTGGCGTCGGCAAGCCAGACGTATGGGGATCCTCGTGCTGTTCGTGGCACTGGGCACCGTGCTATGGCAGTACCAGGAACGCCAGCATAAAGATGCCTACACCTGGCAGGGCGTGCCCACCTGGGAAGCCTTGAGCCTCCAGTCTTTCCACCGCGTGCTGCGCAATGACGGCTTTCTGGTCGGCTGGTCGGACGTCCGCGTCAACCCGCTGTGGGTCAGCTACCAGGTGGCCGCCGTCGATGATTCGCGGATTGGCTCGCGGCCCGATTTCCGACCGGATTGGCGCACCCTCTGGCCGGTGGGCACCGACAGCTACTCGGGCAGCGGCTACGACCGCGGTCACTTGGCGCCCAACTATGCCATTGCCGCCGTGCACGGGCGTAGCGCCCAGCTCGATACCTTCTACATGAGCAACATGACCCCGCAGCGCCCCAACCTCAACCGGCAGCTCTGGCAGCGTCTGGAAGAGGCGGTGATGGATCATTTTGCGCCGCGCTTCGATCGCTTGCAGGTGATTACCGGGCCGATTTTCCCCGAACCCTTCATGGATAACGTGTTTAATCGGGTCGGGCTGGTCCAGGTGCCGGAGGCGTTCTATAAGATCATCGTTGCCCCGCATGAAAGTGCGCCGCTCGCCCTGGCGTTCGTCATGCCCCAGGACGTTCGCGGCAACGAGCCGCTGGACGACTATCTGGTCAGCATCGATGAAATCGAAGCGCAAACCGGGCTGGATTTTTTCCATGAACTGGATGACAGCGTAGAGCGCGTTCTGGAAGGCGATATCCGCACTGAGGGCTGGGCACTGGAAGAGGTCGCCAAGCGGCCAGGGCGTTATCAATAAGCCGGACAGTGAGCGAGAAAAGCAAAGTTGAAGTGAAGGTAGTGCGGTAACAAAGAAAATAAAAACAAGAAATGAAGTGCTGAATGATGCGGGCATCCATCGATGGTGCCCAGGAGAGGACTTGAACCTCCACGACCATACGGTCACTAGCACCTGAAGCTAGCGCGTCTACCAATTCCGCCACCTGGGCGCATCATGTTACTCGATCAGTTGTGTTCGATTGGTGCCCAGGAGAGGACTTGAACCTCCACGACCATACGGTCACTAGCACCTGAAGCTAGCGCGTCTACCAATTCCGCCACCTGGGCGAACAACAACTTGATACACCAATCAACCCGTGGAAAGGGGATAACACGAATATGATTGGTGCCCAGAAGAGGACTTGAACCTCCACGTCCATACGGACACTAGCACCTGAAGCTAGCGCGTCTACCAATTCCGCCATCTGGGCAAGTGGCGCGTATGATACCCGTGTATTGCTTAAATGCAAGCGTTAAGCGCGGGTTTTTAACGCATTGAAACGAGAATCATGGCCAAGGTGGTTGGGTGATGGGCGCCACGGCGCTATACTGCCGCCATGATTAAACAAAATACGACTTTTTTCAGCCTCGTGAATGCTGAATCCCCCCGCTCGAGACATACCTCGTCCGCGCATTTTTTACGCCTCCCGCTAACGCAATCAAGGATGTTGGTCGCATGAAGTACTGGACATTGAGTGATGATCCGCACGCCGAGCGCGAGGCGCACAAGTACGATAACCCTGCGCCTAGCCGCGAGTATCTGCTCGCCGCGCTAGAGCAGTATGGTAAACCGATCACGCATGAAGAAATGAGCCGTCTGCTGGGCCTGGAAGACGAAGACCACCACGAAGCCGTTCGTCGTCGCATGGCTGCCATGGAACGCGACGGCCAGGTGCTGCGCGACCGTCGTGGCGCCTACGCGCTGATCGACAAGCTCGACCTCATCAAGGGCAAGGTGCTCGGCCACCGCGACGGCTTTGGCTTCCTGCTGCGTGACGATGGCAAAAAGCCTGACCTGGTGCTGCCGCCACGCCAGATGCGCCGCGTGTTCCACGGCGATCACGTTCTGGTGCGGGTCAGCGGCCGTGACCGCCGTGGCCGCGACGAAGCCACCATTGCCGACGTCATCTCGCGCAACACCCAGACCATCGTCGGCGTGTATCGCAGCAATACCCCTGAGTTCGGCATCCTGATCCCGGAAAACCCGCGGATTACCCAGGAAGTGATCATTCCGCATAGCGCTTGCGGCGGTGCCAAGGACGGTCAGGTGATTTCGGCCAAGATCGTTCAGCAGCCCGCGACCCGCACGCAGCCGGTAGGGGAGGTGATCGAAGTGCTGGGCGAACGCATGGATCCCGGTATGGAAATCGATATCGCCATTCGCAGCTACGAAATTCCTGCCGAGTTTCCGCCCGAAGTGCTCGATCAAATCAGCGAGATTTCCGCGGAAGTGCTCGAGGACGACAAACAGCACCGGGTCGACCTGCGCGATACGCCGTTGGTGACCATCGATGACGAGTCCGCCAAGGACTTCGACGATGCCGTCTGCGCCTGGAAAACCAAGTCGGGTAGCTGGAAGTTGCTGGTGGCGATTGCGGACGTCTCTCACTATGTGCGCCCCGGCACCCCGCTGGATGACGAAGCGCGCACCCGGGGTAACTCGGTATACTTCCCGGGCCAGGTCGTTCCCATGCTGCCTGAGCTGCTCTCCAACGGGCTGTGCTCGCTAAACCCGCATGTCGATCGCCTGGTCATGGTCTGCGAGATGAATATCTCGAAGACCGGCACCATCAGCCGCTACCGTTTTTACGAAGCGGTGATGAACTCCCATGCACGCCTTACCTATAACAAGGTGGCGGCGATGCTCGAGGAGGACAGCGAAGAAGGCAAGGCGCTGCGCGAGGAGCATGCCGGGCTGGTTCAGCCGCTGGAAAATCTCCACGAGCTTTACAAGCTGCTGCGTCAGGCGCGGGAAGAGCGCGGGGCGATCGATTTCGATACCACCGAAACGGCGATCATCTTCAACGACGAGCGCAAGATCGACAAGATCGTGCCGCGCAGCCGTAACGACGCGCACAAGATGATCGAAGAGTGCATGCTGGCGGCCAATGTGGCCACCGCACGCTTCCTGGACAAGCACGACCTGCCGGCGCTGTATCGTATCCACGAACGGCCGACCCCCGAGCGGCTCGACAAGCTGCGCCTGTTCCTCAATGAACTGGGGCTTTCGGTGGGCGGCGGTGATATGCCGACGCCCCAGGATTATCAGGCGCTGCGCGAGACCATCGCCGACCGTCCCGATTTCGATATCATCCAGACCGTCATGCTGCGCTCGATGAATCAGGCCGTGTATTCGCCGCAGAACGAAGGCCACTTCGGCTTGGCTTACCAGGCCTACGCGCACTTCACCTCGCCGATTCGTCGCTACCCCGACCTGCTGGTCCACCGGGCGATTCGCTCGGTGATTCGCGGGCCGCGCCAGACCAATACCGTGCTGCGGGTCGAAAGCGCTCCGGTCGAGCCGCCGAGCAAGTGGTGCCCGTATACCTTCGAGCAGATGCTCGAACTGGGTGAGCACTGCTCCATGACCGAGCGCCGTGCCGACGACGCCACCCGCGACGTGGAAAGCTGGCTCAAGTGCGAGTTCATGTCCGACAAGCTGGGCGAAACCTTCGATGGCACCATTGCCTCGGTCACCCAGTTCGGCCTTTTCGTCCGCCTAGACGCGTTTTACGTCGAAGGCCTGGTGCACGTCACCTCGCTGCCGTCGGACTACTACCACTACGAAGCGGAAAAACACCGTCTGAAAGGTGAACGTACCGGCACCACCTATCGCCTGGGCGATGGCTTGAGCGTTCAGGTGGCCCGCGTGGATATGGACGACCGCAAGATCGATTTTGCCTTGACCGACGAGAAGCCGCGTCCGCGTCGCCAGCCGCGTAAAAAGCCGTCGACCGATAGCGCCAAGACGGCTAGCAAGGGCGGCAATGAAAAGCCGGCCAAGGACAAGTCGAACAAGGATAAGCCCGATACGCGTCGTGGTCCTCGGCGCACGCGCAAAGGGCCGCGCAAGCCATCACCGAACAAGGGTTGAGCATGAAGTCGCCAGCCTCACAGAAGCGCCCGAACACCCCGGATGGCCTCGATCAGGTGTACGGCGTTCACGCCTTGCAGAGCCTGCTCGAGCGCGGTGAAGCGCCCAGGGAAATCTGGGTGCAGCACGGGGCCGGCAACCGGTTGAGCGAGCTTCTGACCCAGGCGGGTGGCCAGGGTGCGCGCATCATAGAGCACCCACGGGCCGTGCTGGATCAGCTGACCCAGGGGGCTTCGCATCAGGGCGTGGTGGCCTTCTGTCCGCCGCTGACACCCGAAAGCGAAGAGTCGCTCTGGCTCAAGCTGCGCGCCTGGCCGTCGAACACGCCGCCGTTGCTGCTGGTGCTGGATGGGGTGACCGATGTGCACAACTTCGGTGCTTGCCTGCGTAGCGCCGACGCCGCCGGGGCCCACGGCGTGATCGTTGCGAAAGACAAGGCCGCGCCCTTGAACGCCACCGTGCGCAAAGTGGCCTGTGGCGCTGCCGAAGTCGTGCCGGTGTATCAGGTCACCAACCTGGCCCGTACGATGGCGAAGCTCAAGGACGCGGGCGTGTGGATTACCGGCACCGCCGGCGAGGCCGACGCCAGCGTGTACGACATCGATATGTCGGGTCCGACCGCGCTGGTCATGGGCGCTGAAGGCAAGGGCATGCGCCGCCTGACCCGCGAGGCGTGCGATAACCTGGCGAAACTGCCCATGGCCGGGCAGGTGTCGAGCCTCAACGTCTCCGTGGCGGCGGGTATCTGCTTATTTGAGGCGGTACGCCAGCGTCAGCTTGCAAGTTAACCCCACCCCCACTAAAATGCATGCGCCCGTTTGCCTGGCAAACGGGCGCTCGTCCTTATGGACGGTTGCTACGTACGGCTTTACAAGTCGTTGTTCTGCTTGATGCCAATGCCATTGAAGTGTTCAGTGCGCGACGGCATTCAGTTAACTCCTTGCTTCTATGTCGTGTTGCCAAGCGCCCGCGCATAAGAAGCTGTCAAACCGCAAGGAGATCCCATGCGTCATTACGAAATCGTGTTTATGGTCCACCCGGATCAAAGCGAGCAAGTCCCTGCAATGGTCGAGCGCTACACCAGCCTCGTTACCGAAAGCGGCGGCACTGTGCATCGCCTGGAAGATTGGGGCCGTCGTCACCTGGCTTACCCGATCAACAAGATCCACAAAGCCCATTACGTGCTGATGAACGTTGAATGCACCGGTGAGACGCTCGACGAAATCGAGAACATCTTCCGCTTCAACGATGCCATCATCCGCAGCCTGGTCGTGCGCTGTAAAGAAGCCGTGACCGAAGCATCGCCGATGATGAAGCCGGCAGAAGAGAAGCGTCCGCGTCGCGAAGAAAAGCCGCGCGCTGAAGCTGAATCTGAAGAAAGCGAATCTGCTTAATTTTATTCACTGCACGTAATCCAAGGAGCTTATTCCATGGCACGTTTTTTCCGTCGCCGTAAGTTTTGCCGCTTCACTGCCGAAGGCGTCAAGCAGATCGACTATAAAGATCTCGACACGCTGAAGGCTTACATCACCGAAACCGGTAAGATTGTTCCTAGCCGTATCACCGGCACCAAAGCACGCTACCAGCGTCAGCTGGCAACGGCTATCAAGCGTTCGCGCTACCTGGCGCTGCTGCCCTATTCCGACAGCCACCAGTAAGCGTTTAACGTGATGCTAGCACTGGCGCGATGGTTAATGCGTGGTACGCCCTACGCCGCAGGCGGGGCAGCGTTAGCCACTTTCGTGCCCTGGCTGTTCTGGCTGGGAGCGGCCATCAGTGCATTGGTGACGCTACGCCGAGGGTTTGCCCAGGCGCTGCCCGTGACGGTAGCCGCGGCGCTGCCCGCCGGCATGTGGTGGGTGCAGGGCGATGTGATTCCGTTAGCCAGTATCTTGCTGGTGACACTGATGGCCGTTGTTCTGCGCGAGCGAATGCGTTGGAGCGAAGCGCTGATTCTCGGCGCGCTTGCCGCCGCCGTGATGGTGCAGCTCGGCATTTTCAGCCCACCGGCCGGCACCGAGCAGATGCTCGAACAGCTCCGCCAGGGGTCGCAGGAAGTCGACCGGATGCTCGACGACTTCGCCGCACAAGGCTACGACACTCAGCAGCTGGCTGGGCTAGTGGTTGGTGGCGTTACCGGGTTTGTGGTGTTGCTTGCCGCGATCGCCTGTCTGGCATTGGCGCGTAGCTGGCAGGCTGGGCTGTATAACCCGGGTGGCTTCCGCGAGGAGTTTCATGGGCTGCGTTTAGCTCCCAAGGAACTGATCGTGCTGATTCTCCTTAGTGTGGTCAGCATGGTGTTAGGCATCTCCGCGTTGGCGATGCTGGCATGGATTCCGCTGCTGGTGGCTGGTATTGCATTAGTGCATGGTGTTGTTGGATTAAAGGGGATGAACGGGCTGTGGCTGGTGGCCTTCTATGTGCTGCTGATCACGACCTGGCCCACGATTCTCATTGTGCTGCTGTTGGGGCTGATAGATACATTCGCGAACATTCGCGCACGCCTTGCCCGCAGCAACTGACTAGAGGTTTACGAGATGGAAGTCATTCTGCTCGACAAGATTGGTAAGCTGGGCGGCTTAGGTGACAAGGTCACCGTCAAGCCTGGTTATGGTCGTAACTACCTGGTGCCTTACGGCCTGGCAGTACCGGCAACGAAAGACAACGTTGCGGCTTTTGAAGCCCAGCGTGCTGAGCTTGAAGCTCAAGCGGCCGAGCGCAAGGCAGAAGCCGAAGCGCGCGCTGAACAGCTCAACGACATCGAACTGTCGCTGGTCTCTAAAGCGGGCGATGAAGGTAAGCTGTTTGGCTCGATCGGTCCTCGCGACCTGGCAGACGCCATTTCCTCTTCGGGCATCGAAGTGTCCAAGAGCGAAGTGCGTATGCCGCTAGGCCCGATTCGCCAGACCGGCGAGTACGACATTGCGCTTCACCTGCACGCTGAAGTGGACGCAACGGTACGCGTGGTCGTCGTCGCAGAGTAATCGCTGCGCGTCTATCATCGTCCTGAAGGGCGCGGGGATTCCCCGCGCCCTTTATTATGCCTAGTCGGTTGACCAGGGCGACGCTTTGACTAGTGATGAGCGGCCTCTGCGGCTAAGATGACGCCTTTATGGAATATAAGAGGAGCTTGCTATGCAGGACCAGCCACCCGCCGACCAGGAAACGGCGGCGCTAAAGCTGCCGCCGCACTCGCTGGAGGCAGAGCAGTCGGTCCTGGGCGGGCTAATGCTGGACAACCAAGCATGGGATCATATTTCTGATCGCCTGGTAGCCGATGATTTCTATCGTTACGAACACCGTCTGGTGTTCAACGTGATGATCCATATGGCGGAGTCGGGGCAGCCGCTCGACGTCGTCACACTGTCCGAAGCGCTGGAAGACCGTGATCAACTGGACACGGTGGGTGGCTTGGCTTTCCTTGCAGAGCTGGCCAGAAATACCCCCTCGGCCAGTAATATTCGCGCCTACGCCGATATCGTCCGCGAGCGGGCGACGCTGCGCAAGCTGATCCGCGCCGCCAACCAGATTGCCGAAGGCGCGTTTGCCCCCCAGGGGCGGCCCGCCGATGAGTTGCTCAACGAAGCCGAGCGGCTGGTCTTCCAGATTGCCGAGGAGCGCCCCAAGACGGGTGGCCCCATTGGCATGAGCGATCTGCTGACCAAGGCCGTCGACCGCATCGATGAGCTCTTCAACCTCAAGGGCGAAATGACGGGCCTGTCGTCCGGCTTCCGCGACCTGGATGAGATGACCTCGGGGCTCCAGCCGTCGGATCTGGTGATCATCGCTGGAAGGCCCTCGATGGGGAAGACGACCTTCGCCATGAACCTGGTCGAGCACGCGGTCATTTCCAGCGACAAGCCGGTGATGGTGTTTTCCATGGAGATGCCCGCGGAATCGTTGATGCTGCGGATGCTGTCGTCCCTGGGGCGTATTGACCAGACCCGGGTGCGTACCGGCCAGTTGGAAGACGAAGATTGGCCGCGCCTGACCTCGGCGGTCAATTTGCTGAAAGACAAGCAGCTGTTCATCGACGACACCGCGGCGCTGTCGCCGAACGAAATGCGCTCGCGTATTCGCCGCGTGGTGCGCGAGCACGGCAACATGGCGTTGATCATGATCGACTATCTACAGTTGATGCAGATTACCGGGTTCTCCGAAAACCGCACCGGTGAGATCTCCGAGATCTCGCGTTCGTTGAAAGGGTTGGCCAAGGAATTCAACTGCCCGGTGGTGGCGCTGTCGCAGCTTAACCGCTCGCTCGAGCAGCGTCCCAACAAGCGCCCGGTCATGTCGGATCTGAGGGAATCCGGGGCGATCGAGCAGGATGCAGACGTCATCGCCTTCGTCTATCGTGATGAGGTCTACAACCCCGACAACCCCGATAATCAGGGCATTGCCGAATTGATTATCGGCAAGCAGCGTAACGGGCCTATCGGGACCGTGCACATGGCCTTTATCGGCCGCTATACGCGCTTTGAAGATTTGGCGCCGGATAGCTATGGCGAAGCGTTCGGCGACTAGCCTCACTTGAGCCTGCCGGGCAGGCTCGTATAATGCCCAGCGCATCAGCACAGAGAACGGGAGCACAACATGGCAGGTGGTTTTCGGCGCGGCAATCGTCAGCGTCTACCCAAGTTAGAAGCGCGCGGCGAGCTGCAGTCGCTCGAGCGCGAAGGGCCGTTCAAAGAGTGGCTGGGTATGCCCGACCTCTACCGCTACTACATCGAGGTCGACGGCGAGAAGTACAGCTACCAGACGGAAGACTCAGAGCTGCCGGTCCAGGTCGGCGACAAAGTCGTATTTCGCTACAAGCAGACCAAGGCGGGCAACTGGATCGACCGCAATTCGCTGGGCAAGGCCATCGACCCCTCCGAATACCAATAGCGCCGCGCTTGCAGAGGAACTCTCCTGGGGGAACAACGTCATAGTGACGACACAGCGTTGCAACAAAAATGCCATTAGCTTGCGGCATGCTGTGTCACTGAATCACTAATAACCCAGGAGGGAACCATGGAAATGACGTCACTCAAGGCGTTCGTTGCCCAACATGATAATTTTGAAATACGCGTTATCAGCCACGCGGGCAGCCGCTACTACCAAGTCGAGCTTGAAGATGTGGAAGGCCAGCGCCACATGCTGACCCAGCGCGGCAAGCCGATGATGTTTCGTGCCCTGGACGATATCTATCTGGAACTCAAGCGCGCCGATATCCATCGCGCCTATCTGGTCCAGCACGTCGCCCACGATGAAATGATCGGCCGAGACGCCCACTACAGCGCCCCGCTCAGTTCACGCGTGCCGCTGGTTTTCTGAGCCGAGCGTTACGCCTGTGATTATGATTTGTTAGCACGTTTTTCCCACCATTTGCCCAGCCGGACCCGGCGACGGGCAAACCAGCGATAGCCCATATTCAGGGCCCCTCTGAATCCCGGCAGGCACGAAAGCCATACAAGCCGCCGGTAACCGAGCACCGCATACAGGGCGCGGCTCGCTTCCATGCCGATATACCAATTGCCTTGACGATCCTTGACGTGAAGCAGGCCCATCATGGCCTCGAACTCACGGTTCTCGCTTGCTGCGTTGAAATCCTCGCTCTGGATATCCACCAGCGCGACGCGATCCCGATGACGATGCTTGGCAAGCCAGTTGACCTCGACGCGGCAAAAGGGACAGTGCCCATCGTGGTAAAGCGTCACAGGGGCGCTGGCGTCAAGCGGGGCAAAGCGGCTCATGAAGTTGTCTCCGAGCTATAACCGGCGGTATGGCCGGGCTGGCCATACCCGGGGGATGTGTCGAGCCGATCAAGAAACTGCTCGGCCTGATGCTGGATCGCGGCGCGCTTGTCGGGCGCCATGCGATCAAAGGATCCATAGATCAATTTCATGCGCGGGTTCTGGTTTAACTGGTCGCGGTGGCGCGCCAGGAAGTGCCAGTACAGGCTATTGAACGGGCAGGCGTCATCGCCGGTCACCTTCTTGGGCGAGTAGCGACAGTGCTGGCAGTGGTCCGACATCTTGTCGATATACTTGCCGGAGGCGCAGTAGGGTTTGGAGCCCATCAGGCCGCCGTCGGCATGCAGCACCATGCCCAGGGTATTGGGCAGCTCGACCCACTCGCAGGCGTCGACGTACACCGACAGGTACCAGTCGCATAGCGCCTCGGGCTTTACCCCGCACAGCAGGGCAAAGTTGCCGGTTACCATCAGCCGCTGGATGTGGTGCGCGTAACCGTTCTCCATGGTCATTTCAACGGCCCGCTTCAGGCAGTGCATGTCGGTATCGGCATCCCAGTAAAAGGCCGGCAGGTCGCGCTCGAACCCCAACTGATTGAGGCGCTTGTACGCGGGCATCTGCGTCCAGTACAGGCCGCGCACATATTCACGCCAGCCCAGTATCTGGCGAATAAAACCCTCCACCGCATTAATTGGGGCTGCGCCGTCGGTATAGCGCGCTTCCGCCGCCTGGCAGACTTCATGGGGTGAGAGCAGGCCGATATTCAGCGCCGCCGACAGGCGGGAATGAAACAGAAACGCCGAACGGTCGCTGATGGCATCCTGGTAGCGACCAAAATCGGCCAGGCAGTGGTCCAGAAAATGGCGCAGATCGCTCAGTGCCTGGCGGCGCGTCACCGGCCAGTTGAAGGTTGCCAAGTCCCCCATGTGGTCGGGAAAATGCCGTTCAACGGCATCGAAAGCTGTGCGAGTCAGTTCATCGGGTTGATGGTCGGGCGGGGCGGGAAATGTCAGGTCGCGCTGGATGGGGTCGCGGTTGTCGTGGTCAAAATTCCACTGCCCGCCTGCCGGCTCGCCGTTCGCCATCAGCAGCCCCGTGCGCTTGCGCTGCTCGCGGTAAAAGTATTCCAGGCGCAGCTGCTTGCGCCCCTGGGCCCATCGGTCGAAGTCGTCGGGTGTGGTGAAAAAGCGGTCATCCTCGAAGAGCTGCCAGGGTGGCTCGCCGGTTTGGCGGTCCTGCATGGCGCTGAAAAGCCGCCATTCCCCGGGGCGAACCACGCGGATCTCATCGCAGCCGTAAAGCGTGGCCAGGCGCTCGGCTTCCTCGATCAGCGAGTGAGCATTGTCGGCATCATCGAGGTCGCTGTAGTGAACCTCAAAGCCTTTCTCGCGCAGTTGCTGGGCAAAGTGACGCATCGCCGCAAAGAACAGCCCAAGCTTGTGGCTATGATGGGGAACGTAGCGGGCCTCTTCGGCCACTTCGCACAGGGCGATAACGGCATTGTCGGGCGCTTGGCGCAGGGTGATCAGCGATAGCGACAGCTGGTCACCCAGTATCAGCAGCAAAGGCTTGGACATAAATTGTCTCAACTATGTACAAATAATGTTGATAGTATAACTTTATGCCGCCGCTGTGCCGAAAAGTGATAGGATTTATTTTCCCATAGGCGTTGTCAGCAGGAGTGAATGTCATGACCGAGCAAGTCGCAAAGGACCAGCCGGGCGAAGGTCGCCTAACGCATGCCCAAAGCGACCACCCCCCTGTGCCCCGCGCGAAGGTCGGTGTGGTACTGGCCAATCTGGGTACCCCCGATGCCACGGACTACTGGTCGATGCGTCGCTACTTGAGTGAATTCCTGTCTGACAAGCGGGTAGTGGATTACGCCAACTGGAAGTGGCAGCCGCTGCTGCAGCTGATCATCCTGACCAAGCGCCCGTTTTCATCGGGTAACGCTTACAAGAGCATCTGGAACAACGAGCGCAATGAAAGCCCGCTGCTCACCACCACCCGGGCCCAGACAGAGAAGATGACCGAGCGCCTGAAGGCGCTCTACGGCGATGATGTGGAAGTCGACTTCTGCATGCGCTATGGCAACCCGTCGACCGAAAGTGTGCTCAACCGCTTGAAAGAAAAAGGCTGCGAGAAGATCGTCTTCTTCCCGCTTTATCCGCAGTACGGGTCACCGACTACGGCCACCGCCAATGACCAAGCGTTCCGCACCCTGATGAAAATGAAGTGGCAGCCGTCCATCCGCACCGTCCCCGCCTACTTCGACCACCCTGCCTACACTGACGCGCTGGCCAACTCGGTGCGGGAGGCGTACGAAGGCTTCGCCTCGCGGCCCACCAAGCTGGTCGCCAGCTACCACGGCGTGCCCGAGCGCTACCTGCTTGAAGGCGACCCCTACCATTGCCAGTGCCAGAAAACCACGCGCCTGCTGCGTGAAAAGCTCGGGTTGCCCAAGGAAGAGGTCGACACCGCCTTTCAGTCGCAGTTCGGTCCGGAAAAGTGGGTCGGTCCGCAAACCGTCGATCACGTAGCGGCGCTGGCCAAGCAGGGGCACAAGCACATTGCCATTCTGTCGCCGGCGTTCTCCTCGGACTGCGTGGAAACGCTGGAAGAAATCAAGGAAGAGATTCACGACAGCTTCATGGAAGCCGGGGGCGAGACCTTCAGCTACATTCCCTGCCTGAACGACCGCGACGACCATATTGATGCGCTGCTCGCCGTGGTCAACAACGAGCTATCGGGCTGGTTGCCGCGCACTTAGATTCACTTTTCGGTTAGCCAAAAGCGACGGGATCAAACGCCACCTTCGGGTGGCTTTTTTTATGTCGTGCAAGGTTTGGTCAATTAAATAGTTACACAAGACATTATGTGTACAATAATTGTACCGTATAAGATATGATGTTCATGTTTATATAGTGCCGCACGGCGGTGAAGGCAAGTTCTACATGTCGCATCAACACCACTTACCGGAAAAAATCTGCGTTCACTGCCAGCGTCCATTCACTTGGCGAAAGAAATGGGCGCGATGCTGGGATGAGGTCCGCTACTGCAGCAAACGCTGCCAGCGCGATGCCCGGATAGCAAAACGCGCTGAGGAGAGAGGAGCATGAACAGCACGATCGATATCGTCTGGCTGCACGACGACCTCAGAGTGACGGATAACCCCCTGCTGCACTTTGCCGATAGGCCGGACCACCTGGTTTGCGTTTACGTACTCGACGATGCCTGGCTGGCTCCGCTGTTTGACGAGCCAGCCGAAACGCGCGTTGGGCCCGCGCGATTACGTTTTCTTTGGCAATGCCTGATGGAGCTGCGCGGCGAGTTACTGCAGCGGGGGAGCGACCTGCTGGTGCGCATCGGTAACCCCGCTGACGTTGTGGTGTCGCTGGCCGAGCAACTGCCAGCCCGCAGCGTCAGAGTGGCCGACCATGCGGGGCTCGAAGAAGCGCAGCATATTGAAAGCGTCAAACGTCGGCTACCCGCTGGCATTACCCTTGAGCGTTTTGAATCCGGTCGCCTGATCGATGAAAGCGCATTGCCGTTCGATTTGTCGCAGCTGCCGGAGAGCTTTTCAGCGTTTCGTCGCCAGGTCGAGAAGCACTGCGTGATTCCTCAAGCCAAGACCGCGCCGGTTACTTTGCCCGCCTGGCCGGATGCGCCGCGTGGCTTCCCGCCGCTGTGTAACGTCTGCGAAATAAGCTCCAACTGGCAGCCCGACGAACGCCAGGGACTGGTGTTCATGGGCGGCGAGGCCGCGGGCCGTGAGCGGTTACAGCATTACATCTGGCGTCAGCATGGCCCCGCGTCGTACAAGAAAACGCGCAATGGGCTCCTGGGCGCCAATTTCTCGACGCGTTTTTCGCCCTGGCTGGCGCGCGGGTGCCTGTCCGCGCGGCAGGTGCACGACGAAGTTAACGCCTGGGAGGTAGAGCACGGCAGCGGTGAATCTAGCTACTGGATCGGCTTCGAACTGCTCTGGCGCGAGTATTTCCTGCGCGCCGCGCAGTTGGAAGGCGAGGCGCTGTTTGGCGATGCCCGGCTACCTCCCACCAACGCAGACTTTGACGCCTGGCGCGAGGCCAATACCGGGGTGCCGTTTATCGATGCCGCCATGCTGGAGCTCAGCAGCACCGGCTGGATCTCCAATCGCGCCCGGCAGAACGTCGCCAGCTTTCTGGTCAAGGACCTGGGCGTGGATTGGCGTCTGGGCGCGGCCTGGTTCGAACACTGCCTGATTGATTATGATGTCGCCAGCAACTGGGGCAACTGGCGCTATATTGCCGGAGTCGGTCGTGACCCCCGCCAGGACCGCTATTTCAACGTGCTGAAGCAGGCGGGCCACTACGACCCCAAGGGGCTGTATGTCGCCCACTGGCTGCCCGAGTTGGATACCTTGCCTTTCGGACTGGATCGCCACCAGCCCTGGCGGGTGGCACCAGAGGCGTTCACGTCGCCGCGCGTTCAACCCGAGGCCTGGCAGCGATGGCTGATTGGCGATGCCCAATTGTAACAAACCGGCGAGTAAGTAATGAGCGTACCAATGAGTGATCGGCGAACCGCATGGGTATTGGGGCTGGCAGGGCTTGCCCCTTTCGTATTGACGCTTGGGCTGGTGTGGTGGGGCCCCATCAGTTGGCAGGGGATGGCAGTAAAGGCGTTCATGGCCTACAGCGCGGTGATCCTGTCGTTTCTGGGCGGCACGCACTGGGGCGCGGCCCTGCAACGCGCCGAGCCGGGTCAAAGACGACGGCTGATGATCGCCATGCTGCCCAGCCTGGTCGCCTGGCCGGCATTATTGCTGCCGGCCTTGTGGGGGCTTGTAATATTGGGCCTCGGCTTCGTTTTCATGTGGGCGTATGACCTTGGCCGGCATGGATGGCCGCGCTGGTACTGGCTACTGCGCAGTGTGTTAACGGCCGGCGTGGTATTGGCCCACCTGGCCCTGCTGACACACCTGCTGCGCTGATAGTGGCAAAACGAGCAGGCAGCGTCGCTACAACGCCTAGTATGATTGATTATTCTCGGGCATGCTTGGCGCTGACAAGGACTGCGCTGAGGAAGACATGATGATGGATAGAAAGGTGACCCTTCGTTCGGCAAGCGCCGTGCTCGGTATGACCACGGTACTGGCTTTGAGCACCCCGGCGATGGCCAATCAGCAATTGATGACCGAGGTCGACGCCCAGGTGGCCGAAGAGGTTCAGCACGCAAGCTTTAATCAGTGGCGCGATGCCTTCCGGCGCTATGCCAGTGAGCAAGGCATCAGCGAGGCAACACTGCGCGAGGCGTTCGATGAAATTCGCTATCGCGAACGGATTATCGAGCTCGACCGCTACCAGCCTGAATTCGTTCGCCCGATCTGGGAATATCTGGATACCGCCGTCTCCAGCACGCGTATCAATAACGGCCAGGATCGCCTGGCAGAACACCGTCGTACCGCCGAGCAGATGGAAGAGCGCTACGGGGTGCCCGCCGAGATCATCGTGGCAATCTGGGGCATCGAAAGTAACTACGGCAGCAATTTCGGCGATTTTTCGACCCTCGAGGCGCTGGCCACGCTGGCCTACGATGGCCGCCGCCAGCAGTTCGCCCGCAGTGAGCTGTTGGCTGCCCTGCGGATCATCCAGGAGGGCGACATTGCCGCTGAGGACATGCGCGGCTCTTGGGCCGGGGCCATGGGGCATACCCAGTTCATCCCCACCAGTTTCGAAGCCTACGCGGTGGACGGCGACGGCGATGATCGCCGCGACATCTGGGGCAGCATTCCCGACGTCATGGCCTCAACGGCGAACTACCTGGCCCGCGCAGGCTGGCAGCCAGGGCAGCCCTGGGGCGTGGAAGTCAACCTGCCCGATGATTACGACTATGCCCAGACCGGCCGCCGCAGCACCCAGGCCTGGGCAGAGCAGGGCGTGGAAGCGGTGAGCGGTGTGCTGCCCAGGTTCGATAGCGCCGAGGTGATCGTACCCGCCGGGGCAGAAGGGCCCGCTTTTCTGGTAGGGCCGAATTTCCGCGCCATTTTGCGCTATAACAACGCCACCAGCTATGCGCTGGCCGTGGCGACGCTTGGCGATGCCATCGCCGGTCGCGACGGTATCCAGCAGGGCTGGCCCCGCGAGCAGGCACCTTTGACGCGCGATGATGTCGAAGCGCTGCAGCGCGGACTCAATCAAGCCGGATACGACGTCGGCGGTGCTGACGGCATCATGGGGCCCAACACCCGCCAGGGGCTACGCGCCTTTCAGCGGGACGAGGGACAGACCCCCGATGGCTTTGCCACGCAATCGCTGCTCGAGCGTTTACGCCAGCGCGTAGAATAGCGCTGGCCACGCTCGCAGTGCGTTTTCATTTAACCGTTACAGGAACAGATCATGCCCAAGGTGGTAACGACGTTGCTAAGCAGTTTCGCGATGGTGACGGCGCTGGCGAGTAGCCAGGCCGTCGCCGACGAAGACCAGGTGTTTGGCTGGGTGGAAAACGCCACGCTTCATCCCTGGGGCACTGAAGTCAAAGCCAAGCTGGATAGCGGCGCGTTAACCTCGTCGCTGGACGCTCGGGATATTGAAATGTTCGAAAAGGACGGCGAAGAATGGGTGCGCTTTCGCCTCAAGCTTGAAGACGAGGAAAGTGGCGAAGTCTTCAGCGATGAACTGGAACGCCCGCTTTACCGCGAGCTGCGCGTCCGCGGGGCGGGCGGTAAGGATGAGCGTCCGGTCGTGCTGCTGAATGTGTGTATGGGCGACAAAATATACGAAGAGCAGTTCAGCTTGCGTAACCGTGAAGACATGAATTACCCGCTGTTGCTCGGACGCCGCACCATCAGCCATCTTGGCCTGTTGGACGTGCGTGAGACCTTCATGCAGGACCCCACCTGCGGCGATGATGCCGAGGTGGTCGACCACGATCCTGACAATGATGACCCTAGCGACAGAAGCTAATTACCGTGTGAATTTCTAAAAAAGCCGCGCTAACAACGCCGTCACGGCGGTTTCAACGCGCAAAATCCGCGGGCCCAGGTGCATGCCCTGGCAGCCCGCTTCCAGCAGTTGCTCCACCTCCCAGTCGATAAAGCCACCTTCAGGGCCAATCAACAGCACGGTTTCGTCACTGATGCCCCGCGGGCACGGGTTGGCCATGCCCGGGTGGGCGACCAGGCCGTGCCCCTCTGCGAGCAGCGTAGGCAAATGGTCACTGAGAAACGCCCTAAAGCCTTTGACCAGCGTCACGCTGGGCATCACGGTGTCGCGCGCCTGCTCGAGACCGAGCACCAAATGCTGATGTATCTTGTCGGGACGCAGCTCGGGCGATTGCCAATAGCTTTTTTCGACCCGCTTGGTGTGCAGCAGCGTAATACGCTTCACGCCCAGCGCCGTCACATGCTCCAGGGTACGGGCCAGCATGCGCGGGCGGGGCAGCGCCAGCACCAGATGGACGGGCAGGGCAGGCGGAGGCGGCTCGCTGAGCGACTCCCAGCTTAGCCGGGCATGGTCCGGTTCGAGCGCCGTCAGTTCAGCCTTGCCGATTCGGCCGTCGGTGTAGCCGACGGTGAGCCTGTCGCCCGGCTGGGCGCGATGGACGTCGCGCAGGTGCGTCAAGCGACGTTGATCGCGAAGTATCGCCTGGCCCGGCTGGGTCACATCGTGAGGTTCGAGTAAAATCAGGTTCATGGAAGTGGTGGATCAGTCAGTGGTTGAAGACGATACGCCGACGGAATATCGAGACATGGCTTGCATGGGCGCGTGTTGCAGGCACAATAACAGCAACGGGAATAAAGCCCTATCGCGTCTAAGGAGAATCGCCGTGCGCGTCATTCGTAAATATGCCAATCGTAGATTGTATGATACCCAACAAAGTCGTTACGTGACCTTGGAGGATCTGCGTCGCTTGATTCTGGAGGAAGAGCCGTTTCGGGTGGAGGACGCCAAGAGCGGCGAAGACCTGACACGCACTATCCTGCTATCGATTATTATCGAGCAGGAGCAGGCCGACAGCGATGCGGAAGTGTTCTCCAATGACCTGCTGGCGCAGCTTATCCGCGTCTACGATATGTCATCGCCGCTGCCGCTGGCGCGCTATCTGGAGCAGGGCACCCAGATCATGATGGAGCAGCAAAAACGGATGCAAAGCCAATGGCAGCAGGCCATTCGTCACTCGCCCATGGAGTTCATGCGCGAACTGGCGGAAGAGAACATGCGCTTCTGGCAGAACACCATGAATCAGGCGCCGCCCACGAGTAAGCGCGATAGCGACAAAGAGCCTCCCCAGACGGGCAAGGCGAAGGGCGGCAAAGCCGGCCAGGACAAGTCATCGTAAGCGCCACCGACGCGCGGGCAAGCTGTGGCATAATGTCGCCACGAATTTGCTTTTCCGTTCAAGAAGGATATCCATGAAGGTTTTGATGATTGGCGGCGGTGGTCGCGAACACGCGTTGGCATGGAAGCTGGCACAGTCGTCGCTTGTCTCGCAGGTATTCGTCGCCCCGGGCAATGCGGGCACCGCCGGTGAAGACAAGCTGACCAACGTGGCCATCGAGGCGACCGACATTGACGCGCTGGTGGCGTTTGCCCGCGACGAAGCGGTAGCGCTCACGGTGGTAGGGCCTGAAGCACCGCTGGTGGAAGGCGTGGTGGATCGCTTCCAGGCGGCCGGCTTGACCATTTTCGGCCCTACCCAGGCAGCCGCCCAGTTGGAAGGCTCAAAGTCGTTCACCAAGGACTTCCTGGCACGCCACGCCATTCCTTCGGCCGCCTATCAGACCTTCACGGCCGTCGAACCGGCGCTTGCCTACCTGGCCGAGATGGGCGCGCCGATTGTCATCAAGGCCGACGGCCTGGCCGCCGGTAAAGGCGTTATCGTGGCTATGGACCGGGCCGAGGCCGAAGCCGCGATCCGCGACATGCTCGAAGCCAACGCCTTTGGCGATGCGGGTGCTCGCGTGGTGATCGAAGAGTTTCTGGAAGGCGAGGAAGCCAGCTTCATCGTCATGGTCGATGGCGAAAACGTGGTGCCCATGGCCACCAGCCAGGACCACAAGCGTGCCTACGACGGCGACAACGGCCCCAATACCGGCGGTATGGGGGCCTACTCGCCCGCGCCCGTGGTGACCCCCGAGGTCGACGAACGCATCATGCAGCAGGTGATTCTGCCCACCGTCAAAGGCATGGCCGCCGAAGGCCACGCCTATAGCGGTTTTCTGTACGCCGGGCTGATGATCGACGCCCAGGGCAATCCCAAGGTGATCGAGTACAACTGCCGGTTTGGCGACCCGGAAACCCAGCCCATCATGATGCGTCTCACCTCTGACCTGGCGGCGCTGTGCCTTGCCGGAGCGGAAGGCAGGCTCGACGGGCAGCGCTGTGAATGGGACCCGCGCGCGGCGGTAGGCGTGGTGCTGGCCGCCGGCGGCTACCCGGGTAGCTACCGGAAAGGCGATGTCATCCAGGGGATTGCCAACGCCGAGCGCCATGGCTGTAAAGTGTTCCATGCAGGTACTCGCCACAATGACCAGGGTGATGTGCTCACCGCCGGCGGTCGCGTGTTGTGTGTCACGGCACTGGGCGAGCGTGTTTCCCAGGCGCAGCAGGCGGCCTACCAGGGCGTTGACGAGATCCACTGGGAGGGCGTCATATGCCGCCGGGATATCGCTCACCGCGCCATCGCCCGCGAAGACGGGTAAGCGCAGACGAGATACCCTGGCATCCTGCCGCGATGGCCAACCACAACAAGGATAAGAGATGGAACGGGTTCAGCTTGATTTTCCCGACGCCGCGATCATTCATCGCCATTCGCTGAGCGTTCGCGTCACGGACATGAACTATGGCCGTCATCTGGGGCATGATGCGTTGGTGTCGCTTCTCCATGAAGCGCGTAGCCAGGCGTTCGCAGCCCTCGACCTGCCCGAGTGGGACATGCACGGCTATCCCAGCGTGGTGGCCGACCTGGCAGTGCAATACCAGAGCGAAGCGCGCTGGCCGGATGCCCTGGTGATCGAAACCGCCGTGCCGCCTCCCGAAGGCAAGGCGTTGACCGTCTATCAGCGCATGGTCCACGCCGACACGGGCAAGCCCGTGGCGACCGCCCGCGTCAACCAGCTGCTGATTGATATGGCCGCCGGTCGGCCAGTGGCCGTGCCCGCGTCGGTCGTGCACGCATTAGCGCAAGCGAGAGGCACCTGATGTCCCGTGAATACCCCATCATCGCCGTCACCGGTTCGTCCGGCGCGGGCACGACGACCGTCCGGCGCAGCTTTGAGCGGATGTTTCTGCGCGAAGACGTGCATGCCGCCATGGTGGACGGCGATGCCTTTCACCGCTATACCCGCGACGACCTGCACCGCATGTTCCGCGAAGAGCCGGAGCGTAAAAACGAGCTATCGCACTTTGCCGTCGAAGCCAACCTGCTCGACCGCCTCGAAGGCATGTTTGTCGAGTACGGTGAGCATGGAACCGGCACCTTTCGCCACTACATCCACGCCGAGGACAAGCAGAAAATCGAGGCGGGCTATCAGGTCGGCACCTTTACCGAGTGGCAGCCGCTGCCCTGCGGGACGGACCTGCTGTTTTACGAAGGCCTCCATGGCGGCCTGGTGACCGAAGAGTTCGATATTGCCCGTCATGTCGATCTGCTGGTAGGCGTCGCCCCGACCATGAACCTGGAATGGATCCAGAAGATCGATCGTGACACCAAGATGCGCGGCTACTCCCAGGAAGCGGTGATTGATACCATCCTTGGGCGCATGGACGACTACGTGCGCTATATCCAGCCCCAGTTTTCCCGGACCCACATCAATTTTCAGCGCGTGCCCACGGTGGATACCTCCAACCCCTTTGAGGTGCAGGATATTCCTACCGACGCGGAGTCGTTCGTGGTGATTCGCTTCCGCGACCCGTCGACGGTGGATTTCCCATGGCTGCTGGCGATGATTCAGGACTCTTTCATGACCCGGCCACATACCCTGGTGGTGCCCGGCGCCCGCATGTCGCTGGCCATGGAGCTGATATTGGCACCGCTGGTGCGCCACTTGTTGTCCCAGCGTCGTTTTCGTTAGGCTCACGGGTAACCGATTGCCTGTGATGCCAGGTCACGCTCACCAAGGAGCTGTATATGGACTGTCTGTTTTGTCGCATCATCAACCGCGAAATCCCGGCGGATATTGTCTATGAAGACGAGCACGTGCTGGCCTTTAACGACATTAATCCCCAGGCCCCCACGCATCAGTTGATCATCCCCAAAAAGCACATTGCCACGCTTAACGATATCCAGACCGACGACCTGACGGCCGTGGGTCGCTTGCAGTACACCGCCGCGAAGCTCGCCGACGAGCAAGGCTTTGCCGAAGACGGCTATAGGGTGGTAATGAACTGCAACGAAATGGGCGGACAGACGGTCTACCATATTCACATGCACTTGCTCGGCGGGCGCGAATTCACCTGGCCTGCCGGGTAACACTGTCGTTCAATGCGACCCCGCGGCCAAGGAGCGCGCCATGATGCGTCGACGGACCCGATCTGACCAATGGATTTATCAGTTTGACCGTGCACTGCGCACCCTGGTGCCGCCCACGGCGAACGCCAAGGCGCCGATTCCCGTCTCGCCCAACGACGAGACGCTGACGGCCTTTGAGGCGAGTCACGTGGTCGGTGCGATGCGCGTCAACCACTGCGGCGAAGTCTGCCTGCAAGGGCTTTATCAGGGCCAGCGGCTGTTTGCCCAGCGCCCGGAGGCCAGCGCGCAGATGGAGCAGTCGGCGACCAAGAACCTTGAGCACCTGGCTCGCTGTAGCGAGCGGTTGCGCCAGTTGGACAGCCGTACCAGCCTGTTGGCGCCGGGTTTTTACATGGCCGCGCTGGGTGTCGGGGCGATGACCGGTGCGCTAAGCGAACGGGTCGGGCTCGGCGTATTGGCGGCAAGTGAAGCGCAGGCGGCCAAACGCTTGAGCGAGCAGCAGAGTCGGCTGCCTGACACTGATCACACCTCCAGCGCACTGCTGCGCCAGATGAGCACGGACAAGAACCATCACGCCCAGCTGGCGCTGGAAGCCGGTGGCGTTCGCCTGCCTGCACCGGTGCAGTGGATGATGCGCGGCGCCTTCAAGGCGGTCAGCAAAACCACGTATCACCTCTAGACGCGCTGGTTCATCGTTACGCAGCGATGAACTTGCCAGCCAGCCACAAAAAAGCCCCGCCAAGAGCGGGGCTTTTGATTGACGGCACGCGGCCCGTCGACGTTTAGGCGTCGATGCGCTTGTACTTCATGCGCTTGGGCGTGTCGTTGCCGACGCGCTTTTTATGATCTTCTTCATAGTCGGTGTAGTTACCGTCGAAGAAGACCACTTCAGAATCACCCTCGAAGGCCAGGATGTGCGTGGCAATCCGGTCCAGGAACCAGCGATCGTGAGAAATCACCATGGCGCAGCCCGGGAACGCCAGCAGGGCTTCTTCCAGGGCGCGCAGGGTCTCGATATCCAGATCGTTGGAGGGTTCGTCCAACAGCAGCACGTTCGCCCCTTGCTTGAGCGTTTGCGCTAGCTGCAGGCGACCGCGTTCACCGCCGGACAGCTCGTCGAGACGCTTCTGCTGGTCGTTGCCCTTGAAGTTGAAGCGACCCACGTAAGCCCGCGAAGCGACTTCGTAACCGTTAATGTTAAGAATGTCCTGGCCATCGGAAACGGCTTGCCAGACGGTTTGTTTGTCGTCCAGGGCGTCGCGTAGCTGCTCGACGTAAGCGATATCAACGGTTTCACCGATGACCACTTCGCCCTCATCGGGCTGTTCTTGGCCGGTGATCAGCTTGAACATGGTCGACTTACCGGCACCGTTACCGCCGACGATGCCGACAATCGCACCGGGAGGAACGGTAAAGGAGAGATCCTGATAAAGCAGCTTATCGTCGAAACGTTTCGCAACGTTATGGAATTCGATGACTTTATCGCCCAGGCGGGGGCCGGGCGGAATGTAGATCTCGTTGGTTTCGTTACGCTTCTGGAAGTCGCCGGACTGCATTTCCTCGAAGCGATTGAGGCGCGCCTTGCTCTTCGCCTGTCGGCCCTTCGAATTGGAGCGTACCCACTCGAGCTCCTGCTTGATGGCTTTCTGGCGCGAGGCTTCCTGCTTGGCTTCCTGGCCGAGCCGCTGTTCTTTCTGCTCGAGCCACTGGGAATAGTTGCCCTCGAAGGGAATGCCCTGGCCACGGTCCAGCTCCAGAATCCAGCCGGCAACGTTGTCGAGGAAGTAGCGGTCGTGGGTGATCGCCACCACGGTGCCGTTGTAGTCGTGCAGGAAGCGCTCGAGCCAGGCAACCGACTCGGCATCCAGATGGTTGGTCGGCTCGTCGAGGAGCAGCATGTCGGGGCTGGAAAGCAGCAAACGACACAGCGCCACGCGGCGACGCTCACCCCCGGACAGGTTGCCTACCTGGGCTTCCCAGGGCGGAAGACGCAGCGCTTCCGCGGCCACGTCCAGCTTGCGCTCGAGGTTGTGCGCGTCAGCGGCTTCGATAATGTTTTCCAGGCGCGCTTGCTCGCTCGCCAGGGCGTCAAAATCGGCATCCGGTTCGGCATAGGCGGCGTACACGGCGTCGAGCTTTTCCTGGGCTTCCTTGATCGCGCCCAGCGCCTCTTCGACGGTTTCGCGGACGTTCTTGCTGTCGTCCAACTCGGGTTCCTGGGGAAGGTAGCCGACATTGATTCCCGGCATGGGGCGGGCTTCACCTTCAAACTCCGTATCGACACCGGCCATGATGCGCAGCAGTGTGGATTTACCCGCGCCGTTCAAACCCAGTACGCCGATTTTGGCCCCCGGGAAAAACGACAGCGAGATATCTTTGAGAATTTGCTTTTTGGGCGGCACGATCTTGCCGACCCGATTCATGGTGAAAACGTATTGCGCCATGGAAATCCGTTAGGTTGATGAACAAAATGTCAGCGTCGCCGCTGGACGGTACGCAGATGATAGAGCCCCAGGTGACGAAAGGCCAGCAATGGGGCAACGCCATGCGCAGACGGCGACAGTGATGATCGATAACGCCTTGGGGGTGGGACGACGTTACGCTGCTTCGCTACTCTTCTTCGTCCCAATCGTCCTCGATGGCGCGCTTCAGACGGCGTTCTTCAAGCCAGGCCTCTACCTGGCGTCGGGCGCGCAGGCTATCGGCTTTGCTGCTGGGCCGGGAACGACCATAGTGCTCGTCGTTGACGGCATCAAGGGAATCGAAGTCATCCGCTTCGGCGTCTTCGGGGGAGAAAGTTTCACGACTCAAGGGGTCACGGCTCATGACAGGCCCTCCAACCCAAGCCGGCGTACCGGCATCACAATGGCTTCCTGGCAAACAGGGTGCCAGGAAGCACCTAGCGCTGTGTCAGCACCTTGCCGCTATATAACGCCGCTTGGATCGAAGTTCAAGCATTATAGAGGTTTTTTCGTTTTATTGTTTTAAGGGCGCTGGCCGTGGCCCGCTATTCAGCGCTCTCCCGCTGGGCCTGCAGGTCGGCTAGCGCCTGCTGGGCCTCTACCCGCTCGGTAACATCCTTCTGCACGCCGATGTAATACATCAGGTGGTCGTCTTCATCGAACACCGGGGTGATCGACAGCTCGTTCCAGAACATGGTGCCGTCCTTGCGGTAATTGCGTAGCACTTCTCTGGACGGAAGACCGGCACTCAGCGCCTCGCGGATCGCGTTTAGCGGGGCTTGATCGCGATCTTCGTTCTGCAGAAAGCGACAGTCCCGATACAGAATCTCATCGGCGCTATAGCCCGTCAGGCGCTCAAAGCCTTTGTTGACATATATCAGGATGTTTTCATCGCCTTCCTGTTCAGCAACCACAATGCCGTCTTCGGAGGCGTCAACCATGCGTTCGAGCAACGCCGGGCTGATCAAGGGAGATCGTTTCATCAAGGGTTCCTGTTGCAGCTCCAAACCTATCGCGGGCCGTGATCATGTTGATTGTCACGATGCTTATGCGTCCCGGGCGATGTAATTTATTATGATAGCAAAAGATCGTTTAACAATTGCCACCTACCTACCATCATGGCGAGCGTAGCCGAGCATTGCAATCGTGAGCGTTACTCAACCTCGGGTAATCGCTGGGCAGAGACCATGGCGGCAACCGCCGTGGCGGACAAAACCAGCAGCAGGGCAGCGCTGCCCAACCACTGTGCCAGCAGGCCGATAACCCCGCCAACCACCAGCATTAGTACGCCCGTCAAGGTGTTCGACAGCGCGACATACAGGGCACGATTGTCCTGGCTGGCCATATCCACCAGGTAGGTTTTACGCCCAAGACGCACCCCGTGGTGAACAATGACCAGCAGCGCATAAACCGCCGCGTAGGGCCATATCTGCTCGGAAACGCCGGCGGGCAGCCAGGTAACGCCGGCACCCATCAGGCAGCACAGCGCCGTCCCCACGGCTGCATCGCGCATTACCCCGCGGCTTGATTGGTCTGCGCGCTTGCCCCATACGGGGCTTGCGACCATGGCGGCGACCCCCGAGACCACGACCAGCAGGCCCAGGCCGCTCAGCTCGGTACCGCTTTGCTGTTGGCCGAGCAGCGCCAGGTAGGGCAGCGCCAATGCGCTTGACAGTAGTAGCGACCGTGACAGATTGAAGTGCAGAAAGGTGCGGTCTTCCTTGAGCAGCGAAAGTCCCAGTTTGATGCTGTCCCAGGCGTTTTCGCCGCCTTCCACGGCGCCTGGGGTTTCCTCAATGCGCGCGGCGCAGAGGCCGTTAATCGCCCAGCCGAGTGCGGCGATGCCCAGCAGGGCGGCGAGGGTGAGGCTGCCGCGCGAATCGTCGAGCAGCATCAACACCGCGCCTGCCGCCAGGGTCGCGCCTCCGGCAATACTGCCGCTCCAACCCATCAAGGTGCCGCGGCGGCGCTTGGCAATGGTCTTGCCCATCACGTCCTTGGTGGCAATGGAGGAAAGCCCGCGGGCAAGTGAGAGCATCACCAGCACCAGCAAGACCAGGCCGCCGCCCAGGCTGCCACTGCCCCATAGCGCCAGGCACGCCAGCAGCAGGGCGGCAATCGCCTGCAGGCAGGCACCGGTGACCCACACCCATTTGCGTTGCGGCTTTAGGCGAATGAAGCCGGCAACGAAAATCTGCGGCAGCAGCGCGCCGGACTCGCGAATGGGCACCAGAAAACCCACCATCCATACCGGCGCGCCGATGATGCCCATCAGCCACGGCAACACCAGTCGGGCGCTGGAGAGCTCGTCTGCCAGCTTGTTGCCCAGCGCCGCCCACAAATGCAGCATGAAGTTACGCGGCTGTTCATGGCAGGCGCTATCAGGAATGTCGTCGCACATCCGGCTGTCTTCGTCACCGGTCAGCCATTCGTAAATTCGCGACTCTGACGCGTCGTGTCTAGCCATGTGGGCTCCTTGGCGATGCCTTCCTGAGCGACCCGTTTTGACGAGTCGGGTGATTAAGTACATTCTTGAGTAATGCCTTCAGACATGTACGGTACTAATCAGGATAATGGCGAGTCAGGCCAGGGAGCTCAAGGATGTCGCGTATTCAAATTCGATATTGCACTCAATGCCAGTGGCTGCTAAGAAGCGCCTGGTACGCACAGGAGCTGCTTTCCACCTTTGGCGAAGCACTCAATGAAGTAGCGCTTTGCCCCTCCCATGGCGGTACCTTCGAAATCTGGTGTGACGACGACTTGCTGTGGGAGCGCAAGCGTGATGGCGGCTTTCCCGACATCAAGGCCCTCAAGCAGAGTGTCCGCGACCACGTCGCCCCTTCACGTGACCTGGGCCACACCGACCGATGAATCAAGACCGTCGAGCGATCCTTTATGGCCTGGGGGCGGTGGCTCTTTGGTCCACCGTCGCCACCGCCTTCAAGGTGGCGTTGGCCTGGATGTCGCCGCTGGAACTCATGTGGCTGGCGTCGCTGGTGTCCTGGGCGCTGATGGGCGCCATCGTCGTGTATCAAGGCAACGCCGGCGTCGCGCTGAGCAAGGGCTGGAAGACCGCCGCCTGGGCCGGGCTGATGAACCCGGTGGGCTATTACCTGGTGCTGTTTGCCGCCTATGACCGGCTGCCCGGCCAGGAAGCCATGGCGCTCAACTATACCTGGGCGCTGGCCATGGCATTTCTGGCCGTGCCGTTGCTTGGCCACCGGCTGACCCGCACGGATGTGGCCGCCGGGCTGGTTGCCTACTCGGGTGTATGGGTGATTGCCACCCGCGGCGATGTGTTCAACGTCAACTTTGCCGACCCCCTCGGGGTGATCTTTGCCCTGGCATCCACGCTGCTGTGGGCGCTTTACTGGTTGCTCAATGCCCGCGACAAGCGCCCGCCGCTGGTCGGCCAGTGGCAGAACTTCACGGTCGGGCTGCCGATACTCACGCTGCTGCTGTTATGGGGCCCTGGCTTTCAATGGCACAGCGGGCCAGCGCTGATGGCCGGTATCTACGTTGGGCTGTTCGAGATGGGGATTGCGTTCATTTTATGGCAGCTCGCGGTTCACCAGGTCTCGCGTACCGCCAAGGTCTCGAACCTGATTTTCCTTTCACCACCCGTGTCCCTTTTGTTGCTTTTTGTTATCGTAGGTGAGTCAATTTACCCCTCGACGTTGGTAGGACTGGCGTTGATTCTGGCGGGATTAGGTTGGCAGCAGGCACGAAGTGCCAGCTGAGCTAACGGCATGCCGGGCGTGAGTCTCATTGCTATACAGTCAGTTAGCAACGACTTCAATAAACAGTCAAGAATTTCGCGCGTAAAATTTGGCGCAATGTGTAATTTTGTATTACGATCACTTACATTAATGATTTCGACGTAGCCTATAAATAGGGAGCACGTCATCAAGGTGTTTCATCTCTTTGCATGAACAACGTCGCAACAGACGTTTCAAGAGCCAAGCACCACCAAGGTAAGGAAGCCGGGAATGGATGCGCCGCCTGTACATGTCGAGTGTTAGGTGAGTCCCGCGACAAACAATAACGTATCAATTGCAATCGGTGATGGAGGTAGCAAGCCGCTGTCACTGGCTCATCATTCATCAGGGGACGAAAAATGAAAACTACCATTGGCACCAATGCGGTTTATCAACGCTTTGGCTTTTCACGCCTCCTTCAGGCGGCGGCTATCGGCACCAGCTTGGCACTCCTGCCACTCAGCCAGGCAGTGGCACAGCAGCTACCGTCCGACATGTCAGTGCCGGGCTCATCCAATCTGCAGGAAACCGTTCAGCAAGCTATCACCCAAAACCCCGAAGTCAATGCGGCGTTTCGTGCCTTTAACGCCTCCGGCTACGATAAGGACGAAGCCTTTGGTGGCTATTTGCCGAGCGTTGATGCTACCGCTGGGGTAGGGCGCGAGTCTGTCGAGGGGGATGGCCGCGGCAGTTTCGATACGGACTTTGTCCAGCTCGAGCTGACCCAGATGGTTTACGACGGCTTTGCCACCGCCGGCCGTGTGGAGCAACTGGACCGTGCGCAATTGGTACGCTACTACGAGTTGCTGGGTGCCAGTGAAACCGTCGCGCTAGAAGCGACCACGGCCTATGCCGATGTGCTGCGTTATCGTGAGCTGGTCCGTCTGGCCCAGGATAACTATCGCCAGCACATGCGCGTATACGACCAGATCGAAGAACGCGCGCGCACCGGCGCCGGTCGCGGCGTTGATCTTGAGCAGATCACCGGTCGTGTTGCGTTGGCCGAGTCCAACCTGTTGACCGAAGCGTCTAACCTGCACGATGTCTCCGCACGATATAACCGCATTGTCGGCGACCTGCCGGTAGAAAACCTGTCGCCCGCGCCTGAGTTTTCGGATGAACTGCCAAGTTCGGTGCAAGAAGCCGTCAACCTCGCCTTCGAGGGTAACCCGGACTTCCATGCCGCGATCGAAGATATCGCCGCGTCGCGTGCCGAGCAGGACGTTGCCCAGGCAGGGTTCCATCCGCGGGTGGATATCGTTGGCCGTACCGGCAGCAATAACGACGACTCCGCCCCCGTGGGTCGCCGGGATCAAAGCAGTATCGAGCTGGTTGCCAGCATGAACCTGTACCGCGGTGGCTCGGATCTCGCTTCATTCCGTGCGGCCAGTGAACGCATCGAGGAAGCCGTCGATAATCGCGAGCTGGCCTGTCATAACGTTCGCCAGACCACGCAGATCGCCTACGCGGATACTCAGCGACTGCGCGAGCAGATGCGCTATCTGAACCAGCACCGCCAATCGATTGACCGTGTGCGTGGGGCGTACCAGCAGCAGTTCGATATCGGTGAGCGCACCTTGCTCGACGTGCTGGACAGCGAGAACGAATTTTTCGAAGCGAGCCGTGCCTACGCAAACGCCCAATACGACGTGGCCATTGCCGATGCTGAGACGCTGGCGGCGATGGGTCAGTTGATGCGTACCCTGGAAGTATCGCGTGCCGACATGCCGAGCCTTGAGGATCTGGACAGCGATGGCGTTGAGCTTGATGGTGAAACCGTTTGCCCAACTCAAGCGCCTGCCAATTACACCCTCGAGGACCTGGTTGGCCAGCAAACGTCAACGGCACCGCCAGAACGAGCGCCTGATGTAACGCTTTCAGCCGATGCCATTTTCGGGGTTAACAGCGCGGAACTCAGTGCCGGTGCCCGTCAGGAACTGATGTCGCTGGCTGAAAGGATCCGTGGTCGAGGCGACGATGTCGGTCGCGTGTACATCGCTGGGCATGCGGATAATACCGGTTCAGATGCTATCAACGATCCGTTGTCGGTTCGTCGTGCAGAAAGCGTAGGGGCATTTCTCACCCAACAAGGCGTTGATGGTGAATTGATCCAGACAGAAGGGTTTGGCTCAAATGATCCAGTCGCCAGCAATGCCTCCGCCGATGGCCGTCGTCAGAATCGTCGTGTCGAGGTGACCATCGAAACACTCCAGGAAACCGCCGACAATTCGGCACCCGTGTTCGGGCGCACATCGCCAGTAACCTCTTAGTATTAGGGGGCGATGAAGGTTTTCCTGTCGATAATTAGTTAGGATGGTTGTTCCTTAGGCTGTCTCGCGTTCTTTTGGAGCGCGGGGCGCCAGCGCTTGGCGCACTAATCTAAACGGGCGGCATTTATGATTTGGGGTATGTGTGTCTAACGAAAAAGACGTAATTTCAGACGAGCCATCTAACCGAACCGAGACCGACGAGCTGCTGGAATGTTTGGTTACCGTAGCGGCGATGCATCACCACGATGCAACACGGGAAGCATTGGTCGCCGGCCTCCCGCTTGAAGAAGGCAAGCTGACGCCCGGTGTGTTGGGGCGTGCAGCCACGCGCGCCGACCTAACCGCCCGGCTGGTCAAGTCTCGCCTGTCACAGCTGAACCCCGCGCTGTTCCCGGTGATTTTGCTGCTGGAAGCAGGGCGGGCATGCGTGTTAATCAGCGTTGATGCTAAAAACGCGCATGCGGAAGTCATTTTTCCGGAGCTGGGTGATTCAAGCTCTATTGTCAGCCTCGCCGGTCTGCAGGAGGCCTACAGTGGTCAAGCCGCTTATGTAAGGCCCAAATACCGCTTTGATGCACGCGGCCCTGAAGTTAAACAGCAGCGCTCGCGGCACTGGTTTTGGGGCGTCATCCGCGAGAACCGCAAGCTTTATCGCGATGTCCTGATGGGGTCGGTGGTGATCAACCTGTTTGCCATCGCCATGCCGCTGTTCGTCATGAACGTCTACGACCGGGTAGTGCCCAACGCCGCCACTGAAACCCTCTGGGTGTTGGCGGTGGGCATCTTTATCGTACTGTGTTTTGACTTGGCGCTACGCCTGATGCGTAACGCCTTTGTGGATCTCGCTGCCAGTCGCGCCGACGTGAAGCTGACCTCCAGCATCATGTCACGCGTGCTGGGCATGCGCATGGAAGCCAAACCAGCGTCAACCGGGTCGTTTACCGCCACGCTGCAATCGTTTGAATCCGTACGGGCATTTATTGGCTCGGCCACCGTTGTGGCGTTGGTAGATCTTCCTTTTGTTGTCCTCTTTGCCGCGATTATCGCGCTTATCGGCGTGCCGCTGGTCATACCGATTGTCGTCGGGGCGGTATTCGTCTTTCTCTACGCGCTGGCCGCGCAGAGCAAACTGCACGAGCTATCCGAAACGACCTGGCGCATCGGCGCCCAGCGCAATGCCACCCTGGTGGAGTCCGTCGGCAATCTTGAAACTGTCAAGGCGCTGCGCAGCGAAAGCCGTTTGCAAGGTACCTGGGAGCGGGCATCGGCGTTTCTGTCGCGCACTGCGGCACAGCTGCGCCTGGTCAGTTCCTCGGTCACAAGCGTAGCGCTTTGGAGCCAGCATACCGTAGCGGTGGCGATCATCGTTATCGGGGTCTACCTGATTATCGAAGGTGATTTAACCCAGGGCGGGTTGATCGCCGCGTACTTGCTGTCCTCCCGTGCCATGGCGCCGATCAGTCAGGCGGCGGGGCTGATGGCCCAGTATCATCAGTCGTCCACTGCGCTGCAGTCACTCAATGAGGTGATGGACAAACCTGTCGAGCGCACCGAAGGAAAAGCCTACATCAGCCGCCCCGTGGTACGCGGGGACATCAAGTTCGATGGCGTGAGTCTGAGCTATCCCGAAGCGGAACGCAGTGCCCTGAACGATGTGAGCTTTCGGCTGAAGCCCGGTGAAAAAGTGGCCCTGATCGGGCGTGTCGGCTCGGGCAAATCAACGCTCAGCAAGCTGCTGCTGGCGCTTTACCAGCCGACTGGCGGTGCCGTGTTACTGGATGACGTAGACATCCGCCAGTTCGACCCGATGCAGCTACGTCGCCACATCGGCTACGTCCCCCAGGATATCGCGTTATTTTTCGGCACCCTGCGCGACAACATTCTGGCCGGGGCCGGCAGCGAGGGCGTTGACGACGACGCCTTGCTCGAGGCGGTGAGGTTGAGCGGCCTTGAGTCGCTGGTCAAATCGCACCCTCATGGGCTGGATCTGCCGGTCGGCGAGGGCGGCAACATGCTCTCCGGCGGTCAGCGCCAGGCGGTGGCGATCGCCCGGGCGCTGGTCAGTAACCCGACCGTGTTGCTCCTTGATGAGCCTACCAGCGCCATGGACCACGCCAGTGAAGAGGTGTTGAAGAAAAACCTCACCCGGTTCAGCGAAGAAAAAACCATGGTGATCGTCACTCACCGCACCTCGTTACTCTCGCTTGTCGACCGCATCATCGTCATGGACGCAGGCAAGGTCGTGGCCGACGGCCCGCGCGAACAGGTCGTAGAAGCCTTGCGTAAAGGCCAGGTCGGGAGGGCGAATTAATGGCGAAAAAGCATAAATCCGCCGAGCAGCATGGGTTTGAAGCGTTAGGCCGGTTTAGTGAAAAAGGCGGCAAACCCTTTCGCCCGTTCATGGACCGGTTGTTTTCCAAACGGGTAACGTCGGCTCACCTAAATCGTGACTGGGCAAGCGACGCCGACTGGGCACGCATGCAACAGGACCCGCTGCGCGCCCGCACGTTTCTCTACGGTATTCTGCTGGCGGTGATTGCGCTGCTGGTGTGGGCCTCGTTTGCCGAGATTGATGAAGTCACCCGTGGGCAAGGCCGCGTGATACCCGCGCAACAGCTGCAGCGCGTCCAATCCTTCGATGGCGGTGTGGTCGAGGAGATTCTGGTTCAGGAAGGCCAGATGGTCGAAGCGGGCGAGGTCATCATGCGGATCGATCCCACGCGCTTCGTCTCGGATTTTCGTGAGAACCGCGTCCAGGCCCAATCGTTAAGGGCGCGAGCCGAGCGCCTGCGCGCGCTGGTGACGGATACCGCCTTCTCGCCCGACGACGATTTGCTGGCTGAAGCACCGCTGGCCGTTTCGCAGGAGCGTGAAGTCTATGAAAGTCGGCTCAATGAGTTGCGCGAGCAGGAAACCGTGATTCGTGACCGTATTCGCCAACGCGAAGCTGAGCTGCTAGAAGCACAATTGCGCCGTGATACCGCGACCCGCGAACTGCAAATGGCCAATGAAGAGCTGCAGCTTACGCGGCCCTTGCTTTCCTCCGGCGCCGTATCGGAAGTGGAAGTGCTGCGTCTTGAGCGTGAAGTGTCCCGTAATCGCGGCGAGCGTGACCAGGCAAATGCTGCGATTGAGCGACTCCAGGCGGCCGTGGAAGAAAGCGAATCCCAGCTGCGTGAGCTGGGCGCCGAACGCCGCAGCCAATGGCGCAATGATCTGGCCGATACGCAAAGTGAAATTGCCGCTTTAAACGAAGGCAGTTCGGGGTTGCAAAATCGCGTGCAACTGGCTGATATTCGCGCGCCGGTAAAAGGCGTGGTGCAGCAGCTTTATATCAACACTATCGGAGGGGTTGCTCAGGCCGGGGAGGAAGTGGTCGATATTATCCCTACTGACGATCGGCTACTGGTTGAGGCACGTATCGCACCCCAGGACATTGCCTTCCTGAGCCCGGGGCAAGAGGCAACCGTCAAACTGACGGCTTACGACTATTCCCAGTATGGTGGTTTAAAAGCCGAGCTCGAAAATATCAGTGCCGACACGATTACCGATGACGATGACAACACCTTCTATCGCGTGCGGGTGCGTACCGAGCAGGGTGAGATCAATAACGAAGAAATGGACATCATTCCCGGTATGACCGCCCAGGTCGATATCTTGACCGGCAAGCGCACGGTGATGGAATTTCTCCTGAAACCCGTTCTGCGCGCATGGAATAATTCATTAGGGGAACGCTGATGAAACACCTTTTTGTCACGCAAGATCAGGCGTTAATGCCCCGCTGGCAAGCCGCGTTTGCCGAGGCCAAATGTGTTTCCCCTGAACAGGCCGAACGTATGGCCGATGCCGACACGCTGGTGTGGGTGTTGAAAGAAGCGCAGGAAACCGACGGGCCTTCCCTGGTGCGCCGTATGGCCAAACACTCCACCGTCGTTGTGTTGTCGATGATGCCCGACAACACCGCCGCTATCGATGCGCTTCAGCAAGGCGCCCGCGGCTATGCCCACGCCCTCAGCCCGGCCGATATCCTGAAGCAGATCGCCATGGTGGTTATGAACCAGGGAATCTGGGTGCCGCCCGACCTGATGGCCCAGGTGATGGGCAGCACCTGGCGGTTGCTTAATGGTGATCAGCAGATGCAGCCCGACGTGCTAGAGGCCTTGACGCAACGCGAGCGCGAAGTGGCGCTGGCCGTGGCGAAAGGGGCCAGCAACAAAGTCGTTGCCCGAGAGCTCGACATTACCGAGCGAACGGTAAAGGCCCACCTGACCGCCATTTTCAGCAAGCTGGATATTCATGACCGGCTGCAGCTGATCATTAAGCTAACCGGCAAAGGGGTAACGTCAACCGCTAAGGACGCCCCCAGCTATTCTTCAACCTGAACTCAGATTAGCCACAAGACTTCCTTCACAATACGCACTCATGTGCGCAGCTAATGGCTATTTTCCTGCATAAAGCTGACTGCCTGCCCTCACGTAATCGCCTGCGATGCATGTAAGGTTTTAGTACCCCTCCCTGTACCACGGTCCAATACCGCACCTGGCAAACCAGGCCTAGTCTAAGTATCAATACAAAACCCTATCTTCATTGTTAGAGGAAGACGCCATGAGCATTGCAACCGTTGTCACCATTACTGGTCAGGCCTGGGCGCGCGATCCCGATGGAAACCTGCGTGAGCTGGCCGTCGGCGATGTGCTCGAAGAAGGCGAAACGCTCGTTACCTCTAGCAATGGCAGCGTTCAACTGGATTTTGACGACGGCTTGCCCGCCACCACCATCGGTGGCGACGAAGAAGTCGCGATGACCAACGACGTTGATGCGGAAAACGCGCCTGATCAAGACGAAACCGCTGCACAAGACAGCGAAGTAGAAGCACTGCTCTCCGCACTCGAAGAAGAAGACGGCGACCTGCTCGAACTGCTTGAAGCGACCGCCGCAGGCGGTGGTGCTGCCGGCGGTGGCGGCGGTGGCTCCGACTTCGTCCAGTTGGCGCGTATCGAAGAGTCCGTCCAGGGATTGCAGTATGAATACGCTGTGGGCGCTGATGACGGGCCTGAGACGCTTGAGTTTGCGGCATTGGATGATGCCGCCGCCGATGACTCCGAG
>JBNJJK010000007.1:0-217676 GCA_051750125.1 Pseudomonadota bacterium
CCCGCGCTGTGTTTTGCGTCGGTTAAAAACGGTGTTTTTCTCTCCTTCCTTTTTCATTTTCCATGCCGGCCCCCCCCCCCCCCCCCCCCTCTACGACGGTTTAGCGCCTTGTGCGCACCCGTACAGCCTTAAGTCCGACAGGCTGCTGGTCCCAGACTGATTGATTTTCCTTCCCGTTAAATTTTCTGGTACCTCACTCGTCATTATGTAATGAGAAGCAATTGCGTTTTATTTCTCATTCCTTAGGCAACGGTGAGGTTAGCCCCATGACAAGCTGTTTTGATCGTGAAGATGCTGTCTTCCGCGTATTGGTCAACCACGAAGAGCAGTACTCCCTCTGGCCCGAGTGGAAGGCGATTCCTGCTGGCTGGACGGATACCGGTGTGCTCGGCGATAAGCCAACCTGCCTCGACTACGTCGAAAAGACCTGGACCGATATGCGGCCCTTGTCGCTTCGTCAGTGGATGGATGAGCAGGCCAACAGCGAGGCGGAGCAGGTGAATGCCGGTTAAGCGCTTGAGACTGCTCTGCCTGCCCTGTGCCGGCGCCAGCGCCACCATGTATCTGCGCTGGAAGCGTCAGTTGCCCGCCTGGGTCGAGGTCTATCCCGTCGAGCTGCCTGGGCGTGGCGAGCGCCTGGGTGAGCCGCTCATCGATGACTTCGAGACCCAGGTCGTGCGGCTGTGCGAAGAGCAGGCAACGCGGATGCGCGGCGACTTTGCCCTGTTCGGTCACAGCATGGGGGCGTTGCTGGCCTACGGCATGGCCGCTCGCCTGGGCGATGTGGGGCGCCCTCAGCCGCGGATGCTGTTCGCCTCGGGCAGCGCGGCGCCCTCAATGCGCGACCCAGATCGCTTGGCAGGGCTCGATAATGATGAGTCCTTAATCTCGGATCTACGCCAGCAGGGCGGCACCCCAGAGGAGGTATTCGAAAGCCCGGAACTGCTGCGCCTCACTCTCGATGTCTTGGCAGCGGACTATCGCCTCTGCCGCAGTTTCCGCTATCGCGGCGGGTCGACGCTCAGTTACCCCCTACAGGTGTTCGCTGGTCGCGATGACGATATCGAAAGCGAGCGTCTGGACGCGTGGCAGCGGGAAGCGGGTGGGGCGTTCTCGTTGAATTGGTTCGAAGGCGGTCACTTCTTTATTCACCAGCAGCAGGCCCAGGTGCTGGAGGCCATCGAACGAGCGCTGACCCGACGGCTTGAGGAGGTGCCCCATGCAGCGCCTGCAGTTAGCTGAAGGGGTGCCCACAGGGCTTGAGGTCTGGTGCTTGGCGCTTGACCTGAACGCCCCGGTGGCTGACGACGAGCGGCTGCTGAGCCAAGCCGAGTGGCAGCGCGCCCAGCGGCTTCGCCGTCATGCCGATGTCGTCCGCGCCGTGGCGACACGTGCTGCCCTGCGGCGACTGCTATCAGCGCACACCGGCGTGGCGCCAGACAAACTGGTGTTTACCCACAACACCTTCGGCAAGCCACGCCTAGAAAGCGCTAATGGGCCGGCCTTCAATGTTTCCCACTCTGGCCATGTCGCTCTGATCGCGCTTGCTCCCGGCGGCGCGGTGGGGGTCGATATTGAGCGCTGCCGGTCGGAGGCCGAACTTGCACCGCTGAGCGAGCTGGTGCTATCGCCGAGCGAGCAGCTCGACCACGCACTGCCCTTCATGGAGCGCTGGGTGGTTAAAGAGGCGGCGCTCAAAGCCCTGGGCCTGGGCATTGCAGAGCATTTGCAGGCGCTCTCGGTTATGCCCGCTCCTGGGCCATCAGGCACCTATCACCTTGAGCACTCAATCCCCGTTTCATCCCCTTTGCAAGCATGGTCGCTGGCTGCGCCGAGCGGCTACGCCGCTGCCCTGAGTTATTTCGACGCGGACTGTACCTGCTATGCCCATGTCGACCAGGGCCAACGCGACTCAACGACTTTTCAGGAGATCCATCATGGATAATCAAAGCGCAACCGCAACGCAACCCACCAACGCCATACCCGAACGTCAGGGGCCTGCTGACTCGGAGCTGCCCATCATGATTTCTCCCGCCTACCCGGGGCAGCCGCTGCTGGAAGCCTTCGGCGAGTTGCGTGGGGATATTGAATCCCTGGTGACCCGAGTTGGCGGCGTGCTGCTAAGAGGCTTTGATGTGCCCACCGTGGACGATTTTCAGCAGTTTGCCGCCGCCTTTGGTCATCCGCTGCTGAGTTATGAGTTTGCCTCAACACCGCGTTCAGCAGTGTCATCGGGTATTTATACCTCGACCGAATACCCCGCCCATCAACATATTCCCCTCCACAATGAGCAGGCTTATACCCGCGAGTGGCCGATGAAAATCTGGTTCCACTGCGTCACCGCCGCCCCTGAAGGGGGAGAGACGCCGATCGCCGATAGCCGCGCGATTTACCGTCGCATGCCGTTAGAGATTCGCGAGCGTTTCGAACCCGGCATTCTCTACGTGCGCAACTACGGCGATTTCGATATGCCTTGGCAACAGGTGTTTAACACCGAAGACCGTGCCGAGGTGGAGGCATTCTGCCACCGGGCGGGGATTCGCTGCGAGTGGAAACCCGACGGCGACCTGCGTACCACCCAGCTATGTCAAGGCATAGAGGCTCATCCGGTTACCGGTGAGCGGGTGTGGTTCAACCAGGGCCATCTTTTCCATGTCTCCAACCTGCAGCCGGAGGTACGCGAGTCGCTGGAAGAGATGCTCGACCCCGAAGACATGCCGCGCAACGTTTTTTTTGCCGATGGCAGCCCCATCGACGACGCCATTTTCGACGAGGTTCGCGGTGTGCTGGCCGACGAAACGGTGATGTTCCCCTGGCAGGCCGGTGACGTGCTGATGCTCGACAACATGTTGGTCGCCCACGCGCGAACGCCGTTTAAAGGGCCACGCAAAGTCGTTGTCGCCATGGCGGAAGGCCACGGCAACCTCTCCAGCGACTGACCATAACGCCTCATCCCACGGCCAGGAATTCCAGCAGGTATACCCATGACTACAAGGCACGCTCAGACAATGAACAGCCACCCGGCCCATCACGATGTTTTTATAAGCTATGTCGAGCACTTGAGCCGTCTGGCCCAGGAAAGACCCGGCGACAGAGCGCTGGTCGTCGTAAATGCTCAAGGCGAGACCATCCTCGACTACGCCACGCTGGAGCGGCGTTCCCGCGCCCTGGCCAGCGAGCTCCAGCAGCGGTTCCCGGTTGGTGAGCGCGCCTTGATCCTGCTGGATAACGACGAACACTACGTGGTGTCGTTCTTTGCCTGCCTGTATGCCGGGGTGATTGCCGTGCCGGTCTTCCCACCGGAATCGGCTAGGCAGCAGCACCTGGCACGCTTGCTGGCCATCGCTGACGACAGCCAGGCTGCCTGTGTACTCACTTCTTCGGCGATTATCGAGCTGATCGCCTCAGCGGGAAAAGACGTCGGTAGCGCCGAATTGATCCCCGTGGATGCCGTGGATGAGAGCCGCGCTGAGTACTGGGCTGAGCATCGCCCGCAGCGTGATGATATCGCCTTTTTGCAGTACACCTCGGGCTCCACGGCCACCCCCAAAGGCGTCATGGTGAGTCATGGCAACCTGATGGCGAACGAGCGTGCCATCGAGACGGGCTTCTCGATTGGCGCTGACGATGTCTTCGTCAGTTGGCTGCCGCTGTACCACGACATGGGCCTGATCGGTGGGTTGCTGCAACCCCTCTATCGCGGTATCCCTGCCGTACTGATGAGCCCCACTTTCTTTCTGCAACGGCCGATACGCTGGCTGGAAGCGATTTCCCGTCATGGGGGCACTATCAGCGGCGGCCCAGACTTCGCCTACCGGCTGTGCCTTGAGCGTATTCGCGACGAGCAGATTAAAGCGCTCGATTTATCCAACTGGCGAGTCGCGTTCTCAGGCGCCGAACCGGTGCGCCACGCAACCCTTACTGGCTTTATCGAACGTTTCCGCCCAGCGGGCTTCGCCGCTGATGCCGCAGCCCCCTGCTATGGCCTGGCCGAAGCGACGTTATTGGTCAGCTGTAATCCACGCGGTTCGGGCGTGGTGGGTACGGCTTTTTCTCAACAGTCACTGGCCGAAGGTATGGCTGTTTCAGCAGTTGAAGGCAACACCCTGGTGGGCTGTGGCACGCCGGAACCAGGTCACACAATCGATATTGTCGATCCCGGAGGGTTTCACTCGCTGCCTGAAGGTGACGTGGGCGAGATCTGGGTCAACGGGCCCAGCGTGGCACATGGGTATTGGCACAACCCTGAAGCCACGGCCAAAACCTTTGTTATCCGTGATGGGGTCAGTTGGCAGCGTACCGATGCTCGTGATAGCAACGCTCACGATACCTATGCACAAGGCCACGGCGCCCAAGACGATCGCTGGCTGCGCACCGGCGATTTAGGCTTTTTACACCAAGGGCAACTGTATATCGCCGGGCGTATTAAAGACCTGATCATTCTGCGTGGCAATAACGTCTACCCCCAGGATATCGAGAGCGCTATCGAAGCCGAGGTGGAAGCAGTGCGCAAAGGACGCGTAGCGGCCTTTGCCGTGAACACCCCTGAAGGCGCCGAGGGGATTGGCGTGGCGGCTGAGGTCTCCCGAGGTATGCAGAAGCTGGTGCCCGCCGAGAAGTTGATCGAGGCACTCAGTGAGGCGGTAGGATCCGCCTGCCATGAACCGCTTTCTGTCGCGCTTCTACTCAACCCCGGTGGCCTGCCCAAGACCTCCAGCGGCAAGTTACAGCGCAGCGCCTGCCGCCAAGGCTGGGAGGCGGGCAGTCTTGATGCCTACGCCATTCACGCCTTCGGGCATTTTGCCAGCGGTGGCGACGATGACGCCAGCGGTGGCAAGGCATCGCCATCTACCGCGGAATCTGGGAGTGAAACGGAGCAGGCGTTGGCGAAGCTCTGGTGCCAAGTGCTGGGGGACGGCAAGGAAAAGCCGTTGGGAAAAGATGCTCACTTCTTCTCCAGCGGGGGTAATTCTCTGGCGGCGGTGCGCCTAGCCGCCGCCATCAGTGATCACTGGGGCGTCGAGCTATCTCTGCACGCGCTGTTCGAGCAACCGCGCTTGTCTGCCATGGCTAAAGCTATCGAAGCACGTTTGGCGGCACCATCGGATCAACGAGGGATGGCCATCCCCCGTCTTGAAGATGATCAGCGTCAAGGCGACATACCGCTGTCGGAAGGACAGCGCAGCCTATGGCTGACGTGGCAGCTCGATCCCCAGAGCGCTGGTTACAATATGGCGGGGGCACTGCACTTCAAGGGGGAGGTGGATTTACCGGCGCTCAATGCAGCGCTAGAGGCCCTGGTTCAGCGACATGACATTTTACGTACATATTATCCCTTGAGTGAGGCGGGAGAACCTGTTCAGCGGCTAGCGCAGGACTGGAGTCCTGAGCTGATCTGTAACGATATACCCGGTGATACCGCGGATGAACAGGAGCAGGCACTGCAGGACGCTCTCTCCGAACTGGCGAGGCAACCTTTTGATCTTGAAAAGGCGCCTCCCTTAAACGTTGCCCTCTACCGCTTGTCCCCAGAGCACCATGTATTAGCCGTCGTTCAGCACCACATTGCTGGCGATGGATGGTCAGTACAGGTGCTCATCGATGATCTATGCGCACTTTATGAGGGTGCGTGCACACAGCAAGAAGTCAAGCTTGCACCACTGCCAGTACAGTTCGCAGATTATGCGGTTTGGCAGCAGCGTCAGCAGCATAGCAGTGAGAGACATAGTAGTGAGCGGCAGAGCCAACTTGCTCACTGGTGTGAACGCCTCGCCGGGGATCATCCCCCGCTGGCATTGCCGTTGGATCGTCCACGCCAAGCGCTGTCCGCACCGAGCGAAGGCCAGCTGCGCTTTACGCTTCCTCGTGAGTTGAGCGAGCAGCTACGTAGCTTATCCCGTGAACGAAGTGTTTCGCTCTACGCCGTGATCTTGGCACTATTAAAGCTGACACTGCATCGCTTTAGCAGTGAGACAGATATCAAAGTAGGGGCCCCCATTGCCAATCGCCATAAAGCCGAGCTCCAGGGCTTGATTGGTTACCTTATCAATGTCGTTGTCCTGCGCACTCAGGTTGATCCCACTAAAAACTTCGAACGTTTATTAGATGAAGTGAACGCTACCCTGATCGATGCCCAGCTGCATCAAGAGGTGCCTTTCGATCAGTTGGTGGAGGCACTGCAGCTCGAACGGCAACCCGGGGTACATCCGCTATTTCAGGTGAAGTGTACTCAGCAGGAAAGGTGGCAGGCGGAGCGTCACGTGGCTGGCCTGGCGATTCAAGCCGAGCAGGTATTCACAGGCATTGCTCACTTCGACCTGAGTCTCGATTTTTGCGATGAGCCCGAGGGAATAGCAGGTCTATTCGCTTATTCCGCAGAGCTATTCGATGCCAATACGATCGAGCGTTTCTGCCAGGCATTCCGGTGCCTGGCCGAGCAGGTCGTCGCTGATCCGCAGTCTCATACGGCGATGCTGGCGCTACCCGAGCCTATCTCCGTGCTAGAAGGCAACCAAAGCGAATGTCTTGCTCAGGATATCCCCACTCTGCTGTCGAAAGCGGTGGCAGTTAATGCTGATGAGCCAGCTGTAGATGATGGGCAATACTGCTATACCTACGCCAGCCTGGACGCTCAAGCCCAGCGTATAGCACAGGCACTGGTCGCACAGGGAGTAGGCGCTGAAGTGCGTGTTGCCATTCACGCCGAACGCTCATGTGAATACGTACTTGGCATTCTCGCCGTACTCAAAGTGGGCGGGGCTTTCGTGCCGCTTGATCCGCAACTGCCAGCGGAGCGCTTGGCCTATCAACTGGCTGACAGTGGCGCTCGCTTAATGCTGAGCAGTATGGCTTGCGACTGGAGCGATGACATTCCGGTAATGGAGCTGGCGTTTGCCGATGATATTCCAGTTGCAGTAGAGCACGAACCACCCGTCATTCATCCCCAGCAGATCGCCTATGTGATTTATACCTCTGGTTCCACGGGCAAGCCTAAAGGGGTGGCGGTTAGTCACGGTGCTCTGGCCAATTATGTACAGGGTGTTCTGGAAGCGTTGGCGCTACCAGAGGGTGCCTGCAACATGGCGATGGTGTCGACGGTGGCGGCGGATCTGGGACATACGGTGCTGTTTGGTGCCTTGTGCACCGGCCGCACCTTGCAGCTCATTTCCCCCGAGTGCGCTTTCGACCCGGATGCCTTTGCGGCTTATATGCGGGAACAGCAGGTGGACGTGCTCAAAATTGTGCCCAGCCATCTGCGTGCACTGCTGAGTGCGGCAACTCCGGCTGACGTGCTTCCGCACGAGCGCCTGATTCTGGGCGGCGAGGCGACCGACTGGGCGCTACTGGCGCGTATCGCCGAACTCAAGCCAACCTGTCAGGTGCTCAATCACTACGGCCCGACGGAAACCACGGTAGGTATTCTCACTCAGCAGGCCGATATGGCCGATCGAGCTGCCAGCACACTGCCGATCGGCAAACCGCTGGCCAATGCTCGGGCCTATGTGCTTGATCCTTGGCTTAATCCGGTGCCGAAGGGTGTTGCCGGTGAGCTCTACCTAGGCGGGCCAGGGCTGGCGCAAGGCTATCTACAGCGGCTGGGGCAGACAGCAGAACGTTTTGTCGCCAGCCCCTTCCATGAAAGCGAACGGCTCTATCGCAGCGGTGACCGTGTTCGCCAACTGGCCGACGGTAGCCTGGAGTTCCTTGGCCGTGTGGACGATCAGGTCAATATTCGCGGTTATCGGGTGGAGCCGAGTGAGATTGCTGCCCTGTTGCGCGACCACCCTGGGGTCTCGGAAGCAGAAGTCGTCGCAAGGGATGACAATGAAGGCCGCGCGCAACTGTATGCCTACGTGGTGATGGCAGCCGGGAGCGACGTCGATGACGCCGAGTTACTAGAGCAGCTTGGCGAGCGCGTACCGGACTATATGGTGCCCAGCGCCCTGGTACGGCTGGATGCCTTACCACTAACCGCCAATGGCAAGCTGGATCGCAAGGCGCTGCCCGAGCCGGTGCAAACCGGCGGTGGTAAAGCCTTTGAAGCTCCCCAGGGAGAAGCAGAGGAGGCGTTGGCAGCGGTCTGGGCCGATGTAATCGGCTGTGAGCAGGTGGGTCGTAATGACAATTTCTTCGAACTGGGTGGCGACTCCATCCTCAGCTTGCAGATCGTCGCGCGCTCGCGTAAGCGTGGCTACAAGGTAACGCCCAAGCAGTTGATGGAAGGGCAGACCGTGGCCGCCGTGGCAGCGATGGCCACGCCCCTGGCGGCGGCCGCACCTAAACAAGTGGCTGCGCCTGATAAGGTGGCTTCCTTTGCACTGTTGCCGGTGCAGCGCTGGTTCTTCGAACAGAACTTCGCCGAGCCAAACCACTGGAATCAGTCGTTGATGCTGGAAGCGGCCAGTGGTGCAGATGCCGCGCTGCTACGACCCGCCATTGAGGCAGTGGTAAGTCACAATGGTGCCTTGCGGCTACGCTTTGAGCGCGTTGGCGATAGCTGGCAACAAGCCTATGGCAAGCTAGCCGATGACCTCTTCGAGCACCTGGATCTGAGTGACCAAGCGGATCCTGAGCAGGCCATCACCCAGGCCGCCGATGCTGCGCAGCGCAGCCTGAGTTTGACGCGACCGTTCCGGGCCATCTGGATGGAGCTGGGGGGCGAGTACGGTGGGCGCCTACTGCTAGTGGCTCACCATCTGGTGGTAGATGGCGTCTCGTGGCGCGTGATTCTTGATGACCTGCAAACGGCCTACACGCAGTTAAGTGCAGGAAAGGCGATCGACCTGCCGCCGGCGACTACTTCGCTGGATGAGTGGGCGCACGCCCTGGCCGACTACGCCACATCGGAGGCGTTGGCTGAGCAACGCCCCTATTGGGAAAGTCTCGTCAAAGAGCCAGAGCCCAGCCTACCGGCACGGAATCCCCAGGGCAGCAACACCGTTGCCGATACCGCATCACTCATTGGCAGCTTGCCGACTGAGGCGACCACGCAACTGCTGGGGCCGGTGCATAAAGCCTACCGCACCCAGGTGGATGATCTGCTTCTCACTGCGCTGTCGAGCGCCCTGTGCCAGTGGGCGGAGCGCGACAACGTAATGATCGAGCTGGAAGGCCATGGCCGCGAAGACTTGTTCGATAATCTCGATTTCAGTCGCAGCGTGGGTTGGTTCACCTCGCTCTATCCGGTTCGTCTGACGCCGGGTAATGCGGAACCGGGCTCGAGCCTAAAAGCGATCAAGAACCAGCTTCGCCAAGTGCCCGACAAGGGACTCGGCTACGGCGTGCTGCGCTATTTGAAAGAGGAACCCGCGCTGGTCGGCGGTGCCTACCCCCAGGTCACCTTCAATTATCTAGGCCAGTTTGATCGCTCCCTGCAGGGCGATGCGGCCTGGAAGCTCGCCAAAGAGAACGCCGGGCAGCCCCGCGCACCGCAAAGTGAGCGCCGGACTTGGATTGAGGTGGTGGCCTGGGTTCAGGAGGGCCAACTGCAGTTTGGCTGGCATTACAGCCGTGAGATTCACAGCGAGGCGGCGATACATGCCTTGCAAGCAAGCTTCCAAGCGCAACTAGAGGCATTGATTGAGCACTGTGACAGCGGCGTTCGTGGCGCAACACCTTCGGACTTCCCGCTGGCGGGGCTGAGTCAGGCGCAGTTGGACGACTTGCCTGTTGCCGCCGATCAACTGGCGGATCTCTATCCGCTGTCAACACTCCAGCAGGGCATGCTGTTCCACAGCCTCTACGATGACAAAGACGTGGCCTACCTCAATCAGTTGCAGGTGGAGATCAGCAACCTGGATGTCGAACGCTTCCGGCGCGCCTGGCAAAAGGTACTCATGCGCCACGAGATATTGCGCAGCGGTTTCCTGGAGTCCGCTAGAACGCCGCTGCAGTGGGTGGCACGCACCGTCGAGCTGCCGTGGTTTGAAGCGGATTGGCGCGGAAGAGAGGATCTATCAGCGGCGCTTGAGAGGCTTGCCGAGGAGCAGCGGGCGCCATTCGATCTGACGTTGCCGCCGCTGATGCGCTTGGCGCTGGTGACAGTCGCCGATAACCGGCACTGCTTTATCTGGACGCGTCACCATCTGCTGCTGGATGGCTGGAGTACCTCGCAACTGATGGGTGAGGTTCTGCGCTGCTACGTCGGTGAATCCCTGCCATCTGTAGAAGGACGCTATCGTGATTACATTGAATGGTTGCAGCGCCGTGACGCTGATGCCAGTGAAGCCTACTGGCGTGCCCAGCTGCAGCATCTTGATGCGCCCACGCATCTCGTCAGTGCGATGCCTAGCCCCCACGAAGTGCAAGCTGGACACAAAGATATATCCCTGTCGCTAGATAGCACGACCACTCAGCGACTGGAGAATTTCGCCAAGGCTGCTCACGTAACACTCAATACACTAATGCAAGGTGCCTGGTCGCTGCTGGTGGCCCGTTACACGGGGCAAGATAGCCTCTGTTTTGGCGCGACCGTAGCCGGGCGGCCTGGGGGGCTACCGGCGGCAGAGCAGTTGATTGGTCCCTTCATCAATACCTTGCCGCTCATTGTCTCACTGAATCCCTCACTGCGTGTCGATGAGTGGTTGCGCCAGTTGCAGGAACAAAACTTGGCGAGTCGCGAGCATGAGCATACCCCGCTCTATGACATCCAGCTCTGGGCGGGACAGGGTGGTCAATCACTGTTCGATAGTTTGTTGGTATTCGAGAACTATCCTGTGGATGCAGCATTGGATCAGAATCTGCCGGGCGAATTGGTGTTCGGCGAGGTGGCCAACCGCGAGCAAACCAATTACCCCGTAACGCTGGCCGTCTTCCAGAAGGAAACGTTGGAACTTTGCTTCAGCTATTCAAGATCACAACTAGACGATTCCGTTGCCATGATGTTGATTCAGCATCTGGTTAGAGCGCTTGAGCAACTGAGCGAGTCAGCTACTCAACGAGTTGGGGAGATTGATTGGTTAAGTGACGAAGAGCGGCAGCAAATAGAGGCGTGGAGCGTTAACGGTGATCGCTATACCAAGACCGACCCGGTCCACCGTCTGATCGAACACCGTGTCGAGATAACCCCAGAGGCTACGGCCGTAGTATTCGAAGATCAGTCACTCAGCTACGCCGAACTCAATGATCGAGCCAACCAGTTAGCCCATTATCTGATTGGCTTAGGCGTAAAACCCGAAACCCGAGTGGGCATCTCGGTGGAACGCTCCATCGAAATGGTGGTGGGGCTACTGGGTATCCTCAAAGCGGGTGGTGCTTATGTACCGCTAGACCCAGATTATCCGAGTGATCGGTTGGCCTATATGGTCGAGGACAGCGGTATCGAGTTGCTGCTTACCCAGCAGCATCTAGGCGATGCGTTGCCGGTGGCTGATGGGTTGAGCGTCATTGAGCTGGATCGATTGGATGTTACTCACCACGCGCCGACCAATCCGAACGTGGCCCTGCACGGCGAAAATCTTGCTTATGTGATCTACACCTCGGGCTCCACCGGACGGCCCAAGGGCGCAGCCAATCGCCATCACGCGTTGACCAACCGCCTACAGTGGATGCAGGAGGCCTATGATCTAACGGCCGACGATGCGGTATTGCAGAAGACGCCGTTCAGCTTCGATGTTTCTGTGTGGGAGTTCTTCTGGCCGCTGATGCAGGGCGCGCGGCTAGTGATGGCCCCGCCAGGCGCTCACCGTGAGCCAGCCCAACTGGTTGAATTAATCCGTACCCACAAGATCACCACGCTACATTTCGTACCTTCAATGTTGCAGGCCTTCCTGGCCCATGGCGAGGTAGAGACCTGCACCAGCCTGACACGCATGGTGTGTAGCGGCGAAGCGCTACCGGCTGAATTGCAGAGCCAAGTATTTGCTCGGTTGCCTCATACGGCGCTCTATAACCTCTATGGCCCCACCGAAGCGGCCATCGACGTTACCCACTGGACGTGCCGAGACGATTGGCGAAACCAGGTAGCGATAGGCCAACCGATCGCTGGTATCCGAGCCTACGTACTGGATGGCGATCTTAACTTGGCGCCGCCCGGAGTCGCGGGTGAACTCTATCTTGGTGGCGTGGGCTTAGCACGGGGCTATCTGCACCGCCCTGACCTTACCGCAGAACGTTTTGTCCCCGATCCATTTGCGCAGGGCGAATGTCTCTACCTCACCGGCGACCTAGTGCGCTGGCGGGAAGATGGTCAGCTCGAGTACCTGGGCCGCCTCGATCACCAGGTGAAGATCCGCGGCCTGCGTATCGAGCTGGGCGAGATCGAAGCCGAACTACTCTCTCAGCCGGAGGTTCGCGAGGCAGTGGTAGTCGCTAAAGAAGGCCCCGGTGGTTTGAGGCTGGTGGCCTATGTGGTGCCCCAGGCCGACAGTGAACTCGACACTAGTTCACTGCGTGAGGCGCTGGGGCAGCGACTGCCGGGCTATATGGTGCCGGGAGTCGTGGTAACGCTCGATACGTTACCACTGAACCCCAATGGCAAGGTGGATCGCAAGGCGCTACCTGAGCCTGACTTGACCAGTGGCACACGGTACGAGCCTCCCCAGGGGCAGTCGGAAGAAACGCTAGCGGCAATCTGGGCTGAGGTTTTGGGCGTTGAGCGGGTCGGCCGCCACGACAACTTTTTTGAGCTAGGCGGTCATTCTCTGTTGGCAATGCAGGTGCTTGCACGCATACGAGCGGCAGGCCTGCATAGCTTGGCTCTTCGTGACTTATTTAAGTCCCCCGTTCTGTGCGAATTGGCCCCCCTTATCTCTACCGGTATGAATGACATGGTTGGTGGAGAGCCACTAACTTCCATCCCTCGGCGTGAGGAAATGTCATTGTCCCCGGCCCAAAAGCGGCTATGGATGGTTGATCGGCTGGCAGGCTCTACCCGCGAGCGAACTGCCTACAATATGTCCGCTGCTCTAACCCTCACAGGGCGGCTTGATGCAGAAGCAATTAAGTCGACGCTTGATGTGATTGTAGATCGTCATGAAGTACTGCGTACCCGTTACCCAGAGAACGAAGCGGGTGAACCGATCGCAATCATCGCACCCGGCAACCCTATGGAGGTTGAATGGGTCGACTTGATGAACCTGGAGGGCGACCAGCAGCGTGATCAAGCCCGACAGCTTATGGAAGAGCATGCACAGCGCGCCTTCGATCTATCCTCGGGGCCGCTTCTCCGTGCCGCTGTAATAAGGTTATCGCCACGGTCGCATCTGCTGCTGCTCTGTGTTCACCACATTGTATTCGACGGTTGGTCAGAAGCTGTCTTCATCAAAGAGTTCGTCACAACCTACCGCGCGCTTATTGATGATGAAGAGAGTGAACTTCCCGATCTCCCCATTCAGTACGTTGACTATGCCGCTTGGCATGACAAAGCACTGTCGGGAGAGGCCTTCGAGAAAAGCGCAACCTTCTGGCGTCGCTATCTAAGCGATGCTCCTCCGCTCTCAACACTACCGGGAGACTTCGCCAGGCCCAGCCAAGTATCGCACGCCGGTAGTGCTCTGAGCATTTCGCTAAGCCCTGAGCTGTCAACGTCCTTAAACCGGCTCGCCACCCAGCATGGCACCACGCTATTTACGCTTCTATTGGCGAGTTTTCAGCTGTTGATGCATCGCCAGACTCGTCAACAAGACCTGGTGGTGGGAACCGATGTCGCTGGCCGTAGCCATCCTGAGGTTGAGCCGCTAATTGGCTTTTTCGTCAACGTGATCCCACTGCGATCTCGTTTGGCTGATGGACAGATTGATTTCGGCCACTGGCTCGAGCAAGTACAGGCCAGCGTGCTGGATGCGTTCGATCATCAAACTGTTCCCTTCGACAGAATTGTCGAGCTTTCGGGGATTAGCCGTGAGCGCGATCGCTCTCCCCTCATACAAACCCTCTTCGTACTACAAAACACGCCAACCGAACGGTTCTCACTTCCGGGTCTTGAGGTGGAGGTAATGCCTCAGCCTAGGCAGGAGTCGAAGTTCGATATGGCGGTATTCGTTGATGAGAGTGATACCGGACTATCAGTCGAGTGGGTTTATGCCACTGCCTTGTATCGACGCGAAACCATTGAGCACTTGACCGGTGCTTGGCAGTCGCTACTAGCGCAGATCGTGGAAGCTCCCAGCACACCCGTCGAGGAGTTTCGCTTACCCCAAATGGAGAAACACGCTATGCAAAACAAGCTTTCAAAAGGTTCCAAACTCAACAAGCTTGGCAGCCTGAAATCCCAGCCAGGTGCGCGCTCCTCGACCAACAGTGACTCACCGGTACGAACGGCGTTGTTTGACGAAAAAAGGGTCTTTCCCCTGGTGATCGAAGCGACGGACGCTGACCTTGATGCGGTGGCGTGGGCAACCTCCCAACGTGATTTTATCGAACAAAATTTACGCAAGCATGCAGGCATTCTGTTCCGTAACTTTGGTCTGACCACACCGCAAGAGTTTGAAGCCTTTGCCGAGGCTATCCAGCCGGGCCTTTACGGCAATTATGGTGACCTGCCCAAGAAAGAAGGGGGGCGCAATACCTACCGTTCAACCCCCTATCCCGAGCGCCAGATGATTCTCTATCACAACGAAAGCTCGCATTTGGAGCGCTGGCCGCGCAAGCAACTGTTCTTCTGCGAATTCCCTTCTCCCGTGGGGGGCGCTACCCCGATCGTTGACTGCCGGGAGGTGCTACGCCAACTGCCCTCCGATGTGGTGGAGGAGTTCGAGCGTAAAGGGCTGCTTTATGTCCGCACCTTCACCCGCAACCTGGACGTGAGCTGGCGAGACTTTTTCAAAACCGATAGCAGGGAGGAGGTTGAAGCGCGGCTCAAAGAAGCGGGCATCGAGTGGGAGTGGTTGGGTGATGACGAACTGCAGACGCGTACGCGCTGCCCTGCAGTAGTCACCCATCCGGTGACCGGTGACCGGGTGTTCTTCAATCAGGTGCAGCTCCACCACGTCAGTTGCCTTGAGCCAGATGTGAGGGAAGACCTGCTTGGCATGGTTGGCCAGGAGCGCTTGCCGCGCAATGTCTATTTCGGTGACGGCTCCGTGATTAGCGACGAGATGATGAAGGTTGTCGGCGAGGCCTACGAAGCCTGTGCCGTGCGCTTCGACTGGCGCCGGGGCGATGTGGTGATGGTCGACAACATGTTAGCGGCCCATGCCCGGGATCCCTACGAAGGGCCACGCAAGATTGTGGTGGCCATGGGAGACATCTATGAGCGTTCGACGCTGGAAGAGGCCCAGGGGGCAAGTGCCGATGCCGAGTTGGTCGGTCAATGAAGTCACAGGGTTTGGGAGTCTATAAATGAATGCAACAACGGAACAGCAGAGCCTTGCCCATTGGCCGCTTAGCCCTGAACAGCGCGCAGTGTTGGTAGCGGCGGAAACTAATGAAAGTGACATCCAGCAGGTAGCATCGGCGCAGGCGAATGTCATGGTGGTCGATATTCAAGGTGCGCTTGATAGCTCGCGGCTGGAGCACGCACTGAGCGATGTTAGACAACAGCATGAAGCCCTATCGACGGCTCTGAAAAGCGTGGCGGGGTATCGCGGGCTGCGACACCAGGCGCTTGAAAAACTACCTGCCATTGAGTGGCGGTATGAGGACTTACGTGGCAGCGATGACAAAGCCAATGGTGTTCGTGACTATAGCGAGGCATTAAAGCTCCGGCCCATGACCGTTGAGAGTGGCGAGCTGCTGCGTCCAGCACTGCTGCGTACTGGCGAAACAGCCTGGGTATTAGTACTGGCTGTTTCGGCGTTGGTGGCGGATCGCGGCAGTCTGCAGTCGCTGTTCTCGGCGTTGGCGGATGCTTACGATCAGAGCGGAGGAGCCGATGATGAGTCGGTGCTGCAATATTCCCAATTCATCGAGTGGCGCGCTTCGCTTGAAAACGACGATGACGCCGAAGCGGGCCGTGAGTATTGGCAAAATCACCAGCAGCATGCCGAGCAGGCAGGCGCATGCTGTTTACCTGCAAGGCAAGCGAATCGCTATGGCATGCGGGTAGAGCATGAATATGTGGCTTGTCGGCTCGAACCCGACCAAGTGGCGCGTATCGATAGCCTTGCAGACGAGCTTCAAGTATCCGCAGAGGCAGTGTTACAGGCAGCTTGGTGGGCGCTACTCGCCAGGATTAGTGGCAATGAGCGTGTGATAGGTGGCTGGCAACACGATTGCCGTCAGGATTACGAGGTGATGCAAGGGGCAATCGGGCTCTTCGACAAGGTGCTGCCGGTGCTGGTTGAAGGTGTCGCTGATAGTGACTTCTCTAGCTGGATTACCCGTTTAGCAGAGCAGCTAGAGGCGCATACCCAGGCTCAAGAGTATTGGTCGATTGATGCGCTGCCCGATAAGCGCCACCTCGCAGTGGGGTTCGCGTTTTCAGAGGGAGTGGATGAGTTAGATACGGCAGGTTTGCAGTGGTGCTTGCGAGAGTTGCCTGGGCCATCGGCAGAGTTTGAACTTGCCTTGCAGATTGGCCGCAGTAAGAGCGGCGCGGTGGCGACTCTCTATACCGACCCATCATGCTATAGCCGCGCGGCGGCCGAGTGTCTGCTGGATCAGTACCATACGTTGCTACAGGCGGGCCTAGCCGACCCCGAGCAAAAACTATTTTCGGTGCCGCTTATTTCCCCTGAACAACAGCTGGCGTTGGAGTCGATTGAGGACAGTGCGCTCGACGTGGGCGAGAGGAGCGTAGCTACCCATATCGCTGCCTGGGCGGCCTCGACGCCGGATGCCATTGCCATTGAGGAGCAGGGCCGTACGTTGAGTTACGCCCAACTAGAAGCCCGCGTTAATAATATCGCTCGGTGGCTGGATGGTCAGGGCGTTAAGCGTGGAGATTACGTAGCGCTCAACCTGCCCCGTTCCACTGATTTGGTCGTGCTGCTACTGGCAGTATGGCGTGTAGGCGCCGCCTACCTGCCGCTCGACAATGAGTGGCCCATAGACCGTAAACGGCGAGTGCTTGAGGATGCCCAGCCCGCGCTAGTGGTGAGCGCTGCAAACGCCGAGGCGGAAATCGCAGCACTGGCCCTTCCCGGTATCCGCTGTGTAGGGCTGCCACAAGAAGTGGAAGAAGCGGATAGCGCATTGTCTTTTCCAGAGTCGGACCTCAGCGACGTGGCTTACCTTCTCTATACTTCTGGCTCCACCGGCACGCCCAAAGGCGTGGTAATTGAGCACGGTCAACTGCTCAATTACGTCACCGGTGCCACAAAGGCCATGGGGCTATCGGTACCCCTGCGCTGGGCATTGAACGGGTCGCTGGCTACCGATTTGGGCAATACGGCGCTGTTCGGCGCCTTGTTCAATGGAGCCCGCTTGGTGATCGCCGCACCTGACGATATGCAGGATGGTGACCACTTCGCGCGCTTTATGTCGGCGGCCGATATCGATGCGCTCAAGATAGTGCCGTCTCACTTGGAGGCCCTGCTGGAGTGCGAAGCTCCCCGGTTACCGAAAACACTGATTCTTGGCGGCGAGGCCGCTTCACCTGCCTTGCTTTCGAGCATTGCGCGGATTTCCCCTGAGTGCCAGCTATACAACCACTATGGCCCTACAGAAGCCACGGTGGGCGTTATGGTGCACCCGGTATCGCTGTCGCAAGATATTCAAGGCCCGCTCCCGCTAACCCAGCTGCTGCCGAACTGCCGCTATCGCGTGCTTGACGATAACTTGCACGCGATCCCCACCGGTGCCGTAGGTGAGCTGTATCTGGGCGGCGCCCAACTGGCGCGCGGCTATCTCAATAGCGATGCTTCCGCGTTTGCCGAAGATCCCTTTATTCCCGGTGAGCGTCTCTATCGCACCGGCGATCTGGCGTGTGTGCTCCCCGAGGGTGGCGTACGCCTTATTGGGCGAGCCGACGATCAGATCAAGCTGCGTGGTTTCCGGATCGAACCGGCGGAAATCGAAAGCGTGTTGCAAGCACGGCCAGGGGTTAAGCAGAGTCTGGTTCGCCTGATGGGGCGGGGCGGTGATACCCCGGAACTCGTAGCGTTCCTGATCGCTGACGCTGAGGTAACGTCCGTTGAGGGCCAAGCTCAGCTTCGCGAGCAGCTGGCTGTGCTACTGCCTGAGCCTATGCGTCCTTCTCGTTTTATCCCTGTTGAGCATTTCCCTCGCCTAGGTAACGGCAAGGTAGACACCTCCGCGCTGGAAGCCTTGGCCCAAAATACCGCGGAAAGCAAACCCTTGGTGAAGCCCCGAGATGCCGTGGAAGCCAATCTGTGCCAAGCCATGGCTGAGCTGCTTGGTCGCGATGAGATCGGCATTGATGACGACTTCTTCGAGCTGGGTGGGCACTCCTTGCTGGTGATCAAGCTGGTAGCTCGCATCCGTAAGCAGTTCGGCATCGAGATAGCCCCCGGCGTGGTATTTGATCAACCCACCGTCGCCGAACTGGGTGCCGCTCTACGCGAGAGTGAGCATGGGATACAGGAAGAGACACATCCTTCCTTGTTAATCGAATAACAGCTTCTAGTTAAGGATTCATCAATGAATGGTATGAGTCAGGAACCTCTAGCCGCTAATCAGAGTGGGCGGTATCAAGAGAGTATTGTAGCGCGCACCCAGGTAGGAGAGCACGTTCCTCTCTCTTTCTCTCAGCATCAGTTATGGCTACTGCAGAACATGGAGCCAGGGTTGAGTGCCTACAATCTCCCTCGGGTCTTCCATCTAAAGGGGGAAGTAAACCCTGAGGCATTGGAGCGAGCTTTTCAGGCTGTCATTGCACGACATGCCGTACTGCGTACTCATTTCGTCGAACGAAACGGGGAACCGATGCAAGTGGTTGCCTCTGATGCGAAGTTCGAACTGCAGTGCGAGAATTTATCAATGCTAACGCCAGCGGAGCGAGAAGCTCGGCTGGCCATATCCATTAATGAAGTTACAAACCATGTCTTTGACCTTACCGCATCACCGGCCTTAGTGGCGAAATGGATAAAAGTGGGTGATCAAGAGCAAGTGCTTGCGGTGTGTATGCACCACATCGTTTCCGATGCTTGGTCGAACCCTATTCTTGCAAAGGATTTGACAGCGGCTTATCGCTTGGCAGTGGCATCTCAGGAAGAGGTCTTTCTACCAGAACTGAAAATCCAATATACAGACTATGCAGCCTGGCAACGCGAGAGATATGAGCGTGGTGAGTTTGAGAAAAGTTTAGCGTATTGGAATAGTTATCTGGGTGACCAAGTACCAGACATCGAGCTACCCACTGACTATAAGCGCCCTGGGGTGCAGATGTTTTCAGGTGCTCGTTCTTCTATAGCGTTGCCTGCTGACCTTGCTAATGCGCTGCGACAACTCTGTCGGAAAGAAAAATGCACGCCATTCATGATCCTATTAGCAGCATGGCAAGTCCTACTGGCGCGCTACAGCGATCAGATGGAGTTCGCTGTTGGAGTACCTCATGCTGGTCGGCCGTTCGATGAGCTGCAAGACCTGATGGGCTACTTTGTATCTACTCAAGTGTTTCGCGCCAACTTGTCGCCTGCTATGACGCTTCGCGATATCGTCCAGCAGGTTAGGAAAGATGCTCTCGGGTTGATGAATCATGCGGATCTGCCCTTAGAGATACTATTGGAAGCTCGCAGTGAGCAGCGCGATCCGTCACGCAACCCACTGTTCCAGGTTATGTTTGGCGTACAGATGGATGGCGACGCCGAGCAACTGGAATTTGATGGCGTCATTGCTGAGCCAATGAGGGCAGAAAATGGCACAACTAAATTCGAGCTTTCCCTCAATTGTGTGATTGGAAAGGAAGGCGTTCAATGCGATCTGGAGTATCGTAACGATCTCTTCGAGCAGGGGACTGCCGAAAAGCTGCTCAAGCGCTACCAGCAGGTCTTGACGACGCTTTGCGAGAATTACACTAGTCGCCTGGGAGAGCTTGATATTCTCGGCACCAGTGAGAGGCGAGAGTTGGCCGAGTGGGGCGATAACACTCCACACTTCACAGGAACTGGTACGATCCAACACCTGATCGAATGCCAGGCTACGGAAAACCCAGAGGCCACGGCGCTAGTATTTGAAAATCAGTCACTCAGCTACGCCGAACTCAACACCCGTGCCAATCGCTTGGCTCACTACTTAATTGGCCGAGGCGTGCAACCCGAAACTCGAGTGGGTATCGCTGTTGAGCGTTCCCTTGAAATGGTGGTGGGACTGCTGGGTATCCTCAAAGCGGGTGGTGCTTATGTACCGCTAGATCCCGAGTATCCGAGTGATCGGTTGGCCTATATGGTCGAGGACAGTGGCATCGAACTGCTGCTTACCCAGCAACATCTTCGCGAGTCGTTACCAGTAGCTGAAAGCCTGAATGTCATCGAACTGGATCAGTTGGATGTGACGCATCATGCATCGACTAATCCAAACGTGGCCCTGCACGGCGAAAATCTTGCTTATGTGATCTACACCTCCGGCTCCACCGGGCGGCCCAAGGGTGCAGCTAACCGCCATCACGCGCTGACTAACCGCCTACAGTGGATGCAGGAGGCCTATGATCTAACGGCCGACGATGCGGTGTTGCAGAAGACGCCGTTCAGCTTCGATGTTTCTGTGTGGGAGTTCTTCTGGCCGCTGATGCAGGGCGCGCGGCTAGTGATGGCCCCGCCAGGCGCTCACCGTGAGCCAGCAGAGCTGGTTGAATTAATCCGTACCCACAAGATCACCACGCTGCACTTCGTACCTTCAATGCTTCAGGCCTTCCTGGCGCATGGTGAGGTCGAGACCTGTACCAGCCTGACGCGTCTGGTATGCAGCGGCGAAGCGCTACCGGCTGAATTGCAGAGCCAAGTATTTGCTCGGTTGCCTCATACGGCGCTCTATAACCTCTATGGCCCCACCGAAGCGGCCATCGACGTTACCCACTGGACGTGCCAAGACGATGGGCGAAACCAGGTAGCGATAGGCCAACCGATTGCTGGTATGCGTACCTATGTGTTGGATGGCGATCTTAACTTGGCACCGCTTGGCGTCGCGGGGGAACTCTATCTCGGAGGCGTTGGATTGGCGCGGGGCTACCTGCATCGCTCTGACCTTACCGCAGAACGTTTTGTCGCTGATCCTTTTGCACAGGGAAAACGCCTATACCGTACGGGGGATCTAGTGCGCTGGCGGGAGGACGGCCAGCTCGAGTACCTGGGCCGCCTTGATCATCAGGTAAAGGTTCGTGGCCTACGTATCGAACTGGGCGAGATCGAAGCCGAGCTGCTCTCTCAGCCAGAGGTTGGCGAGGCAATAGTGGTCGCTCAAGAAGGCCCTGATGGTTCTAGGTTAGTCGCTTATGTGGTGCCCCAAGTTGAAAGTGAACTTGATACCGCCGTATTACGTGAAGTGCTGGGACAAAAGCTACCGGACTATATGGTGCCGGGCGTTGTGGTTACGCTTGAGTCACTGCCGCTGAATGCTAATGGCAAGGTGGATCGCAAGGCACTTCCTGAACCGGATTTAGCCAGTGGCTCGCAGTACGAGCCGCCTCAAGGCGAGGTGGAAAAAGCGCTGGCGGAAATCTGGGCTGAAGTGCTTGGCGTCGACCAGGTGGGCCGCCATGACAACTTCTTTGAGCTGGGGGGCCATTCGCTATTGGCTCTGAAAGTGTTGGAGCAAATGCGGCAACGGGGACTGACGGCGCAGGTACGCACGCTGTTCCAACAACCGGAACTGACAGCCTTTGCCTTGGCGATTGCACAGGAGACAGAACAGCCGGAACTTATCATCCCGCCTAACCGAATCCCAGATGGCTGCTCGGCAATCCAGCCCGAGATGCTGTCTTTGATCGAGCTCAATGCCGAAGAGATCAGTGCAATCGAAGCGGCAGTGCCCGGCGGTGCCAGCAATATTCAGGATATCTACCCGCTAGCACCCCTGCAGAAGGGCATTCTTTTCCATCACCGACTGCAGCAGGAAGGCGACGCCTATGTAACTCAGCACTTACTTGGTTTTGATTGCCAGAAGCGGTTGGAAGCCTTTATTGCCGGTTTCAACCTGCTAATTGCCCGTCACGATATTTTACGTACGGCGGTGCTTTGGGAGGGAATTCGTGAGCCGGTGCAGGTGGTATACCGGCATGCTGAATTAGCCCTCGAGTGGCTAAGCGTGGATGGTATCTCATCACAAAGCATTGCTGAACGGCTGAATGCCGAGGTGGATCCTGGGCACCATCGTCTCGATGTCCGCCGAGCGCCGATGCTGCGAGCGCTAGCCGCGTATGATCCTGAGCAAAATCGCTGGCTGCTGCAGCTCCCTAGCCACCACCTCATCATGGATCACACCACCCTCGAGCGACTGGTGGAAGAAATAGCCCTGATCCATCAAGGGCGCGAGGACGAACTGCCCAAGCCGATCCCATTCCGTAACTTCGTGGCGCAGTCACGTCTGGGTGTAAGCGAAGAAGAGCATGAAGCCTTCTTCCGCGAGCGATTGGGCGACATAGAGGAACCGACAGCGCCCTTCGGGCTGCTGGAGGTACGTGGCGATGGCAGCGATATCGAAGAAATGCAGCTGCCGCTAGAACCAGAGTTGGCTCAACAGGTGCGGCAGCAGGCGCAGCGCTATGGTGTCAGCACGGCAAGCCTGTTCCACTTGGCCTGGGCCTTGGTGCTAAGCAAAACCACCGGTCGGGATGACGTGGTATTTGGCACCGTTTTGTTTGGACGTATGCAGGGCGCTGAAGGGGCTGAACGGGCATTAGGGATGTTTATCAACACTTTGCCTGTGCGCATCAAAACGGGATCTAAAACCGTTGATAAGTGCTTGCGGCAGACTCACAGCGCCCTTAGTGCGTTGTTGCACCACGAGCATGCCAGTCTCGGGCTAGCACAGCGCTGCAGTGGGTTACCCGGGGGAATGCCACTATTTACGAGTTTTTTGAACTATCGTTACAACGCACCCCAGACAGAAAGTAGCCCCATTAATGTATGGAAAGGCATGGATTCTCTAGGGGGGCAGGAGCGTACCAACTACCCCATTGGGATGTCGGTGGATGATCTGGGAGAAGGCTTTCGACTGGTGGGGCAGGTGAGTCGTGTCATCGGCGCACAGCGGCTGTGTGATTACATGCGTTCAGCCGTAGCCGGTATCGTGGCAAGCCTGCAAACTGCACCTCAGCAATCACTAAGTGAGGTTAGTCTGCTCGGAGAAAACGAACTGCAACTGTTGAGTGAGTGGGGAGAGAACGCAGATCAGCATCCCGATACTTCACCGATCCATCTACTGATTGAGCACCAAGCAGCGTCAACTCCAGAACCCACGGCCCTCATCTTCGATGATCAGCATCTCAGCTACGCCGAACTCAATGCCTGTGCCAACCGCCTAGCCCATTATCTGATCGACCTAGGCGTAAAACCCGAGACTCGGGTGGGCATCGCCATGGAGCGCTCCATCGAGATGGTGGTGGGGCTGCTGGCGATTCTCAAGGCGGGGGGCGCCTATGTGCCGCTGGATCCAGAGTATCCTACGGAGCGACTGGCCTTCATCGCCGAAGACAGTGGCATCGAGCTGCTGCTGACTCAGCACCACTTGCGCGAGTCATTGCCGGTAGCGGATGGACTCGGCATTGTTGAGTTGGACAGGCTGGACGTTGCGCATCACGCTTCTACTGATCCGGCGGTGGCGCTGCACGGCGAGCAGCTCGCCTACGTGATTTACACCTCGGGTTCCACCGGGCGGCCCAAGGGCGCTGCCATCCGCCATGATGCCCTGACCAATTGCATGGTCTGGATGCAGGAGACCTACCAGCTCACCGATGTGGATGCCGTACTGCACAAGGCACCGTTCGGGTTCGACGTCTCGGTGTGGGAGATTTTCTGGCCGCTAAGTGTCGGGGCACGTTTGGTGATCGCCCAACCGGGTGACCATCGGGATCCAGAGCGCATCATCGAGCTGATCCAGCGCCACGGCGTGACCACGCTCAATTTTGTGCCCTCAATGCTCAAGGCCTTCCTGGCTTATCCCGATGTTAAGACCAAGACACGGCTCAAGCATATTATGTGCGGTGGCGAGGCCGTTCCAGCCACGTTGCAGCAGGACGTAGCTGAGTGCCTCGATGGCGCCCACCTGCATGACCTCTATGGCCCCACCGAAACCACCATTCATGTCACTCACTGGTGGTGCCGTGATGACGCCCACCGCCAGATCCCCATTGGGCGACCTATTAGCGGTACCCGCACTTACGTCTTGGATGATGGACTCAACCTGGTGCCCCAGGGCGTCGCAGGAGAGTTGTACCTGGGCGGAGTAAGCCTGGCCCGTGGCTATCTCAATCGCAGTGATCTAACTGCGGAGCGTTTTGTCGCCGATCCGTTTACGGAGGGCGAGCGCCTCTACCGCACCGGCGATTTGGTGCGCTGGCGGGAGGACGGCCAGCTTGAGTACCTGGGCCGCCTGGATCACCAGGTGAAGATCCGCGGCCTGCGTATCGAACTTGGCGAGATCGAAGCTGAACTACTCACTCTGCCAGAGGTTCGCGAAGCGGTAGTGGTTGCCCAAGAAGGCCCTAACGGCTCGAGGCTGGTGGCCTATGTGGTTGCCCGGACTGACAGTGAACTTGATACCGCTGTATTGCGTGAACGACTAGGGCAAACGTTACCGGATTATATGGTGCCGGGCGTTGTGGTTACGCTTGAGTCACTGCCGCTGAATGCTAATGGCAAGGTAGACCGCAAAGCACTGCCTGAACCTAATTTCGAGGAAAAACGCGAGTATGTGACGCCCTCTACGCAAGAAGCCCAACAGCTCGCCGAGATATGGCAAGAGGTATTGGGTGTTGAACGAGTCGGCGAGACCGACAACTTCTTCGAGTTGGGTGGGGACTCCCTGCTGAGCTTGAAAGTGATGAGCCGTGTGCAAGCGCTACGGGAACCTGGGCTTAACTTCAAATTGTTCGACCTGATGCAGAAACCGACCATTGCGGCTCTGCTGGGTCTGAGGGGTAACAGCGAGTCGCTGCCCAAAGGGGCTGTCATGCTCAATAGTGAGTGTCCCGATCAGCCGCCGCTATTCTGCATCCATGCTGTGATGGGAACGGTTTACGACTATCAACCGTTGGCCCGACACCTGCAGGGAATATGCACGGTCTATGGACTGCCGTGCCGGATGCTAACTGATCCTGAGCATCAAGACTCGTCTCTGGAGGCAATGGCGGATGCCTATGTGGAGACGATACGCCGCATAAAGCCCGTGGGGCCCTATCGGCTGTTGGGATGGTCCCTTGGTGGGACATTGGCAGCGATGATTGCGGCACGACTTGAAGGGCTAGGGCAAGACGTAAATCAAGTGGCTTTGATAGATCCCTATATACCTGGCGATGGTCTGCATAGCGAGGATAGCTGGCAGCGAGATCTTGTTAGTTTCTTGTCGGTCATACTACCAGGTGTTTCGCTTGAGCCTCTCAGTGATGATGAGGAAAGGAGTGAAGAACCGAATGAAGAAGAGATTGCCATCAAATTGGAGAGAGCAGTTACATCATCCGATAAAAATGGCCGTGAGGGTTACGCGACACTGGGTAGTGAAGAACTAGCTCGAATATTCTGTGTGGCTCGGCACTTGAAGCATCTTTCACTACAGCTTGGTGCCTTGTCACCATTGCGTTGCAGTGTAGACTGCTGGTGGGCAGATGGTAGAATGAAAGGACAGCGCCAAGCGCTCAATCAACAATTGGGTCAGCTACCTAAGTGTTCAATCAAACTATCCGAAGACCATTTTTCAATTATCACTAGTGAAATCTTACTTACACAAGTTTCGAAAGCGATAATGAAAATGAATAACTTTCGAGATATGGATATGATCAATAAAGTAATGGCCTAAGTTTCAGTTGAATTGGGAAATTCTCTTCCCAGCCGTCTGCTGGGAAGAGTCAACCAATTACTACAGCAGGTGGCTCTCACTAGTTAGTAGTGCAGCAGTAAAAGACTCAGCAAATTTCAGTGCTGACGGAAGTGCGCCTATTGGCCAGTAGTTGGCTTGAAGATAAGTTATTTTTTCTTCACGTTGGCTAATAAGCTCTCTCCAGATAGCACTGCTTTCTAATTGTTGACCAATTCTATCTTGATAGGCAGGGCTCTCTATAATAAATAAATGTCCTTCTGACCTTGCAAGTGCATCAATAGATACAACTGATAGACCAATGTCACTCGTGGGTCGATCCCATGCATTCGTTAAACCTAATCGATCAATAACGCCACCTAATAAACTATTCTTTCCGTAAACCCAAGCATGCCGATCATCCCTAAATTGAACAAGAAGAATGGTTTTATTCTTGTCTTTTATTTTTCTATTTAAAGTATCTAGCTGCTGATTTGCTTGTGTGATTATCACCTGAGCTTCATCGGTAAGATCGAGATGCTCCCCTATTTTAAAGGTGAAGTCGATAATTTCTTTCCATGGATTATTCGTAAAAGGGTAGAGTGATATATCAAGGGTGGGTGTGATATCAGAAAAATGCTGCAATAATATTTGATTGCCTCCTATTAGAAACTCAGGTTCATGGTCTGCAATTAGCTCTAAATTTGGCATGGGTTTTAATCCAATGTCGATCCCTTCTCCTGTTATAATTTCATTTCCGGTCCAATCCTGATAGTTCCTGAGCTGAGCCACTGCTAATGGAGATACACCCAGTATGCTAAGCGTTTCAGCAACGGCCCAGTCAGAAGTAACGGCTGGGAGTGGAGTAGAACCTAAAGAGCTATTTGAAGAAAGTAATATAATAAGTAATAACAAAAAGCGTTTTTTACGCATGGCCATATTTCAAATTTTCGGTGTAAAAAAACCCCGAAAATACAACTTTCGGGGCTCGTTGGTTGGGGGTCACCAATCGTAGGAAACTGTTGCTATAACATTTCTTCCCGTACCATATCGGCAGGAGTCTCCGAAGAGGCCACAACTACTGACGTACTCTTTGTCTGTAATGTTGTTAGCATTAATTTGCGCATGCCAACCTTCAAAACTGGCATCGATTTTTGAGAAGTCATAGCTCAACGCTGCATCAAACAGTGTTGTAGATGGAAGTGAGTTTTCATTAGCACTATCGTAGAAACTTGAGCCCATGTAGCGTACGCCGGCTCCAAGTCCTAAGCCATTAAAAGTTCCACTATTAACGTTATAATTCGCCCATAAGTTAGCCATGTTTTCAGGTTGGCCAGTTGGCGTTTTTCCTTGATTACCGCTGTTGCTTTCGGTGACCTCAAGATCTAGGTGAGTATAGCTTGCAACCAAGTCAACGCCAGACGATAGGCTTGCTCTCGCCTCTAGCTCCAGGCCTCTGGAATTCCATTCTCCAGTCTGTTTACTAAAGCCAGGGTTATCTAAATCAGCTGTTGTCACATTCTGACGCGTGAGGTCAAAAATTGAGCCGATAATAGAAAGATTGCCATCGTTCGAGAGGTATTTTATACCAGCCTCGTATTGCTGGGCTGTTTCTGGCTCAAAAGCAGAACCATCGGCAGCTTGGTCTACGACAGGTAAGAATGATGTCGAGTAACCAATGTAAGGTGTTATCCCATTATCGGCAGTGTAAGCGAGTCCTGCCCGATAAGTAAATTCGTTATCAGATGCTTCTTCTTCTGTATCGTCAGTCCTGTTGCGATTAACTTGGCTGCTCCAGTCATGGCGGCCGGCAAGTGTCAAAGCCCAGCGTTCGTCTATTTTGATTTGATCTTGAAGGTATAAGCCCGTTTGTTCTAGCTCTTGCTCAACACTAGCTGACTCTGACACTTTCGGATTCGTAGTGCCATAAGTGGGATTAAAAACGTCCAAAGGCGCAACGTCTTGGACTGACAAGTAAGTTATGTCGTTGTTGGCTTTTTGCCAATCTAACCCAACAAGTATAGTATGTTCGATGTCATAAGTATTAACATCAAACTCTAATTGAGTGTCGGTTGTAATGGCATCAACCTTTTCGTCGCGCCCTAAGCCAAACCGGGGTACTGTCCGTAAGTCATCCATTATTTGTCCAGGATAAATATTAACAATATCTGTGTCTGCTTCCCGGTAACGAGTGTTTTGTCGAATTGTTACGGTGTTATTTAGTTCATGTTCGAATAGGCTTGCTACTGAAAAGTAGTTTTGTTCAAATTCGTCAGTGCTAGGCTCACCCATAAAACGTGAACGAGGAATTTCACCGTTAGGATTGTTATCCAACGTACCTACACGAGGTAGCGCATAATAAGAACCAACGGTATCCAGCTCCTTATATTCTGCCAGTAACGTAAGAGAGGTTTTGTCATCTGGCGTCCAGGAGATGCTAGGTGCGAGATAGGTGCGATCATTCTTATTAAAATCTACCTCGGCATTTGCATCTCTTAGCAAGCCAACAAAACGATATTTTAGATTTCCCTGCTCATCTAAATAGTCGCTGACATCTGTTGCGATTTGTTTCCGATCATAACTCCCTGTTGACAAACGCACCTCGCCTTGAGGGGTGTCGGTGGGTTTTTTACTAACTAGATTGACAAGCCCGCCAGGCCCCCCTTGTCCATAAAGGACTGAGGAAGGGCCTCTCAGGACTTCAATGCGCTCAAGGCCATAAGGCTCTGAGACGGTTCGCCCCTGATTATTAAACGCAGTGAGCCTTAAGCCATCGCGATAGAAAAGCTCTGTAGCACGAAAACCACGTATAGAAATAAAATCCCGTCTTGGATCTGGCCCGTTAGCCTTACCATCAACGCCTGCAGTGTAACTCAAGGCATCGCCGATAGATTGAGCGTTACGAGCCTCAACTTCATCGCGGGTGATTACAGAAATCGATTGTGGCACCTCATTAAGGGGCGTATCGGTTTTAGTGCCTGTGGCGCTGCGCGTAGCCACATAGCCATCTACCGGCCCTGTAGCCTCTTCATAGATGCGACTTTCGGTTACTTTGACTGTTGGTAGTGTGGTTGAGGGTTCACTACCTGGTGATGAGCTCTGCTCAGCATTTTGTGCAAACACAGCTGACGACGTGCTGCAAGCAGTCAAAGCAATGGCAGCCGTTAACCACCGCTTGCGGAAAGTGTGGTGTTGCATGAATGTTCTCCTTGCAATGAGTTGATATTAATTTTTGTAAATACTAATTGTTATTGTTTGTATTATGAATAGCTGTAACCCGATGTCAACACTTGTGAACACCGGGGTTGGGCACTACGGCGCGGGAACTTCTTGCTTACAGGGGGATGAGGTAGACAAGGCGGTTGTCTGATCTAATGCATCGCAGATTTCGCTTGTCCGCGCCGCCAAGATCGATAGTAGGGTGTCGCTCAAGCCATGAGTCGGCTCGCAGCTGCCTTGCAGGAAGATCGCAGGTTTGAACTCAGGCGTGGTGTAAAGCTGATAATGGCGGTTGACGGCAAAGTCAGATAGGTAGTCTTCAACCGGGGCCAGTAGCTTTTTATAGGTGTCGCGTACATAGCCGGTGGCGAGCACCACGGCGTCGTAACGGGTGATATCCATATGGCCCGTCTCCAGGTCTCGCACGTTGAGCTCGACGCCTTCGTTAGTTGCTTCGCTGCCAATGACCTCATGGCGGCGGCGGAAGCGGTGGCAGGCCTGGCCGGTTACTTTTTGCTGATAGAACACATCGTAAATCTCCTGAATCAGCGCGAGATCCGGGGCGGAGTAGTTGGTGCTTTTGTACTCCTGCAACAGCGCTTCCCGCTGGCCAGTGGGGTTGTTGAACACATAGTCGGTGTATTCGGGATTGAAGATCTCGTTGACGAAGGGACTATCGTCCGAGGGTTTAAAGGCCCACGCTCGGCTAATCAGATCCACCTGAATGCCTTCGCGGCCGTGCAGATCAAGGAATATCTCAGCGGCGCTTTGGCCGGCGCCGATCACCGCAATGCGTTTAGGAGCGTCTTGCTTTGCCAACTCTCTGAGGTAGTGGCTGGAGTGGAAGACCCGTGGGTCGTCTGTTAGCCCGGCGAAGCATTCGGGCACATTGGGCGCGCCGCCTACGCTGATCACCAGTGAACGGGTGAGCCTTTCCTGCACCTTGCCATTCTCATCCCGGGAGCGAACGCGGAGGTAGTCGACCTCGTCGTTATCCGTTTCGGGCAGTACTTCAAACACATCCTCTCCATAGGCGCACTGGTGTTCAAAGTGGCTGGCCGTCCAGCTCAGGTAGTCATTGAACTCGTGGCGGCTGGGGAAGAAGGTCTGCAGGTTGATAAAGTCCTGCAGGCGGCTTTTGCTGTGAAGATAGTTGAGGAAGCTGAAGCGGCTTTTGGGGTTGCGTGGCGTAACCAGGTCTTTCAGGAAAGAGATTTGCATATGGGCATTGTCCAGCAGCATGTGCGGGTGCCAGGCAAAGCAGGGCTGACGCTCAATGAAGAAAGCATCCTGTGCTTTCCCCGCCTGGCGCTGTTCGTCGAGCGCAATGGCCAGGGCAATATTAGAAGGGCCGAAGCCGATGCCGATCAAATCGTGAATATGCATAACAGTCCTCGTGGCTGACGTGTTTATGGGGTGAAGCGCGGGTCGGGTCGTGGCGTTGACCCAGGGGGAGGCGGCAGTGGAATCCAGCAGCGCTCGTTGAAGAAGTGTTCGCGTAGCTGCATGCCGAGCATGGCCCGCTTATGGGGGAAATCGAACGCCTTCACATGGGCATAACCGCACTGGGCAAGGTTGCGCAGCATCTTGGCGTTATCCACGCGGGGCTCGATCACCAGGCGCTGGGTGCGGCAGTCATCCAGAAACAGGTAGTGCGAGATAGAAGGTAGCCAGGCCGCCACATAGGGCCGCCCGCGAAAAGCGGCTTCGCCGATCAGCACGTGCCAGCCGCGGTCAAAATCACCGGCGTCGTAATAAGCGCCGATCCGATCTTCCTTGGCCCAGTAAGTCTCGAAATAACCGAAGGGCTCACCGTCGATACAGCCGATCAGCGGTACCACGCTGGGATTCTGGAGCGTACTTTCCAGCCGCTCGCGATGCTGCGCCAAATGCCCTTGTTCTTCCCAGAAATGGGCGACGACCGGGTCGTTCATCCAGCGGTTGAAGCGCTCCAGATCCTGTTCCAGGTCAAGGACGCGAAAACTCAGGTTGGCATCTAGCCAGGCAATATGGCGCTGATACACCGTGCCAGTGGGGCGCGGCGGGCGGCGTGGGTGTCGTTTTCCATTCTCCAATATGGGCTGCTGCGGATAAGGGCGCGTGGGTGGTGGGGTAAGCCAAAGCGTGGGTAACTGCCAAAAGAGCTCCGCATAGGCCCAGAGCGCTCCGTGGCTATCTCTCACCGCGACGCCAGTGGCACACAGCTTGGTGTGCAAAGCACTAGGTAGCTGAAGGCGTAGCGCAACACTGCCCGGGTAAGCGGCAAAAGCCCCCTCGATAGCGGCAAGCAATGCCGGGAGCGGTGGCGCTGAGCGCTGCGGCCAGCGCAGCGTCAAGGTGTTGCTATCGTCCACTAATGACCATTCAAGACGTTCGTGATCACCCTTTACGATCAGCGACTGCGTGGAGGTATCACCAATGACTTGATAGGTGTAGCCCTCGGGGCGTGAGAGCAGCGAGGCCACCGTGTGGCTTTCGGAAGGTACGTGTACCTGGGGTTGTGCCTGGACAGAACGGGACACCGCTAGGCTCCTATCAAATATCAACAAGAAGGCGTTATTACTGATTTCCTTATCTAAAGACGAATGAGAATGAGGCTTGTTTACATAAATATTGGTTAATTTTCTGGGTTGACGATTCGTCTGTATGGATAGGTGTCGCTTTCTAATTGCTTTCCAACGAGGTGAACGTGCTTGTCTTTCTGATTCGTCGAACCCGCGGGCTGATGACCGCCGCTGCGCTGGCCAGTATTCTCGCGGGGCTTTTCAGCGTAATGCTGATCGCCCAGATCAATACGGCGTTAACCAGCGATGCCGCCAGTCGCGCCAGTGCGGCTTGGGCCTTTGCGGGGATCGCTGTGGCGTTGATGGCATGTCGTATGGTGTCGACGGTACTCTTCGAGCGGTTAGGGCAGCGTGCCCTGGCGGAGTTACGCAGTTTTGTCGCCCAGTGCGTGGCTGAGACCCCCTTTGCTCACTTCGAGCGTGTGGGCAGTGCGCGGATCCAGTCAGCGCTCACCGAGCACAGCAACAACGTGGCGGTACTGTTCGTTAGCTTGCCGGTGATTTTGACCAATACGGTCATCGTGGTGGGGTGTTTGGGCTACCTGGCAATGCTGTCATGGCAGGTGTTCTTGTTTGCACTTGGGGTGATTGGGCTGGGGGCTGTCGGCTACCACCTGGTGCACTTACGCGCTATTCGTTACCTCCAAAGTGCGTCGTCAGAGCAGGATCGACTGTTTGGTCATTTCCGCGCGCTGACCGATGGGGCGAAAGAGCTACGCCTGCACCGGCGCAAGAGCCGGGTCTTTATGGAGCAGATACTCGGAAAGTCGGTTGAAAGCGTGCGGCGGCTGCGCACCTATGGCATGTCGCTGTTCGTTATCTCGACCAGTTGGGGGCAGTTCCTGATGTACGCCTTTATCGGCCTGGTGCTGTTTGTATTGGCGGGCGATGGGCCTAACCAAACCCAGGTCATGACCGGCTTTGCCCTGGTCTTTGTGTATATGGTGACGCCCCTGGAAGGCTTACTGATCAATATTCCGCGGATCAATATGGCGCGGGTCGCCGCTAGCCGCATCGATGACATCACCCGCGAGATGCCCCATGGGCAGGAGCGGCAGGCGTCACCTCAGGCGCCTGATTTTCAACGCCTCGAATTGCGCAACGTCACCCATCAGTACTACCACGAGCAGAGCGATGACTTCTTTGAGCTAGGGCCGATTAATCTGAGCTTTACGCCGGGGGAAGTGGTGTTTCTGGTGGGGGGCAACGGTAGCGGCAAAACCACGCTGGCCAAAGTGGTGGTGGGGCTTTACCCGCCGGAGGGTGGCGAGGTATTGGTCAATGGCGAGCGTGTCGAGGCAGATGGTTGGGATGCTTACCGGCAGCTCTTCTCTGTCGTCTTTTCAGACTTCCATCTTTTCGAGCGCCTGCTGGAAGCGCCGCGGGAAGATCTCGACGAAGAGGGCAACCGCCTGCTGGCCAAGTTGCACCTGCAGCACAAGGTGCGGGTTGAGAACGGTGCCTTTACTACCCAGTCGCTTTCCCAGGGGCAGCGTAAGCGCTTGGCCTTGGTAGTAGCCTACCTGGAAGATCGTCCTTTCCTGGTGTTTGACGAGTGGGCGGCGGATCAGGATCCGTTGTTCAAGGAAGTGTTCTACTGTGAGGTGCTGCCCGAGCTAAAACGCATGGGCAAAGCGGTGCTGGTCATCACCCATGATGATCGCTACTTCCACCTCGCGGATCGATTGGTGCGGCTCGAGAGCGGCAAGCTGTTGGCGCCAGATCAGCCGGATGGTATGGAGGAAGTGTTAAAGACGGCTGAGGCAACATAGTTGATAGGCGTGTAGCGAGACTATACACTACGCATATGATCAAGAGCTTTCGACACAAAGGCCTGCGCAAGTTCTTCGAAACCGGCTCAACGTCCGGTATTCAGGCCAAGCACGCGACCAAGTTGCAAATCCAGCTAACCGCGCTGGACAGTGCAAAGGGCCCTGAGGACATGAATGCACCGGGTTGGAGGCTGCATCCATTGTCCCACAAGCTGAAAGGACACTGGTCTATCACTGTCAACGGGAACTGGCGGCTCACCTTCGCTTTCGAAGGCGAGGATGCCATCCTCGTTGATTATCAAGACTATCACTAGGAGGTCGCATGAATCGTATGCATAATCCCGCGCATCCTGGCGCTGTTTTGCGCGAGTACATTGGCGATATCTCTGTTACTCAGGCGGCTCAGCAGCTTGGCGTGACGCGTACTGCGCTATCGCGGATTCTGAACGGTAATGCCGGTATTTCTGCCGACATGGCACTGAGGCTTGAGCAAGCATTGGGTACCAGCGCCGAAATGTGGCTGGAAATGCAGCTCAAGTATGAGCTATGGCAAGCGTCACAGCGTCCACGCGCTCAGGTCACCCCTCTTCACGCAGCGGGGTGATAAAACTCCACTTGCTTCACTTTACCTTTGCCTATCACTTGACCCCACCATCCGCGTCAATACCTTGTCCCTGAGCCATAAGCGGTGAATCAGCACCATCGCGACGTGGCCGAAAATTAATCCACAGAGCAGCCACGCGAGCGGACCGTGAAGGAGCTCGGCGGGGGCGATCATCCAGGTGATGTCGCGTTCCGCTTCGGGCAGTATCTCCATGCCATAAAAGCGCAGCGCCCCACCTCGGCCGACCTGGCGCAAGATAGCGAAAGCTGGCAACCACATTAGTAGCCCATAAAAGGTGATATGGACGCAGCGCGCCAAGCGACCACTCCACCCAGGCGGTTTAGGTGGGCGTTTCGTGCGGTTTATCCATGCCCAGCCAAGGCGGATCAGCGTCACGATCAGTATCATAAAACCTAGCGAGCCGTGAGGGCCGATGTTCGCCAAGAACAGCGTGATAGCGTTTTCGCCCATTCCCCGCCAGGCCAGCAACACGGTAAATTGCAGTGTGACCAGCGCGGCGGTCAGCCAGTGCAGCGCACGGCTTATGCGTCCGTAGTGGCTGGGGCTGTCTCGCCAGCCAATGGTCGTTTGAACTGGCTTGCTCGTGTGATCACTGCTGAGCGCTGTGGCGTTTGCTGCGCCTTTATCCATTGGCCTTGTCCTGGCGCCAGTAGCCCATGCTGGTGACGTACTGTTTGGGGAGCCCGCACTCGTTGACCAGGTAGCGGCGTAGCTTCATGGCGACCTTGGTTTCAGCGGCGATCCAGGCGTAGAAGGGCGCGCTGTCGTCCAGGGTGGCGGATTCCCAGAGCGGGCCGTCCTCATCGTCGTGTTCGTCGTTGGCAGTGGTGCTGGTAGTAGCTTTAGCAGGCGTTCCGCCTAGCGCTTGTATTTCCTTCTGCAAATCAATGTCACGTACTGCTCTCATCAACAGCTCTCCGTGCTGGCAATTGGGTTCGGCATCGCGGGCCAACCAATGCAGTTTGGCGGCCTGGGGTAGTGGCTGGGCATCGTCCCTGCGCGGCACTTCGAGCAGCGCTTCGACCCTGGGTTTGAGCGGCAAGTCATCGAGGGTTTCCAGAATACCGGCGGCAGCGGGGAGGGCGGTTTCATCGGCGATGATCAGGATACGGCGCACGCCTTGGGGTGGCTTCCACTCGTAGCCCAGTTTTGGGCCTTCTGCATTGGCGGCGGGCGCCGTCATGGCAAGGCGGTCGCCGGGGCGGGCGCGCATTGCCCAGCGCGAGGCGGGGCCATTGTCGCCGTGGAGTACAAATTCCATGTCCACTTCAGCCTGCTCCGGGCGTAGGGCGCGAATGGTGTAGGTGCGTGCAGCGGGACGCTGAGCCTCCGGCAGGGCGCGGTAGGCGCCGTACCAGTCGTGTTCGTCCAGCTTGGCGATCTCAAACAGCGGGGCGAGACTGCCGTCGCCTTCGGGGAAGAACAGCTTGACGCGTTGATCCGGTGCGTAGGTCGCCATTTGGCTGACCTCCGGGCCAGTAAAGGTAAACCTGACTAATGAGGCGCTGACCTGGGTGCGCCGCGCGAGGGTGATATCGAAAAGCCGGTAGCTCGGTTTGGCTGCCATCGTGCCTGCCTCCTTGGATTTAAGTGCTCAATTGTAGTGCTAATTATTATCATTTAGAATCGTTGTTAATAATTCAACCATCAGCTTCCAGACATTATTAAGGCTAAGAAATGACGTTGCTGCCTATCACTCGCCCCGTGGCGCTATGCTTGGCTTTCACACAAGGTTCTTCGCTATGTTAGGCACTGCGGAATTAGCCCGACGAATCGGAGGGATGACGCCTGCCAGAACCTGTCTGCTACTCAGCCTGCCATTGGTGGTGCTGTTTTGGATGGGGCTTGAAGCCCAGGGCGGTTTTCAACTGGGCTTCAAGGCGCTAGCGGTGCCCTCGTTTGAGAACGTGGATGAACTGTTACTGCATTACGCCTGGTGGCCGCGCCTGTCGGTGGCGCTGCTCGCCGGTGCCGGTTTGGGGCTTGCCGGGGTGTTGATGCAGCAGGTGCTGCGCAACCCGCTGGCGTCGCCGACCACGCTTGGGGTCGCGTCGGGGGCTAACCTGGCGCTGATGGCGGCCACGCTGATGGCGCCGGGTTTATTGGTAGCCGGTCGTGAATGGATCGCCCTGTTGGGCGGCGCGCTGGCGGTAGGGTTGGTGTTCCTGCTCTCCTGGCGGCGCGGATTGGCACCCATGGTGGTGGTGCTGGCCGGGCTGGTGGTCAATCTGTATCTGGGAGCGCTCTCCACCGCGCTGCTGCTGTTCAACCACGAGGCGCTGTCGGGGCTGCTGATCTGGGGGGCGGGTTCGCTGGCGCAAAACGGCTGGGACGGTGCTGCGGTGCTCTGGCCTCGGCTGGCGGTCAGCTGCGTGGCGGCGTGGTTTCTGCTGCGGCCCTTGGCGGTGCTGGAGCTGGATGACGCCAGCGCCAAGAGTCTTGGCGTGTCGCTTACCTACCTGCGCTTTGCGGGCATGGGGCTGGCGGTATTCATTACCGGCAGCATCGTCAGCGTGGTGGGCATCATCGGCTTTATCGGTCTGGCGGCCCCTAACATTGTGCGCATGGCGGGTGCCCGGCGCTTAGGGTCGCGCCTGCTATGGTCGACGCTCTTGGGCGCGGTGTTACTGGCTACCACGGATCTGTTGCTACAGCAGTTTTCGGGCATGGCCGCGACCTTGATCCCTACCGGGGCGATTACCGGCGCGCTTGGCGCACCGCTATTGATGTGGCTGATTCCACGCCTGAAACTCCAGGGTGACAAGCCGCCTCAGGGGGCGGGCGTATTTGCCCATCGACATCCGGCCCCTTCTCGCTTGGCCGCGGGCTTAATGCTTGGGCTGCTGGGGGCGACGGTACTTGGCTTGCTGTTTGGGCAGGGGGTGGACGGCTGGTATTGGCTTCCACCCAATGACTGGAACGTCATGCAGTGGCGCCTGCCCCGGGTGATGGCCGCCGCGGCCAGCGGGTTGATGCTGGCGGTGGCGGGGACCATTCTCCAGCGCCTTTCCGCCAACCCCATGGCCAGTCCAGAAGTGCTGGGCATTAGCGGTGGCTGTGCCATTGCGCTGATTCTGGGTATCTTCCTGCTGCCTGCCCCCACCAACCTGATGCTGGTTGGCGTGGGCACCTTAGGGGCGTTCGCGACACTGTTGGTGTTGATTGGTATCAACCGCAAGAGCGGCTTTCTTCCCGAGCGGCTGCTGCTCACCGGTGTGGCCATTAGCGCACTGTTTGATGCCGTTCGCAGCGTGATGTTGGCAGGCGGCGACCCGCGCGGCCAGCAGGTCATTGCCTGGCTGGCGGGCTCCACTTACTACGTGGATATCACCAATGCGGTAGTCGTCGGCGTAATTGCCGCAGCGCTGGCGCTGGTGACGCTGCCGTTTACCCGCTGGCTGGATATCCTGCCCTTGGGCGCACCCACCGCACGGGCATTGGGCGTTAACCTCAATCGCGCCCGTTTAGCGCTGCTGCTGTTGGTGGCGCTGCTCACCGCCTGTGCCACCCTGGTGGTGGGGCCGCTTTCGTTTATTGGCCTGCTGGCACCCCACATGGCGCGCTTGGTCGGTTTCTCCCGTGCAGGGCAACATCTGCTGGGGGCGGCATTGATCGGCATGCTGCTGATGGTGCTGGCGGACTGGGTCGGCCGCCAGGTTATTTTCCCCTATGAGATACCGGCGGGTCTTGTCGCCTCCTTGATTGGCGGGGCTTACTTCATGTGGGGGCTACGGCGGCTATGAGTCATGCGGCAACCAGACCGAGCGGGCTTTGTGCAGTGCGAGATCCAGCGGAGGCGTTGTTGGCGCTGTACCGCCAGCCGCCGCTGGATACATTGAAGGCCCCCGCGTTTGGTCCGCCAGATGAACCGACGCTAGCGGCCTCTGCGCTGCTGGATCGAGAGGTCTTGAGTGAGCAGATGGTGCGCTATGGCCGCCGCCACGGTGACGACGCCGACTTGCTGGCCGTCGCCTCGATATGGTCGAAATTTCATTTCAGCAGCGTCTCGATCCCGACGCTGGTGGCCAACCTGCTGTTAGGCTATGACCTGCCGGTGGGCGGTGATGAATTGAGACTCAGCTTTGGCGAACACGGTCATACCACGCGCATCTGGTTGCCGCATGGTGGCGTGCCGCTGGCCTCAAAAGCGCTCCAGGCACGCTTCAGCAGCCTGTTCGATGACCACTGTGCACCGCTCATCGAGGCGCTGTCCGAGGTCTCCGGGCTGTCTGCCAAGGTGTTCTGGAGCAATCTCGGTCACTACGTGGAGTTCGTGGGGAAGACCTGCTCCCAGCACCCGGCATTTGCCGGTGCCGGTGACCCGCTGCTGGATTATCTCGCCACCAAGACGCTCCCCGATGGGCGGCGCAACCCGCTCTACCAGCCGGTGCGTTACCTTGAGCTGGGTGGTGAGACACCGACCCGTGTGCGTCGGCTGTGCTGCATCAAGTATCGCCTGCCCGGCGAAGCGCTGTGCGGTGGCTGCCCGCTGAAACCTGAAAATCAATCGGCCAAGCCACGCCGCCAATAACCACGCCAGGAGAGGCTGTTAAATGGAGCTGTTGAGAATTGTATGGCGTGATTACCGCTGGCCCTTTGTGGCCGTGGTGGTGCTCAGTTTGGTCAGTGCCGGGCTGGGCATCGGCGTCATTGCCTACATAAATGAACGGATGCTGGGCACCTTTGCCGATCCTTGGCGAATCCTGCCGGAATTTCTAGCATTGGTGGCATTGTTGCTGACGATTACCCTGGCATCACAGCTGGCACTGACCATGCTGGGGCACCACTTCGTCTATCGGCTGCGGGGGCAGTTGATCAAACGAATCATGGATACCGATATCGAGCGGGTCGAGCAGATTGGTAGCGCACGCTTGCTGGCCAGCCTATCCAGCGATGTGCGCTATATCACCGTTGCCTTCGTGCGTTTGCCGGAGCTGGTGCAGGGCGGGGTGCTGACGGTGGGCGTTACCCTTTATTTAGCCTGGCTTGCGCCTGCCATGTTGGCCGTGACGGCGCTGTGGGTGATTTTTACGATCCTAGTGGGGATGCGTCTAGTAGCGAAGGTCTATCGGCACATGGCCAAACTGCGTGATTCTGAAGACCGTCTCTACGAGGACTACCAGTCGGTGATCGAGGGGCGTAAGGAGCTGGCACTGAACCGAGATCGTGCGGCGTGGCTGTACCGCGACGTTTATACCCCCAACGCTGAAGCATATCGACACCATATCATTCGCGGTGATACCTACCATCTCAGCGCGGTTAACTGGTTCAATATCATGATGCTGGGCGCCATCGGCGTCGTGTTCTTCCTGGCCAACGGCCTGGGCTGGGCGTCGGCGCAGGTGGCCACCACCTTCTCGCTGACGCTGCTGTTCTTGCGCGCGCCTCTGATTCAAGCCATTGGCGCCTTTCCGCCGCTGATCAATGCGCGGGTAGCGTTCGAAAAAATCAGCGCGTTGGATCTTGCTGAACACCACGAATCGTTCGAGCACGCTTCCCATCGCCATGAGTGGCAAACGCTGGCGCTGGATCAGGTCACTTATCGTTACCCCGCCGAAGAGGCGCGGCCGGGGTTTGCCATTGGCCCCATCGACTTCACCTTGAAACGCGGGGAAGTGGTGTTTCTGATCGGCGGTAACGGCAGCGGCAAGTCGACCCTGGCAAGGCTCTTGACCGGGCTTTACCAGCCCCAAAGCGGCGACATCCGTGTCGACGGCCGGCCGCTGCAGGAAGAGGATTGGGTCACCTACCGTCAGCATATCTCGGCCATCTACACTGATCTGCACTTGTTTGATCGCTTGATTGGGCCTGCGGGGGCGTCTCCGGACCCCGCACTGATGGAAGAGTGGCTGGCAGCCCTTGGCATGCACAGCAAGCTCGATTTTGACGGTGACCGGGTGACCAACGCCAATCTTTCCCAGGGGCAGCGCAAGCGGCTGGCAATGCTGCTGGCGGTGTCCGAGCAGCGCGATCTACTGCTGCTGGATGAGTGGGCCGCCGATCAGGATCCCCAGTTCCGCCGGGTTTTCTACCGCGAGCTGTTGCCCCAGTTAAGGGCGCTGGGCAAGACGCTGGTGGTGATCAGCCACGACGACCACTACTTCGACCAGGCCGACCGGCTGCTGGAAATGCGCCAGGGGCAGTTGGTAGAGCTCACCGGTGACCAGCGAGAAGCCGCCAGCCGCGATGCGGTGGCAAGAGTGACAGAGTGAGTGAAAGCGTCGATTTGTGATAGACGAGTCGCTTGTCGACGCCTTGGCAGCCCAAGAGCCCGCTGACTGATCCCCCGCGTTATTTCCCAAACTATTCGCACAATCTCTATATAAGAAAAACTAATGCCCTATTAGCAGGATGATTTTTAGTTATCAAGCACTGCCCGTTACCTTAGTGCGATGTTTTAAGAGCGCAACGCTTCAGGAGTGCGACGCTAATTCCGGCAATGGAGGCAGGGCAATGTGGGAAAGTTATATCACCGGGCTGGTGGTGTGCGGCGGGATTATCATGGCGATTGGGGCGCAGAATGCTTATATCCTTGGGCTGGCGATTCGTCGTGAATACCACTGGTGGTCGGCGGGGCTGTGTATCAGCGCGGATATCATTCTGCTTACCGCGGGCATGTTTGGCGTGAGCGCCATTCTGCTGACCATGCCCAATGCCATGGAAGCCATGCGCTGGGTCGGCGTGGTGTTTTTGAGCTGGCTGGCGGCCCAGGCGCTATGGCGTGCCGCGACAGGCCGAGAGGGGCTGAGCGCGGCAGACGCGAAGGGCAATACCCTGCCGCGAGTAATAATGGCGACGCTCGCTGTCACCGTGCTCAACCCCCAGGTATATCTGGATACGCTGCTGCTGATACCCGCGATTGGTGCCCAGCAGGAGAGCGCCGGTGTTTTTGTAGCGGGGGCATCAACCGCATCAATTGCCTGGTTCTGTCTGCTGGCCTGGGGTGGGTCAGCGCTGTCGCCCTGGCTTTCCCGCCCGTTTGCCTGGCGCACCATCGACGGATTGATCGGCGTGATGATGGCGGCGATTGCGGTTCATCTAGCCTTTTCCTCGACGGCGCTCGGCTAGCCCGCGTGGCTTGAGCGCGACGGCGCGTTATCAGTGACGGCTGAAATAAGCCTGCATCACGGCCAGCACTTTCTCGATGTCGCCGTCATCAATATCCCGGTGGGTGACAAAGCGCGTGGCGTAAAGCAGTTCGATCAGGATGCCGTGTTCTTTCAGCCAGCTGGCCAGGGGTGTCACGTGTTGCTCGTCGATGCGGGCAAAGACCATGTTGGTGGCCTGTGACGTCACCTCGATGCCCGGCAGAGCGGCGAGACCTTCCGCGAGCCGTGCCGCGCGACGGTGGTCGTCGGCCAGATCCGCCACGTGATGATCCATAGCATGCTGACAGGCAGCGGCGATAATGCCCGATTGGCGCATGCCGCCACCCACCACTTTTCGCCAGCGACGAGCGCGGTCGATCAATGCCTGTGAACCGACCAGTGCCGAGCCCATGGGCGTGCCAAGCCCCTTGGAAAAGCACAGCGAGACGCTATCAAACGGCAGGCAAAGCTGTTTGAGGGGGATGTCGCTCGCCACGGCGGCGTTAAACAGGCGCGCCCCGTCCAAGTGCGTGGCCAGGCCCCGCTCCCGGGCCAGTTCGGTGGCTTTCAAGACGTAGTCTGCGGGCAGTACTTTGCCACCGATGGTGTTTTCCAGTGCCAGCAGGCGAGTGCGGGCGAAGTGGAAATCATCGGCTTTGATCGCCGCGCTGATTTTCTCCAGAGGCAGGCTGCCGTCGGCGGCGTTTTCAATGGGCTGGGGCTGAATGCTGCCAAGCACCGCGGCACCGCCGCCTTCATAGCGATAGGTATGGGCTGACTGCCCCACAATATACTCATCGCCACGCTCGCAGTGGGCCATCAGCGCCACCAGATTGCTTTGAGTGCCGCTGGGAAACAGCAAGGCGGCGTCTTTGCCGGTTTGCTCGGCAAGGTGTTGCTGGAAGGCATTCACCGTCGGGTCGTCGCCCCACACGTCATCGCCCAGCGGGGCCGAGGTCATGGCCGCCAGCATCTCGTTGGAAGGGCGTGTGACGGTATCGCTACGTAAATCGATCATGGCGTCTCCTTTTGACAAAATCCTGGGCAAGTCTCAATAAGCTTCTATGGTTAACAGCATACTTCTATTCCCCATAGACTACTCCAGGGCAACCCGGCAAAGGCAATCAGATGGATCTGAAAAGCGGTTATCCGTTTTGGGCGGTCAAGAATGGCCTGCTGAAAACGTTTCCACAGTTGACCCGTGACCACCAAAGCGAAGTCGTCGTGATAGGTGGTGGCATTACCGGCGCCCTCATCGCCGATGAATTGAGTCGACACGGGCACCATGTGGTGGTGTTGGAACGTCGCGACATTGGCTGGGGCAGTACCTCGGCAAGCACGGCGCTGCTTCAATACGAGATTGATACTCATATGACCGAGCTTGCCAGGCGTTATGGTGAGGCCAACGCCGTGTTGGCCTATCAGGCCTGCGCTGACGCCATCGGCGAGCTGGAAGCCCTGGCGGCCGGCATGGGCGATGTGGATTTTGAGCGCCAACAGAGCCTCTACTATGCCAGCAATGAAGAAGACGTCCTGCCGCTCAAGGAAGAATTTGCGTTGCGGCAGAAGCATGGCTTTCTGGCCACCTGGCTTGAAAGTGACGACGTTCATGCTGAGTACGGTTTCCAGGCGCCGGGGGCGATACTCACTCAGGTGGCGGCCAGTATGGACCCTTACCGCATGGCCTATCAGCTATTTGAACAGCTGGTTCAGCGTGGCGGCGAGGTCTACGATCGCACCCAGGTCGAGCGCATAACGCCCGACGAAGGCGGCGTCACGCTGACCCTGTCCAGCAACGCCAAGTTGCGCTGTCAGAACTTGATCATCGCGGCAGGCTACGAATCGCAAACCTGGCTCCCTGAAGCGGTGGCGGAAAACCGCAGCAGCTACGCCTTGATTACCGACCCCTTACCCCCTGAAGCATTGGGCAAGCTTCGCCATACCATGATCTGGGAGTCGGCGCGCCCCTACCTGTATCTGCGCACGACCCGGGATGGACGGCTGCTGGTGGGCGGCGACGACGACGATGAGGATATCCCCGAGCGACGCGACGGTCGCGTGCTGGGTAAAGCCGAGGGCCTTTCGCGCAAAATCGAAGCGCTGTGGCCGGATATGGTGATCAATCCGACGTTTAGCTGGGCGGGCATCTTTGCCGAAACCGACGATGGCCTGCCGTATTTCGGCCCTCATGATTCACTGGGGCCAAAGGTGCATTTCGCCATGGCCTATGGCGGCAACGGCATCAGCTACAGCATGATTGGCGCCAAACTGCTGCGCGCCATTATCGAGGGCAAGCCGCATCCTCTGATCGAGCTGTTTTCGTTCAAACGTCTTACACTTGGCAGGAAGTAGGCAATCAATAACGCTTGCCGTGATGCATATCTGCCGGGGAACGATCGCCATGCAAGACACGCTGCACCTGCGGGCGCTGGAGCGCAATGACCTGCGCTTTGTGCACGAACTGAATAATAATCAAAGCATCATGTCGTACTGGTTCGAGGAGCCCTACGAATCCTTCGATGAGCTGGAAGAACTTTACAACAAGCATATTCACGATAACGCCGAGCGTCGCTTTGTGGCCGAAGGGTCCAGCAGCAACCCTATCGGCCTGGTCGAGCTGATCGAGATTGACTACATCCACCGCAGCGCGGAATTTCAGATCATCATTGCGCCGAGCTATCAGGGCAAAGGGTTCGCGCGCACGCTGATTTACCAGGCGCTGCACTACTCGTTCACCATTCTCAACCTGCACAAGGTGTTCTTGATCGTGGCGGTAGAAAACGTCAAAGCCATTCATTTGTATCAACAAAGTGGCTTTGTGGAAGAGGGGCATCTGGTGCAGGAGTTTTTCATCAATGGCCGTTACCGCGATGTGAAGCGAATGTATATTCTGCAGGATAATTTTCTGGCGACGTTGGCCGATACCGAACACTCGGAACTCGCAGGGCTATAAAAAAACGCCTCGAAAGAGGCGTTTACGGCACCGTTTGCGGGCGCTAGCGAAGGTAGGCCGCAATGGCGTCGAATGCAGCGCGCTGTTTCTCGGCGCGTGCTGCCCATACGTCGAGTACGTTAACGTCGGCTCCGCGACCCTGGCTGAATGATAACGACATGGCGTCAACTCCTGGTGGGGAATGGAAACGGATTGTTGTAGGGACAACCGCCTTTGCTGCGAAGCAACATTGTTAGCGGGAAAACGAATAGTAGGAGGTTTTCCGCCATCAATCTAGTGCTTAAGACGTAGTCTTTTGGATGACGCTTGTAAGCTTAGGCTTACAATTTGGCGCTAAAACGCCTATGTGACTGAGTGAGAAAGGTTTTCATATCATGAAAAAGCCGAGCAACGGCTCGGCTTCGGTGACTATCTTTTCGTCTAACGAGATAAGCAATATGTCAGTGACTCACAGTACGCCGCAAGGGCGTCACTGGCGGCGCGTTGCCAGTACGCTTGTTGCGTCCAGGCGTTAAGCACTTCGCTATTTCGTGTCGAGGATACATTGGATGAAGACATGTGCGTGGCCCTCCTGTTGGGACTACGCACTGAGTATAGCAGTCTTTGTTGCAGTGCAGCAAAATACATTGTATGGCTCAGTTGGCTCCCACTGGTTTCGCTGGGGATAGAAGGTGCTGCGAGCTTGAGCATGGGCCCGTGATAGCGCGAGCGTGTTGTCCATGTCGATGATTCCGTGGTTAATTAATTAGGTCGAGGCTTAACGTCCAGGAGGGAGAAAGCCAATGCGCTTGCGCGTTTTATCGGATCTGCATTTGGAGTTTTTTAACGGCGAGCGTGATTTACCTGACGTGGCGGCCGATATCGTCATCCTGGCGGGCGATATTCATCGTCAGGTCGAGGGGCTAGCCTGGGCGCGAGAGCGCTTTCCCGACACGCCGATCATCTACGTGCCCGGCAACCACGAGTTTTATGGCACCTGCATGCCGCTGTGTCGTGAGGCGCTCGCTGCAGAGGCCGAGCAGTATGACATCGAGCTTCTGGATAACCGCTGCGTAACCCTTGCCGGGGTGCGTTTCTATGGCACCACGCTGTGGACCGATTTTGCGCTTTACGCTGATAACCCGGCTCGCAACCCGCGAGAAACCGTTACGAAAGCGAAACGCTATATGCCTGATTTCCGCATTGTCGAATCCGCCCCCGGCATTACCCTGACCCCTGAGGTCAGTAGCGATCTGCACCAAGACGCTTTGAATTGGCTGTCGGAGGCGCTTGCCGAACCGTTTGATGGCCCCAAAGTGGTGGTCAGCCACCATGCACCGATGCATGGCTGTATTCCCGATCAGTACAAGGGCGATGCACTATCGCCGGCCTTTGCCTCCCATCTTCCGCAGCTGATGGGCCACATGGACCTGTGGGTTCACGGTCATGTCCACGAGCCGGTCGACTGCTATTATCGCGGCACCCGGGTCGTGGCAAACCCCGGGGGCTACCCCGATGAATTTGTCCCGCCGCTGTTCAAGCCGAGCTTGGTGATCGATGTCTAACCCATGGCCATTGAATAAAATTTCGCCCCACGGCAATTGTTTGGGGGCGCGCTAAAAACTGACTAGACTCGGGTAAGGGCATAAGTAGGCAGCCCACGCAGCGGGGCAAGGCACTTCCCGCCGTCGTCAAGAAACCTGGAGAGCATGGCCATGGAAATTCTCGAAACCCTACTCGGCCCGCTGCGCGATGGCCTGTATGCCATCATGATGCCGGTCAGTGATTTCATCTGGAGCTATATTCTGGTCTACCTGCTGCTCGGGGCGGGGGTGTGGTTCACCCTCATTACCCGTGGTATGCAGTTTCGTCTTTTTGCGCACATGGCGCGTGTCACGGTAACCGCGCGCGGCGCCGGAGAGGGCGTGAGCGGCTTCCAGGCGTTTGCCACCTCCATGGCAGCGCGTATCGGTACCGGTAATCTCGCCGGGGTGGCGCTGGCGCTGTGGATTGGCGGCCCTGGGGCCATTTTCTGGATGTGGGTGACGGCGCTGGTGGGCTTTGCCACGGCGTTCATCGAGTCCACGCTCGCTCAGGTTTACAAGCACCGCAATGAAGACGGCGTTTTTCGTGGCGGGCCGGCCTATTATATTGAGCGCTGCCTGGGGTGGCGCTGGCTGGGCTCGCTGTTCGCGATATTTTTGATCATTGCCTACGGCCTGGCCTTTAACGCCGCCCAGTCGAATACCATCGCCCAGGGCATGAATGGGGCGTTTGGTGTTCCTAACTGGCTGACGGGCGTGGTCATTGCCATCCTGGCGGGGTTCGTGATTTACGGGGGGCTCAAGTCGGTGGCGAGGACCGCCGAGAAAATCGTGCCCGTCATGGCCATTGCCTATCTACTGGTGGCGCTCTGGATTCTGTTTGCCAACCTCTCCGCCGTACCCGATATGCTCTCGCTGATTGTGATGAGCGCCTTTGGACTCGGCCCCGCCGTAGGCGGTGCCGCCGGTTATGCCATCAAGGCCGCCATGGAGAACGGCATCAAGCGGGGTCTGTTTTCCAACGAGGCCGGGATGGGGTCTACGCCCAATGCCGCCGCCCAGGCGACCGTCAAGCATCCGGCGGCCCAGGGGCTGGTACAGTCGTTTGGCGTGTTTGTCGATACCATCGTGATCTGTAGCTGCACGGCGGTGGTGATCCTGCTATCCGGCGTTTACGAGCGCCTGCTCTCCGAGTCGCCGGGGGAAAGCATCGAAGGCATTCAATTGACCCAGGATGCCATGGTGGATCACCTGGGCAGCTTCGGCGAAATCTTCATTGCGCTGGCGATCCTGTTTTTTGCCTTCACCTCGATACTCGCCAACTTCTCGTTTTCCTCGGTCAATATCGAATACCTGTTCCGCCGTCATGCCCAAAAGGCGGTCAGCGTCTTCAAGGTCATCATCCTGGCGATGGTCCTGATCGGCTCGGTGGCCGAGCTCAGCGTAGTCTGGGATTTTGCCGATTTGGCCATGGGGCTGATGGCCACCACCAACCTCCTGGCGATTCTCATCATGGGGCCGATCGCTGTTTCAGTGCTCAAAGACTACGAGCGCCAACGCCGCGACGGCATCAAGGAACCGCGCTTTGATCCAGCGGTTCTCAAACGCCCCGAACTGGTCGACGATGATGTGTGGCCGGTGAGAGAGCCTACCCCTGAGCGTGGCTCGACCTCGTCATAATGGTAATTAAGCGGCCTGTTCCCAGGCCGCTATTTAGCCTGTCGCTTCTATAAATGCTTTTGCTCTAGGGTCTTGAATATAAGCAACATTAAGGCGTAGCCAAGGTGTTGCTTGTTTATCCGGAAAGAATAAATGACTTGGCGAAAAGGTAATTTCACAGCGTTTGGCGGTTGCCTCAAGCGTTTTATGGCGCGCTATAGGAGGCTTTGCCCAAACAAACATGCCTCCCGACGGTTCGTGGAATATTTCCCACCCCGCCTGCTTCAGCAATCTGAGTGCTATGGCCATCTGATCGGAAAGCTTGATTCTCAACCGCTCGGTTAGCTTTCGGTAACTACCGTTTTGCAGCATGGTGGTAATGACTTGTTCCGCAAAACGGGAAGAGGAAATGCTGGTTAACATTTTTATATCCACTAAACGTTGAATCAGTGGGCGTGGCGTGGCGATAAAGCCCACGCGTAACGACGAGGAAAGACTTTTTGAAAAACTACCCAGATAGATAACTCGGTTTAGTCCGTCCAGGGCGGTAAGGCGCGTGGTGGGCGTATGCTGAAAATCCGCATAGATATCATCTTCGATAATCTGAAGATCGTATTGATTGGCTAGCTGTAAAATACGATGGGCAATGCCAGGACTTAGGGTGCTTCCCGTCGGGTTGTGGAAGACGCTATTGATAAAAAATAGCTTAGGGCGATGCTGCGCTACTAAAGCTTCCAGACACTCAATATCCGGTCCGTCGGCGAGACGTGGCACACCAATAAGGCGGATGCCTTGCAAGTGCAAAAGCCCGAATAAATTGTAATAGCCTGGCGACTCGACCAATACCACGTCACCGGGCTTGAGTAGCATGCGCACTAACAAATCCAGCGAATGGCTCCCCCCGCCCGTCATGACGATCTGTTGAGCATCAGCGGTAATCGCCAGCGGACGTAAGCGCTCTTGTATCAAACCGCGCAAATCCAGCGGCCCTTGGGGAGTGCTGTACTCGAAAATTCCTGACCGGCTTTTACGGGCGACTTGGCGGATAGCATGAGTAAGGTCGTCACCTTCACGCCAATAGCTGGGTAGCCAACCGCAGCCCAGCTTGAGGGTGTGTTCCTCAGCGCTGAACAGCCCCCACATCCCGCTGGTGACGTCCTCTAACGCTTGGGTCGCTGACGGTTGCGATGCCAGTGACGTTGCATGGTCAGCCACATAGAAACCTGAGCCGGGTTTTGAGCGCACTAATCCCGCCGCGACCAGTCGTTCGTAGGCTTCAATGACGGCGTTACGGCTGATGTCATGTGTGGCTGCCAAGTGACGTATAGACGGTAAACGTCGGCCACCGCCTGCGCCATGGTCTTGGATCCAATCGCGAATACCCTCTTCAAGCTGTTGCGTTATAGAGGTAGCAGCACGTCGGTTAACGTGTAGTTTCATAAAAGGCCCTGTTGCCCTCAACCGTTCGCAAAAACAGCGGAACAGTGTCGCAATAATGATCGCCCAGTGTACCTTACCCATTACTCGTATGGATGCGAGCGTAACGGTTCAACCAGTCATTTCCAGGGACAGATCCATGAACCGATACAGCGCCATCCGTTTATCGTTTGCACTGTGCATGATCACCACCGCTGTTAATTTACAGGCGCCTCTTTACGATGTAATCGCAACGCGCGACGGTCTGGGTGTTGGTGCGAGCACTATTGCTTTCGCTTGCTATGTGGCGGGCATCATGCCGGTTTTGCTGGGCTTAAATGGTTTAGCCGAAAGAGTAGGTCGCAAGCCTTTAATCATTACGTCATTACTGCTTAGCTTACTAGCCACGGCACTTACCCTAATCGCGCCGAGCTTGTTGGCGTTAGGTCTTGCACGCTTTTTACTTGGTATTGGTACGGCGCTGATGTCAGCGGTCGCCCCTATTTACATGCAAATGTTGGTGAACGGCGAAGACAAGCGTATTGCTACGAATTATGTCACGGCCAGCACGGCACTCGGGTTTGGTTTAGGAGCCGCCATTACCAGCCTGTTCATGCTCCATGCAGCCAGCGTGGCGCCTCCTAGTTTATGGCTATATCTGTGTGCTGCTGTAGTGGCGATTCTAGTGATTGCTAAGCTGCCAGATCACAGCGTTAAATCGACCCAAAGTGACATGTTGCGTTTACCGCGCTATCCCATTGGCACCCTATATTACGGGCTGGCAATTATGCTGGCGTGGGCAGTGGTGGGGTTGGTCATCGCGATTCTTCCATCGGCGTTGAACCAACATGGGTTAGCCGCCTGGAGCGGATTTGCCACCTTTGGTATCTGCAGCTGTGGTGTGTTATTTCAGCCATGGGCGAGAAGGTTGTCACCACGCAACGCCACCATACTGGGGCTGATTATTCTGCCTGTGGCGTATGCGTTAACCGCATGGGGTGCGCTGCAAGGTCAATTGACAGTGTTACTACTTGGTACCTTTGCCGCGAGCAGTGCTTGCTATGGGTTTATCTATTTGGGTGGATTAAGTGGCGTATTGGAGATTTCAGGGGCGCTATCCACACAGGCCAGCGCAGGCTATTTTTTAATGGCCTACCTAGGTTTCAGTCTGCCCGTCATTACAATGGGTTTGCTGATCGATGTCGTTGGGCATACAGCGGCATTAACGTTGTTTGGAGCCGTGCTTCTCATCGGCGTCATCATGGTCATTGGCTGTCTTTTAAACAGCTGCGTATACAGTGAAAGTAACGCCTGAAGTACGCCAAGGCGTGGCCTAGTGCTGCTTTTCCACCAATTCGCCGCAGGAGGGTGCGGCCCAGTGCTTGTCGGCGGTAAACACCACGTCGCAGACCACGGGCGAGTAGCACTGGCGGATGTGCTCGTCCAACCGCGTGCGTAGGGCGTCCAGGCTCGCAACGCCACTGAGCGGTGTGTCCTGGGGCAAGACCACGTGGACCATGACGTAGAGCATTCTCCCGGGGCGCACCATGCGGACGCGAACCTCGTCGGTGTCGACATCGGCGAGTGCGCGCTCGATGGCGTGATGAACGGGCCCGGTGAGCGCGGAAGGTGGGGTCTTGTTGAGCAGTTCATGCAGCGCTTGAGTGGCCATGCGCACCGGCACGCCCAGGCAAAGCAGTACAACGCCGATGACCAGTAGCGGGTCGACGTAGGGCAGCACCGTGTGCCAGTCAAGTGCGTCAAACAGCAGCACCAGGCAGAACGCCGTCAATACCGATGCCGAGATCACGCTGTTGACGACCCAGTTCGATTTGTCGGCTTCCACCAGCGGGCTTTTCACAAAGCGCAAGCTGCGGTGCATGACCCAAGCGGTGAGCGAACAGGCGGCCGTGGCAAATAGCGCATAGATCACCGCCACTCCGGCGGCAATGTCGCGCCCGCCGGTGAGCAGCGCGGCAATGGCATCGACAAGGGCGAATATCGACACGCCGAAAATCAGCAGGCCTTTGCACAGGTTGACCAGCGATTCGAAATAGCTGTAGCCAAACGGGTAAGCCTCGCTATCCGGGCGGCAGGCAAGGCGACTGACCTTGATAGTGACCAGCGCCACGCCGAAATATATCAGATTGAATAGCCCGTCCAGCAAAATGGCCTGGGAGTTGGAGGCAAGTGTGGCGGCAATGCCTGCACAGCCGATCAGCAGCGCCATGAAGGCGGAAAAGGCTAGGGTTCTGGATTCTGTCTTCACAAAGGTTTCTTCCGGTGTGCAGATTCAAAATAGCTGACAAGCATAGCAATTTTGTTAGCGACTTATCGAATAGTTACTGCCTGGTTGATGAGAGGTCGGTGCCCGTTTGTAAGAGATTGCCGACACGGTTTGTAAGACATTCGCGCTTCATGCCGTGAAGGGGTTGTCCTGGCGCCGCGCCTCGCTATCCTGATCGTTTCTTATTAGTAGATGCTGACTCAGGGAGCGGCGCGATGCCAGTAGGCACAGGGGTAAACGGCTCAGGGCTTCACTTCATCCTGTCGCTATTCGGCGTTGACGATATCGCGGTGATCGACCTCACCCACCGCGTGGCGCGCTCCAAGCCTTTCGATCTGGTGCTGAACCTGGGCAGCCTGGACGCCGCCGCGCTGCTGGATCGCGACGCCTCCCTGACTATCTGGCAGGACGGCGAGCCGCTCTCAATCATCAATACGAGCGCGGGATCGTGCCGTGGCCTTCGCGGTCACCCGCGACCCGCCCGAGCGCCTTTAGCAGACACCGATGGTGACCCCCGATGACCGAAGCACTTTCGCCCCCGCGATTACAGCCCAGCCGAACAAGCCTGTCAGGCGTCACGATGCCTGCCCACTGCAGCGTGGGCGTTACCGTATTGATTGTGCATCGCGATACGTTGGGGCGTTATCTACCTGAAGGTACGTTGGTCAGTTTAAAAGATTCTGCGGGCAAGACCATCAGCGCGACCATTGATGCCGAGGGCGTTAGTCGTCATGAGGGGGCAGCGCCTGATAAGGTCGCCTGGCAATTAGTAGATGCCCATGGTCAGCACCTAGTGGCGGTCGACGATAAGCCGCTGGATCCATGTCGAGCAGCGGCGGCTCCGCCTGAAGTCGATATTGCCATGGATGAAACGACGATCCAGGCGACCTATCTGCCCCCGCCGATCAGCCTCAATCTGCGTGACAAAGTAACGTCGACTGAGCCCGATTTACTCAGCGATGAGCAATTGGAACAACTGCGTTTGGCGGGCAACAACGCCACGTTGTTTCTGCATGGCTACAATGTGCCGCTAGGTCAGTACGGGTCGTTTGCCTCCTGGGAGAAGCGCCGCGATATCAGTGCTGAACCGTTATTAACCACTGCCCACACGGCAAGCAGTGCCACGATCCTTCAGGACATCGACAAGGTCAATATCCAAGTCCCTGTTACTAGAGGGTATACAGCAAGCAATTTATATCATGCGCCGACAGAAAATAGGCCCGATGACTATCGTGAGGCATATTGTAACGGCAGTGGCGCCTATAACTGGTTCGTTCACATGGAGCATCAGCTCAATCGCGCTGCTGGCATGACCGAGGAGGACTGGCGTCCCTATACCCGCATGGTGGGAATCGCGTGGTTGGGCGATACGGGCAGCGTCGATTTCTTCCAGGCTGAACTCAATGCGATGGCAGCAGGACGCCGTTTGGTCGCCTTGCTGGAGCAACTGAACGATGCGGGCATTGCCATCAATATCATTAGCCACTCGCTGGGCGCGCGTGTAGTGCTGACGGCCCTCAATATTCTCGGTGAGCAGGATCGCCACCAATGGGTCGACAATATTTATCTATGGGAACCCGCGGTTGCCGATAATGCGCTAGTCAACGATGCCTCGCAGGACAGCCACCCGTTGGGTATGGGCGTCTTCCCCGACGCGCACAAGGCGGTGAAAAAGGTGGTGGTATTGCACTCAGAGGAAGATGGCATTCTCGGTCCGCCGCCGGAGGACAGCCCCTCCTTCTGGAAACAGATAGCTGAAATCATCAGCCCCACCGCCGTGTGGGCACACGAGCTATTCGGTGCCGATGATATGTTGGATGAGCTAATCGGCTCATTTGGAGGTGCTTACGGCAAAAAGTGGTGGGTATTCCCCGCCGGCCTGTCGACCCCCTTCATCCGCTACTACACCGACAAGGCTCCAGCCGATACGGTGAGTCCTCCGGCGCCTCCGCCCATGCCTGTTGGCCCCGACCCTTATGGCAGGGAACGCGCCGCACAGGCTTGGCAGACATTCAGAGCGCTGGCGGTTGAGGAAGCGCGAGCGGCCCTCGCTAGCGGCGATCCCTTGCCCACTTATGACCTCCTGGCACCGCTAGCCCACCACGCCGTGGTGAGCGAAGAGCGAGCCGCTGCCTATATCGATACTTTGCAGTGGCTGGTGGACAGAAACTGGCGTGCAGGAAATTCCCCGCGCGCAGCGCTAGGGAGTATTGGGTTTGGTGCTGTCATGCTAGAGAGCCGGTTTGTCGAAATAAAGTTGGCTAACAAGGTTTATGACTTCGTTAACCAAACTACTTGGCTATTCGACCACTCGGGAATGAAAATCCCTAGCGCTGAAGTGTTTGAGAAAAGCTACCAGGAAGGGATCGTCGACCGGATCAAGGGGGCATCACGTTTTGGCCGCTATGAATAAGCGAAAAATTGTCGCTCTTGTAATAATTGTTGGCACTGTATTGGCCTTGGCCTGTTACGGCGTACATGTGCTTACCAGACTTGAGCCGGTTACTTCACTAAGTATATCCAGCAATGGTCGCTATGTGATCTCTGCCCACGAAGACGGAGCATTAGTGCTGTGGGATATAGAAGCCCAGGAGCGGGAGCAACTGGCCGATAACGCCAATCTTTATAGTGCTTACTTTATCCCCGAAGGCGATGCATTTCTATGGCAGGATCAGGGCGATGTAGTCCACGTGCAGCGCGTTGACGGGGATGTGGTTGAGGAGTTTGAACACTTTCCGACCTATGGGCATGTGATGTCTGCCGATAGAGAGCACTACCTTTCCAGTAACCAAACCTGGAACATTTACCATGGGCATGGCGATGCTTTACGCCCCGTGTTGCTCGATAGCCAAAGTCCGAGCTTTACCGGCACCGGGCAAGTCTTGAATCTTTCGATGGGCGGCGACTTTTTTGTCTCTGGCGGCTCGGGAAGCCCAGGGGAAGCGCTCGAAGACTCTCCGCCGGTGCGAGAAGAGGACGACTTCCGTTTTTCCTCTAGCTATGGCGGGGTGACCTTATGGGATATTGATACCTTGGAGCCTGTGGCTAAATTACCGGGCAACTCATCCAAAACTTATGCCACCATTAGCCCGGACGGGCAGTGGGTTATTAGTGGTGACGAGAATGCTATCGGACTTTTTTGGGGTACAGATGAGCCCCAAGAGCGCTATCGAATGGCAAGCTATTATCACGGACTTTATCGCGACAACCTACCGGAGGGGCTTCAGGAAGATGAATATTGGGATGAGAGTGAGCTAATTAATTTCCCAAGAAACGAAAAGCCCGATGAACATGGCATTTATCGCCCTTTAGCTACGCCAACGACCATCGCCATTGCCTTTATCAATGGCAGCGAGGAATTCTTGCGTATTGGTTACAGCCAGTATCGCAAGGATGGCTCCAGCCAGACCTATGCCGCACTATTTGAGGCAGGCAACCCCTGGCCTCAGGAATACCTTGATCTGGGCACGGATCCTTTTCCTTCGGTAAATAACTATTCTCGCAATTTAAGTATCGACTCCGCGCCGGACGAGAACTTGCTGGTCACTGGCCACGCCTTTGATGGCGGCATCACCGTCTACCGTTATGACCCTGAAGAGCGCACGCTAGCCAAGGAGTGGGTAGGAAGGTGACGCTGGCGAGAGTCTTGTCGAATGCCAAGCATCGACGGCGCAAGCTAGCGGTTGTTGTGCTGTTGGTCATTAGTTTTAGTGTTTGGCTTTGGGTGACGCTCACCAGACTTGAGCCAGTTACCTCGCTAAGCGCTTCAAACGATGGCCGCTATGTGATCTCTGCCCACGAAGATGGGGCTTTGGTGCTGTGGGATATAGAAGCCCAGCAACGAGAGCAACTGGCGGAGGATGCAAACCTTTATAGCGCCTACTTTATTCCCGAAGGCGACGCTTTTCTCTGGCAGGATCAGGAAGACGTGGTGTATGTACAGCGCGTCAATGGAGAAGTGATTGAGGAATTTGAGCACTTTCCCACTTACGGGCATGTAATGTCCGCCGATAGACAACATTACCTTTCCAGTAACAAAACCTGGAACATTTACCATGGGCATGGCGATGCTTTACGCCCCGTTTTGCTCGATAGTAAAAGTCCCAGTTTTACCGGCACGGGACAAGTCTTGAACCATTCGATGGGTGGTGACTTTTTCGTCTCCGGCGGATCGGGAAGCCCCGGCGGGGAGCTCGAAGACTCCCCGCCGGTGAGAGAAGAGGACGACTTTCGTTTTTCCTCCAGCTATGGCGGGGTGACATTATGGGATATTGATACCTTGGAACCCGTGGCTAAATTGCCGGGCAATTCATCCAAAACCTATGCCACTATCAGCCCTGACGGGAAGTGGGTGGTCAGTGGAGATGAAAATACTATCGGGCTTTACTGGAATACGGATGAGCCTCAAAAGCGTCAGCGAATGGCTGACTATGATGGTGGTATTTATCTTGACGACACGCCCTTCAAAGAAGGTGATTCTAGAAACTGGGATACTAGTGAGCTGATTCCAGTACCCCAAGCAGAAGAGGCAAATACTCGGGGGGTACGCTACTCCCTGGCCACGCCTAAGACCATTGCATTGGCCTTCATTAATGGCAGTGAGGAATTCTTGCGAATTGGCCAGAGCCATTACCGTAAAGACGGCTCAAGCCAAACCTATGCCGCCCTGTTCGAGGCAGGCAACCCCTGGCCCCAGGCGTACCTTGATTTGGGCACGGATCCTTTTCCTTCGGTCAATAACTACTCCCGCAACCTGAGCATCGACTCCGCGCCTGACGAGAACTTGCTGGTCACCGGTCACGCCTTTGATGGCGGCATCACTGTGTATCGTTATGATCCGAAAGAGCGCACGTTGGCCAAGGAGTGGGTAGGGCGGTGATTTTTCATCACTTGGCCGTTGGATAGGTGATAACGATGGCCTAGATATTCGAGTAGTTGGCCACATGATTTTATTTGGGCAAAGCTGCTAGACCAGTCGCAATGATATGAAATAGCGATGACGTCCGGCAGCTCTTCCCCTTCAATTAATAACCATCACCCCTCTACCCACACCTCATCCCCTTTTAACTCAATCTTCCAGGTACGCAGCTTGACGTCCTCGTCTTCCAGACACTGTCCGTCTTCCAGTCGGAAGTGCTGCTTGTAGATGGGTGAGGCGACCACCGCCGCGCCTTTGAGGTCGCCCACAATCCCTCGGGCAATTACGTTGGCGTTGGAGAAAGGATCGTGATGGTCGAGTGCAAACAGCTCATTCCCCTGGCCGGGAAGATAAAAAATCGCTACTTGCGCGGGGCCGTCGCCGGTTTCAAGCCAGGCGGCGACGCCGGAAAATTCCACAAGATCGACTTTGGTACAGACTTTTTGCCACGCCTTATCGTTTTCGGAATCCACAGTGTCCATCGCTTTTTTCATTGCCGTTGCGGTCATGAGGTACCTCGTTTTTATTCAGAGAGTCAGTCAACGCGTCGATCAAGCGGGCCTAAGCTGGCCGCGCTCACTGGTCATGATGATCGACGGGTCGGGGCGGTCGTCGTTGACGAAGCTTCTGAAGCGCTTGAGCTTCTCGGGGTCGCTGATGGCATCCGCCCATTCGCACTGGTAGGTATCCACCACGGTCTGCATCTGACGCTCCAGCTCGTCGTTGATGCCCAGGCTGTCTTCCAGGATGACTTCCTTGAGGTAGTCGAGGCCACCGTCGAGGTTTTCGCGCCATACCGAGGTGCGCTGGAGGCGATCGGCGGTACGCACGTAGAACATCAGGAAGCGGTCGATGGTGCGGTACAGTTGCTTGTCGTCCAGGTCGGTGGCGAACAGCTCGGCGTGGCGCGGGCGCATGCCGCCGTTGCCGCAGACATACAGGTTCCAGCCATTTTCCGTGGCGATAATGCCGATATCCTTACTTTGCGCCTCGGCACACTCGCGGGTGCAGCCGGATACGCCAAATTTGATTTTGTGCGGCGAGCGCAGCCCCTTGTAGCGATTCTCCAGCTGGATCGCCATGCCGACGCTGTCCTGCACGCCGTAACGACACCAGGTACTGCCCACGCAGGACTTCACCGTGCGCAGCGACTTGCCGTAGGCGTGGCCGGTCTCGAAGCCGGCTTCGATCAGCTCGCCCCAGATATCGGGCAGGTCTTCCAGGCGCGCGCCGAATAGGTCGATGCGCTGGCCGCCGGTGACTTTGGAATAGAGGCCGTATTTCTTGGCGACTTCGCCAAGCACAATCAGCTTGTCGGGAGTGATTTCACCACCGGCGACACGCGGCACCACCGAGTAGGTGCCGTTTTTCTGCATGTTGGCCATGAAGGTGTCGTTGGTGTCCTGGAGCGGCACGTGGGCGGCGTCGGTGATCGGCTCGTTAAAGCAGGAGGCGAGAATCGAGGCCACGGCGGGTTTGCAGATATCGCAGCCCAGGCGGTGGGTATCGTCGTTGCCGTGCTTGCCGATCAGCTCGCTGAAGGTCTTGATACCCTCAACACGCACGATGTCGTAAAGCTCCTGGCGGGTGAAGGCGAAGTGCTCGCAGATCGATTTATCGACCTCCACCCCGCGGGCTTCCAGTTCGTGGTCCACCACGCTCTTGAGCAGCGCCGTGCAGCCGCCGCAGCCGGTGCTGGCTTTGGTGACGCCTTTGACACCGCCGAGGTCGACGGCGCCGTCATCGATGGTGGCACAAATATCGCCCTTGGTGACGTTGTGGCATGAGCAGATGGTGGCGGTTTCCGGCAGCGCACCGGGGCCGAGCGTGGGTGCGGCGCCACTGCTTTGCGGCAGAATCAGCGAGGCGGGTTCGTCGGGCAGCTCAATGCCGTTGGCGTAATACTGCAGCAGGGTGTCGTAGGCAGCGTTATCGCCCACCAGCATGGCGCCCAGCAGCTTCTTGCCGTCGCTGGATACCACCATCTTGCGGTATACCTGGGTGAGCGGGTCGAGGTAGCGGAACATCCGCGCGCCTGGGTTCTGGTTGCCGTGGGCGTCGCCAATCGAACCCACATCGACCCCGAGCAGTTTGAGCTTGGTGCTCATGTCCGCGCCGCCAAAGCGGGTGTCGCCGTCGGTCAGCGTGGCGAGAGCCGCCTTGGCCATTTGATAGCCGGGGGCGACCAGGCCGAAAATGCTCTGGTTCCACAGCGCCACTTCGCCAATCGCCAGGATGGCCGGGTCGCTGGTGCGGCACTGGTCGTCGACCACCACGCCACCGCGTTCGCCGATCTCCAGGTCGCAGTCCCGGGCCAGCTGGTCGCGGGGGCGAATCCCGGCGGAAAACACAATTAGGTCGGTTTCCAGCACTTTGTCGTCCTGGAAGACCATGCGGTGATGGCTGTTGTCGCCGTCCTCGATGCGCTGGGTGGCGCGCTCGGTGAGTACCTGCACGCCCAACGCCTCGATTTTTTCGCGCAGCAGCTCGCCGCCTTCGTTATCCACCTGCATGGGCATCAGCCGCGAGGCAAATTCCACCACGGCGGTGTCGAGGTTCAAACCGCGCAGCGCATTGGCCGCCTCAAGGCCTAGTAGGCCACCGCCGACCACTACACCATTAGTGGCGTTTTCGGCGGCAGCCTGGATGGCATCAAGATCATCCAGGGTGCGATATACCAGGCAGCCGTTTCGGTCGTTGCCGGGAATCGGCGGCACAAAGGGGTAGGAGCCGGTTGCCAGTACGATAAGGTCATAAGGGTAGCGGGCCTGATCGGTGACCACTTCGTGTGCGCTGCGGTCGATCTCGATGACGGCTTCGCCAGTGCGCAGTTCCACGCCGCTGGTGGCGTAGTAATCCGCCTCGCAAAGCGCCAGCGAATCGGCATCGCGGCCGCTGAAGTACTCAGATAGATGCACCCGGTCGTAGGCCCGGTGGCGCTCTTCGCCAAACACGGTGACCTGATAGCGCTCGAGGGCACCGTTGTCGACCAGCTGCTCGACCAGGTGGTGGCCGACCATGCCGTTACCAATAATAATGAGCTGTTCGGGATTCTTGGAAGACATCGTTATGCCGCCTCTGAGGTCGATAAATGGGGTGTGTCGTTCTGCTGATCTTTGAGCACTTCTGCGTCAGCGGCGCCAAATAGCAGCGCCTGGCGAGAGGCGCTCAGGTCGGTGCCGGCCAAGGCCTGCTCGAAATACCACGGGCCGTGGCGGGTATCGCCGTACAGCACGGCGCCTTCGAGGCGCCCGTCGCGTAGCAGCAGGCGGCGGTAGTCACCGCTTTGCGGGTCCTGGTAACGCAGCTCGTCGTGCTCGGGTCCAGGGTCGGTGGGGCCGAACGCATACAGCGCGACGCCGCTTACCTTGAGCTTGGTGGCCGTGGGCATTTCGCGGTAGCCGTCGGTGGGTGCGCCGCTGAGGTTCGCCGCCAATACCTCGACCTGATGCCAAATGGGCTCGACCAGGCCATAGGTGTGCTGCTCAAACTGGCAGCATTCGCCGAGGGCATAAATCGCCGGGTCTGAGGTGGTTAGGTACTTGTCGACCATCACGGCCCGCTCGGCAGTGAGGCCGGCGTTGCGACCGATGTCGGCGTTGGGCGTAATGCCTGCGGCGATAATCACGCTCTCGGTGGGTAGTCGACGGCCATCATCGAGGACAGCAGCACACACGTGGCCGTTGGCATCACCTTCAAGCTTGGCCAGTTGCGCGTGGGTGATAATGTTCAGCCCGCGCTCTACAAGCGCTTGTTTGAGCAAGTCGGCGGCAGTAGCGTCGAGTTGACGGTTCATCAACCGGCCGCTGCGCTGGAGCACGCTGACGTTCAGCCCGTTGCCACGCTTGCGCAGCCCCTCGGCTGCTTCCAGGCCCAGCAGGCCCCCGCCAATGACGAGCGCATTACCGCCGCGCTGGGCAATTGCCTCTAGCTCGGCGGCATCGTCGAGGTCACGAAAGCCGTGGACGCCGCTAAGCTCGATGCCGGGCACATTAGGCAGTGTCGGGCGAGAGCCAGTGGCGAGCACCAGTCGGTCGTAGGAAATGGCATGGGCGCTGTCAGTTATCAGGCGGCGTTTCTTACGGTCGATGGTTTCTACCTGTTCGCCCAGGCGAAGCGTCACGCCGTTGTCGGCGTACCAGCCGGCATCGCGCAGGGTGAGTGCATCGTGCTGCATGTCGCCCGCCAGCAGCGGCGACAGCAGAATGCGGTTGTAGGCAGGCGTTGGCTCTGCCCCGATCACGGTAATCGCCTTGGGGCGTTGTGGTTGGTCGACCAGGGCTTCCACCAGACGGTGGCTGGCCATACCGTTACCGATAATGACGAGATGATCATTAGGTGAGCACCGGGAAGCGGTTTCCATAGGTGGCTCCTCTGTGTCGTTGCGGCTGCTTGAGCGCCAAACAAAAACGCCCCCGACCCGTCGTTTTTCTTGGCAGCAGGAAAAACGGGATCAGGGGCGCCATTGCCCGGCAGCGTCTGGTAATGCGGGGCAGCCGCCATTGGCTGCCGACAGATTAATGATTACCAACGAATGTCTTGTCAGTAATAAGCAAACCCACGGCCAAACCCAGTGCATGACGTTTTTTTGCTTTATTTTCATTATGTTGAAAAGAAGTAGAAAAAGTGCCTGTGAGTCACTTCCCAGGCGAGGTGCACGCTGTTGGTGCGTCTCGGGTGCGGGGTTGCACCCTCAGCACCCAAAATATCAAGCGGTGCGCAGAGGAGGGATGACCGAAAGGTGCTGTCGCGGTCTTTTAAGATACTGTTTTATTTGTTTTTTAATTGGAAATGCGCGGTGACGGCGTAGCCTTTGCAGCTATCCAGGCATAAGCAACAAACGCGCATTGTAGTGCGTTCATCAAAAAACAGTGGCAGCGAATAAGCCCAATAACGTTGTTAGACAAATAAGTATCTTTAAACAATACGTTTGGCACCTTTAACGGTGCCCGCTGTGGCAACGACGCCCAGCCTGCTGATCTCCTTGCGTTTTGCGCAACAGGGTCAGCGGCCTGGGCGTTTTTTATGTGCGGCGTTGGCAATCAGCCGAGGAGTCACCATGCACCAAGCCAAAACGACCTGCCCCTACTGCGGCGTTGGCTGCGGCGTTACCGCGACCGTGGCGGACGGCACTCTCAGCGCTGTGGAGGGTGACCGCGACCATCCCGCCAACTTTGGCCGGCTGTGCGTGAAAGGCTCGGCGCTACACGAAACGCTGGGCGAACAGGGCCGCCTCACACGACCGCGGGTAGATGGCAAGGACGTGTCCTGGGACACCGCCTTGAGCGCTACCGCTGATCGCATTAACACGCTGCGTCGCGCCCACGGGAACCAGTGTGTCGCGGCCTATCTGTCAGGACAGCTGCTGACCGAGGACTATTACGTGGCCAACAAGCTGTTCAAGGGCTTTTTGGGCACGCCACATCTGGATACCAACTCGCGTCTGTGCATGGCATCGGCGGTGGCTGCCTACAAGCGCGCCTTCGGTGCCGACGCCGTGCCATGCAACTACGAGGATCTGGAAGAGGCGGAGCTGGTGGTGCTGGTGGGGTCTAACCTGGCCTGGAATCACCCGGTGCTTTACCAGCGCATCAAGGTCGCCAAAGAGCGTAACCCGTTGATGCGCGTGGTGGTGATTGACCCACGGGTGACCGACAGCTGTGAAATCGCCGATCTTTACCTGGGGGTAAAACCCGGCAGTGACGCTGTCTTGTTCAACGGGCTGCTTGCGTGGATGGCGGCCAAGCGCAAGCTGGACCATGTCTACCTTGAGCGCCACACCCAAGGCCTTGACGCGGCGCTGGACGCGGCGCAACAAACGGCGGGTTCTCTCGCCGAGGTGGCGACGGCCTGCGACGTGGATGCCGAACGCCTGGAAACCTTCTACTACTGGTTTGCAAGCCAGCTCCACGTGGTGACGCTGTATTCCCAGGGGGTCAATCAGTCGTCCAGCGGTACGGATAAGTGCAACGCCATCATCAACTGTCATTTGGCCGGCGGCAAAATCGGCCTGCCCGGGGCAGGGCCGTTTTCGGTCACCGGCCAGCCCAATGCCATGGGCGGGCGTGAAGTCGGCGGCCTGGCCAACCAGTTGGCCGCGCACATGGATTACGACACCCCCGGCGCGCGTGAACGGGTCAGCCGCTTCTGGGCCACCGATAACCTTGAGCTCATCCTGCCGGAAGGCCCTGGCCACAAGGCGGTCGATCTCTTCGAGGCGATCGAACGTGGCGAGATCAAAGTGTTATGGGTGATGGCCACCAACCCGGCGATTAGCCTGCCCGATGCCGCCCGCGTGCGGGCCGCACTGGAAAAATGCCCGCTGGTGATCGTCTCGGAATGCGCGGCGGATACCGATCTGCTGCCCTACGCCGACATCGTGCTGCCGGCGTCCGGGTGGTCCGAGAAAGATGGCACCGTGACCAATTCCGAGCGGCGCATCTCGCGCCAGCGGGGTATGCTGCCACCCCCCGGCGAGGCGCGCCACGACTGGCAGATCATCTGCGATGTTGCCAGGCAATTGGGGTTTGGCGAGGCGTTTGATTACACTCATCCAAGCGAGATATTCGACGAGCATGCGCGGCTTTCGGGCTTTGAAAACAGCGGTAAGATGCAGCGACTCTTCGATATTTCAGGGCTGGTCGGGCTTGGCCGCGGCGGCTATGATGCGCTCGCGCCGATTCAGTGGCCGGTGAATCGCGATGCCCCTCAGGGTACCGCGCGCTTATTTGAGAATGGCCGGTTCGCAACGGCCGACGGCCGGGCCCGGCTGGTGCCGATTACCCCGCGTGGGCCGGAGAAAACGCTGAGTAATGCCTATCCGTTGCGGCTGAATACCGGACGGATTCGCGACCAGTGGCATACCATGACGCGTACCGCGCGGTCGCCACGGCTGATGAATCACCGCGCCGAGCCTTTCATGGAGGTGCATCCGAACGATGCCGCCCAGGCGGGCGTCACCGACCAGGCGCTTGGCGTGTTGACCGCCGCCACCGGCGAGTATCGCGCCCGGGTGAGGGTGGTCCATAGCCAGCGGCGCGGCGAGGTGTTCGTGCCGATTCACTGGACCGACTGCTTTACCCACAGCGCGCGCAGTAGCGCCTTGATTGAGGGCATCACCGACCCGCTTTCCGGACAGCCGGAAGCCAAGCATGGTGCCGTGGCCCTGGCGCCCTTGCCGACCGCTTGGCAGGCGACGCTGTTTGTCGCTGACCACGCCCTGGCGTCGCTGCCTGAAGCGCCGAGCTGGTGTGCAAGCGACTACTGGACGCGAATCCCGATGCGCGGCTGCCAGCGCTGGCAGCTAGCCGATGGTAGGGCGGTCAGCGACTGGTTCCACCAGATGGGCGAGTGGCTGTCGGCGACGCCGGCGCTGTGGTGCGAAGATGCCGCTACCGGTCGCCTGCGCGCCGCGGGCGTCGAAAACGGTCGCCTCAGCTGGTGGCTGATGGTGGGGCCGCCCAGCGAACTGCCGGGCTGTGCCTGGCTGGAAGCACGCTTCAACGACGACGCGGTGAGCGATGCCCACCGCCGCCGTCTACTGGCGGGCTGCGACGACGGCGCGGTGGATAGTGGCCCGGTGGTATGCAGCTGCCATCAGGTCGGCCAGACGGCGATTGTCGAGGCCATCCGGCGCGGCGACACCAGCGTCGAGGCGTTAGGCGCACGATTGGCTTGCGGTACCCAGTGCGGTAGCTGCATTCCCGAACTGAAATCATTACTTGAAGAGGAACGCCCCCATGCGCGCGCTCAGCAAATCCCAGCTTCTGAAATGGTGTAACCCTTTGGCGCGTCTGGCGAGCCGCTTCGAGCTGCCCCGCAGTGGCCGTGATGTGTCGCGGTCCCTCCCGCTGGGCGACGACTGCCGGCCTGGGCACGTGTACCTGGTGGGCGCCGGCAGCGGCGATGCCGAACTGCTGACCCTCAAGGCCGCGCGGCTTTTGCAGCAGGCGGATGCCGTGGTCTACGACCGCCTGGTGGGCGATGACGTGCTGGCGCTGCTTCCCGTCGGCGGCGAGCGCCTTATGTGGGCAAGGCCAAAGGTCACCACAGCGTTCCCCAGGCTGAGATTGGCGCGCTGATGGTGCGTCTGGCCCAGCAGGGCAAATCCGTGGTGCGCTTGAAAGGCGGCGACCCGGCTGTTTTTGGTCGCATGGGCGAAGAGCTCGATGCCCTGGCCGCCGCTCAGGTGCCGGCCACCATCGTGCCGGGAATTACCGCGGCCTCCTCTGCGGCGGCCTGCATGGGCATTCCGTTAACCGACCGGGGTCACGCCCAGCAGTTGCGCTTTGTCACCGCGCAGCTGTGTCGCGAGGACGGCACGCCGGACTGGGCAGCGCTGGCGCGCCGCGACGAAACGCTGGTGTTTTACATGGGGCTTTCCAAAGTGGACGCGATCTGTGCGGGCCTGCGCGAGGCGGGGCTGCCCGACGACTGGCCGATCATGCTGGTGGCCAACGCCAGTCAGCCTGACCAGCAGTCGCTGGTCGGCAGCCTGGCCGATATCCCCGGGCGATTGGCCGCCGAGCCGCTGCCGTCGCCCTGCGTAATTGTGGTGGGTAGCGTCGTCAAACGCGTCACGGCAAGCCCGGCCAACGTTGCCAATCAGGCACGTTATGCATGCCAACGCTGAGCATTTCCCTCGGACAGTGGTCCGATAAAGGCCAAAAGCCCAGCAACCAGGATTTCTACGGCGCCTATTTGCCCGACGACACCCAGCGGCGGCAAAAAGGCATTGCCGTTGCCCTGGCGGACGGCATCAGCAGCAGCGCGGTGAGCCGCGACGCCGCCGAAGCCGCGGTGGGCGGCTTCCTGACCGATTACTACGCCACCCCCGCCCCGTGGAGTGTGAAAAGCTCGGCGCAGCGGGTGCTGCAGGCCACCAATGCGTGGTTGTATGCCCAAACACGGCAAAGTCAGTATCGCTACGACATGGACCGGGGGTACGTCTGCACGCTGAGCGCGATGGTGATCAAGTCGGCAACGGCGCACCTATTCCACGTCGGCGATTGCCGAATTTATCAGTTAACAGGCAAGACACTTGAGCCGCTGACCGAGGATCACCGCTTCTGGGCCTCGCGGGAGGTCAGCCACCTGAGCCGCGCGATGGGCGCAAGCCAGCATCTCGAGCTTGATTACCGTGCCGTCTACCTCAGCGAGGGCGATGTGTTTTTACTGGCCAGCGACGGCGTTTACGAATGGCTGTCCCCTCAGATGATGGCCACGCTGATCCAGGACCACGCGGCGGATCTTGAGGCCGGCGCAAAAGCCCTGGTGGACGCCGCGCTGGCCAACGGCAGCGACGATAACCTGACCGCGCAGCTGGTGCGTATCGAGACGTTACCCGACCGCGAGGCCGACGAGCTTTTCGAGTCCCTGGGCAGCCTACCGTCACCCCCCGAGCTGCGTGCGAATAGTGAGCTGGATGGCTTGCAGATCATCCGCCCGCTGCATGCCAGCGCCCGTAGTCACGTCTATCTGGCGCACGACCCGCAGGTCGACCAGCATGTGGTCGTCAAGACCCTGGCCACCGAGCTTGCCGAAGACCCCGCCAGCGTCGAGCGCTTTGTGCGGGAGGAGTGGATCGCACGCCGATTGCATAATGCTCATGTGCTATCTGCGCCCGCGCAGCGCGGCCCAAGGCGCTATCTGTATACCGTTTGGGAATACATTGAAGGCCAGACGTTGACCCAGTGGATGCGCGACCATCCCGATCCGGACCTGGCCGACGTACGCGATATTATCGAGCAGGTGGCCAAGGGGCTGCGCGCCTTTCACCGGCTGGAAATGCTCCACCAGGACGTGCGTCCGGACAACATCATGATCGATCGCCACGGCACGGTCCGGCTGATCGATTTTGGCGCTGCCCGGGTGGCGGGAATATCAGAGACCGGGCATCCCTCGACGGAGACGGAACCGATACTCGGCACCGCCCAGTACACCGCCCCCGAGTATTTTCTGGGCGAGCCCGGCACGCCGCGATCCGACCTGTATTCGCTGGCGGTGATTGCCTATCATATGCTGACCGGCACGCTGCCTTACGGCACCGAGGTGGCCAAGACCCGCACCCGAGCGGCTCAGCGCAAGCTCGCCTATCAGTCAGCGATCAGCGAAAACCGCGCGCTGCCCGCCTGGGTGGACACGGTGTTGAAAAAAGCCCTGCATCCCAATCCGGATCAGCGCTATCCAGCGCTGTCGGAATTCATCTTCGAGTTGCGCACGCCAAGCCCGGGAACCCTGAAGCAGTCGCGGCCGCCGCTTCTCGAGCGTGACCCCGCGCGCTTCTGGCAGTGGCTGTGTGCCTTGCTCGGCGTCATTATCGTGGCGCTTTTGGCCAACATGCCTCAATAGGTGGTCAGCTTGAGGTAGGCCTGAACGCCATAGATCACCCGCTGCCAGTCAGTCATGGTGTTCTGGTATTCGTCGACGTCAAGCGTGTAATCACCGCCTTCGTTGTGCCATAGCATCAGAAAGTAGTCGTCTACCTCGCGCATCACGTCGGCATCGTTGGGGCCTGAAATCATCAGGCTCGCCTCAAGGTTGTAGTTATCCATGTTGCGGCTGGTGAAGTTAGTGGAGCCGCTGATGATGGTGCTTTGTTGGGCCTGGCGAAGCATCATCATCTTGGGGTGAAACTGCTCGATCTCAACGTCGTACCAGCGCACGCGCACTTTACCGTCGCTATCCTCAATAAGCTCTTCCACCACCGGACGGTTGGGCAGGCCGGTCTTTTCGCGGCCAAAGGCCTTCTTGTTGGGGTCAAGAATCAACGATACCTGAACGCCGCGCTGGCTGGCGTCGGTAAGCGCGTTGACGATTTCGCGGTCGGCGAGGTAGTACATCGCCAGCCACAATTCGTCGTCCTCCCCGGCACGCTCGATGGTGTCGAGCACGTTGTGCAGGGTCTGGGCTTCGGTGGTGTACTGAATGCTTAATTCACCGCCCTCGGTCTGTTCTTCAGGGGTGTAGCTTGGCAGTTGAATGCCGCTGTCGCCCAGGTCGATGACCGCCTGCTCGGCGCGCAACAGGTCGCCGATGATCGGGCCCTCGATCTCGAAGGCGACGTTTTCATGGAAACCGGATTCGTCGTGAGCATTGGCAGAGGCCACCAGCGCCGTGCGATCGGTGATCACTACCTTGCGATGGTTGGCCTTGATGTTGAACATCTCCAGGTAGCCCCCCAAATTGAATTTTGGGCCACCCTCCACAAACGGATTTTCCCACCAGTCGCCGCCCAGATCGCCCAGCCACTGGGGCCCCATGCGCCACAGCGATGAATACACCGGGGTGGAATCGCGCAGCCGGGTCAGGTTGGAAATCACCACGTCGATATCCGCCTCCCGCAGGCGATCGAGCCACTCGGCGGGGTAGGAGCCGTAGCCCGCATTGATCGCGTCGCTGATGAATACAATCGGCATATCGGGATGGGCGTCGCGCTTGCGAACGAGCTGATCGACCAGGTTGTCGCTCAGGGCGGGATAATCCTTGGACGGGTCATTGACCAGGCCGTTGACCATGAAATTATCGATCACGATAAAGTCATCGGCGCGCTCGATCATGCGCGCGATACGGTCAAAGATTTCCTGATCGACATGGCGTTCGTCATCCGCGTGATGGGTCAGGTCGCGGAAGAAGTCGACGCTGTCGGTTTGATAAACCGGGCTTGAGTGGGAAATGCCGGGCGGCAGCGGCTTTAACTGATGATACGCCATGAGGGTGAAATAAAACGTCAGAAAAACCAGCAACACCACACCCAGACGACGCAGCCAACGAACAATCTTTTTAAACAATGACACCCGAATCCCCAGACCATGATAGTGACAGCAACGTCGCTGCTGAGCGTGTTCTTAAAGATAGTGGGTTCGGGTTCGTCTGCAACGAAAAAGTGTGCTGAACCAGCGATGGCTATTGATAGCCCTTGGCCTGAAGCTGAAACAGCTTGGCATAGCGACCCTGGGCGGCGAGCAGTTCAGCGTGAGTGCCGCGCTCGATGATATGGCCCTGATCGATAACCAGAATCAGATCGGCGCTGCGTACCGTGGAGAAACGGTGGGAGATGAGAATTGCCATCTTGTCGCGGCTGTGTTCGCGAAAGCGGGCAAAGACCGCTGCTTCTGCGGCGGCATCCATGGCGGCGGTGGGTTCATCCAGCACGATGATGTCAGCGTTCTCGCGCATATAGGCGCGGGAGAGCGCGATTTTCTGCCATTGGCCGCCGGAGAGTTCCTGGCCGTTTTTGAACCAGCGCCCCAGTTGGGTCTGGTAGCCGCTGGCCATGGCGCTGATGAAGTCATCCGCCATGCCGTGCCGGGCGGCTTGCTGCCAGCGCTGCTCATCCTCGTAGGCATGGGTATCGCCGACCCCCAGATTTTCACCCACCTGCAGCTGGTAGCGTACAAAGTCCTGGAAGATCACCCCGGTGCGCTCGCGTAGCGCCTGGGTACTCCAGTCGCGTAAATCGCTGCCGTCGAGCAGAATCCGCCCTTCGGTGGGGTGATAGAGCCGCGTCAGCAGCTTGATCAGGGTCGTTTTGCCGGAGCCATTCTCGCCCACCAGGGCCAGGCTCTGCCCGGGCGAAAGGTGCAGCGTGATGTCGTGCAAAACCGGTGCCCCACCAGGGTAGGCGAAGCTGACGTGCTCGAAGCGCAGGCCGTCGCCGGGTAAGACCCCCTGGGTCAAGGTGCCCTCGTCGGCTTCGACCGGCTGCTCCAGGTATTCATACAGGTTGGAAAGGTAGAGGTTATCTTCGTACATGCCGCTAATCGCGGTCAGGCTGGCGGAAAGCGCGGCCTGGCCCTGCTTGAAGACCATCAGGTACATGGTCATCTGACCCAGCGTCAGCGCGCCGGCAATGGTTTCAATCACCACCCAGCCGTAAGCCGCGTAAAAGGTCAGGGTACCCAGCAGGCCAAGGACAAACCCCCAGCTTTCGCGGCGCAGCGTGAGGCGACGTTCCTCGGCAAACAGCCGGGTGAAAATATCCCGATAGCGCTTGAGGAACAGCCCCTCAAGGCCGAACAGCTTGACCTCCTTGATGCTGTCCTCCCGGGCGAGCACCGTTTCAAGGTATATCTGCATGCGGGTCTGCGGCGAACGCCAGCGAAACAGCCGGAAGGCATCGCCGGAAAACTTGGCCTCCGAGATAAACACCGGCAGCGCGCCGGCCACCAGGATGAGCAGCGCCCAGGGAGAAAACTGCACCAGCAGCACGCCGAAGCTGCAAAGCGAAATGGCATTTTGCAGCAGCCCAAAGGTTTTATTGACCAGCGCCAGCGGGCGCGTGGACGCTTCGCGCCGTGCTCGGGTCAGCTGGTCGTAGAGCTCTGAATCTTCAAACTGGCTGAGCGATAGCTTGCCCGCTTTCTCCAGAATCATCACATTGACCTTCTGCCCCAGCAGCGCCCGCAGTAGTGACTGTTGGGCCGAAAGGCCACGCTGGGCGAGCGCGATAAGCGCAATGATCAGCGCCTCGAAGGCCACCAGCTTGAGAACCGGGGTGATGGACACCAGAAGGTTGGGGTCGGTGGCGGCTTGATGCGCGTCCATCGCATTGACCACTCCATCGACGATCAGCTGGCCGACCCAGGCCGCCACGGCGGGTAGCACCCCGGCGACCAGTGTGCACAGCGCCAGGCCAAGCATCATCCAGCGCGATGTTTCCCACACCAGGCCGAGTGCCCGGCGGCTATAGCGGAAGACGCCAAAAAAGCCGCTGAGCGGCGATGACGAAGAAGCGGCGGGTGACGAGGGTGGCGACATAATAGAACGAGCAACGACCTGGCAGACACGGAGGGCCATGATGCGATGGTTAACCGTGGATAGCCAGTTCAACCCAGCAAAAGCCCGCCATAAATCAGGGCGCCGATGACCACAAAGGCTGGGTGCGTCTTGAACCGGATCAGTGCGACGGCGGCGACGGCACCAATGATCAGCGTGTGGATGGCGCCGCTGCTGTTAACGCTTTCCAGCAAAAAGCCCAGGGTTAACCAAGCCATCATCATGGCGATGACCGGCCGAACCCACTGGCTCATGCGTTTGACCCTTGGCGATTCGCGATGGCGGTACAAAAGGCCCAGCGCGCCGAGCATCAGCAGCAGGGTAGGAATAACCGTAGCGGCGACCGCGACGATAGCGCCGCCGATGCCTGCCACTTCGTAGCCGATATACCCGGCCATCTTGGTGGCGATGGGGCTTGGCAGCGCGTTGCCAAGCGCCAGGGTTTCAGCAAAGGCCTGCGCGGTCATCCAGTCATAGCGGCCCACCACTTCGGCTTCGATGAGCGGGATAATCGCCGGACCGCCGCCATAGCCGATGATGTTGGGAATAAAAAACGCGAGAAAAACCTCCCAGTAAATCATGCTGACTCCTTGGCGTTCTTATTACCCGTTGGGCGCAGCAGGGCGGCGAGCAGAATGGCGCCTATCACCCAGCCGGGATGAACGCCGAGCCAGTAAATAAGCCCCGCCGCGATGACCGCCATGAGGCAGCTGGCTAGCCAGCCCAGCGCCGCCTGGGATTTATCGAAAAAGTCCCAGGTAAGCTGTGCCATCATGACCATGACCACGGGCACCACCGCCTGGCCCATGCCGCGGATCCAGGCGACATCGCGGTAGCGGCTGAAAATGCCTAACATGACAATCATGGCCGCGATCATAGGTACGATGATGGCGACGACGGCGGCAATGCAGCCGGCTACACCGCCTACCCGGTAGCCGATGTAGCCGGGCATCTTGGTGGCGATGGGGCCGGGCAGAGTATTGCCGATGGCCAGTACGTCGGCGAACTCTTCGTCGCTGAGCCAGCGGTGGCGGGTGACGACCTCGGCGCGTACCAGCGGTATCATGGCGGGACCACCGCCGAACCCCAGCAGGCCGACGCGCAAAAATGCCCAGAACAGTTGCCAGATGGGGGTCGAGGAGGTCACAGGTGACGGCCTTGCAAGGCCAAAAACGAGAAACAGCGCATAGCTAGCCGACCCTTATTTATCGTTTGTCAGTTAAAAAATCGATTATTTGATATAAAATAGAATATAGGCGAAGGCTTCCCAAGGCGTCAACACCCGCGTGGTTTAAGGCATGGGAGCCAGGATGAAAAGGACATTACATGAATCAACACCTTCAACCGGTCATCAGCACGGCGTCGAGCCGTATTTACGAAACGCTGCGGCGGGATCTGGTCGGCGGGCGTTTTGCGGCAGGTGAAAAATTGGCGATCAATGCGCTCAAGGAGCATTACCACGTCGGCTTGAGCCCGCTGCGTGAAGCGCTGAACAAGCTGGCCGCCTATGGCCTATTGGTCCAGGAAAACCAGCGTGGCTTCAGAGTGCCCACGCTGACCCGTGCCGAGCTTGACGACATTGCCAGCATGCGTCTTGAGCTGGAAGGCATGGCGTTCGAGCGGGCGATCCAGCACGGCGATGCCGTGTGGGAAGCCGAACTGCTGGCCGCGGCGCATCGCCTGAAGCGCGCCGACATGTCGCTTGAAAAAGACGAGGAATGGGAGACGCTGCACAGCCAGTTTCACCGCACGCTGGTGGCGCCCTGCGGTTCTGTCTGGTTGTTGCGCTTTATCGAACAGCTCCACGACCAGTTTGACCGTTACCGTCGACTGGGGCCGAAAATGCCTACGGTGCGTCAGACGCTGGATGATCAGCACCACCAGCTCGTGGAGCTGGCCCTTCAGCGCGATAGCAAGGCCGCCCGCGCGCTGATGGACGATCATATTCATAAGTCTTATCAGGTGGCGCTAAAACGTTACGAGGCTCACGCCTAACCAAGCTGACGTGTAAACTGTCGCTCGACGCGCCGGGCATCGGCGAAGCCAACACAGGGGGACAGGCATGCAGGACGCCGATAAAACGGTCATCGCTCAGACGCTTAACTGGGTAAATAACTTTATTGTGGCCCACGATATCTGCCCGTTCGCGCAGCGAGAGCTTAAGCGTGATGCGGTGCGTGTCGAAGTGGTGCGCTCCAAGAAAATCGAGGTGGCGCTCGAGGAGCTGATGGTCGAGGTGCAGTGGCTGGATGAGCACCCGGAGACGGAAACCACGCTGCTGGTGTTTCCTACGCTGTTCAAAAGCTTCGAACACTACCTGGACTTTATCGACCTGGCCGAAAGCATTCTGGTCGACCAGGGGTATGAAGGGATCTATCAGCTGGCGAGTTTTCACCCGGATTACTGCTTTGCAGATGCGGACCCGGGCGATGCCGCCAACTATACCAATCGTTCGCCCTACGCCATGGTACATCTGCTCCGCGAGGAGAGCGTCGCCCGGGCGATCGATTATTACGGCGACACGGCGGGGATCCCCGAGCGCAACTTGGCGTTGCTCAACGGCATGGGCAGCGACGCCGTCGAACAGCTATGGCAGCGCAGCTGCGCCGCCGGTCCTCAAGGCTGATGAATCACTAGCTGGTGCTTGCCCTGCTCCTTGGCAATATACAGGGCCGCGTCGGCGAACTGCATAACCTCCTCGATATCGCGGCTGTGTTCCGGCCACCAAGCAGCCCCCAGGCTGCAGTTGACCGTGACACGCAGTTCCTCGGGAAGGGACACTGGCTTAGCAATGGACGTAAGCAGCCGCTCGCTGATCGCCCGGGTGAGCGTCGGCAACTGGTGGGAAGGCGCCTTCAACACCATCACGAATTCGTCACCGCCCCAGCGGGCGACGATGTCGTTGGCCCGCAGCACCGACTGCAGGCGCTGGCTGATATCGATCAGCAACAGATCGCCGGCGTGATGTCCCAGTTCGTCGTTGACCTCTTTAAAGCCGTCCAGGTCGATGAAGATTAGCGCAATGCTCTGTTGCTCGCGCTTGGCTTCGGGCAGCAGGTGCAACAGGTAGCGGTTGAGGAAGGTCCGGTTGGGCAGCCCCGTCAGCGGGTCGCTATTGGCCAGGTCTTCGAGTTGGCGAATGGTGCGGTGCTGATCGAGCAGGCGTCCGACCATGTTGCGCATCGAGGTGGAGAGGCGCATCAATTCGGGTGAGCCTGTTTCAACAGGAATGTCATTGGCCGGCCGGGCCGCGTCGTAAATAGTATCCGCGGCGTGGGAAAGCCGGGTCAGGGGAGCCGTCAGCCGAGACGCCACCAGCCAGCCAATCACCGCAAAGACCAATGCCAACACCAGGCCAATTCCCATGATCACGCGTTGCAGGCGCTGCACCGGCGCAAACGCCTGGTCGACGGGCTGGCGGCTGACCGCCACCCAGCCAAGACCCGGAAAATCCTCGAAGCCTTGGCTTCGCGCCATGCCGGTGACGTAGCGCCGGCCATCGGGCCAGGTCTCGATGCTCCAGGAAGGACTCGACGTATCTGAGGAGGGCAGCGGTGAGAGGCCATCAATGGGATTGCCTAGCATATCGTCGGGGCCGAGCAGGACGGATCCTTCGGCGGACAGCAACAGCATTTCGGTGCCTTGCCGGGCTTGCGCGGGGGAGAACATGGCGCGCTGAATGTAGGCGGCCCACTCCCAACTGAGGTGAACGGCAAGCACGCCCAGAAAACGCTCGTCCTGAGCGTAAACCGGCGTGGCAATATCGACGAACTGGAGCGCTTCGCCGTAGGGGTTGGGGAGGCGCTGGGAGAGCAGGACGGCGTCGTGAACATCGCCTATCCACATGCCGTTGCGACCGTTCTGAAATACCGGGCGCTCGGCAATGGAGGTGCCTTCCAGTATGCCCCCGGTCGCGGCCTGGACCACGCCGCTGGCGTCGGTAAAGCCAATCCACGACACCACGTTATAGTTGTCCTGCAGGGCTTCCAACTGGGCGCGGAGCTGGTCGTTGTCAATGCCGCTGGTCAGCGCTTCGATACCCAGCAGTAGCTTCACTTCCTTGATGCGGGCGTCCATGCTGCGGTCGAGTTTGTCGACCATCTGGTAGGCGGATTCGGCCGTGGACGCGCCAATATTGGCTTCTAACTGATCGGCGGACTGGCGGGCGGCGACCCAGCCAAGCAATGCGGTGATACCAAACACCAGGGCGACCACCAGCAGCGTAAAGCGCGTACGAAGGGAAATACGGCGTAGCCGCACATGATCAGGCATTGCCAGCGTCTCAGTGAAGGGAAGGCGTTGAGAGAATGTGAGTCATAGAACCATGAAGGGCAGGGATCAACAACCCACATTCACGCTATTGACGTGCGCGGTTTTAACGCTGGCAGTGGCGGGGCCGAGGGAGGGCGGCGCTTGTCGTTCAACGCACCGCGTCGGCGACGATCTGGTAGCTTTTCAGCCGGTCCTGAGGGTCGTAGAAATCGCTGTTGATCATCAGCTCGTTGGCTCCTGTACGTGCCTGAAAATCGCTCAACTGGGCTTTGACCGTCTCGGGGCCGCCAATGATCGCGGCGCCCAGGAACTGCTCGACCTGGGCGCGCTCCATGGGCGTCCAGTCCAACTGCTCCACCGGGGGCATGGACACCGTGGGCTTGCCGCGTATCAGGTTGAGGAATTTCTGCTGGGCCGTGGTCGCCAGATAATGGGCCATGGCATCGCTCTCGGCGGCGATCACCGGCAGTCCGACCGTTGCGTACGGGGCGTCCAGGTGGGCCGACGGCTGGAAATTGTCGCGATACAGGCGTAGCGCCTCGAACAGGTAGCCGGGCGCGAACTGGGCGGCAAAGGCAAAGGGCAGACCCAGCTTGGCGGCTAATTGCGCGCTGAAGCCGCTCGACCCCAGTAGCCAGATCGGCACGTGGGTCCCCTGGCCGGGCACGGCCTTGACGCGTTGCTGAGGCGAGGCATCACCAAGATAGCCGCGTAGCTCGTCTAGCTGGGCGGGGAAGTCGTCCACCCCGGCTCGGGCATGGCGACGCATTGCCTGCATGGTGGCACCGTCGGACCCCGGCGCACGGCCTAGGCCCAGGTCGATGCGCCCGGGGTATAGCGTCTCGAGCGTGCCAAATTGCTCGGCCACCACCAGCGGTGGATGATTGGGCAGCATGATGCCGCCGCTGCCGACGCGAATACGCGAGGTCTGCCCCGCGATATGGCCAATCAACACCGCTGTCGCGGCGCTGGCGATACCCTCGATATTGTGGTGTTCCGCCAGCCAGTAACGTTGATAGCCCAGCTGTTCGGTTAGCTGGGCAAGTGACACGCTATCCTGAAACGTTTCGGCAGCGCTGCCGCCCTGACGAATCGGGGCAAGATCCAATACCGATAGCGCGGTAGACGCGAGGTTACTCATGCATCACCTGTTGAGCCGTATAAGAGAGCGCGTGCCCATCATGGCCCGACGTGGTGACGTCAAGCTGATCATTAGCACGCTTGGTATTTACTCGTTATGCGGCCGGTACCCTTGAATTGCAAGGTGGGCGCTACAAAAGTGCTCATTCCACTGGCGGCGTGGGGCGAATCAATATTTCATTGACGTCGACATGGGCGGGCTGTGACAGCGCATAGACCACCGCATTGGCAATGTCGCGATCTTCCAGCGCATGCTCGGGCGGTTCGTCAAAGAAGGGGGTGTCGACCATGCCGGGCTCTATCAGCGTAACCCGCATGCCGGTGCCACGCAGCTCCTCGCGCAGGTTATAGCCGATGCCAGTCACCGCCCACTTGGTAGCGCTGTACATCGAGCCCGGGATGGTCGCCCGCCCGGCGGCAGAGCCGGTCAGCAGCACATGGCCTTTGCTGCGTTTGAGCGCCGGCAGGCAGGCCTGAAGCGTTAACCCGACCCCATAAACGTTGGTCAGGATCATGTCCTTCCAGCGCTCGTGATCGGCGCCGCTGAAGCCGCCCGGTGTCCCGCCGCATCCGGCATTGGCGAAGACCGCATCGAGGCGACCGAAGGTTTCCAGCGCTTCCTCGACCATCGCCTGCTGGGCGTCCATATCGGTGACGTCGAGTTCACAGGTCAGCACATTCTCGGGCCCAAGTTCCTGGGCGATCGCGCTGAGTTTGTCCGTGGAGCGAGCCGCTAACACCAGTTTGTAGCCTTCCCGGGCAGCCGCGCGCGCGGTAGCTGCACCAATACCGCTTGAGGCACCGGTGATCAGTAATACGCCTTTTTGCATCCTTTGCGCTCCTTGCGGTTAACCATAAGTACTTATTAAGGATGGCTAACTTGGCGTCATTGTGCAAATCATAAGCCTGCAAACGACTAGGTCGCGTGTCCTAGGGTTGGACTTCCTTGCGCTTCAGCATGGTGGAGAGGTCGAGAATCGACTGGGCCATGTCCGCCATGCTTTTGCTCTGGTTCATGGAGGTGGTGCGCAGGAAGCGATAAGCCTCTTCCTCCGTCATTCCCTGGTGGGCCATGATCAGGCCTTTGGCGCGCTCGATCAGCTTGCGCTCGCGAAGCGCTTTACGGGTGTTTTCCAACTCGTCGCTGAGCCCTTGCAGACGGCTGGACTGTGCCTGGGTAAGTTCGATGAGCGAACGGCCCAGCGGCGAGTTGAGCGCACTGGCGGTCAGGTCACCCAACGGCTCGGCGCTGGTCAACGCCAGCAACTGGGCGCAGGGCGCCGGGGTGTTCATGCAGGGATCTGTCTTGGCTTTTTCCAGCGCAACGTTGGCCTGATCGATCTTGCGGTGGCAGAGCGCGGTCAGTTGGGCATTGAGCGAGTCCTCGACGTTCTTGATGCTGTCGATACGCAAGGTGGTCAGCTCGTACCAGGTTTCACCCAGCGAATCCGGCGATTCGGGGTGTGAACGCCGCTGACAGGCAATGTCACGCAAATGGCCGATGCCCGAGAGCGTACGGGGCGATAGTTCCTGCTGCCAGCACTGCTGGGCGTCCGGTGAGGCAAATTCCTCAAAGGTATCAAAGCAGCGTTGCTGGTCGTTGATAAGCTGGGTGAGCAGGGCGCTGTGGGCATCGTCAAAATACCCCTGGGTAAAGCCGAAGGCACCGCAGGCGCGTTCCTGCCCGGCCAGCTCTTTGCCCTGCATCAAATGAAAAATGGCCACCAGCGCGCGAGTGATGTCCGGATCGACGGCCGTATCGGCGGCTTCGAAGACGATGGCCAGCAAGCCGCTGGTCAACTGGTTAAACGCCTGGGTGGCCGCATCGGGGGTAATCGCAAAGGTATCGATGGCGTGGCGCAATGCGTCAAGCTCGTCCAGCGCGGCCCATACCGTGGCAATCCGGCGCAGCAGACGAGCGGCGGCCTGGGGCCTGGCTTCCTGGCTTAACGCTTCGAGCCGACGGCGCATCAAGGCTTCAGCGTCCTGGCTGTGCTGTTGGTAAGTCGCGCGCCGTTCCTTGAAGCGCGTGCCCTGTGAGACCAGGAAAATCGTCGACGCCCCGCGTTCACGCTGCAGCATGTGAATGAAGTGACTGATATCGCCGACGATGTCGCACGTCGTGGCCAGATGGGTCAGGTTGTCGATATCGCAACGTTTGGCGGTTAACAGTAACTGTTGAGCTGAAGACATAACGCATTTCCTTGTGGCTCACCGCCAAGGCGGCGCACCTCCGTGGAGGCGCGCCGTCGGCGTCGTTTAGCGTAACGATAGGGCACCGGCACCGGTGTCGTCACCCACCGCATCGCGATAGGCCATGGCCTCCTCGGCTTCCTGAGCGTCGCTGAAGCGCACCAGCAACACGCACGAGGCCAGCGCGAGTACCGCAAGGCCAAGGTAGAACAGCCCCTGCTGATAGGTCAGGCTTTCGCTACGGAACAGGAAGGCAGCGGACACCGCGCCGACGTTGCCGCCCGCGCCGACGATACCGGCCACGGCCCCCAGGGCCTTTTTATTGATGAACGGAACCACGCCGTAGGTCGCACCCTCGGCCATCTGCACAAACAGGCTGAAGACCAGCATGATACCAATTGCCATGCTCAGAACGTGCATCTGTGAAAAGGCAACTAGCGCGATCCCTTCGCAAATCAGCGCCACCAATAACCAGCGCACGCGTCCTTTCAGGCCGCCCTGTTTGGCAAACAGGTCGGAAAACATGCCGCCCAAGGTGCGCGCGAAAATATTCATCAGCCCGAACAGCCCGGCAATCAGACCGGCGGTTGCCAGCGTCAGCTCAAAATTATCGAAAAAGTAGATAGCGGCAATGTTGTTGATCGTCAGCTCCACCCCGAAACACAGGCCGTAAACCACAAACAACGCCCAGACACGAATATCTTTTGCCGCGGTCATAAAGCTTTGCACGGCACCATGCTCGCCGTTGGCGGCGGGCAGTTCGCCCCGGGCGCGCAGCTCGTCGAAATTGCCATCGGGGGCGTCCTGGGTGAACATCCAATAGGCAATGCCGGTAAAGAACAGCACGACGCCCGGCACGACCATGGCTAACCGCCAGCCCAGCGCCTCGTTGACGCCCAGCATCAGCATGCCGGCAAAGATCAGCGGCATCACGATCTGGGTGGTACCTCCCCCTAGATTGCCCCAGCCCGCGCTGGTGGCGTTGGCCGTGCCAACCACGTTGGGCGCGAACATGATCGAAGTGTGATACTGGGTGATCACGAACGACGCACCGATAGCACCAATTGCCAGCCGCGCCATGAGGAAGGTCTCGAAGCTATCGGCGAGGCCAATACCCATGACCGGGATCGAGCCGAGCAGCAGCAGCCCCGAATAGGTTTTGCGCGGCCCCAGGCGGTCGCACAACACGCCAATCACTAGGCGGACGATGACGGTGATGGCCACCGAGGCGATGATGGTGTTGCCAATCTGGGTCTGGGTAAGGGCAAGATCTTCGCGCACCACCGCCATGAGCGGGGCAATGCCGAACCAGCCGAAAAAGCACAGGTGGAAAGCAAACCAGGAAAAATGGAACGCGCGCATTTGCGGCGTCGAAAAATTGAGCAACCGAATGCGGTTGGCTTTGTTGCGAATATCCATGGGATGGCCTCACGGGTCTTGTTACGAGTTCAATACCCTGCGCAGCAATCGCGCAGCGTCATCGGTTCACGAGAACATGCCTTCTTCATTGAAGGTCAGGTTCGACGCACTCGTACCCGATTGGGCCTGGTCCACGCCTACCACCACTGCCTAATGCTATGCAAAGTGGTTGCCATGGACTTTTTTTCTTATGCTTATCAGCTAATTAGTTTTAGGACGGATGGGGGCGTAAGGGATGGCCTCCTGGCCAGTGCTACATTGTTGGGCACTGGCATACGCGGTTTGACTTATATTGGTGCCTCGGCAGGCGCCGAGCTGTCGTCCAGGTAAACGTCCTCGATATCCAGCGTCGAGTGATGGCCCAGCGCGTCGAGGTTGTCTTCCAGCCAGCGGTCGGCCGCCGCGCGCCCCTGTTCAAACAGATGGCACAGGAAGGGCCATTCGGCGTTGAGCTTGCTGGAGACCGAGAGCTCTTGCAGCGCGCCTTCGCCGCTGATGCGGTGAAACAGTGCCTGCTGATAGCAGTTCTCGATGCCCTGGGCGTCAAGCACCTGTTTCAGCATGGCGATCATGCGTATTTCTTTGATCAGCGCCGAGTTGAAGGTGATCTCGTTGAGGCGGTTCATGATGCTCGAGGCGGTTGTCGGGACGGTGTCCCGGCGAATCGGGTTGATCTGAACCAGCAGGATATCCCGGGCGCTACATTCCTCCATCAGCGGGAACAGCGCCGGATTGCCCATATAGCCACCGTCCCAATAGGCTTCGCCGTCGATTTCAACGGCCTGGAAGACAAATGGCAGGCAGGCCGATGCCATGACCGCCTCCAGGCTCATCTCCTGGCGGCGGAACACCCGTTGCTTGCCGGTGCGCACGTTGGTGGCCGTCACGAACAGCTTGAGCTGCTCGCAGCGACGAACCCGGTCAAAGTCGATTCGCTCAGCGACAATCTCACGCAACGGGTTCACGTTTAACGGGTTGAACTGATACGGCGAGACCAGGCGGCTCATCAGGTCCATGGCGATATAGCCCGGCGAGTGTTCAAGACTCCAGTTGCCGGTCAGCTTGTCCAGGGGCGTGCGCCGAATCGGGCTTGCCATCCCCGCGCGACTGACCGCCTGCCAGAAGTCGTGGAGGGCTTCGCGGGCGGTTTCCTTGTTACCGCGGGTCAGGGCGTCGGCCATCACAACACCGTTCATCGCCCCGGCGCTGGTGCCGCTGATACCCTCGATCTCAACGCGGTCATCCGCTAGCAAGCGATCAATGACGCCCCAGGTATAGGCACCGTGGGCGCCGCCTCCCTGTAAGGCCAGGTCTAACGTTTTGGGTTGAACCATCGGCTTCCCTCCGTGCGGTTGGCGATCAATAAACAGCCAAGTGGCTACCAGCATGGCACATCGGGGTCTGGAACCGTTATCTCCCGGGCGATGTTAGCGGTCATCAGGCCCTACGGCGCAGCTAGTAGCGCTGGGCGAGCGACGGCGTATTCGGGCAGTTGATCACCTGGGACGTGGCTAACCATTCTTGATCCGGGTAGTACGCGAAGACATAGTGCTCGTCTTTCAGGCTGTCGATCAGCGGGTAGGTCACCTCTTCGCGAACCGCCGGGCAGCCATGACTTCGCCCTAAACGGCCGGTTTGATCAATGAAGGCTTCGCTGACGTAGTCGGCCCCGTGAATAACGATGGCGCGCTCAAAGGCGTTATCGTTAACGTTGGCTTCCAACCCTTCAAGACGCAGCGAGTAGCCGTTGCGGCCGTAATAGCTGTTCATTGTCTTGAATAGCCCGATACTTGATTGATGGCTGTCGGGAACATTGGAAAAGGTCTCCGCCAGGGCATCGCCGGATCCCTGCCCGTGGGAGACGAGCTCCTGAAACATCAGCTCGTGCTGCGCCAAGTCGAACACCCAGAGGCGCGGCTCGGTTGACGGTAGCGAATAATCGATCACGGCCAGGCGCTCGGCATGGGGATCGCGGCAGCTAAGCGCCTGGGCGGCCAGGCGGAGCGCCTCCTGGCTGGCGTCGGGAGCAAGCTGGAGCAGTTGATGGTGCAGGGGTAGAACGCCGTGAGGCGGAGCGGTATCCACATCGCTAAAAAAACTGGTGGCGTAAATTGGAAAGGATAAAAATGTAGCGGGGAGGCAAATAAGCCATGCACGAAACGAGAAAGGTGGCACCATATAAGTCTATCCTGCAAGTAGAACACGGTGAGGCTATTGCTAACCGGTTATTATAACAAGGAACTATACCGTTTTAGCGGGACGATCATAGTAACGCAAGGAGAGGGCAATGAACGAGCGGCAGCCATTAAGACGATGGGCGATAGGGGTGGCGCTTTGCCTGAGCGTAGGCGTGGTCGGCAGCGTCGGGGCCGATACCTCGCCGCCCCTGCGCGATGCGCTGGAAGCGCGTGTGACCGAAAGCGGTCAGCGTCTTCCCGTCGAGCGCTTTTATGCGCACCGCGATTACCAGCCGGTATGGACGGATTCAGCAAGCGTGGCGGCACTGATCACAGGGCTTAACGAGCTTGTTCAAGATGGCCTCAACCCAGACCATTATGCAGTCGAGTCGTTGATGAAAGCGTTTGAACGTAGCCAGGCAGCGGGGGCGTCGGCCCAACTGGCCTTTGAGTTACAGGCAAGCCAGGCGTTGTTACAGGCGCTGGACGACCTGAACCGCGGAAAGCTTAATCCCCGCCAGTTGAGCAGCCAGTGGGATGCCGAGCGGCCGCCACGCGGCTACTCAATGGCGCGGGTCGTCGAGGCGGTCAATCAGACAGACATTGTGGCCGCACTCGATCAGGCACGTCCCGATTCCCCGGCGTATCGCCAGCTCAAGGCGGCCTATGCCGATTTCCAGTCACGTGCGTCGCAGTCCAGCGTGCCTTATCTGGACCGGCGTGATGCCTCGCTGCGGCTGGGTGATCAACACGACGATGTGCTCACCCTGCGTCGACGGCTGACCCATTGGGGCGAATCGCACCTGCTGGCGGCTAACCCTGAGGCTTATCCGCAAATCGGCGTCGATGCCCCAGACCAGCGTCATTTTGATGCGTCCTTGGCCGCGGCGGTCAAGCGTTTCCAGCGCCGACATCTGCTCGAGGACGATGGCGTCGTCGGTGAACAAACGCGTCGCGCGCTGAACGTGCCGCTGTCATCACGAGTCGAGCAGCTCAAGGTCAATCTTGAGCGCGCCCGCTGGATGGGCGCTCAATCGGATGCGGCGCCGAACGTATGGGTCGATCTTGCGGGCTACCGGCTGCATTACACCCGGCCAAACGGCGAGCACTGGCAGACCCGCGTGGTTGTGGGCTCGCCGCGGCGTGGGACTCCGATGATCCAGTCGGCGATTACTCATCTGACCGTTAATCCTAGCTGGACGATTCCGCCGACTATTCTGCGCGAGGATGTCTTGCCCCGGGTACGCGAGGATGCCGGCTATCTCGCCGACGAATATATCCAGGTCGTTGATTTCTCAGGTAATCCGGTGGATGCCGAGACGGTGGACTGGCAGCGGCCGGGGAATATCATGCTGCGCCAGGTGGCGGGGAGCGCGAACCCGCTGGGGCGCGTGGTGGTGCGTTTTCCCAATAACCACATGATCTACCTGCACGACACGCCTGCCCAGGGGCTTTTTCAGCGGCACCGGCGTGCGCTGAGCTCGGGCTGTGTCAGGGTGGAGGGTGTTATTCAGTTTGCCCAGATGCTGCTCCAGGATACCGGCAGCTCGGCGCAGTTAACCCGCCTGATGGCTAACAGCGACAGTGACCGCCAGGTGAATTTGCCCCAGCGCGTGCCGATTGCGCTGCACTATTTGACCGCCTGGCCCAACGCCGAGGGCGAGGTAGAGTTTCGCCCGGATATTTACGGCCACGATGCCGATGTGGAATCGGCGCTTAACCAATCGCTACGGCTATCCGGTTGAATGACACCGGGGGCGACACAAAAAAAGCGCCACATGACGTGGCGCTTTTTTAGTTCTTGCGGGGTGCTGTGATGGTTACTCGTCAGCGTCCGCTGCGTCGTTATCGACCAGGCTGATGGTGCCGGTTTCGCCGCTGTCCAGCGCGGCCAGCATGGGCTCTGCCTGGCGCTGAAACGCCACCAGCGTATCGCCGTCTAGGCTGGTGTTCTCGGGCAGCTCCACGGTCATGGCGTTCACCGGAGAGTTGTTGACGATGACCTCATAATGCAGGTGCGGGCCGGTACTGCGACCGGTGTTGCCTGACAGTGCGATGCGCTCGCCCATCTCGACCCGCTCGCCTTGGCTTACCTGCGGCTCGGAGAGGTGCAAATAACGTGTGCGGTAGCCGTTGTCGTGACGGATGACAACGTAGCGCCCTGCTGCATGGTGATTGCCAACGCGCTCGACGCGTCCGGTAGCCGGCGCCGTGATGGGCGTGCCAATCGGCATGGCAAAGTCGGTGCCATTATGCGGGCTTACCCGCCCAGTGACCGGGTGCTTGCGCTGCGGATTGAAATTTGAGCTCAGCCGGTAATTGCCTTCGAAGGGTCGGCGAGCAAAGGCCGGATCCAGGCTGCTGCCTTCCGGCGTGTAAAAATTGTCGTCGGTGGCATTGCGCACCACCGTCAGATCCATACGCTCGCCTTGATACTTCACCGCCAGAACACGAGAGTCCAGCGTTTCGCCTTCGATCATGTCGGATTCGACCAGCACCTGAAAACGATCGCCGCGACGGCTGTCGCGGCGGAAATCAAGTTTCTTCTCGAGGAGGCGGGTCAGTTCCGTGACGGCGCCGCTGTTGAGGCCCGTCGACTGGGCTGAACGCGCAAAGCTACCGCTGACGGTACCGGCATACATGCGCTGAACGGGCTCGCCCTGGCGCTCGATACCGGTAATGTCGTACTGGTCATCCTGGCGCTCGACCAGCACCCCTTCGCGGGTATTCTTCATCATGCGAAGCGAGAGCAGGCGACCTTCTTCGTCCAACTGATAGTCGAAGCTGTGCCCGGCTCGCCAGTGCGTGAGCATTTTCGGGTCGGGGACTTCGTCAAGCAGGCGGAGAACTTCGCTGTAGCCAAGGCCCAACTGATTTTGCGCCAGAATGGCGAAGGTTTCACCAGACTCGACGATGTGGGTTTCCCATTCGGGAACGTACGGCTCTTCAGCGGCCAGTTCCAGATCGAGGAAAGACACATCGCCGAAAAGGTCGGCGCCATAATCTTCATAAGACGTTGCGTCGCTGGAGGCATCGGCAAGCTGAGTAGCCGGCGCGTCATCAACATCCAGCATGCCATTGGTCAAGGTGCCCACCACGATCGCCATATGCAGAGCGCCGTCGTTCAATGTGCCGGTGTCGATCGCCTCGGGAGCAGGTGTCAGCACACCTGCCGTTTGCACATCGATGTCGGCTTCGGCACCGTCGATAACGCCCAGGTCGACGATTTCGGTCGCCTTTAGTTCGCTGAGCGGAATATTTTCTCGGGTAGCGTCGAGGGCACGGGAGGCGCGGTCGATCGCGTCGGCAACGGGTGTACGTTCTTTATGTAAGGAGGGAACACCCGGAGTGGAATCGCTTGGAAGGGGGACCAGAACGCTCTCCATGGGAGCATCGGGTTGGTTCAGGTCGTGATATGTCGTTAATAATTTTTGTGTGCCCAGCACGGTAACCATGGTGGCTACGGGTAACAATAACAATTTGTGCGTGCGGGGCAGCGAATGAAGGATTCGCAACATGGGTAAATAGGCCGCCGATTTCGTGATTTGAAAGTAACAAAAGCGAATAAACCCATGAACCATAACCCATGATAGCTGGGGTGCCTAGACTGTACATGCATACAGAAAGTGAACTTACGCTAAATTACGCAAGCACCATGCATACTTTACGATTTTTGAACACTGTTTGCTAAGAAATGTAACGGTAGGCGTATACTCATCCTTGTTTGATAGGGTATCGGCCAGCAGGCCAAACTCACTTCCATGTGGTTGATTCGTTAAGCATAGACGTAATCTGCATTTTGTAAAGCGATTATATAAGTCGTGTCTAACGCTGAAGGTTAGTTGAGTGATGCCACAACTGTAGCGTTTGGGGGCAAGCGCAGCCAATGAAACAATGACCAAGCAGATTAGTTAATTTGGGGTACGGTAATCAAGCATAAATGCTGGCATTCTAGAGGCGTTTTTCGAAGGTTAGGCGGATTGTTTCGCTGTTTTGCGTCGAGGAAATCGAAATGTCTCGGGTAACACTTGCACAGTGGCAGATGCTTGCCGCGGTGGTTGACCATGGAGGGTTTGCTCGGGCCGCCGAGGCCGTGCATAAAAGCCCCTCAACGCTGAACCACGCGGTACATAAACTGGAAGAGCAGTTAGGGGTTCAGGTTCTGGAGCCTGTAGGCCGCCAGGTACGTTTGACCGAAGCGGGTGAATTGCTGCTACGTCGGGCGCGTCAGCTGATCGAGAGTGCCGAGTCGTTGGAAGACGTCGCCTCGCGGCTTGCGGCCGGGCTCGAAGCCGAGGTAGTGCTGGCGATTGACCAGGTGTTTCCCGCTTCGGCCCAGGCAAAAGCGCTGGAGCGGTTTTCAGAAACCTACCCTCAGGTGCGCGTACAGCTGTTTGAAAGCGTATTGAACGGCGGCATTGAGATGCTTTACGACGGCCGCGCCGATCTGGTGATCTCGGGCATCGAGGCGCAAGGGTTTCTCGGTGAGCCGCTGGTGATGGTCAGGTTTGTCGCGGTCGCCCATCCAGCGCACGCGCTTCACCGGCTGGGCCGATCGTTGGATTTGCGCGACCTTGCCCAGCATCGTCAGCTGGTGGTGCGCGATTCGGCGCTGCGTCAGTCCACCAATGCCGGCTGGCTCAAAGCCGAGCAACGCTGGACGGTGAGCCATCTCAATACCTCGCTCGATATGCTCAGGCGCGGCCTGGGGTTTGCCTGGATGCCGGAAACACGCATCGAGGAAGAGCTCCGTGAAGGGCGGCTCAAACCCCTTCCGCTGGCGGCCGGCAGCATCCGGGAGGTGCCCATCCAGTTGATCTTTCGCGATCAGGATCGGGCAGGGCCCGCGGCCCATGCCATGGCCGCGGCACTGCGTCAGGCGGTTCGCGAGTGCGCGTCCGAGGATTCGATTGTGTCGAATGAATAGCGGTAAAACATCCGCTTGAGTCGGGTGGCCTCTGGCGTATGCTTACTCATCGCTAACGCTTTGAGGAGAGGCTATATGGGCTTGTTGATTGAAGGTAAATGGCACGACCAGTGGTACGACACCAAGAAACATGGCGGTGAATTTGTTCGTGAGTCCGCACAGTTGCGCGACTGGGTGGGTGACAGCCCAGAGTCCGCAGGTCGCTGCCACCCCGCCGAACACGATCGCTACCACCTCTATGTATCGCTTGCCTGTCCCTGGGCTCACCGTACGCTGATCATGCGGGCGCTCAAGGGCCTTGATAAGGTGATTGGCACCTCTCACGTGAGTCCACTGATGCTCAATCAGGGATGGACCTACCATCAGGATGAAGGGGCCAGCGGCGATCCCGTCAACGGCGTCGAGTTTCATCACCAGCTTTACACGATGACGGACCCCGGCTATACGGGGCGTGTCACCGTTCCCGTACTGTGGGATAAGAAGCGTAACGCCATCGTCAACAACGAATCCGCCGATCTGGTGCGCATACTCAACGATGCCTTCGATGGGCTGACCGGTAATGATCTGGATTTCTATCCTGCCGATCTGCGCGATGTGATCGACGAGGTCAACGCCGACGTCTATGACCATATCAACAACGGCGTTTACAAATCAGGCTTTGCCACCGAACAGCATGTCTATGAGAAGCACGTGCGTGCGCTTTTCGACGCCCTGGAGCGTATGGAAAAACGCCTGGGTGAGCATCGCTATCTGGCGGGGGAATGGCTCACCGAGGCGGATATTCGACTGTTTACCACCTTGATACGCTTCGATGCCGTGTATTACGGGCACTTCAAGTGCAACGTGAAGCGCATCGAAGATTTCCCCAATCTGGCCAACTACGTGCGCGAGCTTTATCAATGGCCGGGCGTGGCGGAAACGGTCAACATGGACCACATCAAACGTCACTACTACTACAGCCACGACACCATCAACCCCACGCGCATCGTGCCGGTTGGGCCGGCGTTGGACTTTGATCGTCCCCATGATCGCGAGCGACTTTCAGGCAAGGGAATTCGTCGCAAATCCTGATTAGACAGTCAGACACCAAAAAGCCACCTTGCGGTGGCTTTTTGTCGTTATCCCTTAACGGATAGCGAGATCAGCGATAAAGATGAGGGTTTTACTCTTCGATTTCTTCATCATCTGGATTAATGGCTTCACGGGTGGATTGCCAAGCGCTTTCTACCCCTTCTTCAGTGCTTTCCCAAGCATCGCGGGCATTTGCCTTGGTCTGCTCCCACCAGTCACGATCATAGGTCGGGAAGGATTTGACTTCATCCTCAGAGGCATTGACGAGAATCCGATGTTCGGTGTCGTCACCGTCGGTATCGGTTTCCAGGCTGAAGTAGTCGGTATCGACGACGATTTCACGTCCGCCCAAGCCGAGTACTGAACCGCTTTCCACGACCAGCGCGCTGACTTTCATGTCTTCATTCAATAGAATGTCGTCGACGTCGCCAATCTCTTCGTTAGTGTCGCCTTCAAGATAAACGTCCGCGTCCATGATGTCATCGGCGGAATACATGCCTTGAGGCTCGTTAGAGGCCGCATTGGCATTAAAGGCAACGCTGCTTAGCAGGGCGGCACTAACGGCAGTGGTGAGGATAGATTTACGCATAGCGTCTCTCCTTGTGGCTACGATTCTCAATGCGAGCTTTCATCGCTTTATAGCGATTGGTGCACTGAGGGAAATAGAATTGCAGACGTGTAGAGGCAAAGTGTGACTATAAAGAGTTTGCCCATTCGTCGGCTTTGCGCTCAGCTTCATCCTTTGCCAAGCTATATTTTTGCTGAAGCTTACCCACAAGCTGTTCGCGCTTACCATCGATCTGATCAAGCTCATCGTCGGTAAGTTCACCCCAGCTGGCGCGTGCTTTGCCCTTCATTTCGGTCCATCTACCTTCGACTTGATCCCTGTTCATCGAATCACTCCTTTGAGGTGCCTTGAAATTGATAGGCACCCATCAGGCTAGTTCAAATATGGGTCGGTGCAAGGAAGGCGGTCCAAAAAAAGCCGCTGAAATCACTGGTCAGCCATCAGTTGCAGTGTTAGGATGCGCGCTCCTCGCATGTGTTGACCCCTCCATCACGACGATAAGCGTTTGCCTGCGTAGCCATTGTCAAGTCATTGCTCGCTACCCGGAAACGTTTGCTGGAACATCTCCCTATCGGCAGATGTTCGCTGCTGTGAAGATGGCGCGCCTCCAGCATTTCACCAAACGGGTGAAATCGGCGCAGTAAGGTCGCCACGGCGGATTGAGCTACCCCCAGGGTGATCGATCCGGATGCTAGGTGCGACCGGCGTCTCCGACTCCACTGATGACGATATCCGCTCTGCGGACCGATGTTCTTTGATGCTGCTTACTTGATGCGCATCATTAACAGAGTCAGAGACGCTTACGATGTTTTTTGCCGGCACAACCGGCCTACCAAGGTGTGATTAATGACCTCGACTTCTGTCGCCTCGCCGAGCTTCGGCGATCTGGCTCTATTGCCTGCCGTTCTGTCTGCTGTTGAAGCACAGGGCTACGAAATTCCCTCGCCTATCCAGGCGCAGACCATTCCTGCGTTGCTGGAAGGCCGCGATATGCTGGGCCAGGCACAAACTGGCACCGGCAAAACCGCTGCGTTTGCATTGCCATTGTTGTCACGTCTGGAATTGACGCGTCGCGAACCTCAGGTGCTAGTCATGGCGCCGACCCGCGAGCTGGCGCAGCAGGTTGCCGCCTCGTTCAGCAAGTATGGCCAAAACCTCAAGGGTCTCGAAGTCGCGATCCTGTGTGGCGGTCAAGAATACCGTGAACAGCTGGGCGCGCTGAAGCGCGGTGCCCAGGTGATCGTCGGCACTCCCGGCCGGATTATCGACCACCTGGATCGCGGCAGCCTGAAACTTGACGGCCTGTCCGCCCTGGTGCTCGACGAAGCCGACGAAATGCTGCGCATGGGCTTTATCGACGACGTAAAACGCGTGGTTGCCGATACCCCGAAAGATGCTCAGCGTGTGTTCTTCTCGGCAACGCTGCCGACCGAAATCGAGCGCATTGTTAACCGCTATCTGGTTGACCCGGTCAAGGTGGCGATTGAGTCTGGCACCACCACTGGCGAAAACATCGAGCAGCGCATCGTACGCGTTGACGGTGGCGCCAAGCTTGAAGCCCTGGCGCGTATCCTCGAAGTCGAGCCCGTCGATGGCGCCATCGTCTTTGTGCGTACCCGTGCCGCCTGTACCACCCTGGTCGAGCAGTTGACCGCTCGTGGCGTTAACGCCGCCGGTCTGTCGGGTGATCTCGATCAGAGCCTGCGCGAGCGCACCATTACGCGCTTGAAGCGTGGCAAAGTCGACGTCTTGATTGCGACCGACGTCGCCGCCCGTGGTCTTGACGTATCGCGTATCACCCACGTGATCAATTACGACCTGCCCCAGGACGCGGAAGCTTACACTCACCGTATCGGGCGTACCGGCCGTGCTGGGCGTAGCGGCATCGCGATTACCTTTGCCGGTTTCCGTGAAGGCCGCAAAGTGGGCTGGATGGAACAGGCAACCGGTCAGAAAATGTCCGAAATGCCGCTGCCTGACGAAAGCGCGATTCGTGCTCACCGTGATGATGTCTTCCATCATCGCGTCGTAGCCGCGCTCACCAAGGGTGCTGACGAGCAGCGTGCCCTGGTCGAGCGTCTGGTAGAAGAAGGTCATGACCCCGTTGAGCTGGCCTGTGCCTTTGCCGCCATGGCCCGCGCTGACGAAGCACCGATTGGTCGCCTGCAAGCGCCGCGCAAGGAAAAGCCCTCGCGTGATGGCGCGTCTGGCGGTAAGCCGGGTGCTCGTCGCGAACGCTCCAGCGCACCCAGCGAAGGCATGACCCGCTATCGTGTCTCCGTTGGCCATAAAGACGGCGTCAAGCCCGGTCAACTGGTAGGCGCCCTGGCGAACGAAGGCGGTATTGAAGGTGCACGTATTGGCCGTATCGATATTCGCAATGCCTTCTCGGTAGTTGAACTGCCGAACGGTTTGCCTGCAACCATTTTGACCAAGATGGCTCGCGCCCGGGTTGCTGGTCGTCCGCTGGAAATCAGCGAAGACCGCGCGCCTGAGCGAGCGCCACGCCGCCGTGACAGCGGTGACGCGCCGGTTCGCCGTCGCGAACGCGCCTAAGGACTAACCGGCTGCCGCCAGGCGGCAACGGAATAGATCCCAACGCCCCCGTGCCTTTCCAGGCCCGGGGGCGTTTTTTTGCTACCTTGTTCATCAGGATGACGGTAGATCAGGGAGGAAACATGTCGACATCGCTACACGCATGGAATTTGGCGCCTAAAGAGGCCATAGCATTGCAGACCCAGTTGGCGAAGCGGCTCGAACTTACCGACCGTATTGACCCCGTGCATCACATCGCCGGGGTTGATATTGGCTTCGAAGATCAAGGCGCCACCACCCGGGCGGCGGTGGTGGTTTTACGCTGGGACCCGAGCGTCGCCCCCCATCTTGTCGTGGTAGAGGAGGTGGTGCATCGTGAGCCGACGCGCATGCCCTATATTCCCGGTCTGCTGTCGTTTCGCGAGATTCCCGCCGCGCTTGGCGCGTTCGAGAAGCTCAGCGTGACCCCCGAGCTGGTGATGGTGGACGGGCAGGGCATCGCCCACCCACGCCGTCTTGGCGTCGCTGCCCACTTAGGCCTGTGGCTGGACCTGCCCACCATTGGCATTGCCAAATCACGGCTGACGGGCAGGCATGCCGAGGTAGGCGAAGCACGGGGCGACTGGGTGCCGTTGACCGCCGGCGGTGAGGTGATCGGCGCGGTGCTGCGCTCGCGGTCCAAGGTCAAACCGGTGTTCGTTTCCCCCGGTCACCGGCTGTGTCTGGATACCTCGCTGCGCTGGGTCATGCGCTGCCTGGGGGCTACCAAGTTGCCCGAGCCCACCCGCCTGGCGGACCGGCTGGCATCACGGCGCGACGAAAAGCGCACACCAGCCCGCTAGCCCACGCTAGACGAATGCTAAAAAGCGGCGCAGCAGGCTGGATGCCTCCGGGGTGTCGTCCACGCTGAGTAGCAACGCCTCGGGGTCGTCGCCCTGATCGCGCAGCGCGGCCCGCTGCCGTTCCAGGTAAGCGCGCATGACGGGCGCGGTGAATTCCGGATGAAACTGTACGCTCCACTGGCGTGGCCCATAGCGCAGCGCCTGGTGAGCGTCGTGGCTGTTATGCGCCAGAATCGTGGTATCGGGCGGCAGCTGCATGACCGACTGGGCATGGGTCAGGTGGGCCGGGAAGCACGCCGGCAGCTGGCCGAATAGCGGATCCTCCTGACCCGCCAGGGTGAGGCGCACCGGATGGGTGCCCGACTCGCGGCCGGCAGGGTGGTAATCGCTGATGCCGTCAAACGCCGCGGCCATCAACTGATGGCCATAGCACACGCCGAGCATTGGCACTTCATCCGCCAGCGCCTGGCGCAGCCAGGGCTTGAGTGCCTCGCTCCACGTCGGCGCTTCGCTGACCATGCTGTGCGAGCCGGTGATGATAACGCCGGCATATGCCACGGCGGGCATGGCAGGTATCGCATCGCGGGCGTCCCATACGCTTAACGTCAGCGTCTCCGGCAGCGCTTTGCGCAGCTGCTGGATAAAAAGCTGTTCAAAGTCGCCGTGCGCATCGACGACTTCCGGGAAGGCATCACCGGTTTTAATAATCACTAAAGAGGACATGCTGGCTCTCATCCTGGCGCTGCGCGGGATCGTTGAGGGGGGTTAAGGTCGTCAAGAACGACAGAAACAATAGCCTGTCGGGGCGATTCCCATGTAAGGTGCATTCGTAATCCCATATTACGTTTAGGAGCCTGATATGCAACAGATAACCCGCGCGGGTGAGCCGATGGATGTGGCCGGCAGCCTGCCTTCTCCCGGCCAGCAAGCCCCGGCCATGACGCTGACCAACGCCGAGCTCAAGGATGTCACCCTGGATACCTACCAGGGCAAGCGCAAGGTGCTCAACATCATCCCAAGCGTCGATACGCCGACCTGTGCCATGTCGACCCGGCAGTTTAACGCGCTGGCATCCAAGTTGGACAACACAGTGGTACTGGTGGTCTCCGCCGATCTGCCGTTTGCGGCCAAGCGCTTCTGCGGGGCGGAAGGGCTCGATGAGGTCGAGACGCTCTCCACCTTTCGCCATCGTGAGTTCCAGGAAGCCTGGGGCGTGGCACTGTGTAACAGCGCGATGGAGGGACTGTGCGCCCGTGCGGTCGTGGTTTTGGATGCTGACAATCGCGTGCTGCACAGCGAGCTCGTCAGCGAGCTAAAGAACGAGCCGGACTACGACGCTGCGCTGGCCGTGCTTAACGCGTGATGCCCGACTGGTGGCGCTCAGCCGCCGCCACCAGTGCGCGAATCAAGCGCTGTTGGGGGCGGTTGAAGATCAGCCACTCGGGGTGCCATTGCACGCCAATCAGGAAGTCGTGGTCCCGTGACTCGATGCCCTGAACCAGGCCGTCGCGGTCGCGGGCAACAATGTCGATACCCTGGCCCGCCCGGTTGACGGCCTGGTGGTGAAGGCTGTTCACCCGGCACCAGGTGACGCCGAGCAGGCGATGGAGCTGGCTGGCGCCGACGATATCCACCGTTTTGCGTGGCAGTACCGTCCGTCGACGCTTGAGGCCTTCGTGGGTGGTGTAGATATCCGGGTCGAGCGTACCGCCGAGGTGCACGTTGATCAGCTGCGCACCACGGCAGATACCCAGCACTGGGGTATGCAGAGGGATGAAGCGCTCGAGCAGACTGAGCTCCAGTTCATCCCGGGCAGGGTCCAGACGCACGTCGAGTTGCACCTCCCCACCATAGAGAGACGCTTCAATATCATCGCCGCCGCCAATGATCAGCCCATCCAGGTGCTCGGGCTGGGGCCTCGACGGTGACAGGCGTAGCGGTCGCCCACCGTGACGCCAGACGGCGAACCAGTCGAACCACCAGGCAAGCTGGCTTTTTGCATCGGAGGTGGTAATGCCAATTAACGGGCGGGCCATGCAACGGCACTCTTTGGTCGATGTGAATGAGTCAATCTCAAAATTTCAGCGTTTCGTCGCCGCGAGTCCGTGCCACCAGCGCTTGATGCGGCTGGTCATACGGATTATCCAGGGCCGGTTATGCAGGGCGATAAAGTCGTCGCAACGAGCGGAGAGTGATTCCTGGGCGGCGGCCAAGTGCTCGACGGCGGCCCAGCGATTCCATTCGGTAACGGCACCCCAGTGAGGCTCCGACAGCTGCGCATTGGGCAGCCGGTAGTGAAACGTCGGCCGCGGCTTGGTCAGCTCGCTATGCAGCAGCTTGTGGGGGTGGTTGGGGCGTAAATAGGCAAACAGCGGCAACAAGTCCAGCTCGCGGTTGCGGGTCGGATTGTAATGCAGGTAGTCGTCAATCAGCGTGTCGAGATCCGGCGTGTACTGACGGTCCAGCACCTTGAGCGCGTACTCTTTGGGAAAAGGGTTGGCGTGGGGGAGGACTTCGCGGGTGATGTCCACCTTGATTTCATCGCGAAGCCAGCTTGCCAGCAGCAGATAAGCCCGGAGCATCGCCAGCAGGTAGTCCACGTCATCGCGCTCGATTTCGGGGTTGAGGTGCAGGCCGAAGCCATAGAGTAAACTGGCATCCGTGCCCTTGGCGCCATGCGACCTCAATGCCTCGAAAAGGCTATCGAGATCGGGCAGCTCGTCCCAGGGCACCGGCGGGCAGACGATTTCGGTGGGTACCAGGCCGGTCACCATATCGCCGATCAGCTCGCGGGTTTTGCGGTGGAATTCCAGGCGGTGATGATGATGCTGGCGGGCCCATTCGCTGTCCTGATCGTGACCCGCTTCCAGCAGCGCCTTGTCCGGGTGAGCATACTGGGTATCCAGCTCAATGCCGAATTCCCCCCAGCGGGTGCCCTCGACCAGTAGCCGATGAGGGCTGACCACGTTAAGCTCGCCACCAAACAGTTCGCGTACAATCTGTGCCGTATCGCGGGGCGGGAGACCGGCGAACTCGATTTCAACACCGACACAGCGGGTTTGGCCCTTTGCATTGCGTCCGTTAGGTGGCGCATCTAACGTCATCTCGGCATCCTGTGAGGTGAACGATTCATGCGCTCAGCCTATCATAGTCACGCGTACGGGCTGAGAATAATAACTCAGCGCGCCACTTAAGCGTTACCGTGTGGCAACGTATTTTCACGCCTTGGTCCAGGAGTAACATGTGCGATCGCACTGGCTAATCAATACCGTTCTAAGCCTCGTTTTCATCGTGATGATAGGTGGCGTAGCCACTCAGGCCCAGGCGCAATCGATCACCCTGCCGAGCCTGGGAGGTGGTGGCTCGGAAGAGCAGAATGACGTCAACAGCGAGGATTTTCAGGGGTCGCTGGACGACGTGATCTCGATGCTCGAGAACGAAGAGCGGCGCAATGAATTGCTTGGCTCGCTGCGTGAGCTGCAAACGACCACGGGCGAGGCGACCGAAGAGGAGGGTATCGTGCACCAGGGGCTATTGGGCGCCCTGGCCGATACCCTGACCGATATCGGCGAGCAGGCCCAGGCGGGCGACTCACCGATTGACGAGTGGGAACGCCAACTGGTGCATGGCGGAGAAGAGTTGGCAGCCCTGGTCAGCAGTGCCGACCGCAGCGAAACCATCCGCGCCGTGGCCGAAGGGGCGGTGCTGGCGGTGGTGTGGGTCGTTTTGCTGGTGGGGATGATCGGCGCCGGCCGAGTGCTTGCCAACCGCCACGAATGGCCGCTCGACCTGCCGCGGGACCCCAAAGGCTGGCTGATGGTCGTGCACTTCCTGCGTCGCATGCTGCCCTGGATACTGGCCTTTGCGATTACTCTGGGGATCGGCCAGTTGATGCCTTACAGCCCTGGGCGGACCATGGTGCTGGTGGTGGCCTATATTTGCGTGTGCGGTCGACTGCTGTCGGTGGTGTTTGAAACCGTCGTGGCGTTTTTCAGCCGAGGCCATCGCTTTACCGCGGTGCTGTTACTCCATCAGCAGGCGCTGCGAGGCCTGTTCGTGATTGGCGCGCTGATTGCGCTGGGCGACGCGGTGAATTCCAGCCGTATCGTCGAGATGCTGGGCGAAGAGCTTTCCAGCCTTGTCTCGGTGCTTGCCAATATGCTCGCGGCCCTGCTGTCGGCGCGCTTTGTGTTCAAGTTCAAGCGGCCGGTTCGCCACCTGATCTGCAATCGTCCCTACAAGCAGCGCCGCGATGCCAGCGCGGCGGTGGAAATGATCCGTGCCCTGGGCGGGCTCTGGCATATTCCTGCGCTGCTGCTGGTCGGCGGTTCGCTGTTGGCGATCTTCATTACCGTCGGTGACGTGGGAACGGCGCTGGCCCGGTCGATCATTTCCGCCAGCCTGCTGGTGCTCACGCTCGTGGTCACTGGTCTGCTGCGCCGCCAATCCGAGCGCTTGGGCAAGCGCCGCCATCGCCGCCGGCAAAGCCAGTATCGCAAGCGGCTGGAGCGTTTTGCGTTCGTGCTGGGGCATATTTGTGCCTGGGTGGTCTTTGCCGAACTGTTGATGCAGGTGTGGGGCAGTTCCATGTTTGGCCTGGGGCAGCGCGGTCTGGCCGGTGCGCGGATTGGCCCAGCGCTGGTGAGCCTGGGGGCAACGGTATTTTTGGCCTGGCTGGTGTGGATTTTTGCCGATACCGCCATTCAGCGGGCGCTGATATCGTCGACCCGTTCGCGGGGGCGGCGGGTGAACCAGGCCCGGGCGCAAACCATCACGCCGATGATTCGCAACGTAATTTTCGTGACGATTCTGATCATTGCGGTGATAGCCGGATTAGCCAATCTGGGGGTCAACGTCACGCCGCTGCTGGCGGGTGCCGGTGTCATCGGTCTGGCGATCGGTTTCGGGGCGCAAACCCTGGTCCAGGATTTGATCACCGGGATCTTTATCCTGATCGAAGACTCCCTTGCGGTGGACGACTTTGTGCAAATCAACGGCCACATGGGGACGGTCGAGGGGCTGACGCTGCGCACGGTCAGACTGCGCGACCTCGACGGCATCGTGCATATCATCACCTTCAGCCGGATCGAGTCGATTCACAACATGTCCCGACAGTTCGGGATTGCGCTGATGCGCATCCGCATTCCCCACGATATGAAGGTGGACGACGCCATCCACCTGATGCAGGAAACCGCCCAGGAACTGCGCAAAGACCCGATGATGCGCCACTACATCTGGTCACCGCTTGAGATGCAGGGTATCGATAGCTTTGACGACGGCGGCGCCATTCTGCGCATGCGCTTCCGTACCGCGCCGGAAATGCAGTGGGACGTGGCGCGGGCGTTCAACCTGATGCTGAAACAACGCATGGAAGCTGACGGCGTTGATATGGCACCGCCACGCCTGAGCATTAACATGGAAGGTCAGGCAGGCGGTCCGATGGCGCCGGATAGCAGCGTTGACATGGAATTGGACGAGGCCCCCCACGACGATGACGAGGCGCTGCCCGAGGACCGGGAGCGGCCGACTCCCCCGAAGCCTGCGCCGCTGCCGACCCAAGCCGAAATTAAAAAGGACGAGCGTCAGCGCAAGGGCGACGGCCAAGGCAAGCGATTACCCGGCGGCAAGTCCCAGGCAAAGGGCAAACCCTACCGCGATACCGATACCGGCCCCGGTCGCGAACATGGCGACGAGTAGCCAAGGGCCCCGCCAACGCCGCCAGCGGTTATACAGGGAGACCGCGTTGCTGACGCGGTCGACCAGTTCATCGTGGCGTGAAATAGCGTGGTCGGGGGGCAGCGAAAAATCGTTGGCCACATCGCCCTGCCAGTGCGCGCCATGGGTCAAGCCAAGACGCGCGCGCAGGCAGCCGATATCGCTGAGGGTATGATGTAGCGTGTCGTAGGTTTCGCGATGCTCATTGACCGACAGCACGGTGTCGGCATCCTGCCGCAGGGCGCTGTTTTGACAGCGCTCGACGGCGTTCTGGATGTCATGCTCGCTGGCCGCTGATGAAAGCGATAGGCGTTGATACAAATCGCGCATAAGAGGGGTCTTGTTCCGTCAGTCGCCGCCGCGTCGGGTTAGTAGGTTTGCATCAGGTAATCATACGCGTTTTTTATGCGCTGGAAACGGGCGGATGCAAGCGCCACCTGATGCTCGCTTTCGGTGAAGAAACGGTCCGGGTGGTGCAACTGGGCCATACGCCGGTAGGCGAGCCTGACGTCGCCTCGGCTGGCACCCGGCGGCAGCCCGAGCACGGCCAGCGCCCTGGTGGTTCGGTCCGGAGGTGGCGGGGTGTACGATGACTGCCGCTGCCCGCCCTGGGCGCGCTCGTTACGCGCCTGCTCTCGCTGGGCCTGTTCACGTCGCTGCTGCTCGTCGCGCTGGCGCTGACGTTCGCGCTCTTGCCGGGTTTGCTCCTTACGCGCGTGCGCCTGATCCTGCTGACGTTGTTTTTCCTGCTGCTTGCGCTGTTTCTTCTGTTCGCGCTGCTCGGCTTTCTCTTGGGCCTGGCGCTCGGCGTCTTCACGGGCCTGCTGTTCGGCGGCGGCATCGCGTGCTTTTTGACTAAAATAGTCAGGGTTATGCTGCTGCCAATAGGTATGACGACTGGGATCTTCGGGGGCCCCCATGGGTCGGCCGGTCAACTCGTAAAACAGCGTGCTCAGCGTGGTCGGGGTGACGTTGAGCAAGTCGGCAAGAAAGCGCAGGATATAATGGTTGGCTAACGATAGCTCGCCGTCGTCGGTGGCAACGGTGATCGACTGGTGCAGCACGCTTAAGCTACGCTCCTTGGAGCATTCCTTACGCAGAATTTCGGCGGCCAGCTGAATTGCCTGCAGGTCCTGACTATGGGCGATACCCATGACCGGCCCGAGCTCATGCCCATGACGAAACTGTGCCGTGACCTGGGCCAGACGGCGGCGCCGCTGACCTTCGGACACATGCTGACGGTGCACCAGCACCCAGGCCAGCAATAACAGCGTTGCCGTATCCACTTGGCTGCGGCTTTTCAACAGCACCAGCTCAAAGGGTGAAAAACGGGCCATGGACATTCCCAAGCTCCCAAATACTAAGAGGTAAACAGCGAGCAATAGTGGCGTTCGGCGTCCGTTAAGGCAAGTCCTCCCCATACCCGATGCACTGTCATGTTATCGCATCACCACATACAGGGAAGTAGGAGATTGGTCGTTGATCAATGTTGAGCGTAAAAACAGCTATCAGCTACGTATTTCGCGACGTCTAAAGGAGGAGACCTCTCACACCCTGGACGTCTATCTGTTCGTGCCGGGCGAGCTGGGGCTGTCAACCCAACTGATCTCCGAAGAAGCGTTCTATCACGCGGCGATCCAGATATCGCGGACCTATTACAGCGACCAGCATCACCTGCCGCTGGTGCACAGTCGCCTGGCCACGCGCAATCAGATGGGCAGCGACTCCTACCGATTGAGCCTCAGCCTTTACGCCTACCAGTACGTTGGTGCAATGGAGCGCACCACCCAGAACATGCTGGAGCGTGCGCGGGAGATTCGCCGCGGGCAGGACAAGCAGCAGGTCGATCAGCAAAGCGTCGACCGCCTGTGCGAGCAGCTTCAAGAGACCAGCGACTTGAGCGAGAGTATCCTGAGGCGTCTGCGCCGTCATCCGCCAAAGGACGATCGGCTGTATAAATACTTTGCCAATATCGACAACTACCTGTCGTGGTTTACCGAGCAGCAGCTATTGGCCCTGGTGGCTCATATGCCCAGGGGCGGCGAATTTACCCCCATTCGTCACCGTTTCGTGGCGATTTGCCAGCGCGAGGCCGAGTACCGCCAGGAGCAGGAATACAACGCGATGCGGGTAATGGAAGACCCCACGCGCATGTCAAACAAGATGCGCCTGTTACGCCGTTTGATCGAGTACCCGATTACCCTCAAGCAGCGTTCCCAGGAGCTTGGCGGCGGTGAGCAGAAAGCCGTCAAGGCCCTGGCGACCGCCGTGGTCATGGGGTTTGTCTCCTTTGGCGTGCTGCGCCTGCGCGATACGCTGGGCGACATTACCGCGCTGTTCGTGATCGCCATGGCGGTGCTCTACGCCATGCGCGAGGTGTTCAAGGACGATCTGCGCAACACGCTCTGGCGCTGGCTCAGGCGGGGGCGCCCCAAGTGGCGGCGGCAGTACGTTGACCCCAACCGCAATGTGCCGGTCGGTCATCAGCTGGAGTGGTTCGACTATAAGCGCTACGCCGTGCTGGACGCGGAAATCCAGCAGCTGCGGCGTCGAACGGTCGCCCAGCGTGAAGAGGTGGTGCTGCATTATCGCTCGCAGTCGCGCATGTCACCGACGCGTTTCTTGAGCGGCTATGAACACACCCAGGAGAGTTTGACCCTGGATATATCCATGCTGACGCGACTGATGAGCAAGGGCAAGCATGCCATCTACCGGCTCAAGGAAGGCCAGGCCGTGCGCGAGACCGTCGAGCGCCGTCACCTCTTCAATTTGGTGATCCGCGAGACCGGCAGCGAAGACCAGCCCTACCTGGCCCGCTGGAAGGTCGTGGTCAGCCGCTCGGGGATTGTCTCGGTGGAAAAAGTCGAGGAAAGCGAGGCTCACGAGACACCGCCGTAAACTGCGCTGGATCAAGTTTGCGTCATCCAGATCACGCTTGCATAGGCAAATGCGCGGGGGCGAACTAGGCTTATCGATAGGCAATGCCCCCCGCATTGGCGACGACATCGCAAGACGCGTCGCAAGGAGAAAAATGATGCAAGCAATCGATATTATGACCCCCAAGGTCGTCAGCGTATCTCCCGACACGGAGGTGCGTGATATTGCCCAACTGCTGCTCAAGCATCGCATCAGCGCCGTGCCCGTTGTGGATGCTCAGCACCAAGTGGTCGGGATTGTCAGCGAGGGCGATCTGATGCGCCGGCTGAAGGATGACAGCGGCCAGGATCACGGCGGATGGCTATCGCTTTTCAGCGCCGGGAAGAATGCCGGCGAGTATGTGAAGGCGCACGGCCGCAAAGCTCAGGAAATCATGACCACCGACCCGCTGACCGTTGAGGAAAATACGCCGCTTCACAGCATCGCGCGATTGCTGGAAAAGCACCATATCAAGCGCGTGCCGGTGCTGCGTGAAGGCAAGCTGGTGGGTATCGTCAGCCGCGCCAATCTGCTGCAGGGCATTGCCAATGCGGCGGTGGGCCCGACGCAATCGCCTAGCGATGACCGGGCGATTCGTGAAGCCATTCTCAATGAAGTCGAGCATGGCACGGACGTGCGGACCGAAAACATCAGCGTCATCGTGGACGGCGGTTCCGTGGAAATCTGGGGGCTGGTGGATTCCCTCGAGCAGAAACAGGCCGTGACCGTCGCTGCGGAAAACGTTTCCGGGGTGACGCAGGTCGAGAACCATCTGGGCATGATGCCCCGCGGCGTGGGCTATATGTAATCTGCGTTTACTTGTCGTGGTCTCGCCAATAGCCCGCTATCGCCGATAGCGGGCTTTTTCGGGCCTAGCTGACCGCTTCGATGGCGCTTTCCAGGCTACCCACACTGCGCTCCGTATGGTGAAGCTTGTCGAGACCAAACAGCCCAATACGGAAAGTCTGGAAGTTGTCGCCCTCATCGCACATCAGCGGCACGCCTCCGGCGACTTGAACGCCCGCCTTGGCAAGCTTGCCGACCAGGCCGGCGTCGTCGGTATAGCAGACCACGACGCCGGGCGCTTCAAAGCCCTTGGCGGCCACGCTGTTGAACCCGTGGCGCGTTAGCATGGCGCGGACCTCGCGGCCAATTGCCTGCTGCTCGGCTTTGACTTTGTCGAACCCATACTCGCGCGTTTCCTGCATGATGTCGCGAAGCTTGCGCAGGGCATCGGTGGGCATGGTCGCGTGATAGGCGTGTCCGCCGTTTTCGTACGCCTGCATGATGCTGTGCCACTTGCCCAGATCGCAGGCAAAGCTGTTGCTTTGTGTCTCAGAAAGACGCTGGGTGGCGCGCTCGGAGAGCATCACCATGGCGCAGCAAGGGGAGCCGCTCCAGCCTTTCTGCGGTGCGCTGACCACCACATCCACACCCAGCGCCTGCATATCCACCCACAGCGTGCCGGCGGCAATCGCATCGAGCACGAACAGGCCACCCACCTCACGGGTCGCCTGGGCAACGGTGCGGATATAGTCGTCCGGCAGCAGCAGCCCGGCCGAGGTCTCCACCTGCGGGGCAAACACCACGGCGGGCTTTTCCTCACGAATACGCGCGGCAACCTCGTCGGCGGGCACAGGGGCGAACGGGGAGTGCGGATCGCTGGCGTCGAGCCGCTGCGCCTTGAGCACCGTATGCTGATCGGTCAAACGGCCCATCTCTATAATCTGCGTCCAGCGGTAGCTGAACCAGCCGTTGCGAATGACCAATGTTTTCTGGTCAACGGCAAACTGGCGGGCGACCGCTTCCATCCCAAACGTGCCGCTCCCCGGCACAATCACACTGGCGTGGGCGTTGTAGACCTCCTTCAGCGTGGCGGATATATCCCGCATCACGCCCTGAAACTGCTGCGACATATGGTTGAGCGAGCGATCGGTGTAGACCACCGAATATTCCAGCAGGCCGTCGGGATCGACGTTGGGCAATAAGCCAGCCATGGCGTTCTCCAAAGAAGTGGTGTGCTCTTGACGGCACACTTTGCGTCAACAAAAGCGTGGTCTTAAGAGTACGAGCAATAAACGCACAAAACCAGCCCGTGGGGCTGGTCTGTCGTGGACTGCCTGGCGGCTTAACGCTGTGGCAGTTGCTCGGGGCCGAAGGCGTCGGGCAGCAGCGTTTCCATGGTGTAGGTTTTCAGTACCTCGCCTTCGCGAGAAAGCACCAGGATCTGCGTGTCGGGCGTGGCAAATTCACGGATACGCTGGCGACAGTCGCCGCAGGGCGTACACAGGTGCTCGCCGGGGCCCATCACATAGACCTTGGCAAGCTCGCGCTGCCCGGCAGTCGCCATGGCGGAAATCGCCGAGGCTTCGGCACACAGCCCCTTGTAGTGGGCAACTTCCACGTTGGCGCCGGCAAACTGCTGGCCGTCGGGGGTCTCCATCACCGATGCCACCGGATGGTGGGAGTAGGGCGCATAGGCATTGCCCAGCGTCTTGAGTAGTGTTTCAACCAGCGCGGGGGCGACTTGGCTCATGGCGATTTCCTCGGTGTTGTCCGCTCAGGCGTGCGCGGCATCGTCGCGCAGCACCGTATCCAGCGCAATGGTCATCATGTCGTCGAAGGTGGTCTGACGGTCGGCGCTCGAGAGCGAGTCGCCTTTCAGAATGTGGTCCGACACGGTGCAGATGGTCAGCGCCCTGGCGCCGAATTCCGCTGCCACGCCGTATAGGCCTGCGGCTTCCATCTCGACGCCGACAATGCCGTAGCGCTTGAGCAACTCGGCCATGTCGGTTTGCGGGTTATAGAACAGATCCGCCGAGAAGATGTTGCCGACTTTCACTGGCACGTTTTGCGCGTTGGCGGCGGCGACCGCGTGCTGGGTCAGGTCAAAGTCGGCAATCGCGGCGAAGTCGTGGTCGTTGAAGCGCATGCGGTTGACCTTGGAATCGGTGCATGCGCCCATGCCGATGACCACATCGCGGACGTTGACGTCGTCGCGCACGGCACCACAGGAGCCCACGCGAATGACGGATTTAACGCCGTAGTCGGTGATCAGCTCCTTGGCGTAAATGGATACCGAGGGGATACCCATGCCGTGGCCCATGACCGAAATCTCGCGGCCTTTGTAGGTGCCGGTGTAGCCAAACATGCTGCGCACGTCGTTCACCTGGCGAACGTTCTCCAGATAGGTGTCGGCAATGTACTTGGCACGCAGCGGATCGCCGGGCATCAGCACGGTATCGGCAAAATCGCCTTGGGCAGCGTTAATGTGCGGGGTCGCCATGAAAGGTCTCCTTTAAGCGGCGTTGGGCAAAAAACTGTCGCCGTCGGTCATTGCCTCGAGCGCGAAAAAATCTGCAAGCGTCTGGCCGATATCGGCAAAGGTGCCGCGCTCGCCCATGGGGCCGGGGGTGAAGCCGGCGCCGCGTACCATGACCGGCACGTATTCGCGGGTGTGCTCTGTGCCTTGCCAACTGGGGTCGCAGCCGTGATCGGCGGTGAGCAGCAGCAAGTCGTCGTCGCTCAGCGCGGCGAACAGCTCGGGCAGGCGGGCATCGAAGTGCTCAAGCGCCGCAGCATAGCCCGGCACGTCCCGGCGGTGGCCGTAGACCGAATCAAAATCCACGAAGTTGGTCATGATCATGGTCGGGCGGTCGCTGGTTTCCTTGGCGGTGCGCTCAACCTCGGCAAGTGTCGCTTCCATCAGTGCATCATGGCCGCTGGCCTTGACCTTGTGGGTAATCCCGCAGTGGGCGTAGATATCGGCAATCTTGCCGATCGAGACCACTTCACCGCCGGCCTCGGCGAGCTTTTGCAGCACCGTGGGCGTGGGTGGCTCGACGCTGTAGTCGCGGCGATTACCGGTGCGGGCAAAGTCGTCGCGGTTGTTGCCGGTAAATGGGCGGGCAATCACGCGGCCAATGTTGTATGGCTCGAGCAGCCCGCGCACGGTTTCGCACAGTTCATAGAGCCGTTCGAGGCCGAAGTGCTCTTCGTGGGCGGCAATCTGGAACACGGAGTCCGCCGAGGTATACACAATCGGCTTGCCCGTTTCGACATGCTCCTCGCCCAGGCGGGCAATGATCTCGGTGCCTGATGCATGGCAGTTGCCGATCACACCGGGCAGGTTGGCTGCATCGACAATCTTGTCGAGCAGCTCTGCCGGGAAACTGTCGGTTTTATCGAGAAAGTAGCCCCAGTCGAAGCGAACGGGCACGCCGGCAATTTCCCAGTGGCCCGACGGGGTATCCTTGCCGCTGGAAATCTCTTTGGCGTGGGCGTAGGCGCCTTCCAGGTTTTCTGGAAGCGAGACGCCTTCGGCAACGCTGCCGGTGGCATCGCGGTGGGCGTGGAACAGCCCCAGCGCGGCCATATTGGGCAGCTTCAGTGGCCCTGAGCGTTCGGCGGTATCGGCCTCGCCGCGCGCGCAGGCGGCGGCGATGTGGCCCAGGGTGTCAGCCCCCTGGTCACCGAATTTGTCGGCGTCCGGCGCGCTGCCGATACCGAAGGAATCGAGGACAACGACGATGGCACGGCGCATTAGGCTTCTCCTCGGAAGGTGTCTTGAAGTAGCGTATCGGCGGTCGCGGGCTGTTCACCCAGCGTGACCGCCGCGCGTAGCTGGTCGGCAGCGCGCGTGGCGGCGTCTTCGCTGCGCGCGTGCACCATGGCCAGCGGGCGCTGGCTATCGACGCGCTCGCCGATTTCGGCAATTGCGCTGAAGCCAACGCGATGGTCGACGCTGGCGTCGTTGCGCAGGCGGCCACCGCCCAGCTCCACAACGCTCATGCCCACGGCGCGGGTATCGATGCGCTGGAGGATGCCGTCTTGCTCGGGGTAGACCGCCTGAACCACCGGTGCGGTGGCCAGGTAGCTATCCGGGCGCTCCATGAAGTCGGCCGGGCCGCCCAGCTCGTGGACCATGCGGGCGAATACCTCGGCCGCCGCACCGGAGGTGAGCGCCTTGTCGAGCTTGGCCAGCGCTTCGTCACGGCTGGCGGCCAGCTTGCCGGCCATCAGCATTTCGACGGCCAGTTCGCGGGTCACCTGCATAACGCGGCTATCGGACCGCTCGCCGCGCAGTAGCGCCAGGGTTTCGACGATCTCGACCGCATTGCCGGCGCAGGGGGCCAGCGGTTGGCTCATGTCGGTAAGCAGTGCAGTAGTGGGCGTGCCTGCCTGGGTGGCCACGTTGGCAATGCTCTTGGCCAGTTCGCGGGATTTTTCCGGCGTCGGCATGAAAGCGCCGCTGCCCACCTTGACGTCCATCACCAGGGCGTCCAGGCCGGAGGCCAGCTTTTTACCCAGGATCGAGGCGGTGATCAGCGGGATGGATTCCACCGTGGCGGTCACGTCGCGCACCCCGTAGATGCGCTTGTCCGCCGGGGCGAGGTTGCCGGTCTGACCGATGATCGCCACGCCGGTGGATTTAACCACATCGCCGAAGCGTTCCGGGGCGGGGTAGGGGTTGTAGCCGGGAATCGACTCGAGCTTATCCAGCGTGCCGCCGGTGTGGCCCAGGCCACGGCCGGAAATCATCGGCACGAACGCGCCGCAGGCAGCGACCCAGGGGCCCAGCACCAGCGAGACCAGATCACCCACGCCGCCGGTGGAATGTTTGTCGACGATCGGACCCGGCAGGTCAAGCGAATCCCACTGCATGACGTGACCGGAGTCGCGGGTGGCGGTGGTCAGGGCGACGACCTCTTCGCGGCTCATGCCGTTCAAATACACCGCCATGGTGAACGCACCAATTTGCGCGTCGCTGATGCGGTCGTCGGCAATGCTCTGTACAAAGGCCTTGATCTCATCGGCGGGCAGCGGCTGACCGTCGCGTTTCAGGCGAATCAGTTCCTGGGGGAGCAGGGTGTGCTGAGGGGCAGTTGACGCCATTAGTAGCCTCCGTCGGTAGTCGAACGCGGGTTGCCGTTGAGGACGTCGAGCAGATTACCCAAAAGGCTCGACGCGCCGAAGCGGAAGTGGTGAGCCGTGACCCACTGATCACCCATGATGTTGGCGGCCAGGGTCAGATACTCGGCGGCGTCTTCAGCGGTCTTGACGCCGCCAGCCGCCTTGAAGCCCACATCCTTGCCGCTGGCCTTGATGGCCTGGAGCATGATCTCGGCGGCTTCCAGCGTCGCGTTGACGGCTACCTTGCCGGTCGAGGTCTTGATAAAGTCCGCGCCGCCCTCAATGGCCAGTTCGCTTGCCCGTTTGATCAGCGCGGGATCCTTGAGTTCGCCGGACTCGATGATGACTTTCAGCAGCGCCTGGCCACCACAGGCCGCGTGGCACATTTCCACCAGTTCGCGGCCGGTCTCTTCATCGCCTGCCATCAGCGCGCGATAGGGGAACACGACATCGACTTCGTCCGCCCCGGAGGCAACGGCTTCGCGGGTTTCGCGGGCGGCCGCCATGATGTCGTCGCCGCCGTTGGGGAAGTTCGTCACAGTGGCAATCTTGACTTCGCCGTTGAGCTTGTGGGCGGTAAGCGCACGTCGTGCGGTCACCACAAACTGAGGAAAGACGCATACCGCCGCCGGATGGCCGTGGGGCGTTTTCGCCTGTTGGCAGAGCGATTCGATGGTCGCATCGGTATCGGTGTCGTTGAGACTGGTCAAGTCCATTAGTGAAAGCGCCTGGCGCGCGGCAAGGATCACGTTAATCGAAGCGGTCATGGACATCTCGCACAGTGGTAGGGTGAATCATTAACTGAAAAAAAACGGGCACTGCCGTATAAGACAGCAGCGCCCGGGATATAGCCGTATGTCGCGTTTAGGAAGCGGCGCTGCCCAGGGCAAGGAAGAAGCCCGCAATCGACGCCGACATCAGATTGGACAGTGTACCGGCCAATACCGCCTTGACGCCAAACCGGGCGATTTCTTTGCGGCGGGTGGGGGCAATGCTCCCCAGGCCGCCGAGCAGAATCGCAATCGACGATAAATTCGCAAAGCCACACAGGGCAAAGGAAAGGATCGCCATGGTATGCGGCGTCATGGCCTGGCCGGTCGCTGCCACCATCTGCTCGCCCTCAATATAGGGGGCCAGGTTGATATAGGCGACAAACTCGTTGACCACCAGCTTCTGGCCGATGAACGAGCCGGCAAGCGTGGCCTCTTCCCACGGCACACCAAGCAGGAACGCCAGCGGGGCAAACAGCCAGCCCAGAATCCACTCAAGGCTTAACGATTCGAAACCTACCCAGCCGCCAACGCCGCCCAGAATGCCGTTGATCAGGGCAATCAGCGCGATGAAGGCCAGCAGCATCGCGCCCACGTTGGCCGCCAGCATCAGACCCGAGGTGGCGCCCGTCGCTGCAGCGTCTAGGACGTTGCTGGGCTTATCTGCCTGCTCGTCAAGCTCTTCCTCAACCTTGGAAACGCTGTCGGCATCCTTGGGATCCTGGGTTTCCGGCATGATCAGTTTAGCAAACAGCAAGCCGCCGGGGGCCGCCATGAAAGAGGCTGCGACCAGGTATTCCATGGGAATACCTAGAGCGGCGTAGCCCGCAAGCACCGAACCGGCGACGGAAGCCAAGCCACCGCACATAACGGCAAACAGCTGGGAAGGTGTCATGCGGGCGATAAACGGACGCACCACCAAGGGCGCTTCGGTTTGGCCAACGAAGATGTTCGCGGTAGCGGAAAGCGACTCGGTACGCGAGGTGCCCAGCGCCTTTTGCAGTGCGCCACCCAGGATGCGAATCACCCACTGCATGATGCCGAGGTAATACAGCACCGCAATCAGCGAGGAGAAAAAGATGATGACCGGCAATACCTTGATGGCAAAGACAAAGCCGACCTCGTCGGCATCGGCCAAGCCGCCGAACAGGAACTCGATGCCGTCATCGGCGAACACCAGAATCTGGCTGACGCCCGCCGAAATGGTTTGCAGCACCGTCTGACCAAAAGGGACATAGAGCACAAAGGCGCCGATACCCGCTTGAATGCCAAACGCGCCGAGCACCGTGCGCAGGCGGATCGACTTGCGATCGTAAGAAAAGATCAGGGCGATGGTCACCAGGGTGACCATGCCGACCAAGCTCATCAGGAGTGTCATAAGGAAATCCTTCGCATCGCGTTAGGCGGTGTTACAGCAGGTTGAGCTTCACGGTGTAAATCATCGCATTCTGATAGTTGTTAGGCGTGCCCAACTTCTCGTCAGAGTAACGGTATTGAATACCGGTCGTCACCTGCTCGGACGGATGCCACCACAGGCTTACGGCACCATTAGTACCGACACTGTCCGCTTTGCCGCCGACGTAGTTCTGCTCCAGGTACTCATCGTCGCGACCAAAGGTCTGCTCGTGCCAGTTGGTCACGCCAAAATCTTGCCCGAACGCACTGAAATCGTAGCCTGCGACCCAGCCGGCCATGAAGCCGTTCGAGCCAGTGTAGCCATCGCTCTGAACCCGTGCGGCGCCAATAAACGGCTTGAACCACAGGCCATTATCAAAGGTTTTGCGGTAGCCAAGGCCAAGGATCTGGTCCTGTTCACGCACGTCAAAGCCGTAGTCACGGAAGTCGTAAAGGTGGGCATAAATAGATAGCGGGCTATCACCCAGGTAGATATGCGAGGTCAGCTTGCCCGCCGTACGGAAATTGTCGGCGCCGTCGCTCGCTTCATCGAATTGGTCATTGGTGGGGTTCTCAAAATCGAAGAACCCGTAGAATTCACCCCATTCGTAGCCCAGGCCGCCTTCGACCTCAAGATACATGAAATCACTTTTACCGCTACGGTCTTCGGTGCCGTCGGACCAGTCGAGGTAGTTGGCCGACACATTGGCGAATGACCAAACAGGGTCAAAGGTGTCCGCGCTGGCAGTGCTGGCGGCGCCGGCCATCAATACACCAGCGCCGAGCGCCGCGAGCGACGCACGTGAAGAAAAAGCGTTAGTAAAATGCGTACGAGCAGTCATGAGAGCCTCAACAGGTTGTTAGTTGCAGTTTTGATCCGCCTCGACGGCGGACGTGAGGGCTGGCGTTTTGTTGTAATGTTAAAATTATAACATTTAGTGTTATTTTTCTAACGCAGATTTGCAAGTCTTATCACGTCAACGGTGATTAAATGAAAAACTGCTGACATATGTTTCAAAATCCGTTGGTTTAATGGTAATTCCTTAAGCGGTCGCTCAGCATAGGGGAGAGCCCCAGCGGTATGCGTGAAAGCACTCAGCGATAACCTAGGCCCATCCAACCACAACAGGCCGTTACCAGGAGAAGCTGTCAATGAAAGACCGGAGCGCGTTGCGCTTGGCAACATTGCAGGAGGCACTTTCAAGCGGCGGAACGCTGCATTTGCGCGATGCGGCGGCGCTATGCGGCGTATCGGAAATGACCATTCGCCGGGACCTGAATGCCCACCCACACGTCATCAGTCTGTTAGGAGGGCGCCTGGTCATGGCGCATACGCCGGGCGTGACGCCGGTGTACGACTTGAATGAACAGCAGGCCAGCCACTATCAGGCGAAAAGCCGCCTGTGCCAGCGGGCGCAACGCTTTATCGAGGACGGCGACACGCTGTTTGTGGATTGCGGTTCGACCCTGATGCCGTTGATGAATCAGCTGGGGGATTATCGCGAGCTGACGGTCATTACCTATGCGCTTAACGTGGCCAATGCCGTGGCACCGCTGCCCAATGTGCGTCTGGTGCTGCTGGGGGGCTTGTTCTATCCAGCGTCGCAGTCCTTTGCCAGCGATACCATGGCCGAGTCCATCGAGCGGCTGGGTATCAACAAGGCGTTTATTTCAGCGGCGGGGGTTGATGTGCAGCGCGGGGTAAGCTGCTTCCACTTCCATGAGGTGCTGCCCAAGCAGGCGGCGATGGCGGCTGCCATGCAGCGTCTATTGGTCGTAGATGCCAGCAAGTTCGGTGTGGTGCGCCCGGCGTACTTTGCGTCGGTGGGTGAGTTTGACGTGATCGTCACCGACGAGGAGGGCGCCCCGACCTTGCTGCGCGACGCACGCAGCGCTTCACCGACGATCACTGCGCCATAGTTTTTGAGAGAGTCTCTTGCACAGTTTTTTGGATTAAATTAGCCAAGTTACCTTTAAGCTTCAGGCCAATCGTGGCAGAATCCGCGGCGTTTACCTGCGGCAAATCGTCTCTTTTCTTCTGCATCATTGATGCGAGAATAGCCAACGTCTGCGGTAACTGTGTTTGGCGTTAGCCTGCCGAACGATCCTCTCTCGCGATCAGACGTCGATGTTAAGCACCTGCTTATCGACTGCGTTTGCTCAAGAGACTTTGTTAGCTCGCTATCTAGATGTAGCAGCTTGTTTACAATGTTTGCCTCCCAGCCCTGACGAGGTCGTAACATGAGAAAAAACCTCTACGCCAAAGCGGCAGGTATTCTACTGTTGCTTTCTTTATTTTTATTGCTGGGTGGTTGTAGCTCGGCGCTGATGGACCCGAAAGGTGAGATTGGCGTCGAGCAACGCACCCTGATCCTGACAGCCTTTGGCATTATGCAGATCGTCGTGCTCCCCGTTATCGGGATGACGCTGTTCTTTGCCTGGCGTTACCGCCGCGGCAACCATAATGCTGCCTACACGCCTGATTGGGCGCACAACACCTGGGTCGAAGTGGTGGTGTGGCTGATTCCGTGCGTCATCGTTCTCTTCCTTGCGGGGTTGACTTGGTACACCTCGAACAGCCTGGATCCGCACAAGTCCATTGCTGAGGAAGGCGAAGAGACGTTTGAAATCCAGGCCGTGTCGATGGATTGGAAGTGGCTGTTCATCTATCCCGAGCAGGGCATTGCCACGGTCAACGAGGTGGCGTTCCCCGCAGATACGCCGGTACGTTTTCGGGTCAGCTCAGCGTCCGTGATGAATTCGTTCTTCATCCCTGATCTTGGCAGCCAGATTTATGCCATGGCGGGTATGGATAACGACGTCCATCTGATTGCCGACGAGGAAGGCACTTACCCAGGTCGTTCTACCAACTACAGTGGTTCGGGCTTCTCGGGCATGACCTTTGACGCGCATGCGACATCTGAAGAAGGCTTCGATGAATGGGTGGAAGAAGTTAAAGAGTCCTCCAAATCGATTAGCTTCGACGATGGCTATCTCGAGCTGTTAAAGCCAAGCCGTAATCATCCGGTCGAATACTTCTCTGAAGTATCGCCAACCCTTTATGACGACATCCTGAATGTTTACCACAGCGGTGAACCTGTTGAGGTGTTGCCTAATGAGACCGGATACAAACATGCCAGTAGCGATCATCAAGAGCAGAACGGCGATATGGCGATGAGCGCGGAGGCAGCGGAGTAAACTATGTTTGGAAAACTCGGTTTAGACTCGATCCCCTTTTACGATCCCATCATCGTATCGCTGATGATCATGACCGCCTTGGGCGGAGCGGTAGTGTTAGGGGGTGTTACCTACTACCGTAAGTGGGGCTACCTGTGGAGCGAGTGGGTGACCTCGGTCGACCACAAGAAAATCGGCATCATGTACTTTATCGTGGCCCTGGTGATGCTGGTCCGCGGTATTGGTGAAGCACTGATGATGCGTGCGCAGCTAGCGATTGCATCCGGCGGGGCAGAAGGCTTCCTGCCGCCGGAGCACTACGACCAGCTGTTCACGACCCACGGCGTGATCATGATTTTCTTCGTGGCCATGCCCATGGTCATAGGCTTGATGAACCTTATCGTGCCGCTACAGATCGGTGCGCGCGACGTTGCCTACCCGTTCCTGAACAACCTCAGCTTCTGGTTGTTTGTATCCGGTGCGATGATCGTCAATCTTTCCCTGTTTATAGGTGAGTTTGGTACCACCGGCTGGTTGGCCTACGCGCCTCTCTCGGGGATTGAGTACAGTCCCGGGGTCGGGGTCGATTACTGGATATGGGCATTGCAGATATCCGGGGTAGGTACCACCTTAACGGGTATCAACTTCTTCGTGACGATCCTGAAAATGCGCGCGCCGGGCATGAAAATGTTCCGCATGCCGATCTTCACCTGGACATCACTGTGCGCCAACGTGCTGATCATCGCGTCGTTCCCGATTCTGACCGCGACGATTGCGCTGCTGACCCTTGATCGCTACCTGGGGATGAACTTCTTCACCAACGATCTTGGCGGCAACGTGATGATGTACGTCAACCTCATCTGGGCCTGGGGCCATCCTGAGGTGTACATCCTGATTCTGCCGGCCTTCGGGGTGTTCTCCGAAGTCGTGGCGACGTACGCCCGCAAACGGCTGTTCGGCTACCACACCATGGTCTGGGCCACCGTCGCGATTACGATTCTGTCGTTTGTCGTATGGCTGCACCACTTCTTCACCATGGGGGCGGGGGCCAACGTCAATGCCTTCTTCGGCATCATGACGATGATCATCGCCATCCCTACGGGTGTGAAGGTATTCAACTGGCTGTTCACCATGTACCGCGGCAGCATCGAGCTTTCCGTGCCCATGCTGTGGCTCATCGGTTTCATCATCGTCTTTACCATCGGTGGTATGACCGGCGTCATGCTGTCGGTGCCAGCCGCTAACTTTGTGCTGCATAACAGCCTGTTCGTTATCGCCCACTTCCATAACGTGATTATCGGCGGTGTGGTGTTCGGCATGATGGCAGGAATGTACTACTGGTTCCCGAAGGCGTTTGGCTTCAAGCTCGACGAAAAGTGGGGCAAGCGCAGCTTCTGGTGCTGGTTGATCGGCTTTCTCATGGCCTTTATGCCGCTCTACGTGCTGAGCTTCGATGGGGCCGTGCGTCGCATGTCGTCCTACGAGGCCACTGAGTGGCAGCCAATGATGATCGTCGCCTTTATCGGCGCCTGTATCATCCTGATGGGTATCTTATCGACACTGATCATGGTGGCGGTCAGCATCAAGAACCGTCACAGCATGAAATATGCCGACATGAGCGGTGACCCGTGGGATGGCCGTACCCTGGAGTGGGCAACCTCCTCTCCTGCGCCGTTCTACAACTTCGCGCATCTGCCGAAAATCAGCGGTATCGATGATTTCTGGCGTCAGAAGCAGGAAGGGCGTGAAGCAATCGGTAACGGGCCTTATCAGGATATCCACATGCCGCGCAACACGATTGCCGGACCGGTTATCAGCCTGTTCTCGATGATCTTTGGCTTTGCCCTGGTGTGGCACATCTGGTGGCTGGCGATTGTCGGTGGTATCGGTATGTTTGTTGCCTTTATCGCCCGCGTAGCCAATGACGATATTGATTACTACGTGCCGGCGGCTGAAGTCGAACGTATTGAGACTGAGCATAAGCAACGCCTCGAAGAGTATCGGGAGTGGGTCAAGCAGAATCCCGAAGAAGCGTCTCATCTACAGGTTCGGATGCAGGGGTAACCATGGCGAGCGAAGCAGTAACTAACCACGACGATCACGCGCATCCAGAAACGCATGATCACCACGATACCGGCAGCATCAAGGTGTTCGGTTTCTGGGTCTACCTGATGAGCGACTTGGTGATCTTCGGAACACTATTCGCTACCTTCGCCGTGCTCCTTCGGGGCACGGCCGGTGGACCCGACGGCTCCGAGATCTTTGATCTACCGCTGATTCTAGCCGGTACGTTCATGCTGTTGATCAGTAGTTTCACCTACGGCATGGCGGTACTGGCAATGACCGCCGAGAAGGTCGACCAGGTCAAGAAATGGCTGTGGATCACCTTCGTGCTGGGGGCAGGGTTTATCGCCCTCGAGATCTATGAGTTCCAGCATCTCATTCATCTCGGCTACGGCCCTGATCGCAGCGCCTTTTTATCTGCCTTCTTTACACTGGTTGGCACACACGGTCTGCACGTATTCTTCGGGCTGGTCTGGATTCTGGTGGTACTCTATCAATTGCGTACCAAGGGTCTGAACGATATGACACGCCCACGTATTTTGTGCCTAAGCTTGTTCTGGCACTTCCTGGATATCGTGTGGATTTGCGTATTTTCGTTCGTCTACCTGATGGGGGCTCTGTAATATGAAGGACTCACCCACTGCACACGGCAGCGTTAAGTCTTATGTGACGGGGCTGATTCTCTCAATCGTGTTGACAATTATCCCGTTCGCGGCGGTAATGAGTGGCGCGCTGAGCATGAATGCCACCGTTTGGACGATCGTGATTACCGCCATTGCCCAGATATTGGTGCAGCTTGTGATGTTCATGCACATGGACACCAAGCAAGAGGAAGGCTGGAATTTCATGTCCTTTGTCTTCACCTTGATTATTCTCGGCCTGGTAGTTGGAGGTTCGTTGTGGATCATGCATCACCTGCACCTCAATCTGCACATCGGGTAACGTTTATGGCAAAGATGGGCGATTATTTCGCCCTCACCAAACCGGGCATCATCGGTGGCAATACCATTTCGGTCATGGGCGGCTATTTCTTAGCCGCCCGCGGCGATTTTGATTTGCTTCTATTCATGAGCGCGGTGGTGGGCCTGGCGCTGGTAATAGCGTCGGGCTGTGCCTTCAATAACGTGATTGATCGCGATATCGATGCGGTGATGAGCCGCACGCGTACGCGGGCCCTGGTACAGGGGCGCATCTCGCCCTTTGCAGCGCTTTGCTTTGCAACACTGCTCGGTATTGCCGGCTTTACGGTACTGGCATTGGGCACCAATGCGCTTACCGTCGGGCTTGCCGGCTTTGGCTATGCCATTTATGTAGGGGCGTACAGCCTTTATATGAAGCGGCATTCAGAATTCGGTACCCTGGTGGGTAGCCTCTCCGGCGCAATACCGCCGGTAGTGGGGTACTGTGCGGTCACTAACCAGCTCGACGCTGGGGCACTGACGCTGTTACTCATCTTCTGCCTTTGGCAAATGCCGCATTCCTATGCGATTGCCATTTTCCGGATGGATGATTACCGCGCCGCTTCAATCCCTGTATTGCCCGTGGTGCGCGGCATTGCCTCGGCACGCCGTTATATCCTCGGCTACATTGTCGCGTTTATCGCGGCGTCGCTTGCGTTGGCGCTGGCTGGATACGCGGGTATTGGCTACCTGATCGTCGCGTTGGTCATGGGCAGCTACTGGCTTTACCTGGCGGTTCAGGGCTATCAGGGTGACGAAGTGCGCTGGGCCAAGCGCGTGTTTGGCGTATCGATCCTGGCGATTACGGCATTGAGTCTCGCCATGTCGCTGGACGCCAGCCTGCTGTCGTTGCCACCGTTGTTAGATCGTTGGTCGTAATGTACGCCAGAAAGTAGGCAGGAGTGCAATGCTCCTGCCTATACTGTCTGTAAGCCCGTCTTGGGTGTAATCGGCTATCCCGCCGATTTGAAAGGACAGTAGGAGGCGTACCCATGCTGACACATGTCTGGGGCTTGATGGCCCATCCTCAGCGCGAATGGAAACAGATGCACGACGAGCATGAAACGGTGTTTCACCTTTATGCTCACCACGTATTGATACTTAGTGCTGTCCCCGTTGTCTGCTCGTTTATCGGCACTACCCAGTTCGGCTGGGGACTTGGCGGTGAACGGACCATCCAGCTTGGACTGCTGGATGCGTTTTACGCGGGCATCGTATTCTATCTGGTGATACTGGCGGCCGTCTGGTTCATGGGCAGCGTCATTCACTGGATGGCCCAGCGGTTTGTGCATCCGCCTAATCGTCGTCGCTGCGTCAAGTTTGCCGGGTATGTGGCAACACCCATGTTGCTGAGCGGCATTGTCGCCCTTTATCCCATTGTATGGCTGTGCCTGCTGGCCGGGGTGATCGGGCTGTGTTGGTCGGGTTATCTGCTCTACGTCGGGATACCGAATTTCCTGGATATTTCTGATGAACAAGGCTTCATCGTATCGAGTGCTACGCTTGCGATCGGCGTGCTGGTCCTCGAGATGTTGCTGGCTGCGACCGTGCTGCTATGGGGCTACGGTGAGCAGATTATCCTGGGCCTCCTCCAGTAACTTTAAAAGCCGTCTTCGCTACGCCTGCTTGGCAATTGACTGCCCGCCGCCTCAATCGGTCACGATGGGGCGGCGATGACGTTACGACCTTATGAGTCTGCCGTGCGCTGGCTTGCCTGAATGGCCGTCAGAGCGATGGTATATACGATATCGTCGACCATCGCGCCGCGGGACAGGTCGTTTACCGGCTTGTTGAGGCCCTGCAGCATGGGGCCGACACTCACCACGCGGGCGCTGCGCTGAACCGCCTTGTAGGTGGTGTTGCCCGTGTTCAGATCGGGGAACACGAACACAGTGGCTCTGCCCGCGACCGGCGAGTCGGGGGCTTTTTGCCGGCCTACGCTTTCGATGGCGGCGGCGTCGTACTGCAGTGGTCCGTCGATAAGCAGATCCGGCGCGCGCTGCTTGGCAATGCGCGTCGCCTCGCGGACTTTATCCACATCGGCCCCGGTGCCTGAATCTCCCGTCGAATAGCTGATCATCGCTACGCGCGGCTCGATGCCGAAGGCCTGCGCCGAATGGGCGCTTTGCAGGGCAATTTCTGCCAGCGTTTCGGCGTCCGGGTCGGGGTTGACCGCGCAGTCCCCGTACACCACGACCTGCTCAGGCAGCAGCATGAAAAAGATCGACGACACCTGATGGTACTGGGGCGCGGTCTTGATCAGTTGGAAGGCCGGGCGCACGGTATTGGCCGTCGTATGCACCGCCCCTGAGACCAGGCCGTCCACTTCATCCAGCGCCAGCATCATGGTGCCCAGCACGACAGTATCCTGCAGCTGTGCCTCGGCGGTCAGCTCGTTGAGCTTGCCGCGACGGCGGTCCACCATCGGGGCGATGTAACGCGCCCGAGTGCTTTCCGGGTCGATAATGGTCAGCGACTCGGGTAGCGTCAGGCCGCGATTGCGGGCGACGTTTTCGATATCGTCGCGCTTGCCCAGCAGCACGCAGTCGGCAATGCCGCGCCGCTGGCAGATGATCGCCGCCTCAATGGTTCGCGGCTCATCACCCTCGGGTAGCACGATGCGCTTGTTGGCCTGTTGAGCCAGCTTGACCAGCTGATGGCGAAAGGCGGAAGGCGACAGCCGATGGGTATAGCCCTGACTGAGGTTGGCCTTCAGCCAATCCAGATCGATATGCGCGGCGACGTAGCGGGCGACCTGTTCGGCGCGCTCGAAGTCGTCCATAGGAATTTCACTGCTCAACTGACTCAGGTTTTGCGCAGTGGTCAGGCTATCGGTGTCCACCGCCAGCACCGGCAGGCCGGTCTTCAACGCAGGCCGACACATCTCGATCATGCCGTCGTTAGGCATGAAGCCGTTGGTCAGCAGCACGCCAGCCAGCCGGGTGCCGTTCATGGTGGCAAGCGCGGAAGCCAGAATGACGTCGTCGCGGTCGCCGGAGGCCACGACCAGCGTCCCGGGCTTGAAAATATGCAGCGCGTTGGCCGCGCTGCGGGCGCACAGGCTGGTAGACAGCACCCGGCGGGTGGACGCCTCGCCTTCGTTGAGCAGCCGAGCATCCAGTGCCCGAGCGACGTCGAGCGTGCGCGGTGCGCTGAGGGTGTTGCTGTAGGGCACGACGCCGATCAGGTGGAACTTATCGGTGGCAAGCGACGGTGAATAGCGCCGCAGCTCTTCGAGCAGCGAGGCCTCGAGCTGTGGCTTGATGGTCCCCGGCGCGGCGGAAAGGTCATCTTCCTGCGCGTAGGGCAGGTGCTTCATGCGCATCAGAATGCCGCCCAGGGTTCTGCTCGAGCTCACCCCGCCGAAGCTGCGGGCGTGCATATCGAGCTCTTCGGCGAGTCCCTGAGGGTCATCCAGGTCGCCCGTGCCCACCAGAATGATCCGCGCGTTGAGCGCATGGGCGAGCTGCGCGTTGGTCTGGGTGGCGTAGGTGGTGTGCTGGGTGGGCACCACGCCCTCGACCACCACCAGGTCCAATGCGCTGCCGTCGCGATAGGCCTGCTGGGTCACCTGATCGAAAAGCTCCATCACGTTTTCCATCAGCTCGTCGGTCTGGTTGTCGCGCAGCATGCGCTCCAGGCGGGCCTGGGAAATAGGCGAGGGCGGACGCTGGCTCAGGGTGCGCGATACCAGTGCCGTCGAGCGGTCGAGCCCCGGGCCGTTGAGTTCGTGCTGCATGAACGGCTTGAGAAAACCCGCTTTGAGGCCAATGGTATCGAGCGCCTGAATCAGGCCCAGGCAGGCCGAGGTCAAACCGACCCCCTGACGGGTCGGCACCAGTAAGAGAGCCTGCGGTGCATCGGCGGGCGTGTTCATGCGTGGGCCTCCAGGCAGTGGCGGGTTTCCATGGCGATACGGGCCTCCTCGTCGGTGGGGATCACCCACACCTGTGGGCCGCGATGATCGGTGCGATCCAGCACGCCTTCCCGGCCGCGAACCGTGGCTTCGTTGGCCGCGTCGTCCAGCGCAAAGCCGAAGTGGGGCATCAGTTGAATCACCCGGCGCCGCACCTGCGGCGAGTTTTCGCCGATGCCACCGGTGAAGATCACACCATCGAGTGAGGGCAGCGCGCAGGACAGCCCGGCCAGCGATTTGGCAATACGGTAGCAGAAAACCTCCACTGCCAGCGACGCCCCCGCGTGGCCCTGCTCGGCGGCCTGTTCGATTTCACGCATGTCGTTGGTCAGGCCGGAAAGCCCCAGCAGGCCGCTTTGCTTATTCAGCACGTTATCGATCTCGTCCAGCGACCAGCCCAACTGGCGGTGAAGATGGGCGTGCAGGCCGGGGTCGACATCGCCGCTTCGGGTGCCCATCACCAAGCCTTCCAGCGGGGTTAGCCCCATGCTGGTATCCAGGCTTTGGTTCTGCCATACCGCGCTGGTCGAGCAGCCGTTGCCCAGGTGCGCCGTCAGCCAGCCGCCCGCGCCGTGCGTGCTTAATTCACCGGCGCGCTGGCTGACATACGCATGGCTGGTGCCGTGAAAGCCGTAGCGCCGGATGCCGTGATCGCGGTAAAGCGCTTCGGGTAGGGCGTAACGGTAAGCGCGGGGCGGCAACGTTTGGTGAAAGGCGGTATCGAACACCGCGACCTGGGGTAGGCTGGGAAACACCTGCCGGGTGGCGGCAACCCCGGTCAGGTTGGCCGGGTTATGCAGCGGGGCCAGGGCCGCGGTGCTGTCGATTGCGGCGATAACGTCGTCGTCGATCAGGGCCGCCTGGGTAAAGTGCTCGCCGCCGTGCACGATGCGATGGCCAACGGCGTTAGGTTTGCGGCCCTCCAAACGGTCGAGAATCGCTTCCAGCGCCTGGGCATGATCGGCGCCGGGCAGCGGCTGGCTGAATCTATCACCGGCGCTGTCGGTGCCTTTCAGCACGGCCTCCTTGCTGCCCAGCCGCTCGGCGATGCCGTCAAGGCGTGGTGCCTGGGGATCCTCGTCGATCAAGGCGTATTTAATCGAGGATGAACCGCAGTTGATGACCAATACCGATGCGTTCATGGGGGCCCTTCAGCAAAGAGAGGATGTAGATTTTTAGACCTTAGTATAACATGTGGCCGTGTTAACAATCAGCTTGTAAATCTCGTTAGCCTTCTAGGTAAAATCTCGGCATCCTAATAGTGCCGTTACGTTTATCCGCCATCTTACAAAGAGTCCGCTGTTACTATGCAACCCCCATCGCTGCCGTCCTTTCTGCCCCGCCATCTGGCGATCCTGCTGCTGATGACGGTGGCCACCATGTTTGCGGCCAACCATGTCTCGGCCAGGCTGGCCTTCGATAACGGCACAGGGCTGCTGCTGGCCGTGCTGACCCGCTCGGGTATCGCCTGCCTGATCCTGCTGTGTCTGGTGGTAGCACAAAGAAAACGCCTCTGGCTGCCGCCCGGCACCTGGCCGTGGCAGCTTGCCGTCGGGCTGTGCATCACGGTGCAGAGCGTGTGCCTTTATTCAGCGGTGGCACGCTTGCCTGTGGTCATCGCCTTGCTGCTGGTGAATACCTTTCCCATCCAGCTGGCCCTGCTTAGCTGGGCGCTGGGCGGTCCACGGCCCACGCTGCGCAGCTGCCTGATCATGGGCACCATCCTGATTGGCCTTTTGGTGGTGCTCGACATACCCGCCTGGTTTGCCAGCGCCGAGGGAATGGGCCCTGGGTGGCTGGCGGGCATCGGCTTTGGCCTGACGGCGGCGTTTGCCTTCGCCTGCGCGCTGTGGATCACCGAGCACCGCCTGGCACGCGTGGGCAGCACGCTACGTAGCCTGTTGACCATGCAAACCGTGTTCATCGCCATGATTATCGGCGGCATCGTGGGCGTGGTGCCGGAGGGCATGAGCCTGCCCGATAACGGAACGGGCTGGCTAGGCCTGGCGCTTTTGGGCGTGCTGTATGGCTCGGCGTTCTCGACGCTGTTCATTTTCGTGCCGCGCCTCAACATGGCGCGCAACGCACCGGTGATGAATATCGAGCCGGTGGCCTCGTTAGTGATTGGTTACTTCGTGCTGGGGCAGATGCTTACCCCAAGCCAGCTCGTCGGCGGCGCCGTGGTGGTGGGCGGCATCGTGGTGTTGAGTCTCTCTAGGCAGCGGTAATTGTTAGCACGCTAATTAAATGCTAAGCTAGCGGTGTAATTAACACGCTAACGAGCTTCGCATGTCCCCCGAACAACGATTTGCCCGCTGGGTAAAGGTGGCGCTCGCCACCTTTGTGGTTTTATTTGTCTATTTTCTGATCGCTGACAGCTTCATGCCGATCACGCCCGAGGCGCGGGTGCTGCGCCCGGTGGTGCGAGTCGCCCCCGAGCTGAGTGCGCCGGTGAGCGAGGTGGTGGTTAAGGATCACCAGCGGGTTGCGAAGGGCGACGTGCTGTTTCGTCTGGACGCGGCGCCGTTTCGGCTAGCGCTGGATGATGCGATGCTGCAGCGTGAGCAAGCCGAGCAGGACAACGCGCGTTTGGCGGCAGAGCTGGCCGCCGCCCGGGCGGAACTGGCCTCGGCCCAGGCCAGCGCCGAAGAAAAACGCGGCGAGCGAAAGCGTGCCGAGACCCTGGTCGCCCGCCAGGGCATCTCGCGCCAGCAGTTCGAGCAGAGTGTCGCCGCCGCGCAAACCGCCCAGGCGGCGGTGGCGGCGGCCGAGGCGCGCACCCACAGCCTGGAAGTGCAGCTTGGCGAAGAAGGCGAGGCGAATCTGCGGTTGCGCCAGGCCGAAAACGCGGTCGACCAGGCCGAGCTGGATCTGGCGCATACCCAGGTGCGTGCCGACGCGCCCGGTGTGGTGACCAATCTGCAGCTGCAGCCGGGTGATTACGTTCAGGCCGGCCAGTCTGTGCTTGCGCTTGTCGCCGAGAACATCGACATCATTGCCGATTTCCGCGAGAAAAGCCTGCGCCACGTGCGTCCGGGCGATAGCGCCAAGGTGGTGCTGGATGCCTGGCCGGGGCGGGTGCTTGAAGGCCACGTCAGCGCCTTCGATGCCGGCGTGCGCGAGGGCCAACTGGCGGCGGACGGGCAACTGGCCGATATTCCAACCACCGACCGTTGGGTGCGCGATGCCCAGCGGTTGAGGCTCCACGTATCGCTCGATGAATCCCTCGCATCATTACCCGCCAGCGGTGCCCGCGCCAGCGTACAGCTGGTGCCGGGCGATCATCTCCTTGCCAGGCCGTTCGCCGCGCTTCAGGCGCGCCTGGTGAGCTGGCTGCACGCGGTATATTGAACATGGCCCTGAACGAGAACGGTCTGCGCCAGTGCCTGCGCGTTGCGGGCGGGGCCGCGCTGGGGTTTATCGTCAGCCAGCTGATGGGCTGGAACTACGGCGTGTTCTTTACCGTGTTTCCAATTTTCCTACTGGGCATGGTGCCCATCCTCAATGGCCATATCGTGCGTCAGTTTCTGGCCAACGTGTCGGTCAATGTGCTCGAAGTAAGCCTGGTGGTCGGCCTGCTCAAGCACATGCCGGTGGTCATGACGCTGGTGGTGCTGGGCATGTTTCTGTTCCGCTTTCACCTGATGGCCAAAGGCCCGCTGTTTCTATTCGGGGCCAACGGCGTGCTCACGCTGAGTATTCTGCTGCACTTTGCCAGCTACCCTGGGGTCGACTTGAGCGACCTGCTGGCCAGCAATATGGTCGCCAGCATGCTGGCGGTACTGATCGCCATGCTGATGCATGTGCTGTTTCCCGATGTGGAGCCCCGCCAGCCACCGCCCCGCGTCGCAAAGCCTGCCGCACAGATTCGCCATGAAACCCTGATGGGGGGCATTACCGCGACGCTGTCGTTTGTGGTCTTTCAGGTGTTTGATTTACAGGGGTCGCTGTCGGCGCAGATGGCGACGATTCTGATTCTGTTCGCCCTCGGCTATCCCGGCGCCAGGCTGTCTGCGGGCAAGCGCGCGATCGGCACGCTGCTTGGCTGCAATCTGGCGCTTGTCATGCAGCTGTTGCTGTTCAGCCAAAGCCATCACTTTACGCTGGTGATACTGCTGTATTGGCTGGGGCTGATGCTGTTCGCCCGCGAACATATTCTGGAAGGGGCGGGGTCGGGCATTGGCTTTGGCGGGCTTACCACGCTGGGCATCCTGTTTGGCCAATCCCTCGGCCCTGAGCAGGACCTGGTTTACAGCGCGCTTTACCGGTTTTCCTCGATGAGCGTGGCGCTGGCGGCCACGGTAATGGTCATGGCCTGCCTGCACGCGTTGCTCAATCGTTGGGCGCCGACGCGGCTACCCGACCATTTATATGAAAGGAGTTGATGCAAGGTGGCGAATACCGACTACGCTGATGACAGCGTCGTGAACGAAGTAAGTATTTACTAGCGCGCGACATCCTCTCCACTAACGGATTAGAGGTGTGCATCATGGCAAGTGGCAAAAAAGACAAAGCAAAAGAGGTTGCCAATCAGACGGTTGGTAAACTGAGAGAAACAGCCGGGAAAGCCACCTCCAGCGGCAAGACCGAAGCCAAGGGCAAGGCTCAACAGGCAAAGGGTGGCATGCAAAAAGGCTTGGGTGAGACCAAGGGCGGCCACAAGAAACAACGCTAGTCGTTCATAAGATGACCAACGGGGGGCGCTAGGCCCCCTGTTGTCGTTAAGTGTTTGCGCGTTAACAGGGCAAACCTTGATGTAGCGCAACGTTATCCCGCCTCCAGTGTGACGTAATGGCGATGTGCTTCGATTCCCGTGATAGAGGAAACGCCCTATGCCTGCCATGATGAAAGCGGCCATCTTTGTCGAGCCCGGCCGTATCGAAATCGACGACAAACCCATTCCCGATATCGGCCCCAACGATGCTCTCGTGCGCGTGACCACGACGACGATCTGCGGCACCGATGTGCATATCCTCAAAGGCGAGTACCCGGTGGAGCGCGGCTTGACCATCGGCCATGAGCCGGTAGGGATCATCGAAAAACTCGGCGCCAACGTTCAGGGCTACCAGGAAGGCCAGCGGGTGATTGCCGGGGCGATCTGCCCGAGCTTTACCTCTTACGGCTGTCAGGATGGCTGCTCCTCCCAGGATGGCGGCCACCACAGCCACGGCTACAAGCCGATGGGCGGCTGGCGGTTTGGCAATACCATCGACGGCGCCCAGGCGGAATACCTGCTGGTGCCCGACGCCCAGGCGAACCTTTCGCCGGTGCCCGACGGCCTGACCGACGAACAGGTGCTGATGTGCCCGGACATCATGTCCACCGGCTTTGCCGGGGCTGAAGCCGGCGGTATCAAGATTGGCGATACCGTGGTGGTATTTGCCCAGGGGCCGATAGGCCTGTGCGCCACGGCGGGCGCAAGGCTGCGCGGGGCGGGTATGATCATTGCCGTTGACGGCGTGGACGAGCGCCTGACCATGGCCAAGCAGATGGGCGCCGACGTCACCCTGGATTTCCGCAAGGTCGACGTGGTGGATGAAGTCCTCAAGCTTACCGGCGGCCGTGGCGTGGACGTGGCCATCGAAGCGCTCGGCCTGCAGCAGACGTTTGAGTCTGCCCTGCGCGTCCTGAAGCCCGGCGGAACGCTATCCAGCCTCGGCGTCTACTCCGAAGACCTGACGATTCCGCTGGGCGCGTTCTGCGCGGGCCTGGGCGACCACAAGATCATTACCTCGCTGTGCCCCGGCGGCAAGGAGCGCATGCGCAGGCTGATGAGCATCATCGCCGCTGGCCGCCTGGATCTGGGCCCCATGGTCACCCACCGCTACGCGCTGGAGAACATCGTCGATGCCTACGATCTCTTCTCCCACCAGCGCGACGGCGTCTTGAAAGTAGCGCTCGAGGTCTCCTGACCCTCGAGCGCCCGATTCGGCAGTGAGGCTGTGCAGTCGGTGTTTTAACTACACCTCCTGATACAGCTCGCTGCCTTTATCGCGAAACTTCTCTGCCTGCTCTTCCATGCCTTTCATGATGGCCTCCTGATCGCCTTCTAGACCGTGTTCGGCAGCGTACTCGCGTACTTCGTGGCTGATCTTCATGGAGCAGAACTTTGGCCCGCACATAGAGCAGAAGTGCGCCACCTTGGCGGAGTCCTTGGGCAGGGTTTCGTCGTGGTATTCGCGAGCGGTATCCGGGTCCAGCCCCAGGTTGAACTGGTCTTCCCAACGGAACTCGAACCGCGCCTTGGAAAGGGCATTGTCGCGCCGCTGTGCGGCAGGGTGGCCCTTGGCCAAGTCCGCTGCGTGGGCAGCAATCTTGTAGGTGATGATGCCGGTTTTGACGTCGTCTTTATTGGGCAGGCCGAGATGTTCCTTAGGCGTGACGTAGCAGAGCATTGCGCAGCCAAACCAGCCGATCATCGCCGCCCCGATGCCCGAAGTAATGTGGTCGTAGCCGGGGGCGATATCCGTCACCAGCGGGCCGAGGGTGTAGAAGGGCGCCTCGTCGCAGTATTCCAGCTGCTTATCCATGTTCTCTTTCACAAGATGCATGGGCACGTGGCCGGGGCCTTCGATCATCACCTGCACATCGTGTTTCCAGGCGATATGGGTCAGCTCGCCAAGGGTTTTAAGCTCCGCCATTTGCGCTTCGTCGTTGGCGTCCGCCACCGAGCCGGGGCGCAGGCCATCGCCGAGTGAGAACGCTACGTCGTATTGCTTGCAGATCTCGCAGATATCTTCGAAGTGGGTGTACAGGAAGCTCTCCTGGTGATGGTACAAACACCACTTGGCCATGATCGAGCCGCCGCGGCTGACAATGCCGGTGACCCGCTTGGCGGTGAGCGGCACATAGCTCAGCAGTACGCCCGCGTGAATGGTGAAGTAGTCCACGCCCTGTTCCGCCTGCTCGATCAGCGTATCGCGGAAGACCTCCCAGGTGAGGTCTTCGGCCACGCCGTTGACCTTTTCCAGCGCCTGATAGATCGGCACCGTGCCAATGGGCACCGGCGAGTTGCGCAGGATCCACTCGCGGGTCTCGTGGATGTTCTGCCCGGTGGAGAGATCCATGATGGTGTCCGCGCCCCAGCGGATGCCCCAGGTCATCTTGTCCACCTCCTCCTCGATGGAAGACGTCACCGCCGAGTTGCCCAGGTTGCCGTTGATCTTGACCAGGAAGTTGCGGCCAATGATCATCGGCTCGCTTTCCGGGTGGTTGATGTTGTTGGGAATAATCGCCCGCCCGCGGGCGACTTCATCGCGCACGAACTCAGGCGTGATCTCATCCGGCAGGCTGGCGCCAAAGCTCTGGCCTTTATGCTGGTGGCCCAGAATGCGCTCCACTTCCTCATTGCCCAACGCTTGGCGACGCTGGTTTTCGCGCAGGGCGATAAACTCCATTTCCGGCGTGATAATGCCCTGGCGGGCGTAGTGGAGCTGGGTCACGTTCTTGCCCGTTTTTGCCCGCCGTGGTGTACGGGTTAGATCAAAGCGCAGTTGGGCAAGTGTTGGGTCGTTGGCGCGGCGGTGGCCATACTCGCTGGTGGGGCCGGTCAAGAACTCGGTGTCGTCCCGCGCTTCAATCCAGGCTCGGCGCAGCGCCGGCAGCCCGCGACGCAGATCAATCTGGGCGTCGGGGTCGGTGTAGGGGCCGGAGGTGTCGTAGACCAGCAGCGGCGGGTTCTGCTCGTCGTCGGCAGAGGTCTTGGTGGGCGAGAGGGTGATCTCGCGAAACGGCACGCGAATATCCGGCCGCGAGCCTTCCACGTACACTTTGCGGGAGCCCGGCAGCGGCGCAATGGCGGCTGCATCCACCTGGGCGGTTTCGGCTAAAAAGTGGCTAGTTCTATTGTTTACGGTCTTGGTCATGACAGCTTCCTTGTCGTTGTTGGCAATCAGTCAGTGAGGTCGAGGCCCATTTGCCAGAAGTCGATTTCCAGGCGGGTGGCATCGCGGAAGATCTTGTTCAGTTCGGCAAAGCGGGCGGGGGATACGTCGGCAAGGCGGGCATTGAGCCATTCGAGCTCCGCCCGCATGGCGGACTGAAACTCTTCGCTCTCGTACATGCCAATCCAGGCGTCAAAGGGGTTGTGCTCGCCGCGCACCGTGGTGGACTGGTCGTTAAGCCAGTTGGCGATTTCGCCGTAGCCGACCAGGCAGGGGGCCAGCGCTACGTGCAAATCGAGCAGGTCGCCCCGGCTGCCGGTATCCAGCACATAGCGGGTGTAGGCAAGTGTCGCCCTGGCTTCCGGCAGTTCCGCCAGCTCCGCCTCGCGAATGCCCCATTCGTGGCAAAAGCCCACGTGCAGGCCCAGCTCCACGTCCACGATGGCTTTCATGCCTTCATGGGCCTGGCGAAGATCGGCGAGGGTGGGGCTTTTATAGGCGGCCAGCGCATAGGCGCGGGCGAAGTGGATCAAAAACAGGTAGTCCTGCTTTAAATAGTGGCGAAACGACGCCTCGGGCAGCGTCGCTGTGCCCAACTGACGCACGAAATCGTGCTCGATATAGGCGCGCCATTCATCGTGACAAGCGTTGGTGAGATCGGTAAAGCAGTAGCCCATGATGCCTCCGGTGGTAATGATCCGGAGGGCAGGCGAGAGATCGAGGAAATGGCGCGGAAAGGTGGCGTGAAATGAAGCCATGGCCATCGCTTGATCCCTACGCCGGTACCCGCGTGCAGCTCATGTGAGCAGCAGCGCATTAGCCGGATCAGGTTCAGCGGGACCAGCGCTCGGCAGCAAAAAAGCCACCCTGCGCCATCTCAGCCGGATATCACCGGCACCCCGTCAAGCTGTTCATTGGTGGAGTTTAGGAGGCGGGTGGGGGAGATGCAAGGGGAACACTCAAGCACGCGAATTTTGGATATGCCGCCAACATTTGCTTTGCTACCCGAAGAATTAATGGGGTAGAGTCAACTTGGGTGTCTTCAAAACCTCAATCAATACGCTGTCGTGTTCATTGAGGTTTTGCAGCGGGGCGTAGAGTCACTGTTAAACATCAGAAGGAAGTTCCGTGGAAGAAAAAAGTAGATCAGAGCATATCCTTGAACTTGCTAAAGAGCTTCTTGATGATATTGAGTTAAGCAGGACAAGTGCAGAGAGTTTAATATTAAAAGCATCAAGGCTCGCGCGGTGGGTTGGCTCAGAAGAGATACGCTATTGGCTAATGCTTGAAATGAAGGGGTATAACTCCTCGAATGAAGTCTCTCTTCGTTATATGGGGATAACTGGTAGATGGACCGACAGGGAAAACCAACGTGGATACTGGGGGCCACTAGCTCAGCAAGAAGCAGCTTTAGAAGCTGAACGTATCAAGCTATCAACTCTTCGAGTACCTGATATTGCCGGTGACAAGGCTTTTATATCAACAAAGAATGTTACTGATCAGATGACTTCATCGACCAACTATATTTCTCGTTTAAGTGGTGTAAAAAGCAGAGTCCTTGCTCACCTGCATACATTTGTTAGCGAAATTTATTACGAGAAACAATTTGATAGCCTTTCTGAATCTATTTTTGAGAGATACAAAAGTGACGTTGATACCTTAATCTCCGAAAAATGCGGTGATGTTCTTGAGCAAATTCCATTTGTGATGAGCCGTTTAGCTGAAAGTGATGAAGAGGCTATAAGTCAAGCGCTGACAACATGCAGAAGAGTTATTGATTCATTTGCGGACGCTGTTCTCCCGCCTTCTGACGAGACATTTGAAATCGGTGGTAATCAGCTTTCTTTAGCTGCGAATAGGCATCAAAATCGAATAAACGTATATATCCATCAAAAAATAGAAAGTAATACGAGAAGAAAGAGATTCAGACAAAATCTTGCCAACCTATATGATCGTGTTTCAAGTGGCGTTCATAATGATGTTACAGTTGAGGAAGCAAAGGGTCTTTTCTTGAATACCTATCTGCTCATAGGTGAGATTTTGCACTTAGGTACAACTGATGTTTAACAAGTCAATCCAGCCGATCGCCTTCGGCGGCAGCTGATTGAAGCGTTAAGTTCTACTGTTGCGTGATGCGCATCACGCTACCATCCACTCATGATTAAATCGGAAATTGGCGTTTGACGTTCGAATTTCAGGACGGAAACGCCTACATACTTGATTATGAGGATTATCACTAATGGCTATGCATAATCCCCCGCATCCTGGTGAATTCATTCGGGAGGTTTACCTCGAGCCTTTTGGTATCAGTTCCCGTCAGCTTGCGTCTAACCTGGGGGTCTCACCCTCCACGTTGTCTCGTCTGCTCAAAGGAGACAGCGGTATAAGCCCAGAAATGTCTCTGCGGCTATCCAAGGTTCTCGGGCGTACACCTGAAAGCTGGTTGGCGATGCAGGATATGTACGATCTATGGGTGGCCCGCAACACGGTCAACCTGGATGGAATCCATCCCCTGGACTTCGACGCAGCTTAACCAGTGGCTGTTGTCGGACGCGCCTGCGCTGTCGCTTCGGTACGCTGCAAAGCCAAGCGTTATGCGCTCCTGATGAGGCAAAATGGATAGCGCCCTAGTACGGCCTGCATCGCTAGTCGATCAGGTGGCAGTGTTTACTCTCGTCAATCAACTCCATCCGACGGTTGGGGCCGATGAGTCTTGCTTCTCCCTTGAGTCGGAAAAACGTGTCTACAGGACTCCCGTTCGAATTTCCGCGAGTGGGTGTCCCGCGAAAGTTGCTGAAGGGCGGCGATGCCGTCCTCTCGACGCGCGATCCTGTCCATGACGCAGTTTCCGTCGCCCTTGCCGAATCGTCATCGATGGTAGCAAACAGCCAAGCATGGCCAGCGCCAGATCAAGGTTGCAGTTCCCATCTACGGAAACGATCCCCGATGCAGAGACCCGGGCGCATGCCTTCGCGGCGGTCCCAGGACTTGCAGGTCAAGGGACAAGGACGACCCGTCCCAGAATGGAATTTTCCTCGGCATAGGCATGTGCCGCCGCGACCTCGCAAAGCGAAAACCGTCGATCAATGGGAACCTCTAGTTCACCGGTGGCGGCCAGGCGCAACATGTCGTCGACCGTCCTGTGGACTTCGGGTTTTTCGAGCTGGCTGCCCATGAACACACCCAGAAGCGTCTGGTTGGCCTGCAAGGCGGGCCAGAGGTCCAGGTCCAACGACGCGCGCCCTGCATTGCCGACGAAGACCAGACGGCCCTCGGGTCGGAGTGCGGCAAGCGATCCCGCGAGCGTGGACCCGACGGGGTCGACGACCAGATCCACCCCGCGGCCGTCGGTCAGTCGCATGACGGCCGCGGTGACATCCTCTGAGCGGTGGTCGATCGCGGCGTCCAGCCCATAAGACCGCAGTCGCGCAGCGCGATCCGCGCCCGAGACGGTTGCCAACACCTTCGAGCCGGCGCGATGTGCCAGTTGGATCGCCGCGACCCCGACGCTGCCCGCTCCGCCCTGCACGAGCAGGGTCTCGCCGTCGACCAGGTTGCCGCGCGCGAACAGGCTGTGATGGGCGGTTCCAAACGAGATGGGCAGGGCAGCCGCAGCCGCCATCTTTAGCCCATCCGGTACGATCCATGTTCGCGTAGCCTTTACGGCACGCAATTCGGCATGGGACCCGCCCATGTCGAATGACGTCACCTTTTGCCCGATGAAGCGGTCGCGAACCTTCGCGCCAACCTCGACGATCTCGCCCGAGGCCGCATAGCCAGGAACGTGGCCTGCCAACTGAGGCGTCGCCGTCGCCCGATTGATGAGATCGCCCCCCTCGATCGAGATTGCCTCCACCCGGAGGAGCACGCCATCCTCAGGACAAACCGGAGCCTCGACTTCTGTGTAGCTCAGGACCTCCGGTCCGCCTGGAGCATCATAATATGCAGCCTTCATGTTCTTTCCTTCTATCGAGGGAATAGTGGGACAGCCATCTAAACCTGCGCGTAGCCCCCGTCAACGAACACCTCGCTCCCCGTCATAAAGCTGCTATCGTCGGACGCCAGGAACGCCACCGCGCCCGCGGTTTCCTTGGGATCGCCCAGACGCTCAAGCGGTACGGTCCGGTTCATCTCGCTCAGGGCTTCGGATGGGAGCAGTTCCATCAGCTTGTCTGTTTTGGTCGGGCCAGGAGACATGACGTTCACGCGAATGCCGGTGCCCCTGAGATCATGGGCCCAACTGCGCGCCAGGTTTCGGACGGCCGCCTTGGAGGCGCTGTAGATGCTCATGGCCGGGGTGCCCATGCTGCCCACCGTGGATCCAGTGAGGATGATGGAGCCGCCGTGCTTCATCAGGGGCAGGGCCTTCTGAACGGTGAAGAGGGTGCCTTTGACGTTGATGTCGAAGATGTAGTCGTAGTGCGCCTCGGTGATCTGTCCCAGGCTGGCGAATTCGCCGACGCCCGCGTTGGCCACCAATACATCCAGGTGCCCTTTTTCTTTCTGGATCGTTTCGAAGACGCGGTCGAGATCCTCCGGCTTTGTCACATCCGCCTGGATGCTCTGGGCGTTGGATCCCAGTGCCTCAGCCGCGTTATCGAGGACGTCCTGGCGACGCCCGGTAATGAAGACGAAGGCGCCTTCTTCGATAAGGCGTTGGGCCGAGGCTAGGCCGATGCCGCTGGCTCCGCCTGTGATCAATGCGATTTTACCGTTTAGCCGACTCATGGTTGGGTCTCCGTGTGTGTTGACTCGATTCGCCTTCACGATATATAAACCGCTTACAAATGTTCAAGTATGCACCTTTTGGTAAGTACCCGTTATGGCGAAAGAAAACTCAGAAATCCCACGTTTCATTTGCGGCCTGCATGCGACGCTGCACGTGATCTCCGGGAAGTGGAAGCCGTTGATTCTGTTCTTTTTAAACAAGGGCCCGACGCGTTACGGCGAGCTCAGGCGAAGCGTCCGGGGCGTGAGTGACAAAATGTTGATTCAGCAGTTGAAGGAGCTTGAGTCCGACGGCATCGTCCAGCGAACTGACTATGGCGAGATACCGCTGCGCGTCGATTACTCGCTGACGAGCTTCGGTGCAAGTCTGGTGCGGGCCATGGAGCCGCTTTGCGGCTGGGGCGAAGAGCACGAAGAGGACATTGCCGCAGCGATGGACCGCCGGAAAACCAGCCGGTAGGAAGCGAAGCGGGAGGGCGGTTGGTGGACAGGCACTCCATCATGCCATCCGGCGAGTCCTCCGGGTAATGCCGCACATTCAGTGTTCTATTTCGTGGCGCCATGGGTCCTGATGGTGGAAAGTATCAGGGAGTCGGCATTCGGTATCGGATGCCAGAACAAAACAACGGGTGAACGGGCCCATAACCAGGTGGACAACCGGACACCATATCCCTTGCGGATTATGGTTCCCTAAGCTTCGCTTCGGTGCCGGTTACCGCTAGCGTTAGTCCGCTTGTAGCGTTAAGGAATTTGATGATTCAGGTATCTAAATTGCGCCTGAGTGCGGCACTGTGGGCAGTAGGTATGCTCGGCGTTGTCGTATTGACGCTAACCGTGATTCCGCAACTCTTGCATCGGGCACAAACCCCAGTGCCGCAAAGTGTCGCTGTCACCGCGAGCCTGATACAGAGCGGGCTCCTCCTTGCGTTGGCCGCTTGGTTAGGCGCGGCGCTCTCAAGGTCGGTCGGCCTCGAGGCACCTGTGACAGAGGCGGTACTGTCCGGCTCAAGTGTCTGGAGGGCCGCAAAGCCTCAGCTACTACCTGGCGCACTTACAGGACTCGTTGCGGGTGCTGTACTGTTCATTGCAGTGCAGGCCGCGCCGCTCGAGGTGCAGAGCGCTGCCCCGGCCTTCAACATCCCTGTGTCGGCTCGGCTGCTCTACGGTGGCATCACGGAAGAAATCTTGATGCGCTGGGGGCTGATGACGCTGATCGTCTGGCTGGCATGGCGGTTCTTCCAGCGACGCAATGGTGCGCCAGCCCCTCGCTATGTGGTGGCTGCAATCCTCATAGCAGCTTTGCTTTTTGGCGTCGGCCATCTCCCTGCTGCAACGGCCATGGGGATCAATCTTACCCCCTCCGTTGTCACCTACGTGCTAGTCAGCAATACCATTCCAGGCGTTTTGTTCGGCTTCTCGTACTGGCGCTGGGGCTTGGAGTCTGCCTTTCTCGCACACGCTACTGCTCATGTGGTCGCTATTGTTGCAGGTGCAACGTAGCACCGGGGTCTAACAGTTTGTTCAAGCCGAAGCCGCTTAGTGGCTTGTCTTAGCTCAAGCGCCTCTATCGTCCCAGTAGAGGCGTTTTTCCAACAAAAACTTACCTGTCGTAACCGAATCCTCCTTGTTATCGAACAGTGTTCTGCCTATGTTGGATACGTGCCAATCAAACGACTGACACATTGCGTGAGTCAAGGCAGGATCGCCTTTCAATACCATGACGATTCATAGAATCTTTCATAGCAAGTCGTCACAAGGAGAATACACGTGAAACTCAGAACCCTACTTACCGCCTCGTTTGCCTCTACCGCTCTGCTCGCCACGGCACCGTCGGCATTTGCCGCACCCAATGCTGATGGACTCTATCTGGGCATCGGTACCGGTTTCAGCTCGCTGGAGAACGACGACGACAATGTCGACGATTTCATCTCCGATGGCGCTGAAGACTTTGATGTGGATGATGACGAAGACAACGTCTTTAAAGGTTTCGTCGGCTACGAATTCAACCCTTACTTCGCTACCGAAATCTTCTATGCCGATCTCGGTCGTACGCGCCTAGAGGGTAACAGTGGCGCCAATACCGATTTGGAATCCAACGCCTACGGGGCGAGTCTGGTCGGCCAATTGCCCATCACCCCCTGGTTTACCGCCTTCGCCAAGGCCGGTGTGGCCCAGTGGGAAACCGACGTCGACGGTAACCTTGGCGATGCGAGCGTTGATCTTGAAGATCAGGACGGCACCGATCCGGTCTACGGTGTCGGCGCTCAGTTCAACTTCGACCCCTTCCTGGTTCGTGCCGAATACGAGCGCTACGACTTCGATAGCGACTATCAGATCGACACCTTTACCGCGTCAGCCGGTTTCCGCTTCTAACTGTCAATTTGTTTTGCCATGTACGATATCAGCGCCGGGGCTCGCCCCGGCGCTGTCGTTGGAACATACAGTAAACGTGGAGAGTCGATCTTCTGAGGACGTGTGCTGCGGAAGCGATACGATTGATTTGGGAAAGTCCGAGTCTAATGGCGACGCTAAGTCTATCCAGGGAGCGCTTATGAACCTTCTATTCATCTGCAGCGAAAACAGGCTACGCAGTCCGACGGCGGAAAGTGTTTTTTCAGCTTATCCCGGCATCAAGGCAATTGGCGCTGGCACAGGTTTGTATGCCCAGACGCCCGTTTCCCGGGACTTGATTGAGTGGGCCGATATCGTTCTGGTAATGGAAAAGCACCACCAGGATGAGGTAGCCAGGATGTACAAGGACGTGTTGAAGGAGAAGCCGCTGGTCTGCCTGGATATTCCCGATCACTATGAGTTCATGCAGCCGGAACTCATCTCCTTGCTCAAGGAAAGGGTTCCTGAGTATGTGCGGTTATCGACGGATGAAAAGTAGCCAGGTTAGCCACAGTGATAACAACCCAGACGCATAGGATCGTCCTTGTGCTCCAGTGTCGAAAGTATTGGTGCTGAGATGCTATCGCTTGGACGCGTTGCTTTTCCAAACAAGCCCAACCAGCGCAATCGCCAACACGGCGAACAGCACGACGGCGCCCGTGGAATCCAGCGCCTGGAGGGTCAGGCCTGAAACGACCAGCCAGAGCGCGGGAATGATGGCGGCGATCCAGAGAGCGGAACCTCGGAGCATGCTAAGCACCAGGCCCAACGTGGTCACCGCCGTAGGGTCGGCATGAATGCCGAACACTTCCGCCTGGTACCAGGTGCCGCTGCTTAGCGGCGCTATCAGCGGCATGATGATCAGGCCGAAGAGGGTGATGGCGGTGCCCATAACGACTGGCGGACTGGTGCGGCGCGGGGCTTTATTCATTCCCCATCCCGTTAGCGCCATCACTACCAGCAGCACGGCCTGGGCGACGAAAGCGTAGCCAACATAGCCGCCGGCCCAGTTGAGCGATGCATAGCGCTGAAAGAAAAACGCGACGGCGACAAAGGCCCACAGCGGGGCGGGTAGCAGGCAGGCGATTCGCGGGCGGTGTTGCAGCGCCAGCACAAGGGCCGCGGCGCCGAGTGCGAGAGTGAGCAGATGCAGCGGCCAGAAGGTTTCGCCCATGCGTTCCAGCAGGCGAAAGTAAACCTCCGCGGTGAAGGGGATAAAGTCCTGTAGCCGGTAGCTTGTCCAGGCGTTCATAGCGACTCGATATAATCAGCCATCCGCTGCCGGGCATCGGCTGAGGGCATAGGAGAGTGGCCAGCGCGCATATTCTCGCGAAGGTGCTCGACCTGGGTGGTGGCGGGTATTGCGCAGGTGATCGCCGGGTGGCTGACGATAAACTTGAGCAGGAAGTCTGCCCAGGTGGTGCAGCCGCATTCCGTTTTTGCCCATTCGGGCAATGGGGCGTCACGGCGCTTGAGGTGCTTGATCAGGCTGCCGCCATCGTAAGGCCGGTTGGCGATCACGCCGATGCCCCGTTCTTCTGCCAGGGGCAGGAGCCGGTTTTCGACCTCGCGGTGGGTGATGTTGTAGGTGAGCTGCACGAAGTCGATGTCCTCTGACGTCATGATCTGCTCGATCTCGCGGTGGCGCCGCCCGTGGGAGGTGGTGATGCCCACATGACGGATGGCGCCTTCGGTTTTCATTTCCTGCAGCGCGGCCAGTTGCTCGCGCCAGTCGGTCAGGTTATGTACCTGCACCAGATCGAAGTGTTCCACCGTCCAGCGCTCTTTAAGCTCGGCTACCTGCTCGCGGGCGGAACCACCGGCGGGGCTCCAGACTTTCTCTGCGGCAAACAGGCTTTCGGGCGTGCCCAACTGCTGCAGGGCATAGCCCATCACATCCGGCGCCGAGCCATACATGGGCGAAGAGTCGATCAGGCCGCCGCCATGCTCGAAGAATGCCTTGACCACCTCGGTACGCGCATCGAGCAGTACTGGGTCGTTGCCAACGTTGAAGGTGCGCCAGGTGCCCATGCCGATAACGGGCAGGGTTTTGTCAGTGCCCGCAAAGGCCTTCTGGCGCATCCTGTCTTTGTTGGCAAAAAGCGATGCGGTTGGGAGTGTCACGGCAGCGAGCGTGGCACCGATGAGCGTAAGGCTTTGTCTGCGCGTGATGCGATGCTTGATGTGATGCTTCATAGCGGTCGCTCCTTCCGGTTTTTTTGAATCGGCACCGTGGCAGCCAACACCAGCACAAAGCATGTCAGCACAAATACCTTATTCACAAACCAGTTGGTGCGCCAGATCGACCATTCAGGGTCGGCGAGAAAACGGGCGAACAGGGTGCAGATGATGAGGATTTCAATAACGGACATGCCCACCGCCAATGCGCGCGTATAGCGAGGCTGCTTAAGCAGCGCCCAGCCGAGCCAGACGTGCGCCAGTGGCCATAGATCCCAATAGACATAGCGTGCCCAGGGCTCGCCGTATGCCAGCGCGTAACCAACCGGAAACAGGTATTTGATGAACAGCGTCCACGCCGCCAGGATAAACAGCAGGTGGGCGAGGAAGCGGATCCAGCCATTTTGTTGTGGGGCGGGCAGTGACATGACAGCGCTCCTGTCCTGGGCCGTTAATGGCGCGTCCTCACACTATCTGCAAAGAGTGCTTGCGCGTTGGCGGAGGAAAGGCGGCGTCGATCTGTGCCAGATCATCGTCGTCGAGTTGGACGTTATCTGCCTCAGCGTTCTGTTTAAGGTGATCCAGATTTACGGCCTTGGGAATAACAATCACACCGGGGTGGCGCAGTGCCCAGGTGAGGGCGACTTGCGCGGTGGTGGCGCGGTGTTTGTCGGCGATGCGTTGCAGGGTGGCGTCATGCAATAGCGCGCCGCCCTGCCCGATGGGGCAATAGGCCATGAGCGGCATATTTTGCTGTGCTTGCCAGGGCAGCAGGTCGTATTCAATGCCGCGTACTTCGGGGTTGTAGAGCACCTGATTGGTGGCGCAGGCGGGCGCGTCGAGTTCTGTTAAGTCGTCAACGTCGAAGTTCGACACGCCCCAGCGCAGAATCTTGCCCTGCTCGCGCAGCCGCTCAAACGCTTCCACTGTTTCGCTCAACGGGTACTGGCCGCGCCAGTGCAGCAGGTACAGATCGATAGCGTCGGTGCCCAACCGGCGTAAGCTCCGCTCGCAGGCGGCTTGAACACCCTTGGTGCTGGCGTTGTGTGGGTAGACCTTGCTGACTAGATACACCTCATCGCGCCGGTCACGGATCGCTTGGCCAACGATCTCTTCAGCGCCGCCCTCGGCATACATCTCGGCGGTATCGATCAGCGTCATGCCCAAGTCCAGGCCTTCGCGCAGCGCCCTGACCTCCGCCTGCCGCTGCCCGGCATTCTCGCCCATATGCCAGGTACCCTGGCCTATGCGAGGCACGCTTTCGCCGCCTAGTTCGATCGTCTGCATAGTTTCTTCCCGGTTGTGATGCTTGGAATAATCGTCGAATCTAGCTCAGCCTAGAATCTGCGGGTTGAGCTGCCAAGTGCTCCAGGTAAGGGCGCAGGCCAGGCTTACCCAGGCCAGGTAAGGCAGAAGCAGTACGCCAGCCAGCGGTTTGAGGCGCCAGAACATTACCAGTGTGATGGCGATCAGCACCCATAGCACTACCACACCAATAAATGCGACTGCCCCCAGCTGCCAGACGAAGTAGAGCCAGCTCCACAGGGCGTTGAGAGCCAATTGGACCACAAACATCACCAGTGCGGGTCGGGCACCCGGTTCGCGCCAGGCAAGCCAAGCGGCGATACCCATCAAGCCGTACAGCGTTGTCCACATCGGCCCAAACAGCCAGGCTGGCGGTGCCCAGGCGGGCTGCTGGAGTGTTGCGTAGAAGGAGGCAGCATTGACAGAGGCGATAGCGCCAATGGCGGCGGCGAGGTAGGCCAGTACCAGCCAACCGATGAAGCCTTTGATCTGCTGACTGCGGGAGAGCTCACGCATGAATATTCCTGCCTAGGTTTGCGAAAATCGCTTCAAGGGTAGTGCAGGGCGGTGAACTCGGCCATGGCGGGTCGCCCAGCGCCTGAGTCACCAGTAGCTTCCATCGTGTCTCTTGATAACACCGCCAAGCCCATCCGCCGATTGTCACTAGACTGGCTGACATTAAGTGGTGCTGTTGTTGGGCTACACTCAATGGGCATGAAGAAAAAGAGTCGTAGTCAATTTGGCCGAAAAATCAAGGAGGTCCAAGCCGCAAAAGTGCCATGACCCGGCATGATGGGCATGACACCATAACCTTGGATCAACAAATGAGAGGTCATGATGTTCGAAGATGGTTCGCTAAACCGCGCCTGGCGCTGGGTGGCGATTGGGGCCACGTTACTCATGGCCAGCTACATATGGATGTGGCATCCGCCTGAAATGCTTAACCTGCGGCGTTGGGTTGGCGAGGCCCCGTATAATCCGTTGGTGGTCATCTCGCTGGTCTTGATCATGGCGGTGACGTTGGGGATCGGCCTGCCGGGCGGTATCGGGCTGTGGCTGATTGCGCCTTTTTATACGCCATTGGCGGCGACACCGATGCTGATTGTCGGCAGCGTAGCGGGGGCGCTCGGTGCGTACTATCTGTCTTATCGCTTCAGTGACCGCTGGACGCCCACTGGGCGGACCTATCGGGTGTTGAAGCAGTTGGAAAAACGCAGCGATTTTTTAACGCAGTGCGCCTTGCGTGTACTGCCGGGTTTTCCTCACGCGATAATCAATTTTGCCGGTGGCCTGCTGCGCTTGCCGCTGATGACCTTCGTGATGGCGGCCCTCATCGGCCTGGGGATGAAGTGGGCCGTTTACGCCAGCGCTATTTACGGAACACTGGAAGCGGTGGAAAAAGAGAAGGCTATCGGCCCCAGTGTGGTCCTGCCATTGATGGCGCTAACGTTGCTGCTTCTCGTAGGCGCATGGGTCAGACAAAAACTGGTGCCTGGTAGCCATTCATCCTAATCGGCTGCAGTTCGTTGCAACTGACGCTCAGTCACCGTTTGGGCAGTCGCTTGGGCTGAGTGCCTCACTGTCTAACAGCCTTCTGTCCGCTGCTAAGCAGGCCTATATTGATGGATTCATGGTAGTCAGTTTGCTATGTGCGCTGGCGACGGTCATCGCGTGATTGCCGCGCTATATTGCTATAGATGGTGGGTCATGAACGAAGAAGAATCCCTAAATAGCGCCATTGAAGAAGCGGTGAGAATCTTCCCGTACGACGAGCGTTGGCCAAGCCTATTTGAAAAAGAACGGTTCCGCCTCATGAGCTTGTTTCCTGATTGCTTTCTGGCAATCGAGCACTTTGGCAGCACAGCCGTGCCTGGCCTTTCAGCCAAGCCCGTCATCGATATCCTGGCGGGCGTAGACTCGATATCACGTGCTGATGAGTTAATGGAACCGCTGTGTCAGGCAAACTACACAACATCAATGGAGTTCAATGCCTCGTTAGTGAGTCGGCGCTGGCTTATGCGTTGGGCAGAGGGGCGCCGGACACATCATCTGCACCTTGTGGTGTACGGCAGCCATGAATGGTGTCAGCGATTGGCGTTTCGGAACATGCTTCGTGCCGATACGGCGTTAGCAGTACGTTACGAGCAGAATAAGCAGTGGTGGGCAGAAAAATTCAGAACAGATAGAGAGGCCTATACTGCAGCTAAAACAAGTTTTATATGGGAGGCACTGAGAAGTGCAATATAACCAACCCATGCGCCGGCATGCCAAGCCCTTCGCTTCGGCTGTGTCACCGGTGATAGCGGGTGTTATATGTATTAATCAGAATGGAGGCGCAGGTGAAGTCTATTACAACCTCTCTGATGTTTGTCGGAGATCAGGCCGGGAAAGCCGAGGAAGCCATCGAGTTTTATATCTCTTTATTTCCCGATTCAACGATCATTGATATCCAACGCTACGAAGCTGGCGAGCATGAGCCGGAAGGTTCCGTCAGGGTGGCTAGATTCTCGATAAACGGTACCGAGTTTACAGCGCTGGATAGTCACCTTGACCACAAATTTGCTTTTACTCCTTCCATGTCATTGTGTGTTGAATGTGAGTCAATGAGCGAGATTGAGGGAGTATTTCGGGCCTTGGCTGAAGGTGGCTCAGCGCTAATGCCTTTGGATAACTATGGTTTTAGCCAGAAATTTGGGTGGTTGAATGATAGGTATGGCGTGTCTTGGCAGCTAAATCTTTCGAACTAAGCTAGCGAACATCCACCCATAACCAAGCGCAGCAGTAACCAACGCTAGAGTGCGATCAGGTGGAGTAATGCCCAACCAGCGGGGCATCCTTTCTGCGTTGCGTAAGGCGTCATTTAGTCGGCTGAGCCCTGATATAAGGGCGCTACCAACAAATTCTGCGCACGGAACCGAGTATTGTATGGCATTAAAATAGGAGGCCTTACGATGTCAGCAATTAAGCAGTCATTACCTCCGGTTGCCTCCCGCGGGGAATGGGAGGCGGCCCTCAGTGATTTGCTCGTCAAAGAGAAAGAGCTCACCCGAGCACGTGATGCCTTGAACGCCGAGCGTCGCAAGCTGCCTATGGTGAAAATGGACAAGCCCTACGCCTTCCAGGGCGATGAGGGTTCGGTGTCATTCCTCGACTTGTTCACCGGGCGCCGCCAACTGATCGTTTACCATTTCATGTTCGCCCCCGACTGGGCCGCGGGCTGTGACGGCTGTTCGTGGGTGGCCGATGCCATGACGCACCCGGCTCATCTGCACGCACGGGATACCTCTCTGGTCATGGTGTCCCGGGCGCCGCTGGAAAAACTTCAGCACTACAAAGCACGTATGGGCTGGACGATTCCCTGGTACTCGTCTTTCGAAAGCGATTTCAACGAAGACGTCGGCGTAACGACGGCGGAGGGCGAAAGGCATGGCGCGAGCGTATTCCTGCGCGACGGTGACGACATATATCGCACCTACTTCACCGGCGCTCGCGGCGTCGAATATTTGGGTACTCACTGGACATACCTGGACTTGACTCCGTTCGGTCGCCAGGAAACCTGGGAGGACTCACCGCAAGGTTGGCCGCAAACGGAACCCTATGTGTGGAACCGCCGCCACGACGAGTATGACGTCTAACGGCGACAGCTTGTTTGTTGTTTAACTGTCATCAGTGCGCTTGGACATTATGTACAAAAGGAAGGAGGCGGCTCATGAGTGATTGGGAGCTATCCAATTCTTATGACTTTAAAGGGCGGGCAGTTCGTTATGGGTGTCTGGGCGAAGGCCCGCCCCTGGTGCTTGTTCATGGGACGCCCTGGTCATGTTTTAACCTACGCCATTTGATCCGCCAGTTATCTGAGCGTTATACCGTCTACTTTTTTGACTTGCTGGGCTACGGCCAGTCGAGCAAAGAGGACGGTGATGTCTCACTGGGGGTACAGAATAACGTTCTCGACTGTCTGCTGGGTTACTGGGAACTGGATGAACCAATCATCGTTGGTCATGATTTCGGCGGTGCCACAGCCCTCAGAACCCACATACTTAATGGTCGGCGTTTTAAAAAGATCATTCTGATTGACCCGGTCGCCGTCTCCCCCTGGGGCTCGCCTTTTTTTCAACACGTGAATGCCCATGAAGCCGCGTTTGCAGGGTTGCCTGACTATATTCATGAAGCAATAGTGCGGGCCTATGTGCAAACGGCTGCGTTTAAGCCGCTCACTGAGGCAACATTAGAAGGCATTGTTGCCCCCTGGACCGGTGACGAGGGGAATGCCGCTTTTTATCGTCAAATCGCTCAGGCAGATGCCAAGTACACGGACGAGGCTCAAGCGCTTTACCATACGATCACTACCCCTACGCTGATTCTGTGGGGGCGGGAAGATACATGGATTCCGCTTGAAAGAGGCGAAGCGCTTCACAGCATGATTCCGGCTTCAGAGTTACGCATTATTGATGATGCCGGCCACCTGGTTATTGAAGAGGCGCCTGATGCACTGGTGAAGGGAATTCTGGATTTTACTCAGGTTTAGAAACGCCCTGGCCATGCCCGCCGTCGTATGCCAATGTTCTGAGCCGACGAATCCAAACCTGATGGATGCCCCCGCTTCGGCGTTACTGCAGATGAAGGCGATAGCAGCGTAGCAAGATTCGGGTCGGCGCCGAATAAACGACCTCTTATGCTCTTCACTGTTGGTGAGGAAATTCTCCTTCTTTAAACAGTGATAGAGGTCAAACAGATGAACGTGCTCGAAAACAAAATCGCCATTGTTACTGGAGCCAGCGCAGGCATCGGTTATGCGACTGCCCGACTTTTCGCTAAGCAAGGGGCTACTGTGGTCGTTGCAGCCAGAAGAGAGCCTGAGCTTGAGGCGTTGGTTGACACCATAAAAGAGGAAGGTGGCCAAGCGTTATCGGTGGCTGGAGACGTCGGCGATGAACAGTTCGCCAGAAAGCTCGTGGAAGAGACGCTCGACCGCTTTGGCCAGTTGGACGTTGCTTTTAACAACGCAGGCATTTTAGGCGCGATGGGGCCGGTGCCCGATATGGCATTGGCCGATTGGAATCAGGTAATCGAGACCAATCTAACGAGCGCCTTTCTGGCAGCTAAATATCAACTACCTGCCATGCGGTCGGGAGGCTCGTTGATTTTCACTTCAACATTTGTTGGTTATACCGCTGGAATGCCAAGTATGGCGGCTTATGCGGCAAGTAAAGCGGGCTTAATTGGGCTAATGCAAGTTCTTGCTTGCGAATATGGCCCCTATAACATTCGGGTGAATGCATTATTGCCGGGTGGAACGGATACCGCCGCAGCCAGGGAGTTTGCAAGCACGCCTGAAGCGTTGGAGTTCGTGGCCAATCTACATGCCATGAAGCGAACGGCGAGGCCCGAAGAAATTGCTCAATCTGCACTTTATCTAGCCTCTGATGCATCCAGCTTTACTACAGGATCTGCTCTATTGGTAGATGGCGGGGTGTCAATTAATCGTGTCTAAATATGCAGGACATGTCTGATTATCATCAGAACTTTGGAAAGTGGCGCTCAATCCATTTTTTATTATAGATAACGGACTATGCTTTATTCGGCAAGAGATACCATCATCACCAGATAAAGTGCCCGAGGTAAGGAGCCACCATGGATGAAGCAGTGTTTTGGTACGCGATGGCGGCAGTGCTGCTGTTCTTTAAAATGCTCGCCATTGCGGTGTACCAGGGTTATCACCGCATAGGCAAGATGACCTTCAAGACCCCGGAAGATGCCGCGTTCGTCGGCAAACAGGCCGCGCAGGAGGAGCTGCCGCAGGTTCAGCGCGCGGCCCGGGCCTGGTCAAACGACGTTGAAAATATCCCCATCTTTCTGGGCTTGGGCGTGGCTTACGTATGGGTAGGGGCTGCGCCTGGCCTGGCGGCTTGGCTGTTTATGATCTTCACGGCCGCCCGTTATATGCACACTGCCTGCTATTTGTCCGCGCTGCAGCCCTGGCGAACCGTCGGGTACGCCATTGGCGTGGTGTGCATGCTGGTAATGTGCGTCCTGATTCTGGTGGCGCTGGTTTAACGGGACGCATCACGCGCTGCCTGCAAGAGCGCAATCACATCGTCATCGCTGGTTTGGGTAAAATCCCGGTAGTGCTCGCCGACGGCGATAAAAGGCTCGGGCGTCGCCAGGCAGACGACGTCGTCCACTTCGCGAGCTAGCTCATCCAGCGTCGATCCCGGAGCGACGGGAACGGCCAGGGTGACGGTGGCAGCGCCGGCCTGGCGCAATGCGCGTGCTGCCGCCTTGGCAGTGCCCCCGGTCGCAATCCCATCATCCACCAGCAATACCCGGCATCCGCTGACGTTCACAGGCGCTCGCTTGCCAATATACGCCTGGCGACGCCGTGTAATTTCGTGCCGTTGCCGCTGTATTTCTTCTTCGATATAGCGATCAGATGCCTGGAACATGGCCGCCGTTTGCGGGTTCATTACCACCTGCGGCGGGTCGCCGTCCACTACCGCGCCAATACCGAACTCGGCGTTTCCCGGTGCGCCAAGCTTGCGCACCACCAGCACATCCAGCGGCAGCTGCAGGTGAAGGGCGACTTCATTGGCCACCGGCACACCGCCGCGCGGCAGTGCCAGCACCAGGTCGAAGGGTGATGGCTCACCATGGTCATCGGTTAGCGCCTGGGCGAGTTGGTGTCCCGCCTGCTGGCGATTTTCAAAGCGTTCGCGCTCGGTCTGCATGCGAGGCTCCTGGGTTACAGGTGGATACACATCGGATCGTTGACCCACAAAAACGCGTGAGGTGTCAGCGATTTACTATAGTAACTAGGTGGACGCTTATCCAAAGCCATGCGATGTGTTGAGTTACCGATGCCGGTTACCGTCGCACGAGGAGGCACTATGCTGCTGAAAGGGTCATGCCATTGTCAGTCGGTCACGTTCAGCGTGAGATCACCCCATCCATATCCGTTCAATCGCTGTTACTGCTCTATTTGCCGCAAGACGGCAGGGGGTGGCGGCTACGCGATCAACCTGAGTGGAGAGAGCAAGACCCTTAACGTAAAAGGTGATGAGCACGTGTCGGTCTATCGTGCGGTTATCGACGGCGAGCCAAGCACCGCTGAGCGGCATTTCTGCAAGCATTGCGCATCGTGTCTCTGGGTTTACGACCCTGACTGGCCCGAGCTGGTGCACCCCTTTGCCTCGGCAATCGACACCGAGCTGCCGACGCCGCCCTGGCGGACGCACATGATGCTGGGCAGCCGCGCACCCTGGGTGGAGGTCAACGCGCAGGGCAAGGATAAATGCTTTGAGGCTTACCCTGATGAGAGTCTCGCCGAATGGCATCAGCGCCAGGGGCTGGAGCGTTAGTGGCTAGTGACAAGCCGTTTACAGCGGCGCCATGGAGACTCAACGGCGCCGTTGTTTGTACAACCACCACACATCAACGCCGAACGAGTAGGTAAGCGTTATCAGCGCGCTGAGGGCGAGTAGGCTAGCGGTCAGGTGATTGGTCAGCGGTGTCAGCGCCAGCAGCAGCGCGACCACCTGCCAGACACATACCGCCTTGCGGCGAAGGCTGTCAAACAGCGGCGCTGATAGCCATGCAAAGCCCCAACCGGCGGCAATGAACAGGTAACGCATCACGCCAATCAGCAGTACCCACCCGCCCAACGACTCGCTGAGCATCAGGCCTGTGCTGAGCAACAGTATCAGCAGGGCGTCCAGCTCCATGTCAAAGCGCGCGCCGAACAGCGAATAGCTGCGGGTGCGTCTGGCCACCCAGCCGTCGATACCGTCCAGCATCAAAGAAACGACGGCAACTATCAGCCATGTCCAAATGGCCAAGCTAAACGCCTCGTTTGCAAGAGCCCCCGCCACCAGCGCCACCAGTATCGCGCGGGCAAGCGTTACCCGGTTGGCCCAGCCCAGCGCGCCATACGGCCAGTAAGTCATCACTAACACGCTGGTGGTGGCGTAGCAGAGGATGGCTAGCCCCCAGTTAATCGAGCCGGGTAACAGCGCGGGCAGTAGTCCGCCCAGCAGGCCTAACACCACGCCGCCCACCGCCAACTCCACGGCGGTTAGCCCGCGTCTGCCGAGAGCGGAGAAAGGCGTGTCGCTAGTGGATTGCATGGTGGCTCCTGCCAAAAACGCATCGCATCAATAAAATAATTCGATGCAAATATTTTTATATGTACCATTCTTGTAGAAGAAGGTAGGGTTGTCCAGTGACGTCCCTTCGAATAATTATTCCTTTAACGCTACGCTAAAAAGGTCATGCCAGTGAATACAATTCGATGCCAACCCGGTAGTGAGTTTTCGACCGGAGCCGTATTGATAAAGCGGCAGACCTCAGGAGATGGGCAGGTGGCACAAGGAAGGAGTGCTGATGAGTGGTTTTGAACAGGCCACCGCGTTTTGGGTCACCCGCCCAGGCCACGGTGAGCTAAAGCAGGAAGTATTGCCCGCGCCTGACGAAGGTGAGGTGCTTGTACGTACGCTTTACAGCGGGATAAGCCGCGGCACCGAGTCGCTGGTCTTCAACGCTCGCGTGCCCCAGAGCGAATTTACCCGTATGCGGGCACCCTTCCAGGCGGGGGATTTCCCCACGCCGGTCAAATACGGTTATGCCAACGTCGGCGACGTCGTGCAGGGGCCAAGCCACCTGCAGAACCGCCGTGTGTTCTGTCTGTATCCCCATCAAGATTACTACGTGGTGCCAGCTACCGCCGTGGTGCCGATCCCCGAGGGCGTGCCGGCGGCACGGTCGGTGCTGGCCGCCAACATGGAAACCGCCATCAACGGCGTCTGGGATGCCGAGCCGGTACTCGGTGAGCGCATCAGCGTGATCGGTGCAGGCGTAGTGGGCGTGCTGGTGGCGTATTTATGCAGCCGGATTCCTGGTGTCGATGTCCAACTGATAGATATCAACCCCGAACGCGAAGCATTGGCCAAGCAGCTGGGGGTACCTTTTGGTCTGCCCGCTCAGGCAACCGACGATCAGGACTGTGTGATTCACGCCAGCGGTCATCCGGAGGGTCTGCGCCAGGCGCTTAGCCTTGCGGGTAACGAGGGCCGCATTATCGAAATGAGCTGGTTTGGCGAAGGCGAGGTGGCGCTGCCGCTGGGCGGGGCGTTTCATTCCCAGCGGCTCACCCTGCGCGCCAGCCAGGTCGGCCAGCTGCCCCCGAAGCTGCGTCCGCGTTGGGATTACGCGCGGCGGCTCGGCGTGGCCTTGAGCTTACTGGCCGATGAGCGGCTGGACGCGCTGATCAGCGGAGAGAGCGACTTCGCAAGCCTGCCCGAACTGGCCCCGCGCCTGTTTTCACCGGGCAGCACCGCACTGTGCCACCGGCTGCGCTATCCCTCTTTATCCAACGAATGACAGGAGTGTCTATGTACCGTTTATGTGTTCGTGACCACTTTATGATTGCCCACAGCTTCAAGGGAGAGGTGTTCGGCCCTGCCCAGCGCACCCACGGCGCCACCTACGTGGTGGACGTGATCTTCCAACGCCCGGAACTGGATAGCGATGGCCTGGTCATCGACATCGGCCTGGCCGGCGATACCCTCAAGGCCGTGCTGGCGGGCTACAACTACCAGAACCTGGACGAGGTTAGCGAATTACAGGGCAAGAACACCACCACCGAGTTCATGGCCAAGGTGATCTTCGACCAGCTGGCCGCGGCTATCAACGCCGGCGAGATGGGCACTACTGCCCGTGGGCTGACCCATTTGGAGGTCAAGCTACACGAGTCGCACGTGGCCTGGGCCAGCTTTGAAGGCGCGCTATGAACCAGCGTTTCAGCTTGATCGTTGCCGGTGATCCTGCCCAGCGCACCGGCGGCTACCTTTACGATGCCCAGATCGTCAGCGCGCTGCGCGCGCAAGGGTGGGACATCGAGGTGATCGGCCTGGACGGCGCCTTCCCGGATGCCGACGCCAGCGCGCGCCAGGCGCTGGAAAACGCGCTGGCCGACCAGCCTGAAGGGGCTGCGGTGGTCATCGATGGGTTAGCCATGGGCGCCTTGCCTGATGTAGTGGCCCGGCATCGTGAGCGTCTGTCCATCACGGCGCTGCTGCATCACCCGCTGGGTGACGAACTTGGCTTGAGCGTGGCGGACCAGCAGCGGCTTCACCGCAGCGAGTTGAACGCCCTGGCGGCGGTGCCGCGCATCATTGTTACCAGCCGGTTTACCGCCCGCCGCTTGTCAGCGCTGGCGGATGACTACGCCATTCCGCTCGACGGTCGGATCAGTGTCATCGAACCCGGCGTGGCCCAGGCGCCGGTGAGCCCCGCGCCGCAGCCGGGGGAGCCGCTGCGGCTGTTATGTGTTGCCACCCTGACGCCGCGCAAGGGCCAGGACGTGCTGGTAGAGGCGCTTGCCGGTCTTGAAACCGGTGGCTGGCGCTGCGATTGCTATGGCGGTGCGCGGGACGCGGCGTTCACGCTCCGCGTGCAGTATCTGATCGAATACCACGACCTTGAAGACAGTGTCGCGCTGCACGGCGAGTGCGACAGCGACACCCTTGAAGCCGCCTATCAGGGCGCCCACGCCCTGGTGCTGCCTTCCTGGTACGAAGGCTACGGCATGGTGGTCACCGAAGCGCTGGCCCATGGCCTGCCGGTGATCACCACCACTGGCGGGGCGCTTCGCGATACCTTGCCCAAGGGCACCGGGCTGAGCGTGGAACCCGGTGATATGGCCGAGCTGCAGGAGGCCCTGGCGAGTTTCTGCGGCGATGTCGACCTACGCGCTTCGCTGCGCGAGGGAGCCCTCAAGGCTCGGCAAACCCTCAACGACTGGCACGCGGCCGGAGAAGCCTTTGCCCGCGCGCTAACCGATAGTGCCTCGACGCTGGCGGCGGGCAGCCAGTTTGCATCCTCGTGGCTTTCGCTGCGTGAAGCAGTGGATCGCGCCTCGCGTTCCTCGTATCTGGCGAGCTTGGCTGGCGAATGGTTGGCGGCGCGTGCCAACGCCTGTCGGCTGGTGGACCTGGGCTGCGGGCGCGGCAGCAACGTCAACTATCTGGCGCCACGCTTACCCGGCCCTCAGGCCTGGACCCTCGTCGACCACGACGCAGAACTGCTAAGGGAAGCGCGCGCCCGGGTGATGACCCTGCGCGATACCCGCGGCCAGACCATCGTGGCCGATACGCTGGCTGCGTCGCTTAAGCGCTTCGACTTGCCCGCTCTGGCCAGCGCGCACTTGATCACCGCCTCGGCGCTACTCGACCTGGTCTCGAAATCCTGGATCGACGCGCTGGTCGCGCACTGCGCGGCGCATCGTCAGGGACTGTTGATGGCGCTCAGCGTTACCGGCGAATGGCGGTTTATCGATCGTCAGCATCAGCCGGTGGAGGACCCTGAAGACGCCTGGATACTGGAACTGTTTCGTGCCCATCAGCAGCGCGACAAAGGCCTGGGCGATGCCCTAGGCGGTCGGGCGCACGCCGCGCTGGCGGCAGCGTTCAGCGCAGTCGGCTACCGCGTCGAAGAAGCCGAAACCCCCTGGCAGCTGGCCGCCGGTGAACCCGATCATCAGCCGTTGATGGCGTCGCTGATTGACGGTTGGGCAGCGGCAGCCCGCGAACATTCGCCCGACGCCGCCGCACGGATCGATGACTGGCAGATCCAGCGTCGTCAGGCCGTCGCCAGCGGCGAACTGGGCATCTGGGTGGGTCATCGTGACCTGCTGGCACTTCCCCGGGAAGCAGGGTAGCGCCATGGCCAATGCTTCGTGGTGGCGCGCCCCCTGGTTTCGTCGCGTGGCGATCAGCAGCGGACTGCTGGGCGCCGTCGCGCTGTGGGTCGAACCCCAGGCGATCATGGCTCAGGTCCAGAGGCTATCGCCGGGCTGGCTGCTGGTAGCGCTGTTGATCAGCGTGTTTCAGGTCATGCTGAGCGCCTGGCGCTGGCAGCTTACTGCGCGGCTGATCCAGGTGCCGATGCGTTTCAGCTATGCGCTGCGCGAGTATTACCTTGCCCTGCTGGTCAATCAGCTATTGCCGGGTGGCGTGCTGGGTGACGCCGGGCGAGCCCATCGCCATGCCCGCCAGTCGGCGTCAACCGGTCGCGCGTGGCGCGCGGTGATTATCGAGCGCGTCTCGGGGCAGGTGGCGCTGGCGCTGTTTACGCTAATGGCGCTGCTGCTTTCGCCGTTGTGGCACGCGGCGCTGGGCTGGAAGGCATGGCTATCCATCGGCGGGGCGGTTGCGCTGTCGGCGGGGGTGATGACGGTGGCATTGGCGCTTGCGCGTCGTCAGGGCCCGTTGAAGCTGCCCGCCTGGTACCTGGCCGTCAGCCAGGATATCAAGCGCGGGCTGTTGAGCGCCGGGGTGTGGCCCATTCAGCTATTGTCGTCGCTGGCGATAGTGACGAGTTACGGCGTGGTAATGGTCTGCGCAGCACGGGCGATCGGCGTGGAACTGCCGGTGCTCAGCCTGTTGGCGCTTGCCCCGGTGGTGCTGCTTGCCATGCTGGTGCCGTTTTCGGTGGCCGGCTGGGGCGTACGTGAAGGCGCCGCCGCCGGTATCTGGATGTGGGTGGGATTACCTGCCGCCCAGGGGGTCGCGGTGTCGCTGGCCTACGGCGTGGTGGTACTGCTGGCCAGCTTGCCGGGGCTTTGGGTGGCCATTACGCGGCGTCATTCGGCGCTACCCCCGGAAAGCGGAAGGGCGCAACACAACATCGAACAGCGTGTCATCTCCGCAACGGAAGGTGCGCAGGGCCGGGCGCAGCGCACTGCCCAGCGTCTCGATCGGGGTCATCTGCAGACCGGGGCGACCGGAGCCGATGATCAGCGGGGCGACCAGCAGGTGCAGCCGGTCGACGACGCCCGCTTCGATAAACTGGGAGACGGTGATGCCACCGCCTTCCACCAGAATACGCGGCAGCTGGCGGGCCTGGAGCAGGGCAATCACGTCGCTGGGCACAAACCGGCCATGGTGATCCAGCGGCAACACGCAGCGCTCCACCGACCCCGTTGGGGTGGTTTGGGCGGTATCCGGCCCCACCACATGCAGCGTGGGCGCGGCGGCGTCCTGAAACAGCTTGCGGTCCATGGGCACCCGGCCGCGGGGGTCGAGCACCACCCGCGTCGGGTGGCGACCGCTGACGTGGCGCACGGTCAATTGCGGGTCATCGGCATCGGCCGTCCCCGCGCCAATCACCACCGCATCGGCCAGCGCCCGCAGCCGGTGCAGGTGCACCAGGCTTTCCCGGCCGTTGATGTAATGGGAATGGCCGCTTTGCGTGGCAATCCGGCCGTCAAGGCTCTGCCCCAGCTGCGCGACCACCCAGCCAGGCGTGCTCGCCAGGGGCGCGAGGCAACGCACAGGCTCGCCGGCGTCCTCGGCCAGCAGATCACCATCAGAGGCGTGGCCTGCGAGCAGGCGCCGCCAGACATCGTCTTGAATGATATTCGTACGTTCCTTGGAGTCGGGCATGACGCCTCCGCGCTGAATCAACCGCTGCATCATGCGATGCACGGCGGTCCAGCGCAAGCGTCCCTCGCCCGTCACGCCAGTCAGCCAGGAGGCTTCTATGTATCACATTGAACGCGCCATATTTGATATTAGACGGGGGCTTCCCGTGGTGATCCAGGCGGGAGACCAGCAACTGCTGGTTCAAGCGCTGGAAGGTGGCGATTCGGTCAGCGACCTGACCGCGTTATCGGGGTCGCGGCCGTCGCTGGTGCTGACCCGCCACCGTCTGGAAGCAATGGGCGTGTCGATAACCGCCGATGCCGCCTGTCTGCCGCTTGCCGCCCATATGGATGAGCGGGCGCTGCATGCGCTGGCCGTGGCCGAACTGGGGCAGGATGAAGCACCGGCCATGCTCAGCGGCCTGCAGCCAGCGGGCATGGGTGAGCGAGGTGCGGTGGCGCTGATGCGCCGGGCATTGCTGATCCCTGCCGCGTTGATCGCCGAAGTGAGCGATAGCGCCGCTGAGGCGATTGCCCAGCGGCTGGCGAAAGGCGAACTGCTCGCGGTGGACGCCGTGGAAGCCGAAGCCTGCCTGGCGGGTGCGCCGGGTATGCTCAAGCGCGTCAGTGAGGCGCACATCCCGCTGGAAGACGCCGCCGACAGCCGCTTTGTGCTGTTCCGCGAACCGGATGGCCTGCGCGAGCACGTCGCCGTGGTCATTGGTCGTCCCGAGGCGCACATCGAGGCCGTACCGCTGCGAATGCACTCGGCGTGTTTGACCGGCGATCTGTTTGGGAGCCTGCGCTGCGACTGCGGTGAACAGCTGCGCAATGCCGTCGCCGATATCGAGGCCATGGGCGGCGGCGTGCTGCTCTATCTCGCCCAGGAGGGGCGGGGCATTGGCCTGGCCAACAAGCTACGCGCCTATACCTTGCAGGATGGCGGTCTGGATACGGTGGATGCCGACCAGGTGCTGGGCTTTGGTGACGACGAGCGCGATTATGCGGTGGCGGTGGACATGCTCCATGCGCTGGATATTTCCCGCGTGCAGCTGTTAACCAATAATCCGCTGAAGATGCAGGCGCTACGCGAAGGCGGCATCGAGGTCGTGGCCCGTCAGGCGCTTTATGGGCGCTTGAACGACCACAACCATCGCTACCTCAACGCCAAGGCCACGCGCGCCGGGCACTTCCTCGAGGACGTATTAAGCAGCCAGCGCTAGGTCGCTTCAAGAGCGGGCAATCGGGCGGTTTCGGCCACAACGCGGGCGAGCTGCCCGGCATAGTGAGCCACCAGGCGGGCGCCCAGGTCTGCCGTTGCCTGGCGTGCATCGCCGGCCACGCCCTGGGCGCTTAGGTCTTCCGCCAGCCAGGCGAATGCGGCGGCGCCTTCCGGCCCTACCAGCGCATCGCCGTGGGGCGCGATCGTCGAAGGTGCCTGGTAGTCGTCCAGTTGAACGAGTTTGGGGGCGAGATGAAGCATCATGGCGGTTTCCAGCGCGCCGCCGTGCAGACCCTTGCGCAACTCGTCTGCGTCAATCGCGCCTTCCAGCGGTGTCAGCCGGGTGTAGGTGGCTTTGACCACGCGCATGCCATGACGGCGGCGCAGCGTCAGCGCGGCCAGATCCATTACCGCCTTGTTACCGCCGTGGCTGTTGATCAACACCCAGCGACGAATTCCAGCGCGCGCCAGGCTATCGCCGTAGGCTTCCAGGGTGGCGATGGCCACCGGCGCGGGCAAGCTGAGCGTGCCGGGGAAGCTTGCATGCTCGTCGCTGGCGCCTACGGCCATCGGCGGCAGGCAGACGACGTCGAGGCTCGGGTCCAGCGCTGACAGCATAGCCGTCTGCAGCCCCTCGCCAATGATCAGGTCGGTGGCCAACGGCAGATGGGTGCCGTGCTGTTCAATCGCGCCGAGCACCAATACGGCCACCGGGTCGCGCTTGGCAACCTCGGTGATTTGCGAGGCGGTAAGCATGTGCCAGTGGTGAATCATGAAAGAACGTACCTGTTGGGATTAACGCCTCGTCGAGACGAGCGGGTGGTCAGAACGGCAGGCGTAAAGATCGCCGGACGGCAGCCCATCGGCGCCTTCGCTCAGCCACTGGGTAATGTCCTGGGAGGACTGCCACTCGCGCCAGCGAAATTTGCGCTGCTCGCCCGCCACGGCATTGTAGCGATAATCGCCAAGACGGCTTAGCTGGCGAATGCATTCATGGCTGACCTCCAGCGCGCCCGACACGAACTCCACCGACAGTGCCGGCACGGGGCAGCTTAGCCCGGCCAGCACTTCGGCTTCAAAACCTTCAACATCGATCTTGATGAAGCTGGGCTCGCCGTAGTCGCTGATCAACTGATCCAGAGTGGTGACGGGCACGCTCAGGCGTTGCTCCCAGCGCACCTCGCGAAATCCGGCGTTGCGATGACCGATCTGCTCGCGCCATTCGCTCGCCAGGGTGGACAGGGTCGGGTTGCTGGTGCTGATGGCAATCTCGGCGATCCCGGTCTCTGGCCCGGCGGCCAGTTGCAGCAGGGTTATGTCGGGGGCCGTTACCATGCGCTTGAACCACTTGGCGAGCACCGGCTGGGGCTCGAGGGAGACCACGTGGGCGCCGAGCGCGTTAAAGGCAGCGCTGCGGTCGCCGAGATGGGCGCCGATATCAAACGCGGGTTTGCCGGACACGATGAACGGTTGGTACAGCTGAATCAGCCCCCGCTGGCGGCCAGGCCGCCAGTAGATGAACAGCGAGCGGGCAAGCCCGCCCGCATGGCGCAGCCGTTGTGGATACCAATGCTGCATTACAGGGGTTCCTTGAGGTTGGCCGCAGGTGAGGCAATCGCCAGCCGATCAAAGTGCTTGAACGACTGGCACGGCATCTCGCCAATCCGCTCGGCGGGCAGCTTGGCAAGCGGGAAAGGTTGCCGCGTGTCGGAATCGATCGGGTAGGGAACACTGTGCTCCACCAGGCGCTCAAAGTCATCCAGCAGCGGCGGCTTCAAGGCGCGGCTGGGCGTGTTGAGGAGCCCAAGGCGATGGCAGACCACGCCACCCCAGGTGCCGCTGCTGGAGTATTTGACCAGCGGGGCAGCGCCCACCAGGCCCAGCCACGCCGGCGTCAGCCAGCCAAACGCCGTCGGCGAGAAGGCCATCATGACACCCGCCCAGAGTAGCCCGCTGAGCGTCATCCAGCCAGTATGCTGCCAGGTCTCGCGCCAGCTCAGCGAACGCTCGCCGCGCGGCTGGGTCTGCCATTCGATGGAGCGGCCCAGCAAGACGTTGATGATGAACAGGCTGTGCCAGGCCATCATCAGCGGGGCGATCAGGGCGGCAAACAGCATTTCAAGCACCGTGCTTATCACCAGGCGTAGTCGCCCGCCAAAGGCGTGGGGCGTCTGCGAAAACGCCAGCAGCAAGCCAAGCAGTTTGGGTGCCAGCAGCATACCCAGGGTAATCGACAATAGCCCGAGCGAAAGCGGCTGGGGCAATGTCTTGTGGGTGACATCACCGAGCACATGGTAGGTCACCAGCACGCTGGTACAGAGCAGCAGGCCAAGCCACACCAGCGACGATAAATAGGCAAAGGCCCCGTAGAAGAAGTGCATGCGACTGAGCGGGTGCAGGCCGGCGCCACCCATCAGGCGCAGATGCTGCAGGTTGCCCTGCAGCCAGCGCCGGTCGCGTTTGGCAAAGTCGAGCAGGTTGCTCGGCATGGCTTCAAAGCTGTTGTGCGAGGCGCTGATATAAGGGTCGTGACGTGAGACTGCGGTGGTGACCGTGGTGTCCAGCAATACCTGCCAGCCGCCGCGCTTGAGCAGGGCCGCCTCGACGAAATCGTGGCTGAGCAACTCGCCGCCCAGCGGAGGCTTGCCGGGCAGCGTGGGCAACCCCGCGTGATCCATGAAGGCGCGGGTGCGAATAATGGCGTTATGCCCCCAGTAGTTGGCCGCGTCGCCCTGCCAGAAGCTCTGGCCGGCCGCCAGCATGGGGCTATAAAGCGCGGAGGCAAACTGGGTAAAGCGGCCGAACAGGGTTTTCTGGCCGACCGGAATGGGCACCGTCTGGATCAACCCGATGCTGGGCTGGCGCTGCATGCGCTGAACCATGCGCAGCAGCGTCGCGCCGCTCATCAGGCTGTCGGCATCCAGCACGACCATGAAGTCATAGTGGCGGCCCCAGCGACGGCAGAATTCGGCGATGTTGCCCGCTTTGCGCCCGCTGTTGTTGGGCCGCCGCCGATAGTGGATTGCCAGTTGGCCGGCAAAGCGCTGCTGCAGGGCCGCCACGTGGGCCTCCTCGATTTCAGCCTGGTCGGCGTTCTGGGTATCGCTGAGGATAAAGACGTCAAAATGCGCGCTCAGCGGATTCGCCGCTTCCTTGGCGTCGCCGTCGTCAAGGGAGTGGGCCAATAGCGAACGGCAGGTTGCTTCGAGCCCGGCGAAAGTCGGGATGGGCGGTTCGGCGTAAATCGGCATTACCAGCGCCGTACGGCTGACCAGCAGGCGGGCATTGGGTATTTCGCGGTTGAGTCGCCGCAGGCTCAAGGGGTCAAGGTTCAGCGCGCAAACCGCAAAGCCACACAGGGCGCCCCAGAACGCCAGCGCGATCCAGGTAAAGGTCAGCGCAAACAGCATCAGCATGGCAACCTGCCAACCGATGTCCAGGCTCGAGGTGACGCGATACATGGCCAGGCAGCCCGCCACGCTCGAGGCCAGCACAGCGATGGCCAGCACCGCGCGGCGCGTTTTCAGCCAGGGGATCGAGGGGGTCAATGGGCTTGCGTCAGTCATCGGGATACCACACGTAGTTCCAGGTCTCGCTGACGGGTTCACCCTCAAGGGTCAGCCGTAAGCGAATGTCGCGGGGCTGATCGCTTGTCGGCAGCCGGAAACTGGCGCGCCAGCCGCCATTGGGAAGCGCCGTGACCTGAGGTAACTTAATCTTGCCCTGCTGGGCGCTGATCGCCAGCTCGACGGGTCGGTCGGCGGCGATATCCTCAAGCGCGCCGCCCTGGAAATCGACAATGAACTGGCGCGCATCATCGTCCGGCGCGTCTGCCTGCCCGGGTACCGCCGCGCGGCCATGGCGCGTGCGCACCACCCGACCCAGGTCATGTTCTGAAGGCTGTTCATCGAGGGTGTGCGTCAGGTAGTGCAAGCGTCGCGACTGGCCGGCCTCGAGCGGCTCTTCGGCCACCCAGTAGGCGACGATGTTGTCATGGGTCTCGTCGGGGGCGGGAATTTCCACCAGCTCAACGTGGCCCTTGCCCCAGCTTTCCAGAGGCTTGACCCATTGGCTGGGGCGACGGTGGTACTGCGCTTCGGTGTCCAGGTAGCGATCGAAATCGCGCTCGCGCTGCATCAGGCCGAACCCCTGGGGGGCGTCATCCATAAACGCCGAGGTGCGCACCTCGGCGGGATTGCTGAGCGGTCGCCAGATCCACTCGTCGGCGCCGGTGTGGATCAGCAGGCCGTCGGAGTCGTGCACCTGGGGGCGAAAATCATCCGGACGTTCGCCACTCGCCTCGCCGAAGGTGAACATGCTGGTCAGGGGTGCGGCGCCCAGCTTGTCGATATCGTCGCGGGCAAACAGCTCGGCTTCGACCTCTACCCGGGTGTCGCTACCGGGCGTGATGACAAAGCGATAGGCCCCGCTCAGCGAGGGGCTGTCCATCAGCGCGAGCAGCGTTATCTGATCGGCGTCCGCGTCGGGCTTGTATAGCCAGAACTCGCGGAAGGCCGGAAATTCTTCGCCCTGTGCCGAGGCGGTATCGATAGCAAGCCCCCGGGTCGATAGGCCGTATACCTGCCCTTCGCCGACAAGCCGGAAATAGCTGGCGCCCAGAAACACCGCAAACTCGTCGGCGTAGTCGTCGTTATTGAGCGGATAATGCAGACGAAAGCCCGCATGTCCGCTGCCGGAAAGGTCTTCGTCGAGCAGGGCCTCGGCATCGTCATCGTAGGAGAAATCGTCGCTTGAGAAGCGCAGCGGGGCCGCCTGATTATCCTCGATGACGTTGAGGCGAACCGGCGTCTGGAACAGGAAACCGCTGTGGAATAATTGCAGGTTGAAAGGACTTTCGTTCCGCCAGTAGGCGTTTTCAGGGTCAAAGCGAATCTGACGATAGGTGTCGTAGTCGATGTCGCGAAGGACCTCGGGAAGGCCGTCATCGGCGGGCTGGTAGGGCGCCTCAGCAAGCGTCTGAGCTTTGTCTATCACGGCGTCGTAGTGATTGTGCTGGTCGGCCATCGCTGGCAGTGTGACCAGCGAGCCGATAAAGACGAGCAGGGTTCCTTTCGCGCTGTATCGCATAATGATGATGTCCTTTCAGTCAGTTGCCCGTCAGCGGTCTATCCTCTACTACTTCGTGCAATTTTTAAACAATAGTTATACATTTAATAAGTAAAGTACATGTTGGGTGCGTTTACCAGCATTGTCGCGTGCAAGGCGACGATGGGTGCCCCTTTATTTCAGTTGGCAACGGATGTAAGCCTGCGATGCGGCGATTATGGATAGGGGCGTTAGCGCTCAACCTGGGTTTGGTGGCACCGCTGTGGTGGCGCCAGGGCGATATCCAGACACACCTGATTGCCTGGGAAGCCTGGCTGATCGTGCCCTTGATGCTGCTGTTGCCCCGAGGAAAAAGCCGCCTGGGGCTGGGCGTTGCACTGGCAAGCTGGCTCATCCTGGCCACCTTGATCAACCTTGGTGATGCTGCTACCTACACCGCCTTTGGTCGACCGCTAAATCTGTATCTCGATACCCCGTTGCTGGGCTCCGTTTACGACTTGCTAGTAGGTAATGTAGGCCAAGCCTGGGCAATTTGCGCAATGTTGGCGGGGGCACTTCTGCTTGTGCTGCTGGCGCTAGGCGTGATCAGGCTGTTGCTGCCGGGAGAAGGCTACCCGCTGACCGTTAAGAGTAGGGTGTCGGCGTTGGCGATGCTGCTGTTGGCTTGTCTAGGCGCGCTACTGACGCTTGGCGGCAAGCCCTTCACTGACCGCGCGACGCTGCCGGCGGTGAATGCCACCCGTGTTCAGTGGGCCCAGCTGGTGACCACCCATCAGGCCAAGCAGGCCTTCACGCAAACGCTCGAAGCTTCCCCCATTGCCCAGCGCCCGCTCGACGGGTTGGCCGGGCGCCGGGTGCTGATGACGTTTATCGAATCCTACGGTGTGACGGTGCTGGAAGATGAGCGTTACCGTCCGGCGGTGGCGCCGACGCTCGACGAGATCGAGCAGCGTCTGGCGGAGCGTGACCTGGGCGTCGTGTCGGGGCTGCTTACCTCGCCGATTCGCGGCGGCCAATCGTGGCTTGCCCACGCCACGGCGCTGAGTGGCTATACCATCGACAACCAGCTGTGGTACCAACTGCTGTTGGACAGCGAGGCGACCACGCTGGTGGATGATTTTCGCGCTACGGGTCAGCGCACGCTGGTCGTGATGCCCGCCATCACCCAGCCCTGGCCGGAAGGCGCGGCCTACGGGTTTGACGAACTGATCGTAGCAAAAGACATGCCCTACGCCGGGCCGCCGCTGAATTGGGTGACGATGCCGGATCAATACACCCTGGACTATACTCAGCGCCAGCTGCTGGATGAATCGCCGGTGTTTGCCCAGTTGGCGCTGATCTCGAGCCATGCGCCCTGGACGCCTATTCTGCCGGTGCTGGATGACTGGTCGATGGTCGGCGATGGCGCGGTGTTTGCGCCCTGGGAAGACGCCGGTGATCCGCCGGAAGTGCTCTGGCAGGACCTCGAGCGGATTCGTGACCACTACGCCTGGTCGGTGGATTATTCGATAAAGACGGTAGGGCGCTGGGCGGAGCGCGTGGCCGATGACAACACGCTACTGATCGTGCTTGGCGATCATCAGCCGGCGCCGTTGATCACCGGCGACGACGCCAGCGGCGCGGTGCCGGTGCACATTATCAGCGGCGACCCCGAGCTGCTGGCCCCTTTTCAGGCCAGAGGCTTTGTAGACGGCATGTGGCCCGCGCCCGAGAGCGACGCCCCCGTGGCGGAGCTGCGTCAGCTTCGGCGCTGGTTACACGCCGATTTCGCCTCAGACAACCCTTCTTCAAGGACGGCTCCATGATCCAGCCGGTAATTCTAAGCGGCGGTAGCGGCACCCGCCTGTGGCCGCTCTCGCGGGAGCAGATGCCCAAGCAGTTCCTGCGCCTGACCTCTGCTGACAGTCTGCTGCAGCAGACGCTTGCGCGGCTGGCCGGTTTCGAGGCTGCGCCCCCCATGGTCATTGGCCACCATCGCCATCGTTTCCTGATGGCCGAACAGCTGCGCGAAAGGGATCAGGCGGCGCGTATCGTACTCGAACCGGAAGGGCGCAATACCGCCCCGGCAATTGCCTGTGCGGCGCTGCTGGCCGGGCAAGCCGGTGATGACCCGCTGTTGCTGGTGTTGCCCGCCGACCATGCGATCGGCGACGTAGCCGCGTTTCAGCGCAGCGTCGAGACGGCGATCCCGCTGGCCGAGCAGGGCTATCTGGTGACCTTTGGGGTGGTGCCGACTCATGCCGAAACCGGCTATGGCTATATTGCCTGCGGTGAGCCATTGGGGGGCGGCCATCACCTGGCGGCGTTCATCGAAAAACCCGATGCCGAACGCGCCGCCGAATTGGTCAGCAGCGGCGATACTCTGTGGAACAGCGGCATGTTTCTGCTGCGCGCGTCGACGTATCTCGCCGAGCTGCAGCGCCTTCAACCCGCCATGTACCAGGCCTGCGAGCAGGCGGTCAGCGACGCGCACCGCGACCTGGATTTTCTGCGTCTGGGCGAGGACGCCTTCTGTCAGTGCCGGTCGGACTCGATCGACTATGCCGTGATGGAGCACTGCCGGCACGCCGCTGTGGTGCCGCTGGCCGCACAGTGGAGCGACATCGGCAGCTTCGACGCGCTGCGCGCCGCAGCTACCCCGGACGCCGACGGCAATGTCCGCCACGGCGATGTGTGGCTGACCGATACCCGTGATTCGCTGGTGATGGCCGAGAGCCGTCTGGTCACGACCCTGGGGGTCACCGATCTGGTAGTGGTGGAAACCGCCGACAGCCTGTTGGTGTCGCATCGCGACCATGCCCAGCAGGTCAAGCATCTTGTGGCGGCGCTAAGCCGGGCGGGGCGCCCCGAGGTGGATCAAGCGCCGCGGGTACACCGCCCATGGGGCAGCTTTCAGGCGATGGACGGGGGCGAGCGTTACCAGGTCAAACACATCACGGTTAAGCCTGGCGGGCGGCTTTCACTACAGCGCCACCACCATCGCGCCGAACACTGGGTGGTCGTCAGCGGCACCGCCCGGGTCACGGTGGAGGAGCGCTGCTACCTGGTGAGCGAAAACCAGTCGACGTACATTCCCATCGGCGCGCTGCACCGGCTGGAAAACCCCGGCAAGATCCCCCTTGAGCTGATCGAAGTCCAGTCGGGAACCTATCTGGGCGAAGACGATATCGAACGCTTTGACGACGCCTACGCGCGCGACAGCGATGAGTAACGCCGAGCCGGGCTAGTAAAGTCGGTAGTCGCGGTAGTTGGGCAGCTTTTGCTGTTCTTCAGGGGTCTTGCCGTAGCGCTTGTATTCCCACTGATACTGCGCCGGGTCGAGGGCGATGGCGGCTTCCACGCTGACGTTGACGCCGGTAGCCGACTGGACGTCATCCTCGTGGTAGACCCGCTCGTCGGCCTCGAGAAAGTGAATCTCAAACCCTTTGCCGGGGACCCGCAGGGCGACACCGGTGATGACGCGTGCCTGGGTGCGGGCCACCAGCTTGGGCAATAGCGTAGCGGTATAGGCGTTACGCCCAAAAAACGGCGCGAACACGCCGCTTCCCCAGCTGGGTTCCTGGTCGGGCAGAATGCCGATGGCTTCGCTGCGTTTGAGCGCCTTGAGCAGTGCGGCGACGCCCCGCGGGTTGGTGGGCACCAAGGCGGCGCCCATCCGCTCGCGGCCATGCCGGATAATGGGGTCCAGCGCTGCCATTTTGGGCGGCTCGTACATGGCGGTGAACGGGAAATGGCTCGACAGCCAGAAGTTCAGCACTTCCCAGTTGCCAAAGTGGGGGGCCAGCACGATCACGCCGCGCCCTTCGGCGCGGGCGTTATCCAGTTTCTCGCGGCCGTGCACCGCCAGGATGCCGCTGGCCACGCGCTCGGGCTCGGCCATCCAGGCATGGCCCAGTTCCAGCATGGTGGCAGCGGAGTGGCGCAGGCTCTGGCGGGCCAGCGTCTTGCGCTCGTCGGCGGTGAGCGTGGGGTAGGCGACGGTCAGGTTGGCGTTGGTGACATGGCGCTCGCGACGGCTGAGCCGATAGACCTGCGGCCCCAGCCAGTTGGCGCAACGCCACAGCCTGTGCAGCGGCCAGTCGGCAAGCGACCGCCACAGCCGGGCAATGGCCGCGGCCTGGGGAAAGCGCTGCTTGATGCGCTTTAAAAGAGACCGGCGTTTCGGCATGAACTAGACCAGCCAGGTATTGATGTTGGAAGGTGCGCGCTTTTCCTGCAGGCCTTTGACCCCTTTCACGCAGCGGATAATGAACCATACTGCCAGCGCCAGCAGTAATGGAAAGCCCACCAGGACCAGCATCAGGATGAAGGCAATGCTGGCGTAGAGCAGGCCGATCCAGAAGGTACGTATCTGGTACCGATAGTGTTCATCGAGCCAGGCAGGCCCTTTGCCGCGGAATACATAGGCCATCACCACGCCAACCACGGCGGTAAAACCCACCACGAAGCTCGCCAGGTAGAGGGCGTAAATCACCAGAGCCATGGTGGTGTCGGGTGATGCTTGGGGGTTGGACGCGTCGGCGTCCTGGTGCTCGTCCGAGATAATCTCACCTTCAACGGGGCGATCGTTGGGGTTGTCAGGCATAACCGATCCTTTCGCAAATTCTTGATCACTGGTGCAGCAGCGATGCATTAATGGGCGCTATGATAGCGCGCCAGGCTGACTGGTGCATCAATCCGCCGCCTGGCGCGCCGGGCGGCAAATCTCGAGCAGGTTGCCGTCCGGATCGCGTAGATAAAGCGACTCGATCGGACCGTTGGCGCCCTGACGGGCCACAGGGCCCAGTTCGATCTCGATAGCCAGCGCGTCGAGATGCTGGATGAATTCATCCAGCGGTAGCTGGCAGCGCAGGCAGAGGTCTAAACTGCCGGGGGTGGGCGTGGCGGAAATCGGCGCTATATCGGTATCGGTCTGGTGCAGACGCAGCGCCATGTCGCCCAGCAGTAAATCGACTCGCTGGGCGTCGCGGTAACGTACTTCAAGCCCCAGAACACGTGAGTAAAAATCCACCGCGCGACCCATGTCGGTCACGGTCACAACGAGATGGTCCAGACCTGAGAGCATGCCACTTTCCTTAATACAAAACAGTGAGCCAAATGATACGACGACGCAGCGCTGTCCGCTATGCGATGCGGGCGATGCCGCGCGTTACCATCGTGATCGTCGTCGCGACTATTACCAGTGTGCCACGTGCACGCTGGTGTTTGTGCCTCGCGGGCAGCATCTAAGTGCTGACGCCGAAAAGGCGGAATATGATAAGCACCAGAACTCGCCGCATGATACGGGATACCGGCGTTTTCTAGGGCGTTTATTGTCGCCGTTGACGGCCAGGCTCCCGCCGTGTGCACGCGGACTTGATTTCGGCGCCGGCCCCGGCCCGACGCTGTCGGTGATGTTCGAAGAGCAGGGCTACCCGATGGCGATCTACGATCCTTTCTATGCCCCTGAGCCGGCAGTGCTGACCCAGACCTACGACTTTATCACTGCCACGGAGGTCGTCGAGCACCTGGCGACGCCGGGGGCGGTTTTTGCCCAGTTGGCGGCGCAGCTCGCCCCGGGCGGCTACCTTGGATTGATGACCAAGCGGGTCACCTCGGCCGAGGCCTTTGCCGGCTGGCACTATATTGCCGACCCCACCCACGTGAGTTTTTTCAGCGAAGCGACGTTTCGCTGGTGGGCGGCTCGGCACCATTTTACAGTGGAATTTCCTGGCGCCGACGTGGTTATTTTGCAAAAACCGCTGTCGCCGGCGACTCGCTCGTGAAAAAGCATTGACTTTGCTCGCGTTAGGGCAATAATTGCGCGCCGCTATTTCGGCCTGACAGGGTGAGCCAGGTGAGATAACGGTACTTTTAGCCACTCTTGGCAACGTATTGACTCCTGTCGGTAAGGTGAGGTTTGCATGTCGCGGCAACTGCTAGCCATGGCGCTTGCGCCCCTGTTAGGGCTGTTCATTCTGGGGATCGGCAACGGTTTTCTGGCCACCCTGATTTCCGTTCGCCTGGACGCCGCGGGGGAATCGGCCACGTTGATCGGGATAGTCTCCTCGGCTTACTTTATCGGCCTGGCGCTGGGCGCCATGGTCAATGACCGCCTGTTGCTGCGTATTGGTCATATTCGCGCCTACGGAAGCTTTGCTTCCCTGGTGGCCGTAACGGTACTGCTGCAGGGCCTGTTCTTCGATCCCTGGGCATGGTTTGCGCTGCGCTTGATTGGCGGCTGGGCCACTGTGGGCGTTTATCTGGTCATTGAAAGCTGGCTGCTCACCTCCGGCGACCAGAAAGTCCGCGGCCGTCTGCTGGCGCTTTACATGATCTCGCTGTATGCCGCCGGGGTACTGGGTCAGTTACTGCTGGGCGTGACCGACGCCATGGGCACGACTGCGCCCTTCATGGTGATTGGTCTGCTGGCGTCGCTATCGGTGCTGCCCATGGCGATGATTCCCCGTGTTTCTCCGATCATGGAGCAGGCTGAGCCGCTGCACCCGCTGCGCCTGATCACGCTGACTCCCACCGGCGTGATGGGCAGCCTGGGCTCGGGCATGGTGGTTGCCGCGGCGTATACCCTGCTGCCGCTTTATCTGCAGCGGATTGGCATGACGGTCAGTCAGGTGGGGCAGATGATGGCGGTGGTCATCATGGGCGCCATGCTGCTGCAGTACCCCATTGGCCGTTGGTCGGATCGCCATGACCGACAGATTGTCTTGATCGCGATCAGCGGCTTCTGCGTGTTGATTTCGGCGGCCATGCTGTGGCTGCCGCTGTCCACGCCGCTGCTGGCAGCGCTGCTCTTCCTGTTGGGCGGCGGGGTCTTTGCGCTGTATCCGGTGGCGGTCAGCCACGCCGCCGACCGCGCCCCCGCCGGTGCGCTGGTGCGCATGAGCCAGGGCTTGTTGTTGATCAACTCTATCGGGGCGACGATCAGCCCGCTGTTGATTTCACCGGTAATGACGGCGATGGGCGATGCGGGCCTGTTCTGGGCGTTCGGCTCGCTCAGCCTGTTCTTTGCGATGTTTTTCGTCTGGCGGCGCCGTGTCCGCCCCGCGCCGGTGCCGGTGGCGCCGTTTACCGCCACGACGCCCATGAGCGCGGCGGGTGCCGAGCTGGTGGTCACCGAAGAGTTGATGCAGGGGGCTTTGGAGCACGAGTATCTGGAGGACCTGTCTGAAGCGGTGCCCGACGTCGAGGTGGCCGAGCCCATGGTCGGCCCGCCCGCCGAAGATGAAAGCCACATTGTCTACTACGATGACGTGGAACAGGCCAGTCCGCGCACGTAATGGTGGCGGTACGCTCAGGTGTGAGACCTTGGGCTAATGGTGTAGGCAGGCGAGTGTTACTAGTATCGGGGCATATTTTCAAACAAATGTTTAATTTTCAGCCCGAGGTTCGCTATGAATGTTTACGCCGCGCCGGTACGCGACCTGCGCTTTGTTCTCGAAGAGATGCTGGCGCATCGCTCGTTAAGCCTGCCGGGCTTTGAAGACGCCACCCCCGACCTGGTCGAGGCGGTGCTCGAAGAAGCCGCCAAGCTGGCCGGTGACGTCTGGGGGCCGCTGAACAAGATCGGCGATCAGCAGGGCGCCAAGCGCCACGCGGATGGCAGCGTGACGACCCCGGAAGGTTTTGCAGCGGCCTATCAGGCGTATGTGGAAGGCGGCTGGAACGGCATTGGTGTCTCCGAGGCGCTGGGTGGCCAGAACCTGCCTGAAGTGGTGGCCAGCGCCGTTCAGGAAATGCTCCACGGCGCCAATATGGCGCTTGGGCTTTGCCCCATGCTGACCGCCGGCGCCATCGAGGCCCTGGCTCATCACGGCAGCGATGCCCAAAAGGCGACCTATCTGCCCAAGCTGGTCGAGGGCAGTTGGACGGGCACCATGAACCTTACCGAGCCCCAGGCCGGCTCGGACCTGTCGAAAGTTCGCACCAAGGCGGTGCCGAACGGTGACCATTACCTTATCAGCGGCCAGAAAATCTACATTACCTGGGGTGAGCACGACGCCGCCGAGAACATCATTCACCTGGTGCTGGCGCGCAAGCCGGATGCGCCGGAAGGCAATAAGGGGATTTCGCTGTTCCTGGTGCCCAAGTTCCTGGTCAACGACGACGGCTCCCTGGGTGAGCGCAACGATGTCACCTGTGCTTCTATCGAACATAAACTGGGGATTCACGGCTCGCCCACCTGCACCCTGAGCTTTGGCGAAAAGGGCGGCGCGGTCGGCTACCTGGTTGGCGAAGAGGGGCGCGGTTTGAACCACATGTTCACCATGATGAACGAGGCGCGGCACAAAGTCGGCATTCAGGGGATCGGTGTCGCCGAGCGCGCCTGTCAGCATGCGTTTGCCTATGCCCACGACCGTACCCAGGGGCGTTCGCCGAAGGCCCGCGGCGGCAGCGACTGCGTTATCAGCGATCACTTCGATGTGCGCCGTATGCTGCTTTCCATGCGCTCACGTACCGATGCGCTGCGCGCGCTGGCGCTTTACTGTGCCGCCGAGCTGGATACCGCCCGCCATGCCGATAGCGGCGATGCACGCCAGGCCGCCCAGGCGCGCGCCGATATCCTGATCCCCGTCATCAAGAGCTTCTCTACCGACCAGGCGGTGGACATTGCCTCCATGGGCATTCAGGTTCACGGCGGGATGGGCTACGTGGAAGAAACCGGCGCGGCGCAGCTGCTGCGCGATGCGCGCATTGCGCCCATCTACGAAGGCACCAACGGCATTCAGGCGCTGGATCTGGCAGGGCGCAAGCTGCAGCGTGACAACGGTGAGGCGCTGACCGCGCTGCTGGGCGAGGTGGCCACCATCGTCGAGCAGCTCAATGCCGACCCCACCCTGGCTACGCTGGGCGCTGGCCTGGCCGCGGGCCTCGAGGATCTGAAAGTGGCTCAGGCGATCGTGCTCGAGCAGGGAAAAGACCCCGAGAGTGGCCCCGATGCCGTCCAGGCCTATGCCACGCCGTTTCTCAATCTGGCGGGCCACGTGCTGTGCGCGTGGCAGATGGGCCAGTCGGCGTTGAGTGCAAAAGCCGCCATTCATAATGGCAGCGATGATCCCTTCTATACTGCCAAGATGCGCAGCGCCGAATTTGCCATCACCCAGTGGCTGCCGGTCGGCCGTGCACAGCGCGCGGTGATCGAGGCAGGCATGCAGTGTCTAGGCGATTTCGAGGTTCATTGACGCGATATTTCAGCCTTTCGCCGCCGCCCATTGAGGCGGCGGCGTTGTTTTCAGCCCATTGAAACACACGATTAAAACAACCCATTGATCCAGCCTCTTCAATAACAACTGCCAGGAGCCGACCATGTCGTCGATCTTTGAGCAAGGCTTACCGAAATCCGCTGCCAACCATGTGCCGCTTTCACCGCTGACCTTTATCGAGCGCTCGGCCTCTATTTACCCTGATTACCCGGCGGTGGTGCATGGCCGCACGCGCCGCACCTGGGGGGAGACCTGGTCGCGCTGCCGCCAGCTTGCCTCTGCCCTCAAGCAGCGAGGCATTCAGCCGGGCCAGACGGTGGCGGCCATGCTGCCCAACGTGCCCGCCATGTTTGAAGTGCACTTTGGCGTGCCGCTGGCCGGCTGCGTGTTGAACACCCTGAACATTCGTCTGGATGCCGAGGCGATCAGCTATATGCTGGCGCATGGCGAGTCCCGGGCGATTCTGGTCGACCCCGAATTCGCCGAGGTCATCCAGCAGGCCGTGGCCAAGCTCGAGCATAAGCCGCTGATCATCGATGTCGCCGACGTCGAGTTTCTGGGCGAGACCCAGGGCATTGGCGATGTCGAGTACGAAGCGCTGCTTGACGAAGGCGACGCTGATTTTGCCTATCAGCTGCCTGCGGATGAGTGGGACGCGATCTCGCTCAACTACACTTCGGGCACCACCGGCAAACCCAAGGGCGTGGTCTATCACCACCGAGGTGCTTACCTCAATGCGGTGAGCAATATCATGGAGTGGGCCATGCCCCACCACCCGACCTACCTGTGGACGCTGCCGATGTTTCACTGCAACGGCTGGTGCTTCCCGTGGACTATCGCCGCCAACGCCGGGGTGAACATTTGCCTGCGTAAAGTCGAGCCCCAAAAGGTCATGCAGCTGATCGCCGCTGAAAAGGTCAGCCACTTCAGCGGGGCGCCTATTATCCTTAACGGTCTGGTCAATTTGCCGGCCGAGGATAAGTGCCATTTCGATCATCCGGTCAAGGTCACTACCGCCGGTGCTGCGCCGCCTGCCTCGGTGATAGCCGGGGTCGAAAATCTCGGCATCGAAGTGACCCACGTATATGGTCTGACCGAAGTGTACGGCCCCGTCACCGTCTGCGCCTGGCGGGAAGCGTGGGACGAGCTATCGCTCGAGGAGCGTGCCAGGATCAAGGCCCGCCAGGGCGTGCGCTATCACATGCTCGAAGCGCTGTGCGTGGCCGATCCGCTGACCCTCGAGCCGGTGCCCAAGGATGGTGAGACCATCGGCGAAATCCTGATGCGCGGCAATAACGTCATGAAGGGCTATCTGAAAAATCCGGAGGCCACCGAACAGGCACTGGAGGGCGGCTGGTACCACACTGGCGATTTGGCCGTGTGGCATGCCGATGGCTATATCGAGATCAAGGACCGCTCAAAGGACATCATCATTTCCGGCGGTGAAAATATCTCGACCATCGAGGTGGAAGACGCCATCTACGGACACCCCGCGGTTGAAGAAGCCGCCGTGGTGGCCAAGCCCGACGACAAGTGGGGCGAGACGCCCTGCGCCTTCGTGAAGCTCAAAGTGGGCTACGGCGAAGTCACCGAGGACGATATTATCGCCCACTGCCGCGAGCATCTGGCGGGCTTCAAGGTGCCGAAAACGGTGGTGTTCAGCGAACTGCCCAAGACCTCGACGGGCAAGATACAGAAATTCGTACTGCGTGAAGAAGCGAAAAGTCATTGATGATGGATAAAGGAGCAAGACCATGAGCGACCAACCGATTGGCGTAGTAGGTGCCGGTACCATGGGGCAGGGGATTGCCCAGGTGGCCATCGCCAGTGGTTTCAACGTGCGTCTTTACGACGTGGCGGACGAGCAGCTTGGGCGCGCCGAGGCCAATATCGCCAAGGGCCTTGGTAAGCTGGTGGCCAAAGACAAACTCAGTGAGTCAGATAAAGACGCTGCCTTGGGGCGTCTGTCGACGACCTCGACGCTGGGTGACTTGAGCGACTGTGCGGTGATTATCGAAGCCGCGCCCGAACAGCCCGAACTCAAGGAAAAGCTGTTTCGTGATCTCAGCCAATTGAGCAGCGATGCGATCCTGGCCTCCAATACCTCTTCACTTTCGCTCACCCGTCTGGCTGCGGTCTGCGAACGCCCCGAACGGGTAGTGGGCATGCACTTCTTTAACCCGGTGCCGGTGCTCAAGCTGGTGGAAGTCATTCGCGCCGAACAAACCGCCGACGCCACCGTTAAGCGGATCGAGCAACTGGCCGAGGCGCTGGGGAAAACCGCCGTGCCGGTGGGCGATGCGCCTGGCTTTGCGGTGAATCGCCTGCTGGTGCCCATGATCAACGAAGCGGCGTTTATCGTGCAGGAGGGCACCGCGACAGCGGAAGCGGTGGACGACGCCATGAAGCTCGGCGCGGCCCACCCAATGGGACCGTTGGCGCTTGCGGACTTGATCGGCCTGGATGTTTGCCTGGCGATTATGGAAGTGCTTCAGGAAGGCTTTGGCGATCCCAAATACCGGCCCTGTCCGCTGCTCAAGCGCATGGTGGCTGCGGGATATCTGGGTCGTAAAGCCGGGCGTGGTTTCTACTCTTACGACTAGTGGTTACTAAAGAGAAGAGTGCCGTATAAAGAAGTGATTGCCACCCAACCAAGCGTTCGCTAGGGTTGGATGGTTTCCTATTTAAGATACAACAACGTTGGTACAAAACAACAAGGAGCCCGCATGAGCGAAGCAGTGATCGAGAAAGTCGACAACGATGGAGTGGTGCGACTGACCATCAATCGCCCAAATGCCTTGAATGCGCTGAACAGCGATGTACTCACCGCCCTTGAAGCCCACCTGGTGGAGCTTGAAGCACATCCCCACCTGCGCGCCGTGTTGATCACCGGCGCAGGCGAGAAATCCTTTGTCGCCGGTGCGGATATCACCGAAATGCGCGACAAGACCCCTGAAGAAGCGCGCGCCTTTGCTAGCCAGGCGCTGCGCACCATTAAACGCCTAGAGACGCTGCCCGTGCCGGTGGTCGCGCTGGTGAACGGGTTTTGCCTTGGCGGCGGCTGCGAACTGGCGCTGGCCTGTGACTGGGCGGTAGCCAGCGACAACGCCCTGTTCGGGCAGCCGGAAGTGCTGCTGGGCGTGATTCCCGGCTTTGGTGGCACCCAGCGCCTGCCGCGCCGGGTCGGCCCTGCCATGGCCATTGACCTGGTGACCACCGGGCGCAAGATCGATGCCCAGGAAGCGCTGCGCATCGGCTTGGTCAATCGGGTAATGCCCCAGGCGGAACTGGAAAACTACGTCGAGGAGCTCACCAAGCAGCTCAAAGGCAACGGCCCGCAGTCGGTGCGCGGTGCCAAACAGGCGGTTCACGACGGAATGGACCAGGACCTGGACAGCGCCCTGGCGCTGGAAACCAGCCTGTTCGCGTTCTGCTTTGCCGGTGACGAGCAGAAAGAGGGCATGGCCGCCTTTGTCGAGAAGCGTAAACCCAAGTTCTAGGGTTTATTCCTTCCAGTGTTACTTATTTAGGGGGTGGCGCTTGCGTCACCCCCGTTTTATTCTCAGGTTTACTATCATTGACGTTTAGGAAATTGCCATGCAATGGGCCGCGTTTATTCTCGCTGCGCTGGGGTTTGCCTATCTTCCTGGGCCAGCGATGCTGTACACCGCAGCACAAACCCTGGGGCGTGGGCGAAGGGCAGGGTGGCTGGCGGTCATGGGTGTGCATATGGGTTGTTACGTCCACGTTATTGCCGCCGCGCTTGGCTTAGCGCTGTTGTTTGCGGCAATTCCACCTGCCTATATCGCCATGAAAGTCATCGGCGGACTTTACCTACTCTGGATGGGGCTGCGGCTATGGCAGCAGGGCATTCGAGCCCATGGCGATGAAGTGCCGCTTGCCACGACGAAACGCGTGCTGCGCGATAGTTTCCTGGTGGAGGTGCTCAATCCAAAGACCGCTCTCTTTTTTGTCGCGTTCCTGCCTCAATTCGTACAGCCCGAGAGCGCTATGCCAGTGGCCTGGCAGTTGCTCTGGCTCGGTATCGCCACCAATGTGCTGTTCTCTTCTGCGGATATCGTGGTGGTGCTATTGGCCAGCCCGTTGCGTGATTGGTTGCAAAAGTCCCATGGCTCCTCTCGGCTTATTCAGCGCATAGGTGGTGGCGTATTGATGGGGTTGGGCGGTAATACGCTGGCCCAGGCAGCGCGTTAGTGGTTGTCACACCCATCGGTAAATTTAATCTCAGATAAGGAGCGTCGCATGGTGGATCTATACATTGCCAACAAGAATTACTCGTCCTGGTCGCTGCGCCCTTGGGTGCTGATGAAAGCCTTGGAGATTCCGTTCAACGAACACTTGATGCCGTTTGAAGGCGGCTTCGGCGCCAGCCATCAAGCGTTCAGGAAGTTTTCGCCGTCGGGGCTGGTGCCTTGTCTGGTGGAGCAGACGGCGGATGGCGAGCTTGCGGTATGGGACTCCCTGGCGATTGTCGAGTACCTGGCCGAGCAGCATCCCACCGTCTGGCCAAGTGACAAGGCCGCGCGTGCCTGGGCGCGCTCAGCCACTGCCGAAATGCATAGCGGTTTTGCGGCGCTACGCGATGAATGTTCCATGAACTGCGGCGTGCGCGTTGAGCTAAATGCCCTGTCTGACACGCTCAGCGCCGATTTAGCGCGCCTCGATGCCCTGTGGCAACAGGGACTCGAGCGCTTCGGCGGGCCGTTTTTGGCAGGTAAACGCTTTACCGCGGTCGACGCGTTTTATGCTCCTGTGGCCTTTCGTGTGCAGACGTTCAACCTGCCGCTGAGTGATCGCACCAGCGCCTATGTCGAACACCTGCTGGCGCTACCGGCCATGGAGGCATGGTACCAGGCCGCGCTTGAAGAAACGTGGCGTGAACCGATGCACGAGGCCGAAACGCTAAAAAGCGGTACCCTGAAAGCGGATTATCGGCAGTCATAACCCAGCCCGGCCCCGCATCAGGTAAACTGGCGCAAATTTTCGTTTGGATACTGCAATGGCTCTTAGCGCAACGCCTTACAAAGTCGATATCAACCTGACCGACCTGGATCGTGGGGTGTACGAAACGCTGCGCTTTACCGTGGCGCGTCATCCCTCCGAAACCGAAGAGCGCATGACCGCGCGGCTGCTCGCCTACGTACTCTGGTACAGCGAGGCGCTGGCTTTCGGGCGTGGGCTTTCCGATGTCGACGAACCCGCGCTGTGGGAGAAAAGCCTGGATGGCCGTGTGCTGCACTGGATCGAAGTCGGTCTGCCCGATGCCGAGCGTATTACCTGGTGTTCGCGCCGGGCAGAACGCGTGTCGTTACTCGCTTACGGTCGGGTGGATCTATGGGAGAGCAAGGTGCTTTCCAATATCGCGTCGCTCAACAATGTCCACGTAGCGGGACTGCCCCAAGCGGCGCTTGGGACCATTGCCAAGGACCTTCCCCGGGCGATCAACTGGGCGGTCATGATCAGCGAGGGGTCGCTGTTTATCACCGATGAAAATGGCCAGCATGAGATCACGCCGCAGTGGCTGCTGCGGGATCGTTAGCCGCACGTCCACGTCGCCGCAACCTGGTGACTTGAGGAAGCAACAGGATGACCTTTCGGTCATCCTTTTTGATTTAGTGGCTGGATATTTATCTGGAAAAAAAGAAGTATGCTTGCTATCTTTTCGTAGCTTACATACAGGCAGAAATGTTTGTAGGTAATTCTTTAATCTGAGCTGCCTCCCTCCTGCTCGACACTCAAGGAATGAGTAATGAAAGAAACGCCTCCCTTGCGCTTCTCGCTTCTCCCAATGGCGGTGGCGATAAGCCTGCTGCCCGTCATGGCCCATGCCGATGACAGCATCGTTTCGACAAAATTTGAAAACGACAACCTAGCCAGTAATGACGATGGCCACTTCACCAGCGGCTTTGAACTCAACTGGTCTTTCGAGCCCGCCTCGGACAGCTGGACGCAACGCCTGGCGACGGCGCTACCCGACAGTCTCATCGGCCAGGCTGACAGGGCGGCGTATCGACTGGTACACCAGATTTACACGCCGAATAATATCCAGCGTAGCGAATTGATCGAAGATGACCGTCCCTATGCGGGTCTCGTCTACGGCGGTGTTTCGCTTTACGAAGACGTGCCGATGGGCAACTGGCGACAGGCGACCGACCTGCACCTGGATATCGGCCTGGTCGGGCCGTCTTCGCTTGCCGATAGCATTCAACGTGAGGTGCACCGGGTCACCGAGAGCGAACGCCCCAGCGGCTGGGATAATCAGCTGGGCGATGAAGCATTGCTGAATACCGCTGTGCGGCGTCAGTGGTGGCACAGCACGCCGCTGGGCGGCAAGCAGTTTGCCCACGGCCCCAGCGTGAGCGGTGCTCTGGGCAATCTCTATACCTACGCCAGTGCCGGTTACAGCGTCCGCTGGGGTGACGAAGCATCGGGCGTTCCTACTCTGACGCCCAATCCCGGCAACCGCCACCACCTTACCGGTAAAGAAGGCTGGCAATGGTATCTGTTTGCCAGCGTAGAAGGGTATTACATGGCTCAGAACCTGACCCTGGATGGCAATTCCTTCAGAAATAGCCACTCGGTGGATCGCAAAGAATGGGTCGGCGACGTGTCAGGGGGATTGGCGCTGGCCTGGGAGGATTGGCAGGTCACCTATGCGGCTGTGGCGCGCTCGCGTGAATTCGACGGCCAGGAAGAACAGGATAAATTCGGTGCGTTGACGCTGTCGAAGCGTTTTTGATCGCATAACGCGCTAGGCTGTTGGCGAGAGCAATCAACTGATAGCCGAGGAGGGCGTCAATGGCCAGGAAAGTGTACCCCCGAACGCCCGATGGCCGCTATTTTGTGGCCAAAAATCGCCTGTGGCGCTGTACCGATCCGCGCTTGAGTGAAGATGAAAAACGCACCCACATCAAGGCGCTGATGAAAGCACGCCGTGCAGTGCGAACGGCACAACAGCAAGACGACGCAGATGCGCTGCGCGAGGCGCGTGACGCAGTGCAGATTGCCAAGGAAGCCCTGGGCGAGCGCGGGCCGGTATGGTGGGACGATGATGCTCCCGATGAAGGGGGACTGGCGCCCGATAACAGCTCTTACGCCCAGTGGTGGGCGAGCCGTCAGTAAGCTTGGTTGGCCGCCGCCCAGTCGTATTCCGATTCACGCCAGGGGCTGCCGATGGTACGCTGCGCCGCTTTCCATTCTGATAAAGGGCTAGCGGTGAATATCAAGGCAGATCTATCGATTCTCGACATTGTGGGCCACCTGATTATCTGGGTGGTGCTGAGCGTGATTACCTTTGGTATCGCGCTTTTCTTCTTCCCCTATTCGTTTGCCCGCTTCGTAATCAACCGTACCTCGGTGGTCGACACCAGTAGCGGCGTCGAGCGGAAAATGGTGTGTGATATCAACCTGTTCAGCAATATTGGGCATATTATCCTGTGGATGCTGATTTCGCTGGTCACCTTTGGGTTGGGGTATATTTTCTACTTTTATCGCGTGTGGAATTACGCGCTGAACAATGCCCGCGTCGTGTAACCTGCACAGCACCGCCTTATCTCGTTAATTACATCCTGCCGGCAGGGCGCATGCTCTCGTCGGCGTTTCTCCTTTTCGCATTTTCTTCGCGCACCGCCCAGATCCGTTGACAGGCTACATCCCGGTCTCTATATTATTTTGCAAATAAAAATCACTATCATTGTTATTAATATTAGCTCCGGGATCAAAATATCATGCAAAATTCTGCCTTTCATGTGCGCAAGCTATCCTCTGCGGTGGCGCTTGCGTCTCTTATTACGCCTACGTTTGCCGCAGCTCAGCAAGCCGAATCCGCCAGCGACGTCGAGCTGGAGTCCATGCAGGTCATAGGAACCGCGGTGGATGCCATGGGTTATATCGAAGCAGAAAAACAGCCAAGCGTAGGCAAACTGGACGTACCGCTAAACGAGCAGCCATTCTCCATGTCGGTGGTGGATGAGCAGTTCATGCAGGATACCGGCAGTAAAACGATTCAGGATGCGCTGCTCTATACCCCCGGTGTCTACGCCGGTAATTACGGCTTTGACACGCGCATTGACGGGGCCTCAGTACGCGGTATCGAAGCCGGTCGCTATCTGGACGGCCTGCGCCAGCTTTACGGCTCCTACAACTCAGTTCGTACCAACCCCTATGCGCTGGAGAGCCTGGAAGTGCTGAAAGGGCCGTCGTCGATGCTCTACGGACAGGCGGATCTGGGCGGCATTATCAACGGGGTGTCCAAGCTGCCTGAAGAGGAGCGTAGCGGCGAGGTCTGGGCGCAGTACGGTTCGTATAACCGCAAACAGCTGGCCGTGGATGTCACAGGCGCCGCCGACGAGGACGGCAAGCTGCTCTATCGCCTGGTGGCGCTGAAGCGCGATAGCGACACCCAGGTGGATCATGTTGAAGACGACGGCTATGTGGTTTCGCCATCGCTGACCTGGCGGCCCAGCGACGACACGGAAATCACCCTGCTGGTCAATCGTCAGGAGAATGAAGGTCAGGTGTCGGCCCAGTTCCTGCCTCAGGCGGGGACGCTGGAGCCGGGTTCCCAGGGCTTTATCGGCTCCGAGCGTTTTGTTGGTGAGCCGGGCTGGGATCGCTATGATCGCGAGAAAACCGAGACCACGCTGTTTTTCGACCACCAGTTGAACCGCGATTGGGCGTTTTCCGCGACGGCGCGCTATACCGACTCCAGCACCGAAACCCGCGAGCACTGGGTCGACATTCCCAGTGTGCCGGACGCTGACGGCGAGGTTTCACGGACCATTTTTACCGCCGATGCGGAAACGCACATATTCAATGTGGATGCGCGTCTGGAAGGCACTTTTGCACTCGGCGATACCCAGCATAACCTGATCGCAGGTATCGACCGTCAGGACGCCCGCTGGGAGCAGGATAACTATGCATCGGTCCCCGGCGGCGGGGGCAACATTGATATTTATAATCCCCAGTACGGTGATTTACAGCTGGACTCACTGAATCCATCAGACCGTCCCGATAATGAAATCGAGCAGGTTGGGGTTTACCTGGCGGATCATATCGAAGTCGGCCCGGTGGTGGTCTCGGCGGGGGTTCGCCACGACTGGGCGGAAAACCGCGAGTTGGCGGTGTCCGGCCCTGACTCGGTCAGCGACCAGGAAGCCACGACCGGTCGCCTGGGGCTGATGTATCGCTTTGATAACGGCCTGTCCCCCTATGTGAGCTATTCCGAAGCCTTCACCATGAACCTTGGTACCGACGGCACCGCCAACCCCAGTGCACTTGAGCCCACCACCGGCGAGCAAGAAGAAGCGGGCATCAAGTACCTGTCACCGGATAAGTCGCTGGCGATTAGCGCCGCGTATTTTGATATCACGCAGGAAAACCGTGTTAGCGACGGGGTGACCCCCGGTGGCGTCGAGCAAAACGGCGCGGTGATCGACGGCTGGGAACTGCAGATCAACAAGCGCTGGCAGGACTTTGAAACCCAGTTGGGCTACACCCACATGAACGCCAACAACGACAGTACCGGTGAGCGTCTGTCTGCGGTGGTTGAAAAGCAGGCATCGTGGTGGAACAAGCTGTATGTGGGCAATAACTGGCGGTTGGGTGCCGGGGTGCGCTACATCGGTGACAATGTCGGTTCCGGTGGCTCACCGGTGGTGCCTTCTGAGACGCTGTTTGACGCCATGATTGGCTACACTGTCGGGCAGTGGGATATTAGCCTGGACGCCAAAAACCTGACCGATGAAGAATTCATCTCCTGGTGCCGTTACGAAGGCGGTGACTGTGGCTACGGCGAGCGGCGCAACGTGACGGCCAACGTGCGCTATCAGTTCTAGCTAGGTGTTGAACGATGAAGTGAAGCTGAAAAGGGCGACGTATGTCGCCCTTTTTGCGTTATTCAGACGGCTGTTTGACCAGCAGGGCGACGAGCCTGCGCACAATGGGTAATATCAGGTTGATGACTGGAAGGGCCACGATAAACGCAAACAGCCAGGCTTCCAGCCAAATCATCACAATGCCGTCAACAAGACCAATATTGTAGAGCGTAATCACCAGCGACATAACGCCTGACATGAACAGCGCCGTCAAGAAGGTAAACAGCAGCTGACTATACTTGGGGTCAATCATTATGTCCCTCTTCATACGGCTTGGCATATAGACAAAATGATGCAAAACGGCCCGGGATGGGCCGTTTGCGATAACGCTAATGCGCCACTATTGCTTGTCTTGGGTGCGGAGCTCAAAGTCGCTGGCATCGTGGCGCTCATGCAGCTGTTCATGAGGCTCGCCCCAGGTGCGGTTGACCATACGGCCCCGTTTGACGGCCGGACGCTCATCGATCTCTTCGGTCCAGCGGATGACATTTTTGTAGGTGTGGGCTTCAAGGAACTCGGCCGCTTCGTAAACCCGGTTTTTGACCAGGGCGCCGTACCAGGGGTGAATCGCCATGTCGGCAATGGTGTACTCATCGCCTGCCATGAAGCGGTTTTCGGCCAAGTGACGATCAAGCACATCCAACTGACGCTTCACTTCCATGGTGTAGCGATCAATGGGGTACTGGTAGCTCTCAGGGGCATAGGCGTAAAAGTGGCCAAATCCGCCGCCCAGCATGGGCGCGCTGCCCATCTGCCAGAATAGCCATGACAGGCATTCGGTGCGTGCTGCCGGGTCGCTGGGCAGGAAGGCGTCAAACTTTTCGGCCAGGTAGAGCAGAATCGCGCCGGACTCGAACACCCGCTGGGGAGGCGTGGTGCTGTGATCCATCAGGGCGGGAATCTTGGAGTTGGGGTTTACCTCGACAAAACCGCTGCTGAACTGGTCGCCCTCGCCAATCTGGATCAGGTGGGCGTCGTATTCAGCTCCGCTAATGTCTTTTTCGAGCAGCTCTTCCAGCATCACGGTGACCTTGACCCCGTTGGGGGTGGCCAGCGAATAGAGCTGCAGCGGGTGCTTGCCGACCGGCAGGGCCTTGTCGTGGGTCGCACCCGCCGTGGGACGGTTGATGTTGGCAAATTTGCCACCGTTGCCGGGTTCCCATTTCCAGACGCGGGGTGGGGTGTAGGTGTTGTCGCTCATCTTGCCCTCCTGTGAATGCAAAACCACCGCTTGATGCACAAGCGGTGGCTGATGGTTCGCCGACTATCGACCTTATACCAGCGTCAAGGTGACGTCGATATTATCGCGCGTGGCGTTGGAGTAGGGGCACACCAGGTGAGCTTTATCGACCAGCGTTTGCGCGACGTCTTTTTCAAGCCCCGGCAAGCTGATTTTCAGCTCGACTTCGATGCCAAACCCGGTGGGAATGGCGCCAATGCCGACGTGACCGTCGATCTGAGTGTCGTCCGGAAGCTTCACTTTCTCTTGGCCGGCGACATGCTTGAGGGCGCCCAGGAAGCAGGCCGAATAACCCGCCGCAAACAGCTGTTCGGGGTTGGTGCCGTCACCGCCCGGGCCACCGAGTTCCTTGGGCGTGCTCAGTTTGACGTCCAGCGCGCCGTCTGATGACTTGGCATGGCCCTCACGGCCGCCGGTGGCGGTCGCGTGGGCACGGTAAGCAATTTGTTCAATCGACATCGTCAAAACTCCCTGAATAACTCGTGGATGAGGTTCGCTTAACTTGTACATAGCGCTAATGTGGCAAACAAGTTAGTACAGCTTTATTTTGCGCGCAAGTTAAATAGGGAATATTGATGCCTATTCGATCATCGGGCTACTGATTGCTGTGTAGCTTATCGCGTAGTTCGACGAGATCGTTTTTAAGCTGGGTCAGTGCTTCTATGGACTGTTCGCTGGCATTGACCACGCAACTGGGAATGTGGCGCGCCTGTTCACGCATGGCACGGCCCCGCTCGGTAAGAAAGAGTTCCACTACCCGCTCATCCTGCTGGCTGCGTTGTCTGCGCAATAGCTGGTCGGCTTCCAGGCGTTTGAGGAGCGGGGTGACCGACCCCGGGTCAGTGAGTAACCGCTTACTCAAGGTGCTCACGGTAATCCCATCTTCCTGCCATAACACCAGCATGGCGAGGTATTGAGGGTAGGTGAGCCCTAACTCTTTAAGCAGCGGTTTGTACACCTTGGTCATCATCAAGGAGGTGGAGTAGAGCGCGAAACAAAGCTGATTATCGAGTTCCAGTTCGCTACAGGTCGGGGCGTCGGCCATGAAGGCTCCCTAACAAAATGCGTGACCCTAATGTAGCGTGATCGACCATCAGGTGGCTACCGCTCTATACCTTGGTCGTAATTTGCCCGATTGGCTTTGACAGCGTGAAGGCAGGTGGCTAGTGTTCGCATATCGAATGTTACCGGTAACAAAGCGGCGCAAGCCGTTGTTGACCGGCCAACGTTCCCTCGATAGCGATGGCTGCTTTCGCTATCCACCAACATGATCAACAACAACGACTCGTTTGGAGAAACTTCATGACCGCAATTTGGCGCAACACGCTTACTCTGGTTGGCGCGACGACCCTGACAATGGGCATGGCCCACGCCCAAAGCCCTGAACTATCCGACCCGCCTGAGATTGATGGCGAAGTAGTGGGTGATCACGGCTCTCACACCCTGCGCATGGGCATTGGCCTGTCGGAGAACTCTCCGCAGTACATTTCCAGCCAGTATTTCGGTGAAATTCTCGAGAAGCGCACCGATGGGCGTATCACTGTCAATGTCTTCCCCAACAGTCAGTTGGGCGACGACGTACAAATGCTGGAAATGCTGCAGACCGGCACGTTGGATATGACCTATCCCTCGAGCTCGGCCGCCACCAGCTACGTCGAAGAACTTGCCGTTTTTGACCTGCCGTTTTTGCTACCTAGCCGGGACGCCGCCATTGAGGTCCTGCAAAGCGATGTGGCGCTTGAACTGCTGGAAGGCTTTGAAGACTCCGGCCTGAAGCCGTTGGCCTTTTCCGAAAACGGCTATCGCCAGCTGTCCAACAGCGCACGCCCGATCGAGACGCCGGAAGACGTTGCCGGTCTTGATGTGCGCGGCCTGAGCGTTCGCACCATGGAAAACCCGGTGCACCTGGATATCTGGGAAACCCTGGGTGCCAACCCCACGCCGATGGCGTTTGGCGAGCTTTTCTCGGCGATGGAGCAAGGCGTTGTCGACGGCCAGGAAAACCCCTGGAGCACCATCCTGACGTCCAACTTCCACGAAGTGCAGGATTACGGCACCGAAACCCGCCACGTTTACACGCCGTTCATCATGATGCTTTCTGAGCGTACCTGGGACAGCATGGCCCCTGAGTACCAGGAGCTGGTGATGGAAGCGGCGCGTCAGTCAGCCGAGTATGAAATTCAGCTGTCGGCTGAGTACGACGAATGGTCACGCGAGCAGCTCGAAGAGCGCGGTATGGAAATCACGCGCCTGAATGACGAGCAACTGGCGGCCTTCCAGGAAGCCGTTCAGCCGGTATACGAAGAATGGGCGCCGGAGATTGGTGAAGACCTGATCGAAGACATCCAGGCGATCGTTGACGAAAGCACCGAATAACATTCCCTTCCGCAAGTGATCGGGCAGGCCAGTTGGCCTGCCCGAGTTGTCAGTACCCTCGGAGTTACCATGACGACCTCGCATACCGACCCCGTGATTGAAGATCCTTCGGTGTATCTGGATGACCCCAATCGTAAACAGTTGGAGCTTGATACCGACACCCGTCAGGGGCCGGCCGTATTTCGCTGGATCACCCTGGGGATGGAATACCTCATCGCGGCGCTGCTGGTGGCATTGATTGTGGCGGTCTCGAGCAACGTGATTGGCCGTGCGGTATTCAATAATTCGGTACCTTGGGCGGACGAGCTGGCGCGCATGCTGTTTATCTGGCTGGTCTTTATAGGGGGGGCGGCCGCCTTTGCACGCTATGAACATATAGCGGTGGACGCGCTGGTGCGCCGTCTGCCGGTGCGCGTTGCCCACGTGCTGTATTTCACTCAGCACCTGATCATTACCGGATTGATGAGCGTGATGTTGGTGGGCGGGTATCAGGTGATCGCCAGCTCCAGCGGTCGGTCGGCGATCTTGAAGGTGCCGCTGAGCCTGATCAGTCTATCGCTGGTGCTATGTGTGTTGTTCATTGCCGTGGTGTCGCTATGGCGCATGTGGGTCAGTCTTTGCATTATCCGAAAGCCAGGGCAGGGGAGCTAGATCATGTTATGGATTTTTCTGGGTATCTTATTAGTATCCATTGTGTTGGGTCTGCCCATCGCTTTTGGTCTCGGCGTTGCGGCGTTGGTCATGGCGGTACTCTCGGACATTCCGCTGTCGATCATGATCGAACAGTCTATCCGCGGGGTGAATAGCTTCCCGCTGTTGGCCATCCCGTTCTTCATTCTGGTCGGTGAAGTGATGAGCCAGGGCGGCATTGCGCGGCGTCTGATGGAGCTTGCCGGTGCGCTGGTGGGCTTTATGCGTGGCGGCCTGGGGCAGGTGGCGATCACCGGCTCGATGTTCTTTGGCGGTATCAGCGGCTCGGCGGTCGCCGATACGGCGGCCACCGGCGCCATGATGATCCCCTCGATGAAGCAGCAGGGCTATACTGCCGCCAATGCCACGGCGATCAACACCGTGTCGTCGGTCATCGGGATTATCATTCCGCCGTCTATCCCGCTGATTCTCTACGGCATCGTGACCGAAACATCGATCAGTCGTCTGTTCATCGCCGGTATCGTGCCGGGCATGATGATCGGCTTTGCGCTGATGGTGACGACCTTTATTCTCGCCAGCAAGCAGGGCGGCGGAGTACGTAAATTCCGCTGGGATGCGCTGTGGAAAGCCTTCAAAGATGCATGGCTGGCCCTGGTGTTGCCGTTCATTGTGATTGGCGGCATTATCGGCGGTATCTTTACCGCCACCGAGGCGGCCGTTGCCGCACTGCTCTACGCCCTGGCGATTTCGTTGCTGGTCTATCGTGAATTCAGCATCAAGGCGTTGGGCGGCATGCTGATTCGCACCGCGCGGCTCACCGGCATGGTGATGATGCTGTTGGCGTTCGCCACCGTTATTGCCTGGTTCCTGACCATCAATATGGTCCCGCAAACCCTGGTGACCCAGGTACAGTCGATCACCCAGGATCCTTTCCTGCTGTTGCTGATCGTGGCGGTTCTGTTGCTGCTGGTAGGGTTTGTGATGGACCTGACACCGGCCATGGTCATCATGGCGCCAATGCTGGCGCCGATCGTTACCTCGGTGGGCGTGGATCCGGTCTACTTTGGGGTGCTGATGGCCTTCATTCTGGGTGTGGGGCTGCTCACGCCGCCGGTGGGCACCTGCCTGTACGTAGGCTGTGGCGTTGGCAAGGTATCGATGGAGTCGCTGGTCCGCGCTATGCTGCCGTATTATGCCGCTTTGCTGGTGGTGCTGGTGCTACTGATTGCCTTCCCGGGCGTGGTGACCTGGTTACCTGATCTCACTGCGGTGCGCGGCAACTAAGAGGAGGGGCAGTGTGGAAAACGCGTCTCAACGCATTCTGGTCATGGGCGTGTCGGGCGCCGGCAAATCGCATATCGGGCAGCAGCTTGCGGCAGCGCTGGGCGCGCCCTTTATTGACGGCGATGATCATCATTCGCCCGCCAACGTGGCCAAGATGGCCAGCGGAAAGCCGCTCAATGACGACGACCGCCGCGAATGGCTCGACACCCTCGCCGACCTGTTTGCCGACTATCATCGTCAGGACCGTTCGGTGGTGATTGCCTGCTCGGGGCTGAAAAAACGCTACCGCGATCGGCTGCGCGCAGGGGACTCGGGGCTACGGATTCTGTATCTGGAGGGAAGTCGCGAGCTGCTACGCGAGCGACTGAGCGAGCGGGCGGACCATTTCTTTAAGGGTGACGGCATGCTGGCAAGCCAGCTGGCTGACCTGGAGCCACCAGGGCCATCGGAAGCGGTCAGCCTGTCGATTGCGTTAACACCCAGCCAGATCGTGCGCGATTTCTTGGCCACATTGCCTGCCTCAACCGAGCCCCCCTACTAAGCGGGTATCGCTCTGGGGCCAAGGCTTCGTTAGGCTAAGGCCCCAGACACAGGTTGTAGAAGGCACCTCATTTGAAGAAAAAACGCCCTACGCTACAAGACATTGCTGACCGCGTTGGGGCCACCAAAATGACGGTGAGCCGCTGCCTGCGCGACCCCGACACCGTGTCGGAAGGTCTGCGCGAACGTATCTTTTCGACCGCAGAACAGATCGGTTACATCCCCAATCGGGCACCGGACCTGCTTTCCCGGGCGACCAGCCACTCCATAGGCGTGCTGGTGCCGTCGCTCACCAACCAGGTATTTGCCGACGTCATCGTCGGTATTGAAGCGTTGACCGAGCCGGCCGGCTATCACCTGATGCTTTCCCACTATGGCTATAGCCCCGAGCTTGAAGAGCGCAGCCTGGCGTCGCTGCTGTCCTACAATGTCGACGGCGTGATTCTTTCCGACCGCGAGCACACCGCCCGCAGCTTGCGGATGCTGGAAACCGCCGGTATTCCAATCGTCGAAATCATGGATACCCGACAAGCGCCGCTTCAACTGGCGGTAGGCTATGACAACGTCAGCGCGGCCTTCGATATGGTCAGCGAGATGATCCGCCGCGGTCGGCGGCAGGTCATCTACCTTGCCGTCCGCCTGGATGAACGTACCCGTCAGCGTGAACAGGGCTACCGCGACGCCATGCAGGCCCATGGGCTATCGCCGGTGACGCTGTACAGCATCCAGCGCTCGTCGTTTACCGTGGGTGCGGCGTTGCTCGAGCAGATCATGGCTGACTACCCCTCCGCTGATGGCATCTTCTGCACCAATGATGACGTTGCGGTGGGGGCCTATTTTGAATGCCTGCGGCGCGGGGTCACAGTGCCCGAGCAGATGGCCATTGCCGGCTTTCACGGCCACGACGTAGGCCAGGCCATGACCCCGCGACTGGCTAGCGTGATTACCCCTCGCCAGGCGATTGGCGAGGCTGCCGCCGAGGCGCTGCTGGCAAGCATCAGCGGCCAGCCGGACGAGCGTAGGGTGATCGATCTGGGCTATGCCATAGAAACCGGCAATACGCTGTAGGCCATAGCGTCTGGCGTATCGTCGGGCAACTGGCTACAGTGTTTTTTTCTTTGCATCGAGGCGCGCTTGTGAACATCTCAGAGCTCAACGTTTATCCGGTCAAGTCGCTGCAGGGCATCGCCCTGGAACAAACCCAGCTACACGAGCATGGGCTAGCCTGGGATCGCCGCTGGATGCTGGTCGACGCCCGCCAACGATTTGTCACCCAGCGCCAGATACCGGCGCTGGCGACCGTGGGCGTAGCGCTCAGCGACGATGCCCTGATACTTTCGCATCCCGACGTCGAGCCGCTTGCCGTACCACTGGCCGAGCCCGAGGGTAACCTTCGGCTGGTGAGCGTCTGGGACGACCACTGCAAAGCGTTGCCTGAAAGCGTTGAGGTCACGCGCTGGCTGGAGGCGGCGCTGGGCGCATCGGCCAGCGGGCTTAGCCTGGTGCGCTTTGCCACCGACTTTCAGCGCAGCGTCGAGGAGGACTTTCTAGCCGGGGGCGCCGCCCACACCTATTTTGCCGACGGCTATCCGTTTTTGCTGACCACCACCGGGTCGCTCGCAGCTCTGAACGAGGCATTGGTGGCGGGGGGCCATGAGCCGGTGCCAATGAGTCGTTTTCGGCCCAACGTGGTGATCGACAGCGACGCCCCGTGGGCCGAAGACCGCTGGGCCACGCTGACCGAATCAACGGGGGCATTTCAGTTTGCCCTTCGCAAACCCTGCCAGCGCTGCAAGATCACCACCATCGATCAGCAGACGGCGGTCATTCAGGAACCGGCCGAGCCGCTCAAGACGCTCCTTGCCCTGAATACCCAGCCGGCCTTGAAAGGCGCGCATTTTGGTCAGAACGCGACGCTGCTCAAGGGCGAGGGGGCGGTTATCCGGGTGGGGGCGGCGCTTGAGGCACGCGAGCGCGACGCCTGAGGCGGATCAGGCGGGTGGCAATCGCCGTGCCCAGGAGCGTGATCAGCATGCCGGCGATCACCTGCAGGCTGAGCGTTTCGTCGAGCAGCAGATAGCCCCAGAGCAGCGCGCTGACCGGCACCAGAAACGTCACCGTCGAGGTGGCGGTAGCCCCCGCGCTGGCGAGCAGGCCAAAGTACAGCAGGAATGCCAGGGTCGTGCTGAGCATGGCCAGCGCCAGGGCATTTCCCCACGCCAGTGGTGAGATGGGGTCGCTTGGCCACCACAAAAGCCCCGGTACCAGCAACACCAGGGCCGACATGGCGCTGCTGCCGGCGGCCAGAACCCGGCTGGGCAGGTGGCTCAAACGAGTCTTGGAGTAATTGCCGGCAATGCCATAGCAGAACGTGGCGCCCAGCACGGCAAGAATAAACCAGCCGTCGCCGCCGACCGCGAAGTCGAGCCGATCCGCCGACAGCACATAGACCCCCAATAGTGCCAGCGCCAGCCCCAGGTATTGCTGGCGGATGATCGGGGTGGCGAAGAACAGCGCCCCGAGCAGGGCCGTGAAAATCGGCGTGGTGGCGTTGATCAGCGAGGTGAACCCGGCTTCCAGACGGGTCGTGGCCAAGGCCAGTAGCGAGAACGGCAGCACGTGGTTAATGACACCCAGCAGCAGCAGCGGGCCTTTGTGCTGCCAGATCAAGCGCAGGTAGTGGAGGCTGAGCAGGAACGGAATCAGCAACAGTGCGCCCACGCCCATGCGCACCAGAATAAGCGGAATCGGGCCGAATTCGGGCACCGCGACGCGCATGAAAATAAATGACAGGCCCCATAAAGAGGAAAGCAGCATCAATCTGAGCGCGTCTGCCGACGACATGGCGAATCCTTGCACGAAAGAGGTGGCATAAAGCTGACTAGCTTACGACCGTCTTCACGCCAATGGAACCTGACGTTGTCGGCAGAGCGTCAAAAATAAGCTACGCTGGTGAGGCAGCCGCGGACAAATCAGCGGCTCCATCAACAACCTGACATTTGACGCCGAAGGAGCTATTCATGGATCGTAAAGCAAGCGCACGTTGGGAAGGTGGACTCAAGGATGGTCGTGGCAAGGTGGCCACGGAAAGTGGCGTGCTGGATGCAAGCTACTCGTTTAAAAAACGCTTCGAGGACGAAAAAGGCACCAACCCGGAAGAGCTGATCGGCGCCGCCCACGCCAGCTGTTTCTCGATGGCCCTGTCGATGGTGCTGGGTGAAAAAGACCTGACGGCAACGTCGATCAACACCACCGCCAAGGTAACGCTTTCCCAAAGCGACGCCGGGTTCGATATCTCGAAAATTCACCTGGACGTCGAGGCCGACATTGATGGCGCCGACGACGCGACCTTCAAGGAAGCCGCCGAGACGGCCAAGGCCAACTGCCCAGTTTCCAAAGTCCTCAACGCAGAGATCACCATGAGCGCAACGCTCAAGCACTGAGCCAGATTTCCCTGACAATGCGAGTTGTCATTGAGTGTGCAAAAGTCCGCCGTTCAGGCGGACTTTTTTATGGCCGTTAACCAGAGTGTATGGCCAGTTTAGCGGGCCGGATCCAGTACGCCGCCCAGCGACGCATTGCGCCGGAACCAGCCGGCAATGCTGGCGCGGGACCGGCGCGTAGGCAGCACTTCGTGGGGTATGGTCTCCGACAGGAAACACGCGAAGGTGCCGGCCTCGGGCGCCACGCGGGCCACTTCCCGGCTGGGGTCGTTCGGGTGGTACAGCACCATCTCGCCGCCGCCGTCGGCAGACCAGTCAGGGTTCAGATACCCCACAGTGGAAATCACGCGGTTGGCGCGGCCACGAAAACTGTCCAGGTGACGCTGATAGAATGCCCCGGGCGGGTAATGGGCAAAGTGTGCCTCATATTCGAACAGGCCCAGGAACAGCGACTGGTTGAGGGCCTGCTGCAAGTCTTCCATGGCCATCAAGTAGCGCCGCTGGGCCTCGCTTGCGCGGTCGAGCCAGTGGATGGCATCGCCACGGATATCCTTGCGCAGGTGATGTTGCTGGCCGCGGCCGATGCCCGCCTCATCGAGGGCGTTATGGTCGGCCATGTGCAGCAGTTCGCGGTGAAGCGCGTGACACAGGTCCCGGTCAATGACGCCTTGGCCGACGTACCAGCCTTGCTCGACCAGCGCATCGACCAGCGCCACCTGGGTCGCGGTGGATAGCACGGAAGACGATAAATTAACGCTTGGGGTCATTCGTTGGGTCTCGAGGGCGTTGAATGATGGGACGAAACGGTAGACGACTGGGGTTTGTGGCGCGCCGGGTAATGGCGCAGCGCACCGGGCGGGCGCTGGTAAAGGTCGATCGACATGCCGAAGCCTTCCGCCAGCAGCTCGACGAGCATCATGGCCGACAGGCCCCAGATGACATGGCCGTCGACCTGATAGCTCGGAACGTAATGGGCCACGCCGTCCACTGTGATGACGTCGGTATGGGTTCGCCGGTCGTCAAGAAAATGGTTCAGGGGCACCTCAAAAATAGCGTCCAGCTCGCCGGGGTCGGCCACCAGGGGAAGATCGGGGGGGATAATGCCCACCCAGGGGGTCACACGGATGCCGTGCAGCGATATGACGTCGGACAGCCGCCCCAGCGGGCTGACGAGCCCGGGATCAAGGGCGATTTCTTCCTGGGCTTCGCGCAGTGCCGTGGCGTAAAGGTCGCGATCATACGCTTCGCGTTTACCGCCCGGAAAGGCGACCTGACCGCTGTGGGTGCTGAGGTGGCTAGCACGCCGGGTAAACAGCAAGGTGGGAGCGGGACGCTCGACAATCGGCAACAAAACGCCGGCCTCGGGCATGACAACGTGGTCCAGACGTTGAGGCGAGAGGTATTGCAGGCGTTTGCGAAGTGTCTCTAACATGGAGCATCCTTAAATGTTGTTTCCTTTTACCCAGCAGCCGTAGAGAAATCGCGATGAATTTTTGCAGCCAGTGTGGCAATAACGTCCGTTTTGCCGTTCCTGAAGGCGATGACCGCCCGCGCTACCTGTGCGATACCTGCGGCACCATCCATTATCAGAATCCGCGCATTGTGGCCGGTACGCTACCCGTCAGCGGTACCAAGGTGCTGCTGTGCAAGCGGGCCATTTCGCCGCGCAAGGGCTACTGGACCCTGCCGGCGGGCTACATGGAAAATGCCGAAACCACCGAGCAGGCGGCTACCCGCGAAACCCGCGAAGAGGCCTGCGCGGAGGTGGCACTGGCCAATCTCTACACGCTGATTGACTTACCGCATATCAATCAAGTCTATATGATTTTCCGGGCCGAGCTGACGGGAGGCTTCAACGCCGGGCCGGAAAGCCTGGAGGTTGCGCTGTTCGAAGAGCATGAAATTCCCTGGAATGAGCTCGCGTTTCCCACCATCGAGCAAACGCTACGCCACTTTTACGCCGACCGTGTGCGTCACGAGTATCCGCTGCACATCAGCGCGATCAACCCGGAAGATCGTGAGCGCTATGCCGGTAGTGCCTGAGGTAGCAGCCTGTCGGACTTAACACTGATCTACTGCGAATCCCGGTATTTTGGCCAACTTTATTCGATCGATTTCGTTAAATAGCACGCTATTCGCCTCAATCGATCGATAAATTTGGCTCAAAATCCGTGCTTCTCGCGACGATCGGTCAAGCCCGACAGGCTGCTAGAGGTCCGCCAGCGCCCACACATCGTAGGCCACCTCCTCGTAGGGATGAGCCAGCTTCAACGCGGCGATGGCGGCCTGGATTTGGTCGTCCTCGCATACCAGCTCGACTTTCAACTCGTCCACGTAGGCAAGCTCGCCGACCTCGCCGATGTGCGGGTCGGCGCCCTGAAGCGGGCGAAACTGACCCGTGCCCCGGGTCTGGAAACAGCAGGCCTCGTAGTCGCCGATGCGCCCCGCGCCGGTTTCGAATACGGCTTCCTTGACGCTTTCCGCGTCCTCGGTGGGAACGAAAAATGCCAGCTTATACATAGGTTAACGCCTCCTGGTACCACCATGGTGTATGGTTGAGATACCGTCATATTAGCGAATAGGCGACTTCTGGTCGTCCCGCTGACTTTGTATGATGACGATTTAACCACCTGGGTAGCGAGCCGGTGAATGGATAAATTCGAGGTAAAAATCGACCAGGCGGCCAGAGCGGCATGGATGTCCTACGTCGGTGGCATGACGCAGGATGAAATTGCCACGCAACTGGGCGTCTCGCGGCCGGGCGTACAGCGGCTATTGGCCCTGGCCCGACAGGAAGGCCTGGTGAAGGTGCATATCGACCACCCGATCTCCACCTGCATGGCGCTGGGCAGCGCACTGCGAGAGCGCTTTGGGCTGGCTTACTGCGACGTGGTGCCCGCCGACAGCCACGCCCCTGAAAGCGCCGCTTATTACCTGGCGGTGGCCGGTGCAGAGCGTATTTCGCGCCTGGTGGAGCGCAGCGAGCCGCTGACGTTGTCATTGGGCACCGGGCGCTCGGTCCGGGCGGCGGTCGAGGCATTGAGCCGCATCGAGCGCCCGCAGCATCGGTTCGTATCGCTGGTGGGCAACGTCGCCCGGGACGGCTCGGCCAACCGCTACGATGCGGTGATGGTGCTGGCGGACAAGACCGGCGGTGAGCGTTTTCTGTTGCCGGCCCCGGTGGTGGCCGAGTCCCTTGATGAGAAACAGGCCATGCTCTCGCAGCGGCTGTTCAAGGCGATTGCCGATGTGGCCCGGGAGTCGGAAGCGGCGTTTATCGGCGTGGGACGCATCGACCGTCAGGCCACGCTGTTCCAGGATCACTTCATCAGCGAAGGCGAGCTCGATGAGCTGCTGGGACTGGAGGCGGTCGGCGAACTGCTGGGCTGGCCGCTCAACCGGCAGGGCGAGGTCATCGACTGCTCGATTACCCGGCGTGTCACCAGCCTGCCCCTCGAACGCTTTGGCAAACATCTGATGGTTGCCATGGCCGGCGGGCGCGACAAGGCACCGGCGATTCATGCCGCGCTGCGCGGCGGCTGGCTGAAGGGGCTGGTGACCGATGAGATCGCCGCACGCCATATCCTCGATGCCGATGAGCGAGCCGCGGGGTGAGCGCATTATTCTGCAGTGCAACATGCTGTTTTGCTAAAAGATTAGCGTAAAGTCTAAGGCTCAGGACTTTGCTTTTTTTTGCCTTACGTACGATCATTTGTTCGATTGCTGATCAATAAGATCAAATCGAACGATCAACGTCTGGCGACAACAATGCCAACACAAGCCAACAGGAGTGCTTTATGCGACTCGCACGTCACTTACCTCTCACCAGTCTAGCGGCGGCCATCGCCTTCGCTGGTCAGGCCCAGGCAGAAACCGAACTGACCGTTGCGACGGTCAACAACAACGACATGGTCATCATGCAAAGCCTCACCGATGCTTTCGAAGAGGCGCATCCCGACATCACCCTGGACTGGGTCGTGTTGGAGGAAAACGTGCTGCGTCAGCGCATGACGACCGATATCGCCACTGAAGGTGGCCAGTTCGACGTGATGACCATTGGCACCTATGAAGTGCCGATCTGGGCCGAACGCGGCTGGCTGTCACCCCTCGACAACCTGCCCGACGACTACAACGAAGATGACCTGCTGACCTCGGTCCGCGACGGTCTGAGCCATGACGATACGCTCCACGCGCTGCCGTTTTACGCCGAAAGCTCGATGATGTACTACCGCAAGGACCTGTTCGAGGAAGCGGGCATCGAGATGACCGAACAGCCCACCTGGGACGAGGTGCGCGAGTGGGCCGGCAAGCTTGACGGCATGGAAGACGACCTGGCGGGTATCTGCCTGCGTGGCAAGCCCGGTTGGGGCGAGAACATGGCGTTTGTATCTACCCTGGTCAATACCTTTGGCGGGCGCTGGTTTGACGAAGACTGGAACCCTGAGCTGAACTCCGAGGAATGGACAAACGCCGTTCAGTTCTACGTTGACCTGCTTAACGACTATGGTCCTTCTGGTGCCAGTTCAAACGGCTTCAACGAAAACCTGGCGCTGTTCTCACGCGGCAACTGCGGCATGTGGGTAGACGCCACGTCAGCAGCGGGCAAGCTGTACGACGAGGATGAGTCTGAAGTCGCTGATAGCCTGGGCTTTGCTCCAGCCCCGGTGGCAGAAACGCCCAAGGGTTCTCATTGGCTGTGGTCCTGGGCACTAGCCATTCCGGCCTCGTCCGAGAACCAGGACGCCGCTCGCGAATTCATCACCTGGGCGACCTCACAGGAATACGTCGAGCTGGTGGGTGAAACCGAAGGCTGGACCAGCGTTCCTCCCGGCACGCGTGAATCCACCTACGAAGACGAGCGGTATATCGAGGCGGCGCCATTTGCCGACTTCGTGCTGAAGGCGATTCAGGACGCTGATCCCACCGACTCCACGCTGGAACCCAACCCCTATGTGGGCGTTCAGTTTGTGGGCATTCCCGAGTTCCAGTCGATCGGTACCCAGGTTGGCCAGTCCATCGCTTCCGCGCTGACCGGTGATAGCACGGTGGAAGAGGCACTCGACACCGCCCAGCGCGCCACCGAACGCGCCATGCAGCGCTCGGGTTACATCGACTAATGCGGTTTGCGCCTGGGCCATCGCGCCCAGGCGTTTTTCCTTGCGCATTCTGGCAGGTACTTCCATGAATAAAACACGTGCTTCCGGCCGCACTGTCGGCGGGCTGAGAACGCTGTCGCTTCAGGCACCCGCTGTCACGCTCCTGCTGCTGTGGATGATTGTGCCCCTGGGCATGACCATCTGGTTTTCGCTGCAGCGCTATAACCTGTTGATGCCGGAAATGACCGGCTTTGCCGGATTCGAGAACTATCAGTATCTATTGACCGATCCGTCGCTTTGGGCAGCGATGGGCAACACCCTGCTGCTGGTTGGCTGGGTGCTGGTGATTACCGTGGTCGGCGGTACGCTGTTGGCCGTGCTGTTCCAGCAGGAGTTTGCCGGACGGGGCATTGCCCGCGTGCTGGCTATTTCGCCCTTTTTTGTGATGCCCACCGTCAGTGCGCTGGTGTGGAAAAACATGATGATGCACCCATCCAATGGGGTGCTGGCCTGGCTCGCCGAGTCGTTTGGCCTGCCCGCCCTGGACTGGTTTTCGTCGTTACCGCTGACCTCCATCGTGATCATCGTTGCTTGGCAGTGGACGCCGTTTGCGCTGCTGATCCTGCTCACCGCGATGCAGTCGCTGGATGAGGACCAGGTCGAGGCGGCCCGCATGGACGGCGCCGGCCCGGTAGCCATCTTCTTCCACATCACGCTGCCCCATCTCAAACGGGCCATCAGCGTGGTGGTCATGATCGAGATGATCTTCCTGCTGACCATCTTCGCGGAAATATTCGTCACCACGTCCGGCGGGCCAGGCCTTGCCACCACCAATCTGGCCTATCTGATCTATATCCGCGCGCTGCTGGACTTCGACGTGGGCACCGCTTCGGCGGGCGGCGTGATCGCCATCATCCTTGCCAATATTGTCGCTATCTTCCTGGTCCGCATGGTGGCCAAGAATTTATCCGACTAACGGGCACGTAAGTGTCTCGGGAGACTTGATATGACAAGCTTACGTTCCGCTAACGCCGGGTCACCGTGGCGTTCGGCCGCCAGCAAGAAGGTATTGCTGACGGTCTTTGGCTGGTCGGTGGCGCTGGTAATTTTCTTCCCCATCTTCTGGATGGTCCTGACCGGCTTCAAAACCGAGTCGGCGGCGATTGCCGATCCAACGCTGATTTTTTCGCCCACCCTGGAGAGCTACCAGGCCGTTCAGGAACGCTCGGGCTATGCGCGGTTCGCCCTCAATAGCGTGGCGGTTGCGTTTGGGTCGACGCTGCTGGCGCTGCTGATCGCCATTCCGTCGGCCTATGCGATGGCCTTTTTGCCCACCAAGCGTACCAAGGGCACGCTGCTGTGGATGCTGTCCACCAAGATGCTGCCGCCGGTCGGCGTGCTGGTGCCGATCTATCTCATCTTCCGCGACGTGGGGCTTTTGGATACGCGCACCGGGCTGATCATCATCTACACGCTGATGAACCTGCCGATCGTGGTGTGGATGCTTTACACCTTCTTCAAGGACATGCCCAAAGACATCCTCGAAGCCGGCCGCATGGACGGCGCCACGACGTTTCAGGAAGTGTTCTTTCTGCTCTTGCCGCTGACCCTGCCGGGGATAGCCTCGACGGGCTTGCTGTCGGTCATCCTGAGCTGGAACGAAGCGTTCTGGAGCCTCAACCTCACGTCGTCCAAAGCCGCGCCGCTCACTGCGTATATCGCCTCGTTCTCGAGTCCTGAAGGGCTGTTCTGGGCCAAGCTGTCGGCGGCCTCGACGATGGCCATTGCGCCCATCCTCATCTTTGGCTGGATGACCCAGAAGCAAATGGTGCGTGGCCTGACCTTTGGTGCCGTCAAGTAAAGGAGTTTTTCCATGGCAACCTTACAACTTAAAAATATTACCAAGCGGTTTGGCGACACCGAGGTCATCAAAGGTATTGATCTTGACGTTGAAGACCGGGAATTCGTGGTCTTCGTCGGCCCTTCCGGTTGCGGCAAGTCGACCCTGATGCGCATGATCGCCGGGCTCGAAAGTGCCAGCGGCGGCGACATTCTGATCGACGGGCAGCGCATGAATGACGTCGGCCCCGCCGATCGTGGGCTGGCGATGGTGTTTCAAAGCTACGCGCTTTACCCGCACATGACGGTCGAAGGCAACATGGGCTTCAGCATGCGCCTGGCGGGCGTACCCAAAGAGGAACGTCGGGCCAAGGTGCTCGAAGCGGCCAAGATTCTGCAGCTGGAACCGTTGCTGGACCGCAAGCCCAAGGCACTGTCCGGCGGCCAGCGTCAGCGTGTGGCCATTGGCCGCGCCATCGTACGTAATCCGAGCATTTTCCTGTTCGATGAGCCGCTCTCCAACCTGGATGCCGCGCTGCGCGTGCAGATGCGCATTGAATTGGCGCGGCTGCACGATGAGCTCGATGCCACCATGATCTACGTCACCCACGACCAGATCGAAGCCATGACCATGGCGGACAAGATCGTCGTGCTGCGTGATGGCGTGGTTGAGCAGGTGGGCTCACCGATGGCGCTGTATCACCATCCCCAAAATCGGTTTGTCGCTGGGTTTATTGGCTCGCCGAAGATGAATTTTTTCGACGTGACGCTGGTTGGCGTCAAGCCTGACGGGGTGGGTATTCGAATGCCAGGCGGCGGCGAGCGCCATGTGCCGGTAGACGGTCAGCACCTGGGGGCCGACGCGACGCTGGAGCTGGGTATTCGGCCCGAGCACCTGGTGCTTGAAGAGCAAGGACCGTTGGTCGGGAAAATCCAGGTGCTGGAGCGTCTTGGCGGCCAAACCTCGCTCTACGTGCAGATGGCCGATCAGCTCGTCACCATCATGGCCGATGGCGATGTGGCCTACCGGGTTAACGATACGGTGCATTTTGGGTTTGCCCCTGAGCGAGCTCACCTGTTTGACGCCGACGGTCAGGCCCTACCTAGCTTGCAGCAGCATCCGCTGGCGGGCCTTACTCGGGGCGATAACCGGGGCAATGGCGAAAGCACCTCTCCCGAGGCGTCCGCATGACGGCGCTTATTTTCGACTGTGACGGCGTGCTGGTGGATAGCGAAGCGCTGGCGGAAGGCACGCTGGTCGAACACCTCAGCCGCTGGCTGCCGGATATCAATATCAGCCAGTCGCTGGGCCAGGCGTTAGGCATGACCACGGCCAATATTCTGCGTCACGTCGAACAGCTAAGCACCTATCCGTTACCCGCGAATGCCGCCGAGCGGGTCGACACCGCCATTGAAGCAAGGCTAGCCCGCGAGCTGACCGCCATTGAAGGGGCCGAGGCGGCGGTGCGGTCGATTGCGCTGCCCAAGGCCGTGGTCTCCAACAGCCGGCGCTGCCGCGTATTGGCGTCGCTTGCCGGCACCGGGCTGGACGCGGCGTTTGGCGACACGCCGATCTTTACCGCCGAACAAGTCGCCCAGCCAAAGCCCGACCCGGCGCTGTATCAGCTGGCGGCCGCGACCTTGGGTGAGCCCCCCGGGGATTGCCTGGTCGTCGAGGACAGCGTGGCCGGCGTGACGGCGGCTACCGCCGCGGGAATGTGGGTGATTGGCTTTATCGGGGCCAGTCACGTGGAGGACGGGCAAGCCGAGCGTCTTCGTCAAGCAGGCGCCTGGCGCATACTGTCCCACATGCATGGGCTAAGTGATTTGGTTGACGAGTGGCAAGGGGTCATCAGCATGGGAGGAAAAAATGAAGCTAACCAATAAGGTGGCCGTGGTGACCGGCGGTGCCAAAGGGATCGGGCTGGCGATTGCCCAGCGCTATCTGGCCGAAGGAGCCAGCGTGGTGGTGGCCGATATCGACACGGCGGCGATCGACGAGGCTGTCAGCCAACTGCGCCAGGACGTGGACGCCGAGCGGGTGCTGGGCGTTGAGCTCAATGTCTGCGACACGGCGTCGATCGACGCCATGGTGGCCCAGGTGCAGGAGCGCCTGGGACGCATCGATATCCTGGTCAATAACGCCGCCGTCTTCGACCTGGCGCCGGTGCTGGAGGTGACCGAGGCAAGCTTTGACCAGCAGTTTGCGGTCAATACCAAGGGGCTGTTTTTCACCCTGCAGGCGGTCGCCAAGGCCATGGTGGCCAAGGGGCAGGGCGGCAAGATTATCAATATGGCGTCCCAGGCGGGCCGCCGAGGGGAAGCACTGGTGAGCGTTTACTGTGCAAGCAAGGCAGCGGTCATCAGCCTTACCCAGTCCTGCGGGCTGGATTTGATCAAGCACGGCATCAACGTCAACGGTATTGCCCCCGGCGTGGTGGACACGCCCATGTGGGAAACCGTGGATGCGTTGTTCGCCCGTTACGAACATCGCCCGCCGGGCGAGAAAAAACGCCTGGTCGGTGAGGCCGTGCCGTTTGGCCGCATGGGCACGCCGGAAGACCATACCGGGGCGGCGGTATTCCTTGCCAGCCAGGACAGTGACTATGTGGTGGCCCAGACACTTAACGTGGATGGCGGCAATTGGATGAGTTGATCTGCCATGACGCCTGATCTTGATACCCTGAGCCGCCAGATTATCCAGGCGGCTGACGATATGCCGCGTTACATGGTGGCGCTGGCGGGCCCGCCGGGGGCGGGCAAGTCATATCGCAGCGAACAGCTATGCGCGGCGATCAATCGGAAGCGCCCGGGGCATGCAGGGGTGGTGCCGATGGACGGCTACCACTTCGATAACGCCGTTCTCGGCGATTCGCAGCTGCCGCTCAAGGGCGCGCCGCATACCTTCGACGTAGACAGCCTGCGCGTGGATCTGGAGCGCATCCGCCGCGCCGACAGGCCGGTCGCGGTACCGGTGTTCGACCGTCCGCTGGACCTGGCGCGGGCCGGTGGACGGTTGATCACTACCGAGCAGCGCATCGTGATCGTCGAGGGTAATTACTTGCTGCTCGACCGCCCCGAATGGCGCGAACTGCGCCCGCTCTTCGACTGGACGCTGATGATCGACGTCGACGACGAGGTGCTGGCCGAGCGCCTGGTGGCGCGCTGGTTGGCCATGGGCCAGGACCGCGCCGGCGCGCTCGAGCGCACCCATCAAAAAGACATGCTCAACGCCCAACTGGTGAAAACGTGCAGCTTGCCGTCCGACCAACGCTGGCGTTAGCCCGCGCCTAACCAACTACCTGGAGAGCGACCATGACCCAACTCAATAATCACAATGTGGGCACACTTGGCTCCCCCATTGCCACCCCCGACTATGACCGCAGCGCCGTCACGCCCGGCATCGTGCATATTGGCGTAGGGGGCTTTCACCGCGCCCACCAGGCCATGTACCTGGATGCCTTGATGAACCAGGGCGAAGCGCTGGACTGGGGCATCGTCGGGGTTGGCGTCATGCCGGGCGACAAGCGCATGCAGCAGGCGTTGGCCGCGCAGGACCACCTTTACACGCTGGTCGTCAAACACCCCGATGGCCGCTTTGAACCGCGGGTGATCGGCAGCATGGTCGACTATCTGTTCGCGCCGGAGGCCACCGAGGCGGTGATCGAGCAAATGGCCGACCCGGCGATTCGCATCGTGTCGTTGACGGTCACCGAAGGCGGCTACAATTTTCATCCGGTGACCGGCGAATTCGATCTGGATAATCCGCAAATACGCGACGACCTGACCCACCCTACCCAGCCCTCATCCAGTTTCGGCCTGGTGGTGGAGGCGCTGGTGCGCCGCCGTGAGCGGGGTATCGCCCCCTTCACGGTCATGTCCTGCGACAACATTCAAGGCAACGGCGAAGTAGCCAAGCGTATGTTCAGCGCTTATGCCCGGGCCCGTGACAGTGCGCTGGGCGCCTGGCTGGCCGATGAGGTGGCGTTCCCCAATGCCATGGTGGATCGCATTACCCCGGTCACGTCTGAGGCGGACATCAGCGAACTGGCGACGCATTTCGGCATCGATGACGCCTGGCCGGTGGTCTGTGAGCCGTTCACTCAATGGGTGCTGGAAGATCACTTCCCGCTGGGCCGGCCGGCGCTGGAAAAGGTGGGCGTACAGCTGGTCGACGACGTGGAACCCTACGAGCTTATGAAGCTGCGGCTGCTCAATGCCAGTCATCAGGCGCTCACCTACTTTGGCTACCTGGCCGGTTACCGCTACGCTCATGAGGTATGCCAGGACCCGTTGTTCGTGGATTTCCTGCTCGGTTACATGCGCGAAGAAGGTTCGCCTACGCTGGCGCCGGTGCCCGGCGTTGACCTTGAAGCCTATCGGCTGACGCTGATCGAGCGCTTCGCCAATCCGCAGATCAAGGACACCCTGGCACGGCTGTGCGCGGAAAGCTCCGACCGTATCCCCAAGTGGCTGGTGCCGGTGATTCGTCAGCAACTGGCGCAGGGCGGCGAGATCCGCCGCAGCGCCGCGGTGGTGGCCAGTTGGGCCCGCTACGCCGAAGGCCGGGACGAGCAGGGCGAGCCCATCGACATCGTCGATCGCCTGAAAACCTCGCTGATGGAGATTGCCGCCAATAACCGCACCCGGCCCACGGTGTTTGTCGAAAATCGCGAGCTGTTTGGCGACCTGGCCGACCAGCCGCGCTTCCTTGCGGCCTATCTGGCGGCGCTCGCATCGCTGCACGAACGCGGCGCACGCGCTACGCTTGAGGATCTGGTCTCGTCCAAAGGAATTCAATGATGTATATCGGCGTCGATTGTGGAACGCAAAGTACTAAAGTGGTGGTGGTAGATGTTGAGCATGGGCTGATCCGCGGCGAGGCCAGCCGTCCTCACCATCTGGACGAAGGCGAGCACGGCCGCCGCGAGCAGGCCCCCAGCGAGTGGTTGACTGCCCTGAAGGGCGCCTTCTTCGAGGCCCTGGAGCGCGCGGGTGTCGACGCCGGGCAGGTGCGCGGTATCGGGGTCTCCGGCCAGCAGCACGGCATGGTCGCGTTGGACGCTGACGGTGTACCGGTGTATCCGGCCAAGCTATGGTGCGATACCGAAACCAGCGCTCACAATAGCGATCTGGTTGCTCGCCTGGGCGGTGAAGCAGGCTGCCTGGAGAAACTCGGCCTGGTCCTGCAAACCGGCTATACCGCTTCCAAGGTGGCGTGGTTGCGTGAGCACCACCCCGATGCCTACGGGCGTATCGACAGCCTGTTGCTGCCCCACGATTACCTCAATTTCTGGCTGACCGGCAACCGCGTGACCGAAGCCGGCGATGCCTCCGGCACCGGCTACTTCGACACCTTGCGGCGCCGTTGGCGGCTGGATGTGTGGGCCGAAATCGCGCCGGAACTGGACCCGAAGCGCGTGCTGCCCCGACTGCTCGAGGCCCATGAGCCAGCCGGTGTGGTGCAAAGCGCTGTGGCCGCCGAGCTGGGGTTATCTGATAACGTCGTGGTGTCCTCCGGCGGCGGGGATAATATGCTGGGGGCGATTGGCACCGGCAATATTACCCCGGGGCTGATTACGTTAAGCTTGGGGACATCGGGTACGGTGTGCGCGTATTCGCCTGCGCCGGTGGTCCTCGACAATGCCATGGTTGCCAATTTCTGTTCGAGCACCGGTGGATGGCTGCCGCTGATCTGCACCATGAATGTCACCTCGGCGACTACCCGGGTGCGCGAGCTGTTTGGTCTGGATCTCGACGCCTTTGGCGAGCGTGTGGCGAGTGCGCCCATCGGCGCGGAAGGCGTGACCGTGCTGCCGTTTTTCAACGGCGAGCGGGTGCCGATGCTGCCGGAGGCCTCGGCGGATTTCCTTGGCCTGACCAGTCTCAATGCCACCCAGGCCAATCTATGCCGGGCGGTGATGGAAGGGGCGACGTTCGGTCTGCGCTACGGCCTGGAACTGCTCGGCGATCTGACCGCCGGCGCCAGCCAGATTCGTTTGATTGGCGGCGGTGCCAAGAGCGCGGTGTGGCGCCAGATGGTGGCGGACATTACCGATACCCAGGTGATCTGCCCCGAAATTACCGATGCCGCCGCCCTGGGTGGAGCTCTGCAGGCAGCGTGGTGCGACCAGCGGGCGTCAGGCGTTACGCTGGAAGCGCTATGTGAACGACTGGTAACCTTGGATGCCCAATCCCAGGCGGACCCCGACCCCGCGCGGGTGGCCGCTTACCAGACGGCGTATTCGCGTTATTGCAGTGCGCTTCACCAGCGCCACGGCCACACTGATTAAAAGATAGGTACGCGGTCAATAAGGAGATTTATATATGGCTGATCAACTACAGCAGTTAAAACAACACTCACTGGTGGTGGCCGATACCGGTGACCTGGAAGCGATTCGCCGCTACCAGCCGCAGGACGCCACCACCAATCCGTCGCTATTGCTCAAGGCGTTCAGCCTGCCGGGCTATCAGGCTATGATCGACGAAGAACTCAGCCAGGTGAAAGCCGCCGGAGGAGCGCGCGAGCAGCAGGTACCCCACGCCGTTGACCGGTTGGCAGTGGCGGTAGGCAGTGAAATCGCCGCCGTGGTGCCGGGGCGCGTGTCTACCGAAGTGGCGGCCCGGCTGTCGTTCGATACCCAGGCTAGCATCGCCAAGGCCCACGAGCTGATCGAGCTTTATGAAGCCCGAGGCGTTGGCCGCGACCACGTGCTGATCAAGCTGGCGTCAACATGGGAGGGCATTCGCGCCGCGGAGGTGCTGGAGCGCGAAGGCATTCAGTGCAACCTGACGCTGCTGTTCAGCGACGCCCAGGCGCAAGCCTGTTTTGATGCGGGCGTGTTTCTGATCTCGCCGTTCGTCGGCCGTGTCACCGACTGGTACAAAAACGCCACCGGCAAGGACTACGCGCCGGACGACGACCCGGGCGTCAAGTTTGTGCAAGGCGTTTGCGAGCGTGCCAACCAGGGCGGCTACGAGACCGTGGTCATGGGCGCCAGTTTCCGCACCACCGGCCAGGTACTGGCGTTGGCGGGGTGCCCGCGGCTGACGATTTCCCCGGCCCTGCTAGAAGAGCTGGCATCGGCGGACGGCGAGGTGACCCCACAGATTGCACCGCCTGGCGGTAACGGTAAGCCGTTTCCCGCGCTCAGCGAAGCCGATTTCCGCTGGGGCCACAACCAGGACCCCATGGCCAACGACAAGCTGGCGGAAGGGATTCGTCGTTTCCACGACGACCAGCTCGAGCTGGAAACGCTGATTGATCAGCGCCTGGGGTGAGTCGACGCAGGCCTGAACCGCCAGGCACAATGGATTGACATTCAGCGCTCAGGAGCAGGTTGATGGAGTCAGCCCTAGCCGCGTTACTCGAATCGTCCGGTTTAACCCCCAAAGCCGGGTTGCAGCCGTTGAGTGGCGGCGATATCGCCGCCGTTTATCAGTTGGATACCGACCAGGGAAGCGTCGTCGTCAAGCATGATGAGGCGGATCGACTGCGCGGCGAAGCTGAAGCCTTGCGGGCGTTACGCGGGGCGTGCACCAGATTGGTGGTGCCTCAGGTACTGGGGCTGGCGGACGGCTGGCTGGTGATGGAAGCGCTCGATACGTCCGGCAAGCGTGATGATGCCGCACTGGGCGAAGGTTTGAAAGAGCTTCACTCAAGTGTTGGCCAGCAACATGGCTGGCACTGGGATAACGCCTGTGGCAGCACCCCGCAGCCGAATGCGCCAATGAGCGATGGGCGCGCTTTCCAACGAGAGCGGCGGCTAATGCCGCTAAGCGAGGCGTGCTACCAGCATGGGTTGATCGATAATGCGCTTCACGAGCGCATTGTCCGCCAAGCGCATGCGCTGGAAACGTGGTTACCGGACCGCCCGGCGAGCTTGGTGCACGGCGACCTGTGGTCCGGCAATGTGCTGCATACCCCCAGCGGCCCGGCCATCATCGACCCGGCGATCTATCGCCACTACCCGGAAGTCGATATTGCCATGCTGACCCTCTTCGGCTCGCTGGATGACAGCTTTTTCGAGGCCTACTGGAACGGCGACGCCCCGACCGATTGGCCGAGGCGTGAGGCGTTATTCCAGCTGTATCCGCTGCTCAACCACGTCCTCCTGTTTGGCAGGAGTTTTCGCAGCGGCGTAGAGCGCAGCATCGCCACGCTTGAGACTTACCAGGACTTGTAGGGCAGGAACTTGCCGTTGAGAGTCAGCAGCACGCGGTCGCCTTTGGGGTCCTCGACCTTATCCACTTCCATGGTGAAATCGATCGCGCTCATGATGCCGTCGCCAAACTGCTCCTGCACCACGTCCTTGAGTGTCTCACCATACACGCCGACCACTTCATAAAGACGATAGATGAAGGGGTCCTGGGGAATGGCTTCGTCCCACACCTTGGTGGGGAAAGCCACCAGGGCATCGGCGATGTCGCCATCCACATCCAGCGTCGCGCAGATCTTCTTGGCGATATCGGGGCTGGCGCTGTTCATGCCGTAGCAGGCCGAGGCCACCCATACCGGCGACATTCCCACGGCGCCGGCAATATCGTCCCAGCTCATCTTTTTGCGCGCTTTGGCAGCAAGCAGGGTGTGGCGCATTTCAAGCTTATCCATGATGGTTCTCCTCTAGAGTGGAGGGCCGATGGAGCCCTTTGGTTGCCGACATAACGACGTTCAAGACAGAACCTTTTTGGCCTGGGTACGCACGTGGGTGGTATAGAGCACCAGACCCACCAGGGTAAGACCACCGACCAGGTTACCCAGCACCGTGGGGATTTCGTTCCACATGATGTACTGGTACAGGGTGAAGTCGGCGCCCATCATCAGGCCGATCGGGAACAGGAACATGTTGACCACGGAGTGCTCGAAGCCAAGGTAGAAAAACACGATGATCGGCATCCACATGGCCATGATCTTGCCGGAGACCGTGGTGGAGATCGCGGCACCCACCACCCCCATTGAGACCATCCAGTTGCAGAACATGCCCCGCATGAACAGCACGATCCAGCCGGCAAGCCCCGCGTCCTGGTAACCTACTGTGCGGCTTTCACCGACGGACATCATCATCTGGCCAACGTCGTTGATTTCCTCGGTGCCGCCCATGGTGAAGTTCAGATAGCCGAAGGTGGCAATAAACAGGGCGCCCGCAAGATTGCCGAGTCCCACCAATCCCCAGCACTTCAGCATGCGTGGCAGGGTGACGCCCGGGCGTTTGTCGAGCCAGGCGATCGGCACTAGGGTGAATACCCCGGTAAGCAGGTCGTAACCCATCAGATAGAGCATGACAAAGCCAACGGGAAAGAGCAGTGCGCCAATCAGGAAATTGCCGGTCTGCGTCGCGATGGTAATGGCAAAAATAACCGCCAGTGCGAGGGTCGCCCCGGCCATGAAGGCGCGAATAAGCGTGTCCCGGGTGCCCATATAAACCTTGGCTTCACCCTGGTCGACTAGCTTAGTGACGAATTCACTGGGCATTAGATATGACATAGAGAGGTTTTCCTTCGTCATTTCGATTAATTAACGCCGCGTTAAATAGTCCAGTGCTAATCCTTTGGCCTAATCTGGATATCGCAGGCACTTTCTCGCCTGCAGACAGTTGCATTTGCTATGCCAACTAGCGGATTAAGCGAGTGATTAACTTTTAAAGGCCTATATATCAGTATGTTAAATATCTCGTTGGCCATCCGCTGGGTGTCTGGAGGCGGGTGCTTATATAAGGCTCAGGCGATGGGCGGCGCAAATCTGCACCATCCAGTGGCGCCTAATCTGCAAGCGCCCCGTAATAAAGCATTAGGCCCTTCAGGCGGGTAGGCAGCGTCTTGGTGGCGTTTTTCGTCGGGTGACTCGGCGCCTTGGACAACGGGGTTTGCACCCCTTTGGCTCAGGGCGTCCCGGCGCTGGCGTCGGGCGTTGACTGGTTCTTGTACAAGCGTTGACTGCCGGATGGAAGTTAAATTGACGGGAGTGGAAGCGAGTGCTAATTTACATTCATAAATGTATGTTATGGCGCATTTTTCCGCGTCATGATACCCGACGATCCAGCCGCAGCCCGCCACGGTGTCTGCGGTTGGTTCGTCAACTGCTAGCGTCAAGGAAGACGGCCTGCGATTGTCAAAGGCATTGCTTCCTACCGCCATTAGAGTATTGGGCTTCACCATGACATCGAGACTATTGGCTATGCCACTTTCAGCATCGAGTAGGTTCCGCCCGCTGGGGCGTGCAGCTGCATTATCCACGTTACTCATGGTTGCTTCGGGCAGCGCTTACGCGCAGTGGGAAGGAAGCGTCGGCGCCGGTGTGTTTAGCGTGCCCGAATATCTGGGTAGCGACGACAACGAGACCCGCGCCTGGCCCAGCGCCAGCGTTACCTATGGCGATACCTTCTATGCCAGCGTGCGCGATGGCATCGGCTGGAACCTGTTCCGTCAGGGCAACTGGGAGGTGTCGCCGTTTATCAGCTACCTGTCCGGGCGTGACAACGACGGTGAGCTTCGCGGGTTGGACAAAGTGGATGATTCGGCAGCGCTGGGGGTTCGCGCCCGCTATTCAGACGGCCCCTGGGGGCTGGAAGCCGCCACTAGAGCCCCGCTGGGCAGCGATATAGACGGCTATGAAGCCGAGCTCAAGGCCAGCTGGAGGACCATGCTGTCCGAACAGATGGCCTTTTCCGTGGGCCCTGAGCTGACCTACAGCAGCGACGACTGGACCGAGGATATGTTTGGCATTTCGCCGGTCGAGAGCGCCCGCTCCGGGCTTGCTGTTTATCGACCCAACGATGGCTATTTCCGCATGGGCCTGACCAGCAGCCTGAGCTACTACCTGACCCGCGACTGGTCGGTCACTGGACTACTGGGCATCACCCGGTTAACGGGCGACGCCGCTGACAGCCCGATCGTCGACGACGTGGGTAACGAGACGCAGGTCATGGGCGGCGCGCTGATCAACTATCACTTTTAACCACATTGATCACGTTTAACCGCGTTGGTTAATAAGGCGATGCCACCAATTGCTGAGCCACTGCCCCGGGCGGGTGGTTTGGAAGGTGGTAAGGCCTGCGTGGTGGGACAGGAAACGTTTGATCGGCACTACCTGCTGGGCATTGTTGAGCATGGGCGCGTGGCCGCAGCCCGCCGCCTCAAGCGTTTCCAGTTGGGGCTGGTCTTGCTGCATGCGCGTGACGCTTGCGGCCTGCAGCAGCTCAGAATGCTCACCGCGAATGACCATCAGCGGGCAGCGGATACGCTGCCAGTCGTTCCAGGTATCGCGGGGGGTATCGTGGACAAACTGCTCGCCTATGCGCGGGTCGTAATGAAAGCTCCAGCTACCGTCGGGCAGGCGTCGGGCACTGCTGAGCGCCATGTGCTGCCATTCGTAGCGGGAAAGGTGCCCAAACCCTTGGTAGTGCTGCTCAAGGGCCTGTTGCAGCTCGCTGATCGTGGAGAAACGCTTGAGGACGCTAAAGTAGGTAGCCATCTCCGCCAGCGCCTGACCGTCCAGTTCGGGGCCCACATCGTTGAGTACCAGGCAGCGAATTCGCTGGGCGGTGGCGTCATCCGCCGCCAGCAGCATGCCCAGCAAGCCACCCATCGAGGTGCCGATCCAGTTGGCGCGCTCGATATGGTAGTGATCGAGTACCGCCAACGCGATCGTCACATAATGGCTATATAAATAATCACTGGCTGGATACATCGACCAGCTTGAAAGCCCGCGCCCTGGCGTGTCGGGGGCGATGACCCGCCACTGGGGCCCCAACTGGCGGGCCAGAGAGGCAAAGTCGCCGCCGTGTCGGGCAAGCCCGTGCCAGGCAATCACGGTGTTAGGCGCATCGGGGTGCCAGATACGCACGGCGATTTCCAGTTGGCGGACGTTGATATAGTCGATGCGATCCATGGGGGCCTCAGAGAATCGTATATTGCTGTGCAGCATGATGCCGTACAGCATAGTCGAGGAAAGCGAGTCGATGAAAACGAGTTGAGCAAAGCGGGTTTGCACGGTGTCGCGCCTGGGTCGCCGTGGCGAAAAGAAACATGCAACGTAAACTGAAAATCAGATCAGGGTCTGGTATCGCCAAAAAAACATGCGACAATGTATGTAAGCACCCAGACCGCTCTATTTATGAGGAAAACGCTATGCTGCGACTCCCTTCCACGTCGGCTTTCAAGACCCTTCGTCCCTTTACGGCGCAGCGTAAGCTGCTTCCCGCGGTAGTGCTTTCGCTTTGGGCGATGCCCGCTTGGTCGGCAGATCTGCTTACCATCACCCGCGATGCGCTGGAAAACAATGCCGAATTGAGTTCGGCGCGTTCCGAAAGCCAGAGCGTCGAAGCAGGGCGGGATGTCGCCCGTGGTGACCTGCTGCCCCAGGTGAATGCCTCGGGCAACGTGGCGCACAACCGCCAGTATGAAAGCCAAAGCGGCGCGGGGGACGCCCAGGTCGAGCAGCCGAACGGTGGCGGAAGCAATCCGCCCGGCAATGACGACCCGTTCAATAGCGTCAGCCTGACGCTCGAAGCTTCGCAAGCGCTGTTTGACGCGCGCAACAGCCGCGAAGTGACCCAAGCCGAGCGGCAAATCGACCAGCAGGTCTACGTGCTGGCGTCCACCGAGCAGCAAGTGCTGATCGACGTGGCAACGGCGTACTTCGACATTCTGCGCGCCAACGACATTCTCGACGCCCGGCTGGCTCAGGAACGCGCCATTGGCCGCCAGCTCGAACAGGCGCAAGAGCAGTTCGAAGTCGGCCTGATCGCGATTACCGAAGTCGAGGAAGCCCAGGCAAGTTTCGATCAGTCCCGCGCTGAGCGGATCGCCGCCCAGAGCGATTTGCAGGTCAGCTTCGAGGTGCTCGAGCGTTTGACCGGTCAGCGCTACGCCAATATCGAGGCGCTGAGCGACGACTATCCCATTGCCCCGCCGACCCCATCCAATCGCGACGAATGGGTGGATCTGGCCGTGGAGAACAACCCGCTGGTGCTCGCCGAGCAGGCAGGCGTTGAGGTTTCCCGCAGCGGTGTCGGCATCGCCGAAGCCCAGCGGTTACCGACGCTTGAAGCCTTTGCAAATTACCAGTATTCCGACAACGACATCGATGGTTACGAGGGCTATGACACCTCAAGCCAGATAGGCCTGAGCGCCAACTGGCCGCTGTATACCGGTGGCAGCACCCAGGCCAGCATCCGCCAGAGCACCTACCAGCTGGAAGCCAGTCAGTACGACTTTGAAGCCCAGCGCCGCGACACTGTTCAGCAGGTACGCTCGCTGTACACCCAGGTCAGCAACGACGTATCCACCGTGGATGCCCGTGAGCAGGCCATCGTGTCCAACCAGAGCGCTCTGGACGCCACCCGGGCCGGCTACGAAGTGGGTACCCGCAACATCGTCGACGTGCTGAATGCCGAGCAGAACCTCTACAACGCGATCTCCGACTACGCCCAGGCCCGTTACGACTACGTCGTCAACCTGCTGTCGTTGCGCCAGCAGTCCGGTCGTCTGGACGTCGAGGCCGTCGAGGATATTAACGCCTGGCTACAAGGCGAAGAAGTTACCTTTACGCTGCCCGAAGACAGCAATTCAAGCAGCGTCACCAACATTGGTGAGCGCCCAGAACTCGATCAGTAACGGCCCTCTTGGCGGCCCTTGTGGCCGCCAAATATTTACATTCATACATGTATGGTTGTAGTCTGTGCCGGTTTTATAAGCGCCTCAAGGGAAAAAGTAATGAAAATGAAGTTTTATGGCGTTCGCAGCGCGCTCATGGTCGTAGGCGCTAGTGCGCTGCTTGCTGCCTGCGGCCAGGAAGAACAAGCCGAGCAAGCGGAAGGCCAGCAGCAACAAGAATCACCTCCCATGCAAGTCGAAGTCACGGAGGCTGCACGACAAGACCTGCCGTTGAACAAATCCTACGCCTCGCTGCTGCGCAGCGACGATGAAGTGACTCTGGTCGCCCGCGTTACCGGCTACTTGCAGGAGCGCCACTTTGAGCCAGGGGAATTTGTCGAAGAAGACCAGCTACTTTATTCCATCGAGCCGGACGTTTATCGCGCCACGGTGAACCAGCGCGAAGCCGACCTGCAAAGCGCCCGGGCGGAGTTTTCCCGCGCCCAGCGCGACGCCGAACGCTTTGAGCGGCTGCTGAATCAAAACTCGGTAAGCCGTCAGGATTACGATCAGGCACGCGCAGATTTAGGCGTTGCCCAAGCCAATGTCGCCCAAGCCGAAGCGGCGTTGGAAAGCGCCCAGATCGACCTGGACTATGCCGAAGTGACCGCCCCGGTGGCCGGCATGATCAGCCTGAGCGAGATCAACGTGGGCAATCTGGTGCAGTCCGGCAGCGAGCTTGCCACCATTACCCCGCTGGATCCCCTGGAAGTGCGCTTCCAGATGCCGCAGGACGACGCCTTTGCCCTGCGCCGCCAGCTGCGTGAAGAAGAATCGGTGGAAGACATTCGCGCCACCCTGGCGCTGCCGGGACGCGATGGAGGAGACGACCAATCCCTTGAAGGACGTCTGGACTATGTGGGCTCGCGAGTCAGCGACAGCACCAGCACCGTTCAAGCCAGCGCCACCTTTGATAATCCCGACGGTGAAATTCTGCCGGGCCAGTTTGTCCGCGTAAGTATAGAAGGCCTGAAGCGCTACGGCGTTTATGCGGTGCCTGAAATTGCCGTTACCCAAGGCCTGATGGGCCCTCAGGTCTTTGTGCTGGATGACGATGACCTTGCCCGCTCGCGCACGGTCAGCCTTGGCGAAGTGGCCGGCCCGTGGCAGATTCTGCGCGATGGCCTCGAGGAAGGTGATCGTGTGGTAGTCGGCGATCCGACCGGTATCGAGCCTGGCACGGCGATTGATCCGCAACCGTTTGAAGGCGATGCCGACGAGGTAGTTGAAAACGTCGAAGAAGAGCAGGCGGAGCAGGAAGAAGAAGCCGCCGAACAGGCACAGCAGGCCCAGGGCGGCGGTTCTGGCGGCGGTCAGGAAGGCGATGAGGAAGGGGATTCCTCGCAATGAATTTCTCTAATTTCTTCATCAGCCGCCCCATCTTTGCGACGGTTCTGGCGATTATCCTGACCATCATCGGGGTCGTCAGCATGCGAGTGCTGCCCATCGAGCAGTACCCGAGTGTTGTACCGCCGACCGTCTCGGTGCAGGCGCAGTTCCCGGGGGCCGACGCCGAAACCGTCGCCCAGACCGTCGCCGCGCCGATTGCGGAGGCGATCAACGGGGTCGAGGACATGATCTACATGACCTCGAACAGCAGCGATAATGGCAGCATGTCGCTCAACGTCTCGTTTGATATCGGTAGCGAAGGCGATACCAGTACGATCAACGTCAACAACCGGGTGCAAGGGGCGCTTTCTCAACTCCCCGAAGCCGTTCAGGAGCAGGGCGTAACAGTAGAGCTGCGTTCAAGCTCGATCTTGATGTTCGTGGCACTGACCTCGCCAGAGGGCGATTACAACAACGTCTTCATGCAGAACTATGCCACGCTCAATATCATCGATGAGCTACGCCAGGTCCCTGGGGTGGGTGAAGCCGAGGTGCTGGGCGGCGGCGAGTTTGCCATGCGTATCTGGATGGATCCGGAAAAGCTCTCGCAGTACGACCTGACGCCCAGCGAGCTGGCGTCGGCCATTCGCGCGCAGAACACTGAGGTTCCTGCGGGCAGCCTGGCGGCCACGCCGCAAAGCGATCCACGTGCCTATACCTATACCATCACGGCGGGCGGACGGCTTAATGACGTTGATGAGTTTCGTGACATTGCATTGCGCACCAACCCGGACGGTTCAACGTTACGCCTGGATGATGTCGCGCGTATTGAACTTGGTGCCTCGTCATACGGGGTAGATGCACGCCTGAACGGCGAGGCCATGACGCCCATCATCATCAACCAGCAGCCGGGTGCCAACGCGCTGGAAACCGCGCGGGCGGTGAATGCCACCATGGAAGAGCTGGGCGATCGTTTCCCGCCGGGGCTTGAGTACGTGGTGCCCTACGACACTACGCTGTTTATCGACGCCTCGGTGAGTACCGTGGTGAAAGTCTTTATTGAAGCCTTCCTGATCGTCGGCGTCATTCTGTTCATCTTCCTGCAGAACTGGCGGTTCACGGTGATCGCCATGTCGGTGGTGCCGGTGTCCGTACTGGCGACCTTCGCTGGCTTTTACATGTTCGGCTTCTCGATCAACCTGTTGACGCTGTTCGCATTGGTGTTATCGATCGGGATAGTGGTGGACGATGCGATACTGGTGGTCGAAAACGTTGAGCGGGTGCTCAGTGAGGACGACGACATCAGCGTGAAGGACGCCACGATTCGCGCCATGAAGGAAGTCGGTGGGCCGGTCATCGCGACCTCGCTGATTATGGCGGCGGTCTTTATTCCCGTGGCGTTCCTCGGCGGCTTTACCGGGCAGATCTACCAGCAGTTTGCCCTGACTGTGGCGATATCGGTGGCGTTCTCGGCGCTGATGGCCCTGACCTTCACGCCCGCGCTGTCGGCAATTTTCATCAAGCACAAGCCCAAGCACAGTGAGTCCAAATTCATGCGTGCGGTGAACACCCCGCTGCGCCTGTTTGACCGACTGTTTGCTGCCATTACCGCGGCCTTCATGGTGGTGGTGAAGTTTCTGGTGCGCTTCTGGGTGGTGGCGCTGGTGTTGACCGGGGTAGTTATCGGTGGCTCGTCGTGGCTGTACCAAAACACCCCCTCAAGCCTGGTGCCTGAAACCGACCAGGGGGTGGTGCTGGCGAGTATACAGCTTCCCAATGCCGCCTCGCTGGAGCGCACGGAAGATTACATGGCCGCGCTAAGCGAGCGGGTTGAGGCCATTCCCGGGGTGCGATATTCGTCGGCGATTGCCGGTTACGACATCTTGTCCAGCGCGGTCAATACCGCCCGCGGCGTGATGTTTATCAACCTGGCGCCTTGGGCCGAGCGTGATATCACCGCCAACGAACTCGTCGGCCAGATCATGCAGATTGGCGCTGAAATCCCCGGTGGGTCGGCCATGGCGTTTAACGCGCCACCGATACAGGGGCTGTCGACCACCGGCGGCTTCACCGGCTATCTGCAGTCCTTTGGCGGGGCAAGCTCCCAAGAGCTTTACGAAGCTTCGCTTGAGGTCACGCAAAAAGCCAATGAGCACCCGGCACTCGAGCAGGTGTTCTCGACCTTTAGCGTCAACGTACCCGGCTACCGCGCTGATATCGATCAGCAGAAAGCGCTGAGTTACGGCGTGTCGCTGGAAGACCTGCATTCGACGCTGTCCAACACCTTCGGTACCGGCTTTGTTAACTACTTCAGCTACCAGAACCGAAACTTCCAGGTGTATCTGCAAAACGAGGACGAGTTCCGCCTGACGCCCGATGACGTGAACCACGTCTACGTGCGCGGTGGTGATGGCGAGCGTATCCCGCTGTCCGAGTTCGTAAGCCTCGAGCGGGAAGCCAAACCCGCCGTGGTATCACGCTTTGGCGTTTACTTGGGGGCGCAGTTCCAGGGCGGCCCGGCGGAAGGCTACAGCTCGGCACAGGCGATCGAGGCGATGGATGAAATCGTCTCCGACACCCTGGGCAGAAACTGGGGCATGGGCTGGACCGGTACCGCCTATCAGGAAGCCGAAATGGGCAATACGGCTACGCTTGCGATTGTCTTCGGCATCCTGATGGTGTTCCTGATCCTCGCGGCTCAGTATGAAAGCTGGTCGCTGCCACTGGCGGTGCTGACCTCTACGCCCTTTGCGTTCCTGGGGGGCGTTGGCGGTATCGTACTGCGCGGGCTGGATACCAGTATCTACGTGGAAATCGGCCTGTTGGTGGTGGTCGGCCTGGCCGCCAAAAACGCCATCCTGATCGTCGAGTTTGCCGAGCTGCAGCGTAAGGAGCAGGGCAAAACGATCAAGGAAGCGGCCATCACTGCCGCCGAGCTGCGTTTCCGGCCGATTGTGATGACATCGCTTGCGTTTATCTTCGGTACGCTGCCGCTGGCGTTGGCCACTGGGGCGAGTGACGTCAGCAGCCACCACATCGGCACCACGGTGGCGGTAGGCATGGCCACGGTAGCCATTCTGGGCAGCCTGTTCGTGCCCAGCTACTACGTCATGATCGCCCAGACCTCTGACTGGTTAGGCCGCAAGTTCCGCGGTAAATCCCGGCAAAGCGATCAGTCGGCGGTCGAGCAAGGCCGTTAAGCCACCCCGCTGAACCAACAAAAATTGACGGGCATCATCGCTAACGATGGTGCCCGTTTTTTTATGCTGCGCTGCTACATGTTATTGCCAGGGCAGGCCGCTACGCTGATAGGACAAGGCTCAATAAATTGAGCATAAGCGTAGGAGGGACGCGATATGGATACCGTACGCCAGCTGTTGATGAGTTTTCCGTTTATCCTGTTCAGCGTATTGTTGCCGATAGTCGGGCTTTATTGGCTATTGGTCCTGCTACGAATAGCGCCTGTGGAACTGTTCGAAAAAGACAGCCTGCGCGATGACCATCTGGCCAGTGCCCTGGTCGCCCTCGGGTTTGCGGGGGTACCGGCGACTGTCGCCTTGAGTTGGTTGATTGTGCTGGCAGCGGGCATGACCCTGGCGGTGGAGTTGCTGGTGTTGCGCTGGTTGTCGGTGGGGCTATTTATCATTCCGATAGGGGTGGTGCTGTTGTGGGCAAGCTTTGCGTTGGCATCGCCCATCGCGGAAAGCCTGTGTCGGCAGGTGGGGCCGTGGTTTCATCGCCACCAGGCACGCCGCAGCCTGCTGGGCAAGTGCGTCAAGGTCACCCAGGCGGCTGGTGAAGGACAGCCGGGGCGCGCCGTGCTCACCGATGATCCATCCTGCGAAGTGCGCTTGCTGGGCAAGCAAGACCGACTGGAAAACGAGGGTGAATACCGTGTGCTGGTCAAATACCTGCCCGACGAAGATGCGTTCCGTAGTGTTACGAAGGATACGTTTCTCGAGACCCGCACACGGCTTCGCCAGCTCAAAGGCAAGTCAAAAAAGCCCCGCGCTGAGGGGACGCTAGCCCCTCATTAGCGCTCAGCGAGTGCTGCTGGTATCGCCCTGGCGATGCATCATGCCAATCAGCTGATTGACCAGCAGCACGCCGCGGTCGTAGATCGAAAAGCGAGCGGGGTCGCGTATCCACTCGTGAAACAGGCCGGAGAGCATGGACTGGAGAAGGTCGGTGGCGACCTCGGGGGTGAGGTCTTCGGCGAGCATCTGCTGTTGTTGTGAAATAAGTAGATGCTGGTAAAGCGAGTCGCGACATTCGTCGGCGATTTCCTGCTGCATGGCGATTGGGTCGATATCGCTGAAAAACTCGCAGCGATGAATCAGGATGGCATGTACCCGGCGCGAGCGGGGGTGCTGCTCGAAGCGCTGCAAGCCCTGCAGGCAGGCCAACCGAATGGCTTCCAGCGAGGAAACGTCGTGCTCAAGCGCCTCGATTTCATCCACCAGGTCCTGAAATGGCATACGAACGCGCTCTAGCATGGCGCGAAACATATCGCCCTTGTTTTTAAAGTGCCAGTAAACCGCGCCCCGTGTCATCCCGGCTTGGCGAGCGATCTGCTCTAGCGACGTGCGGGCGACGCCGTGTTCCATGAACATATCCTCCGCAGCATCGAGCAGCGCCTCGCGCGTGGCCGCTGCTTCAGCCTTTGTCTTTCTTGCCATGGAAACACAACCTCGTTGACGGTATTTGTGCTCACATTTTATCTGATTCCGCCATTACTTTACATTCAATTGTGTATGGAAACGCGCGATAGCCGCTAAGGTGCCTTGGGGGCTGGTATTTTTGTGTGGCGGGCGTATAAAGAGGCAGTAGAAACGCTGTTTTTAAACGTCGTGACAGTGCAAGCTGAACGACCCGTAAAACGAGACACCTCATGGCACGAGCCGCTTTCCAACTTGCCGGACACAGCATCGCTCCCGGCAAGCGCTTACAAATCGATGTGCCGGTGGCACGCCTGTATACCCACACGCCACTGCATATCCCCGTAGAGGTGGTGCACGGGCGACGCAACGGCCCGGTCATGCTGGTGTGCGGTGGCATCCACGGCGATGAAATCAACGGCGTGGAGATCGTCCGACGCGTATTGCGCGCCAAAGCCATCAACAGCCTGCGGGGCACTCTGATTGCCGTGCCGGTGGTCAACGTATTCGCCTTTCTGCAGCAAACCCGCTACCTGCCTGACCGGCGCGACCTCAACCGCTGCTTTCCGGGCAGCGAGTCAGGCTCTCTAGGCGGCCGGGTCGCGGCGCTTTTCCGCGAGGAAATCGTCGATCACGCCACGCATATTATTGATTTGCACACTGGTGCGATCCATCGGACGAACCTGCCGCAAATCCGCGCCCAGCTCATCCCGGAGAGCGAAACCGACCGCATGGCCGATGCCTTTGGCGCGCCGGTGGTCCTCAACGCCGAGCTGCGCGAGGGCAGCCTGCGCCACTACGCGCAAAGTCGCGGTATTCCGGTGCTTACCTATGAAGCCGGGGAAGCGCTGCGTTTTGATGAGTGGGCGATTGCCCCAGGGGTACGCGGTGTGCTGCGGGTGATGCGCCGTTTGGGGATGCTCAGCGGCGAGCAACGGCGACGTTCGCCGGCCCCGGCGGAAGTTGCCAATGGGTCGAGCTGGGCGCGGGCGCCCATCGACGGCATTCTGCGACCCAAGGTGCGCCTGGGGGCGCGCGTCGCCAAAGGCGAGGTGCTGGGCAAGGTGGCGGACCCGTTCGGCAACGACGAGGGTGACGTGCGCGCCATGGCCGACGGCATCGTCATTGGCATGAGCCGCCTGCCGCTGGCCAACGAAGGCGAGGCGCTGTTTCATATCGCCCGCTTTGACGCCATCGAAGAGGCCGAAACGGCCGTCGAAAGCTTCAACTCAAGCCTAGCGCCGCCCCCTGATTCGCTGTATTGACGGCGGCGGATAATCAGAATCTATCGGTGTAATAGCCTATGGGCAACGGCCACGGATGGCGGGAAGTCCTTTCTTTAACTATAACTGATGACTGACTAACGCAGCCAACACCAGTGGCCGGCGATTAGCAGCAAAGACGGTGACTGGATGCTGACCGCGCCACCTCGAATGAAGGGAGAACTAACGATGGCAGGCGACAAGCCCAACAACACGACCAACGAAGCAGGCAATCCGGTATCCAGCGACGAGTACTCGCTTTCGGTAGGCCAGGACGGCCCGATTGTCATGCACGACCATTATCTGATGGAGCAGATGGCGGCGTTCAACCGCGAAATGATTCCCGACCGCCAGCCCCACGCTAAAGGCAGCGGGGCGTTCGGGCATTTCGAGGTAACCCACGACGTCAGCCAATACACCAAGGCCGCCTTCCTCCAGAAAGGCGCCAAAACCGACGTGGTGATTCGCTTTTCTACCGTGGCCGGAGAAAGCGGCAGCCCCGACACCTGGCGGGACCCGCGCGGGTTTTCTGTAAAGTTCTACACCGAAGAGGGCAACTTCGACATGGTGGGTAACAATACCCCCGTGTTTTTCGTTCGCGACCCGATGAAGTTTCAGCACTTTATCCATTCGCAAAAGCGCCGTGCCGACAACGGTCTACGCGACCACGACATGCAGTGGGACTTCTGGACGCTGGCGCCCGAATCCGCCCATCAGGTGACCTGGCTGATGGGCGACCGCGGCATTCCGGCCACCTGGCGGCACATGAACGGCTACTCGAGCCACACCTACATGTGGGTCAACGCGGAAGGCGAGCGCTTCTGGGTGAAGTATCACTTCAAGACCGACCAGGGCATCAAGTGCATGACCCAGCAGCAGGCGGATGAAATGGCCGGCACCGATGCCGACTATCACCGCCGCGACCTGTTCGAGGCCATTAAGCGGGGGGATTACCCCACCTGGACGCTGAAGATGCAGATCATGCCGTTTGACGATGCCAAGACCTACCGCATCAACCCCTTCGATCTAACCAAGGTGTGGCCCCACGACGACTACCCGATGATTGAGGTCGGCAAGCTGACGCTTAATGAGAACCCGACGGATTTCCACAGCCAGATCGAACAGGCCGCGTTCGAGCCCAACAACATGGTGCCGGGTACCGGCCTTTCGCCGGACAAGATGCTGCTGGCGCGTTCGATCTCCTACGCCGACGCGCACCGTGCCCGGCTGGGGGTGAACTACAAGCACATTCCGGTCAATTCGCCCAAGACGCCGGTGCATAGCTATGCCCAGGGCGGCGCCATGCGCATCAGGCATTCCACCGATCCGGTTTACACGCCGAACAGCAAAGGCGGCCCGGTCGCCAATTCGGAGCGCTACCCGGAAGATGCCGTCTGGTCCACCGACGGCCAGTTCGTGCGTGCGGCCTATACGCTACGCCCGGATGACGATGATTGGAGCCAAGCCGGTGCGCTGGTACGTGAGGTAATGGACGACGCTCAGCGTGAACGGCTGGTGTCCAACGTGGTGGGGCATCTTTCTGGCGGGGTAACCGAGCCGGTACTGGAGCGGGCCTTCGAGTACTGGCGCAACGTCGACCCGGATATCGGCAAGCGTATCGAACAGAGCGTGCGCGGCCAGTAAGTCATCACTTCGGTTGTAGCCTAAGTATAGCCCGTCACCGTTAAGCGGTGGCGGGCTGTTTTGCGTCTGAGGTGGTGGCTTCTGACTGTTGGCGAGGAAAGTCGTCAGACGGCTCGCGAACCAGGCTCAGCGCCTCGTCGAACAGGCGTAGGCCCGCGCCGTCTTTATGAGCGTGTTCCGACAGGTGGCGGCGGAAACGCCGTCCGCCAGGGCACCCCTGGAACAGCCCCAGCAGATGGCGCGTGATGTGGTTGAGCTTGGCGCCTTCGTCCAGGCGTTTCTGTATATAGGGGCGAAACGCGCGAGCGGCGTCCATCCGGCTGGCGGCGGGCCCCGGCGTGCCAAACAGCTGCTCGTCCACGCCCGCTAGTAGCCAGGGGTTCTGATAGGCTTCGCGACCCACCATCACGCTATCCACGTGCTCGAGCTGCGCCTGGCATTCGGCCAAGGTCTTGATGCCGCCGTTAATGCCGATGTGCAGTGCCGGGTGCTGCTGCTTCAGACGATGCACGCGGGGGTAGTTGAGCGGCGGCACGTCGCGGTTTTCCTTGGGCGACAGGCCCTGAAGCCAGGCTTTACGCGCGTGCACGGTGAAGGTATCGCAGCCCGCATCCGCCACGGTGTCAATAAACCGCGCCAAGTCAGCGTCTTCATCCTGATCATCGACGCCGATGCGGCATTTAACGGTCACCGGAATCGACACCGCCGCCTGCATAGCCTTGACCGCCGCCGCGACTTTTTCCGGGTAGCCCATCAAGCAGGCGCCGATCATATTGTTCTGCACCCGATCGCTCGGGCAGCCAACGTTCAAGTTGACTTCATCATAGCCCCACGCCTCGGCAATCGCCGCGCACTCGGCAAGCTCAACGGCATCGCTGCCGCCCAGCTGCAGGGCAATCGGGTGCTCAACGTCATCAAAGCCCAGAAAGCGCTCACGCGGCGAGCCATGCAAAATAGCGCCGGTGGTCACCATCTCGGTATACAGCAACGCACGCGTACTCAAGGTACGCGCGAAGGCTCTGTAGTCCCGGGTAGTCCAGTCCATCATGGGCGCAACCGAAAACCGGCGAGCAGCATTAGCAGAGCTTTGATTCGTCATATCAGTCACTTGCATCACTTGGATGCGGTATGAAGTTACGTCGTGAAATAGGTGAAAGTTGGACACCGGAGCGACGTAATAGAAGCGGGCGTTTATTGACGCGCAATTGTACGCAAAAAAGGCCCCTCAGCCCAGAGCCACTGACGGTGGAGGTAGCGTGCGACTCGAGCGCATCAGATCGTTGGTCATCCGTGGATAAATTGACTTCGGGATAATGGTGTTACGGTGATCCATGAGTTAGGGTTTGTTAATAAAGTTAACGAGATGCGGTGCGGCGAGCGAAGAATCAAGCGGGTGCAGCGCCTGGCGGGGGGCGCTGTACTTGATCAGCGACAACGACCACTACCAGCCGGAGATGATCAAGCCGCAGGATATGCACGATGTGGAGATTCTAGGGCGGTGTGAGATTCGGATTGGAAGGGTTGTGTGATATTTTAATGATAGGGAAACGTGGTTTATGAAGGTTAAGTACGTTGGTATAAAACTAAATAGTGATTGCCCCAATATAAATTCTGAAAATTTTTATGAAGAGTTAGAACGGATCTCAGGGGTGATAGTGGAAAGCCCTTCATCAGAGAGACATTTCTATTTTGATAATACCACTAGGGAAGGATTCCTTTTAGGGCTTGTTGTAACATTAAAAGATCAGAGGCGATTTTGTAAGGCAAGGATGGATGGTGGCGAGCTTACGCTTAAGACAGAAGATTTAATTGGTGAAGATAAATTAGTAGATTTTAATTTTTTTGCGATTAGAAAGGATACTAAAAAAGGGATTTACCAGTACTATCATAACTCGTGTAGTGCCAACACTTTTGGTGATGTTTGTAAGAAGATATTCTATGAAAAAAAGCAATCGCTCATACTTGATGAGTATTTACAACTTGCTCCTGGCGAAGCACCCTTTAATAATTTAAAACAACATGAGAAGGCGAAACAAAAATACGCAGGTAGGCCGAAATTTGCTATTTTAATTGATAGCAGAGAGGTCGATCAAATTATACGCTCTTATAGAAAAGTAAAAGAGCTTGATGTGACTTTTGAGGCGGTTGAATCACCAACTGATGCTGCTATTGCCGCTCGTCAACTTTCTGACTCTGTTTCACTTAAATACCGAATCGGAGTTACAGAAGATGTTGATAATATTGCCCAGGCTGCGAGACAGTTATGTAATACCTTTGGTTTTCTAAGAGGAAAGGCAGTTGCAGAAGACGAGTTTGGTGAAGAGCGAATAGTGAATCTAATTAAATGCCCTCATGATTTTGGTCAGGAGGACTTTGATGATCTAGCATATCGTGTTGACGAGCTTAAAGCATCTGAGTTTGTTGAGAATGATATACTTGATGATCTTATTGGTATATTAGAGAAGCCTGAAAATGCGCCCATCTTCGCAATTAATACATAAACTTAGCAAGTTTTTATTTGTTGATAAGCTGCTTAAAAAAATTGAGGCAAGCCTTTTGTCTCAGCTTTGTTTATGTTTGATTGTTTCATTGGTATGTCTGTATTTAGTGTCTAATCTTTATGCTGGTTGTGCAGAGGATTTCGTCATTTTTTATGGTGATAAGCTAAGAGGTTTTCTTTTTTCTGGCTTTTTAACTGTAGGTTCTTTTCTTTTATCTCTTAAAACTTTTGTCGTGGTTAATCTAAAGGATAAGCTGTTTGATTCTGATTCATATATAAAGAAATATAGGGCAATGAATGCTCTTAGTGACGAGGGGGAAATCGATTATAAGGTGTTATATAAGCCTCTTGCGAATCTTACTGGTTTTCTATTTTTTTCTATTCTTTTTTCTATTCTTACGGCTGTTGCTCAGTTTTCACTAGGTCTGTTGCAGAATTTTTACTACGTGATTTTTTGTGTTTGGATGGCAGTCTTTACAGCTACTTTGCTGTTGAACTCGCTTAGGTTGATTAGAAGCAATCTTTTAGTCTGGCTTGGTTATAAATGAATTGCGTTTCTTTTTTTAAGTAACTTATTTTAATGATTGTTATCGATAGCACCTATTGCTTAATACGTACCATTCCATGATGGGTATCTAAAAATTAACGATTTTTATGCGTTAAAGATGTTTCTTTATTTCTTTAATGGCATCATCTTCTGACCAATCGTAATCTATTTTTATATTTCTAGGTGTGTTCATTCTGTAGTGTTCTTCATATTTTATTTCAAGCTCCTCAAGAGGGTTTTTTATGTCTTTCATGCCAAGGTGCTGAAGTACAAATGATAGCCGTTTGCTTTTTCTTTCTATTTTTTCTTGTAATTGTATTATTTCAATTCCTATTGCTTTTTTGGTTCTTTGATATATAAAAACATATTGTGGATCTGTTCTCTCATCCCCAATGAAAGCTTCTACTAGCTCATCATCATAGATGTGGTAATCCACGCTTTCTTTGAATTGCGTTTGTAGCCTTATTTTAAGACGAAATAACTTTTCTATATTACCTTCTTCTACAGGATTGGCATAAAAGCGCTCAATAAGTTTCCAAGCAATAAAATCTCTAGCTATTAGTATTGTAGGTTTTATTATTACTGCAATTGATATAGTGATGATTGCGGCAAATGTTGTGATGAATATTGTCTTCATGCTCAATGATAATGCAATTTCTTTTGTTACTTCTTCCATGTGATTTCCGTTTATTTTTACCAATTAATAAAATTGAACTAATGTTAATATAAATTTTTAATAAGTGTTTGGATTTTTCTATCGAGCGTGTGCCACC